>CBDFHU010000001.1:0-26096 GCA_965247375.1 Arsenicibacter sp.
AAAACGAATGCTGGCAAGTAGTCAATAAGGTTCAGGAGATCATAAAAGCCCGTTTTGCGCCCGATGGTTTTAACGTTGGCCTGAATATCGGACAGGCTGCCGGGCAGAAGTTTCCTCATGCCAGTATACACGTTATACCGCGTTATGCGAGTAATGCAGGTGGTGGGATTCGGAATGTAGTAAAGCGGTAAAAAAGCCAAACCGTTTGCGGGAAATCCGCTCCATGAGGTCGCGGAAGCGGTTGGGGTAGCGCGGTTCTTTTTTTCCGAACCGCCCGGCTAAGGTGGGCATAGGTGTAGAAAAGTTATTGACTAAAAAGTTTATTGTCCGTCAGTCATTTTCTGCCGGATTTGCTCGACAAACTCAACCGGTACTTCGGCTGCATTGGCAATTTGGGCAGTAGTCAACGCCGACATCGTTAACAGGTTACGAATAAAGACTTCTTTGGCCTTTTGCTTGCCTTTCTCTTCACCAATAAGGTAAAAAGCGTCTTGTTCCGGATCAATTGCTATCCATAGCTAGTTTCAGTTTAATACCTAATTAACGCAGTTGTGCCAACACGCGCAACTGATTGATATGCTTTTTTAACGAAAAATCACTGCTACTCGTTTCTTCAACCCTGCTGACTATTTGCCGCAATGCCTGTTCGGTAGAGTCACCGTCAAAATTTGCCAGAATACTCAGCAAGACCTCTTCAGGGCGGTCCGACCGCAAAAAAAGCCTGTAGTCAAGCGCAGCGAAGGCGATGAGCGGGAAATCAAACCGGAGGTTGGGCCGGTCGAGCCGAACCGGCATCTGCGGGATGCCGATCCGAGAAAGATAACATACTGTCGGACAGGTAACTGATACTTTCGTTCCAGCCTAATGTAATACTCGCCCTAACTTGTTTGGCCATGCGAACCCGAGAACAGAATAAATGATATTACTTTCAAATATATCATTTATTCGATCCCCCCTACCGCTCTAAAATCCCGGACTCAACGCTTTCGTTGATCAGTTGTTCGGCGTATTGCCAGATGGTGGCAGAACCCCGCTCAATTACCTGCTTTTTAGCGTACACCTTGTCATACGTCACCCCAAACTCCGCCCAGGTCCCGCCGTTGTTCGACGTATTCTGCAACAACGGTTCGAGCCGGTCCATCGCCCGGGCAAACTTCGCCTCGTCGGTTTCCTGCGCCTCAAACTCCTCCCAGACCGCAATCAGGTCGGCCGCCTGGGCCCCGGGCAGGAGACCGAAAATCCGGTTGGCCGCCGCCCGCTCTTCGGCCGTGTTGTTGTGGCTTTTCTGCGTGTCGTAAATGAAGGTGTCACCGGCATCAATCTCGACAATGTCGTGGATCAGCAACATCTTGACGACCTTCAGCAGATCGACCGGTACGTTTGCGTGATCGGCCAGGACAATGGCCATCAGCGCAAGGTGCCAGCTGTGCTCGGCGTCGTTTTCGTTGCGGTCACTGTTAAACAACTTTGTTTTCCGGACAATATATTTGAGTTTGTCTACTTCCCTGATAAAGGCAATCTGCTGCAAAAGATCGGTCGCTTCCATGTATTTGTGTTGATTTACCCCACAAAATTCAGCTAACCGCCGCAAACCACAATTGCCAAATGACAAGAAATGCGGTCAGGGAATATGTTTCCGGATACGGCTTAGCGACGAGGGCGTAATACCCAGATAAGAGGCCAGCATATTGAGCGGCACCCGGTTGGCCAGGCCGGGGGTAATGGGCCAGAAAGGTCAGGTACCGCTGCTGCGCGTCCTGAACAAGCATGTTGCCGGTAAACTTCAGCTTGTTTTCCAGTACGTAAGAGGTAATTTTTGCGAAAATATCCTGCCAGCCTGGAATCTGCTCCGACAGATCGGTAAAGTCTTTTTTCGAAAAAACCAGCAGCCGGCAATCGGTAATGGCTTCGATGTATTCGGCTGACGGCGTTTCATCACGGAAACTGTTCATATCTACCACAAACCGGTTTTCATACACAAAATAACGGGTAAAGCTATCACCGGTTTTGTCATAGTAACACACCCTGAATACACCGTCTGTTACGTATCCGATGTGGCTAGACACCTTACCGGCCTCGGCAAAATAAGCCCCTTTTGCAATGGCCTTTCCGGTGGCCTTCGCTTCAATCAGCGCCCGCTGACGGGCGTCGAGGTCGCCGAACTGAAGCAAATACGTAATGAGTTCTTCCATAAGGCAAAACTAGCAGTATTACATGCACGCCGGTCAACGCAGCGCTATCCGGTACGTTTCTCCGGCCCTTTTTTACCGGCTGACCTTATATTTTTACCGGAATCTGCTTTACAGGTAAGACAGGTGACGGTCAGTCCGCCGGTCTGTTCCCACGATGAAAAAACTGCTCTCGTTTCTGTTGATCTGTATGGGTCTGATCGCCCCGAGCTATAGTCAGACGATTATTTATGTGGCCCCTACTGGTCAGGATAACCAGCCGGGAACGGCCGCTAAACCGCTCCGGACGCTGGAAACAGCCATTAACCGCGTGGCCGCTGCCCAAACCAACGAGGTCGTCATCCGGTTGCGGACGGGCCGGTATCCTCTCTCCCGCCCCCTTACCATTACGCCTGACCAACTGAACGGCCACCGGCTGGAGATTGCCGCCGCGCCCGGCGAAGCGGTTGTGCTGACCGGGGCCATTCCGGTACAGCCCGACTGGAAACCCTATCAAGGCCATATCCTGCAAACCAGTCTGGCCAAAGGACTGACAATCGATCAGCTGTATGTCAACGACCGGCCTTTGCCGATGGCCCGCTATCCTGACCAGCAACCGAAAGCCCGCGTTTTCTTCGGTACGGCGGCCGATGCCGTCAGCCGCGAACGGGTGCGGACCTGGCACAGTCCGGCGGGTGGCTACGTCCATGCGCTGCATCAGGGCGAATGGGGGGATTTTCATTACCGGATTACCGGCAAATCCGGTGACAGTCTGCACCTGGAAGGCGGGTGGCAGAACAACCGGCCTGCCCCCATGCACCGGGAACACCGGTTTGTTGAGAACATTTTCGAGGAGCTTAACGCCCCGGGCGAATGGTTCTATAACGCAGAAACCGGCATCCTGTACCTGTATCCGCCCGCCGGTATAGATCTGAAAACCGCCCGTTTTGAGCGCTCCGTAACCGATCAGCTCATCCGGCTTACGGGGACAGACAAGGCGCCTGTCCGGCACGTTACGCTGACAGGGCTGACCTTTACCGGTACCAACCGGACGTTTATGCTCACCCGCGAACCACTCCTCCGCAGCGACTGGACCATCTACCGGGGTGGGGCCGTTCTGACCGAAGGGACCCAACAATGCACCGTCCGTAACTGTACGTTTGCGTACCTGGGCGGGCATGCCGTCTTTGTAAGCCGGTTTAACCGTGACATTACCATCGAACATAACTACATTCACCATATCGGCGGCAACGCCATCGCGTTTGTCGGTGATCCAGATGCCGTGCGGTCGCCTGCGTTCCGGTATGAAGCCAAGGTGCCGCTTGCCGACATGGACATGGCCCCTGGTCCTAAATCCGACCGCTATCCGGCACAGTGTACGGCCTACGATAACCTGATTCACCACATCGGTCTGATCGAAAAGCAGGTCGCCGGTGTTGAAATCAGCATGGCGATGGACATTGCCGTGCGTCACAACACCATTTACCACGTTCCGCGCGCGGGCATCAACATCGGCGACGGCTGCTGGGGCGGGCACGACATTGCATTTAACGATGTGTTTGATACCGTTCTGGAAACCGGTGACCACGGCGCGTTTAACTCATGGGGCCGCGACCGGTACTGGCTTCCCGGCATCAGCGATGTTGATAAACTGGCGACACAGTATCCCGCCCTGCCGCTGGCGGATGTCATCAAACCCATTACGCTCCGTAATAACCGCTTTCACTGCGAACACGGCTGGGACATTGATCTGGACGACGGCAGCAGTAATTACCACATTCTGAACAACCTGTGCCTGAACGGCGGACTTAAACTGCGTGAGGGTTTTAAACGGACAGTAGAAAATAACATTCTGGTAAACAATACCTTTCACCCGCACGTATGGTACGCGAAGAGTGAGGATGTCTTCCGGCACAACATCGTTACAACCGCCTACGCACCGATCCGGGTACCGGTATGGGGCAAAGAGGTTGATCATAACTTTTTTATTGACAAGCGTGCCCTTACCGCCGCACAGGAACGACACACAGACCTCAACAGCCTCGCGGGAGACCCGGCATTTATCAACGGACCGGCCGGTGATTTCAGGGTAAAGCCAACGTCAAAGGCGCTTGCTACGGGGTTCCGTAACGTTCCGATGGATGCGTTCGGGGTTGTGAGTCCGTCCCTGAAAAAGCTCGCCGCCCGACCACCAATCACTGGTATCCGGCTACTGGCCGCCGGGAAGGCTGGTTCCACTACGGCCTGGCTCGGGGCTACAATCAAGAACATCGAAACGTTAGGCGAACAATCGGCATCAGGTGCTCCGGATACGCAGGGAGTCTTACTGGTCACCGTACCGGCCAACAGCCTTGCCGCCCGGAGCAGTCTGGAACCGGGTGACGTGATCCGGCAAATCAACGGCAAAGCCGTAACCGGCGTTGCCGATCTGCTGAGTCAGCTTCAGGCCGTGATGTGGCAAGGCCATGCAACCGCCACCATTCTGCATAATCAGCAACCGAAAACGGTAACGATCAGGTTGAAGTAATACGGCAATTTTCAGGCCGATGGTAGTAATTGGGCTGTGTCCGGTACTTTCTATGGTAATGATTAAGCCGGACAGAGGCAGAACATGCTGCCGTAGCCGGCTTCCTGAATAAACTTAACGTATGAATCGCCTGATCTGCCGGATCGTATCCGCCGCCCTGTTTTGCTCCCTTACATCATCGGCCAGCCTGTTGGCGCTCAACATTTATGTCGCGCCGACCGGTAACGACCGGAATACCGGCACCCTGAAAAGCCCGTTGTATTCCCTGACGGCCGCCCGCAACAAAATCCGCACCCTGAAACAGCAAGGCATCCTGCGTGAACCGGTGTATGTGCTGATTCAGGGCGGGGACTACTACATGCGCGAACCGCTGGAACTGACCGAAGAAGACAGCGGAACCCCTGAAGCTCCCATCATTTACAAAGCTGCCGGTCCGGCCTCCCCCGTTTTTTACGGTGGTATGCGCATTACGGGTTTCCGGCCGGTCAATAAGTCGTTGTGGGTCGTGAAGCTCCCTCCGACCGGCAAGCCATGGCATTTTGAGCAGTTGTTTGTTAACGGACAATGGGCCAGCCGGGCCAAAAGTCCTAACGACGGGTTCTATAAGGTCAGGGGTAATCAGGAAACTGTCATCGAAAAAGGGACGGCTCCCGCTGCTATCCGTGCTACCCAGCAAACCCGGCTCGACCTGGCCAACAGCAGTGATCCGCTACCGGCGACGGGCGACAGCGGTGCCATTATTGTGATGCACCACAAATGGGATTTTACCCGCCGCCACCTGCAACAGGCCAAACTAAGCCGCGACACCACGGCGTTTGTCGAAACCATCGGCCGCGGGTATTATCCGTGGAACAAACTCGATGCCCAGACGCTGGCTTATTTCGAAAACTACAAAGGCGCACTCGACAGTCCGGGCGAATGGTTTCTGGAAAACGACGGGATGCTGTATTACATACCCAAAGCCGGTGAAACCATTGCCAATACCAGCATTATAGCGCCGGTGCTTGAGCAGCTCGTGGTGGTGAAAGGCTCGGGAATGGGCAGCGGCCAGGTACACGACGTGTCGTTTCAGCACCTGACGTTTGCCGTTTCAGGGTATACCATGCCTGAGGGCGGCAATGAACCTCAGCAGGCAGCGGCTACTATTCCGGCGGCGGTTATGGTGGATTTCGCGGATCGGGTCCGGTTTAGCAACTGTGAGGTGCGTAACACGGCCCTCTACGCTATGTGGCTGAAACGCGGCGCCACCAACTGCCGGATTGACCAGTGCTACCTGCATGACCTCGGCGGCGGCGGTATCAAAATCGGCGAAAAGGAGGTGCAGAAAGATACGGCAACGCTCACCCGCCGCATCACGGTCAATAACTCAATCATAACGCGCGGCGGCCTGCTTTTTCCGACGGCGGTCGGGGTCCTGATCTTTCACGCGCCCGACAACGTTATTACGCACAATGAGATTTCGGATCTGAAATATACGGGCATTTCGGTGGGCTGGATCTGGGGCTATGCCAACAGCACCGCTAAGCGTAATACAATCAGCTTCAACCACATTCACCACCTCGGCTGGGGCGAACTGAGCGACATGGGCGGTATCTATACCCTGGGCGCTTCGGAAGGTACTGTCGTGAGTCATAACCGCGTCCACGACATCTGGGCCTACACCTATGGCGGCTGGGGCCTCTACACCGACGAAGGATCGACCGGCGTGGTGATGGAAAACAACCTGGTTTATGCCTGCAAAAGCAACGGGTTTCATCAGCATTACGGCAAGGAAAACACGATCCGCAACAACATCTTTGCCCTGAACCACAACAGCCAGCTGGCCGCCACCCGCGTGGAACCGCATCTGTCGTTCCGGTTTACGAATAACATTGTCTATTTTAATTCGGCAACGCTCACCAACCCGAACTGGATCAAAATCAACCTGGAGGCCGACCGCAACTGCTACTGGAACCCTGACACGAAAAGTGTTACCGTTGGTAACCTCTCGCTGGCCGACTGGCAGAAAAAGGGGCAGGATCAGCATTCGGTCGTTGCCGATCCGATGTTTGTTAACCCGCTTGCCTATGACTTCCGGTTCAAATCACCGGCTACCGCAGCAACAATCGGATTCAAACCCTTTGACTATACACAGGCCGGTGTCTATGGGACAGCTGCCTGGAAAAAACTCGCCACCCTCCGGCCGGAACGCATCCGGCTGTATGAAGAGGCAACGAAACATACGTTGTAAGGTTATGCTATCCGGCCCTGATCTTTTCTGATCTTCCAGGAAGTTCTAAACTTCCTGGAAGATCAGAAAAGATCAAAACTACCGACGCGTATACAGCGTCTGTACCGTTTTGGCGGCATCCATAAACTGGTTATAGGTAACGCCAAGCGGCTTCAGCGCCTGTTGCCCCGAGCAAGTAAAAATCTCACTCGCCGGACTCGATGAGAACGCGCTACCGGCAATGAAGTATTCGCTGCCTTTGTACTCCACCACCGCGACGGTATAATTACCCGCACGTACCGTACTGAAGGTATCGACCTTAGCTTTCAGCCACGTCAGATCATTGAGCGGGTCACCGACGCCACAATACGCTTTTTTGGCCTTGTAGAACGTGATTCCGGGTTCAGGCTCTTTATCTTTACAGGCAATACCGATACAGAATAAACTCAGCAGGAGTAAATACTTACGCATGATAACAGGAAAGGTTTAGCGGTTTACCCCGATTCGGGAGGAGTTAGGGGTATTTATCAGAGAGACCCTTCCACCCACCTATCCGTTGGAAGCAGCAGACACTTTTTTCGCCGTAAAGTACCGGCTACTCCCCTATGGCATACTGTACGTCATGTGCCTCCCACAAGGCCGGTATCTCCAGCCGTTCCAGCATCCGGCTTACGGCCGGTTCCGGTACCGGATACTGCCGGTTGGCGTTCTGTTCGACGCGTTTGGCCTGCGGAACTTCCACGTACACGATCGTGATCCGCGCGCGGTAGGTCACAAACAACTCAATAACCTGCTCGCGGAGGCTACGGGTAATCGAAGTGGCGTTCCAGACAAACGGTTCTTTCCAGCGCAGGTACTGCCGGGCCTGCTCCTTAGCCATCTGTACCACGCGTCCCGTACCCTTCCGGTCGGTCGGGTCGATCTTGTATTGCCGCCGGAACGCGTCCAGACTAACCATCGGCCAATCACGGTAATGGGTCAGGATGTGATAATCCTTGCCGGCCCCGGGTAGCCCGCACATCAGCACCACCTCATTGACTGTCTCGTCGTACAGCGGGAAATCCGGCGCTACATCATCGCGGCAGAAATACTGAAACCGCGTCAGGCCCGACGCAAACGGGTAAGGCTTACCATAACAGCCCTGCTCCTGACAGAACGCCTCGAACAGGTCGATCCGGTAGAGCATTTCTGCCTGATCGGCGCACACCCGCCCCAGTACATCTGCCCGCGCCAGCAGCGCCAGCCAGGCTGTATTCACTTCCAGGCTAACCCGCAGCAGGGTCTGTTTCGGATCAGGCTTGTCAAACAGCCACAGCGGCAGACCGTGATACCGCACCAGCTTTGCCACGGCCTCGCGTGTGGCAAAAGGCGTTGGAATACTGTCGTATAACATCACCCGTGTTGTGTACTCGCCTTTGCGGGCATGCCCCGCCGACGTAATCCGGCCATGGTCATCAACTACCGTTGTTGACCGTTTTTCAACGTCGTGCAACAGGGCGGCGGCCCGCAGTATGGCCTGGTCCGCAGTGGCCAGCGCCTGATAAGCAGGCAAGGTAGCCAATGCTTCAAGTACCATCATGGTATGCGTAAATACATCCCCTTCGGCGTGATGCACGGGGTCCTGCGGCACCCCAACCATAGCCCTTATCCAGTCAAATTCCCGCCATAAGGCTTCGGGATCGGTTTGTTTTGTCAGTTGCCAATTCATATGCCCTTCCTTTCTGTAATGAGTGCGGCCCGGCGCCATGCCGCGTCCAGTGTTCACCCGTCTGTACATGCCCTTGCCCGTACAAAGTAATAAAGATTTACAGCGTTCCCCCTGAAGCGGCCGTCCACGGCGATACTGTCGGGGCGCGTGTGAGCGGGCGAACTCCTTTTTTTTACTTAAACAGCCGTTCCCTCAGTACTGCATCTATTTCTTTCCGATGAACGGTTATATTTTTTTTATGATTCACGTCTATGATATACATTAGAGTGAGCAACCTACCCATCGTAAAGAAATAAGTTACATTTCTGCGGAAATACCGTGATAATGATTTCCTGTCGGCCTCTGTTTGTCGTTCTATTCTGTTTAGTGTTCCGGCTCGGCTATGCACAGTCGCCGGCAGAACGCGCCCGTGTTAAGGCACTGGCCGAAACCTTCCGGCAGGCAGCCGGACGGGTACCTGCGCTGCTCACCCCCTGTCCAATGGCCTCGCTCCGGATGCCGGTTAGTACGGCCCGGCTAACCATGTGGCAGCAAACGGCCATCCGGCTTCAACGGCAAGGTAAAACCACCTGTGCCTTTCAGGTACTGGGATTACTGAAACCGGTGGCTCAGCAGCACAAGCAAACGCTTGCCGGCTGGCAGCTTACCCGCATCAGACTCCTGCGGCGCACGAAAAATGATACCCTTACGATTCAGGCGATTGACAGTCTGTTACCGGCAGTGAAGCATGACAAGCCGCTCACCGGCCGGTTATGGCTTGAAAAATCATATGCCCTGAACCACGCCATTCACTATCCGGAAGCACTACAGGCCGGTAACGAAGCCCTGCTCATTGCCAGAAGCAGCCATGACCGTGCCCTCGAAATTGATGCCCTCGACATTATCGGAAACACCTCCCGCGATATTTACCGGCAGGTTCCGGAAAAATACCTGCCCTCCATGCAACAGGCCGAAAAACTGGCCATCGCCCTGCATGACACCACACGCATGCTGGATGTCTGCCGCAGTCTGATCTATGCCCACATGTACGACCAGACTTCGGACTTGCCGGTCATTTTAGACTACATGGATAAAAGCCTGCCTTATCTCCGGCAGTCACGGGATGGGATTATGTTGTATAATTTTATCTGGGCACTGGCCGACGCACTCACCTACTGGCCGGTGTACACTACCCATGCCATCGACCTCTACCGCTCCCTGCTGCCGGTTGCCCGGGCAATGGGCATGCCCGAAGATATACGACGGCTGAATTTATCCCTCGGCGATCTCCTTGTTGACCAAAATCAGTATGCACAGGCCGGAGCCTATCTGGCCGAAGCCGGTAAACTTGACAGTCCGGACTGGGAAAAAGATTATTTCTATCAGAATCAGGCGGAGATACAACAGGCGCTTGGTAATCCGGCGCAGGCCAATGTGTTTTATCAGAAGGCCCTCGCCGAGAAAGAGCGGATTTACCTGCGCCGCAACAACCAGAGCATGACGCAATGGGAAACCCGTTTCCGGACACGGGAGAAAGAGCTTCAGCTTGATGAGCAGCAGCGCCGGCAATGGTGGCTGACCGGCGTAGCGGTACTGCTGATGCTGCTCGTGGGTATTACCCTGTTTGCCTTCTTCCGGAACCGTTCGCAGCTCAGGCTGCTGGCCGCCCAAAAAGCCATTATCGAAGAGCAGAGCCAGGAATTGCAGCGGCTTGATCAGGCGAAAACGCGTTTCTTTTCCAACATTACTCATGAATTCCGGACACCGCTGACCCTGATTCTCAGCCCGCTCGAACGACTTATTGACGAACTACCCCACCACCAGCGTCTGAAAACCATTCAGGTTAATGCGTACCGCCTGCTCGACTTCATCAATCAGTTACTCGATCTGTCGAAACTGGATGCCGGTATGCTCCGGCCTGACATCCGGGCTGGTAATCTGTCTCAACTGTTGCAACAGCATGAAGATTCGTTTCATATACTTTCCGAACGAAAGCAGATACGCCTGACCGTATCGGTTGATTTACCGGATACCGACTGGTACTTTGATGCCGATAAACTGAGCAAAATCCTGACAAATCTGATGGGGAATGCGATGAAGTTTACACAGGCGGGCGGACGGGTGCAGCTCAGTGCGGTCATTACCCCGCCGGTAGTACCATCCGCTCCGGCAGTCTTACAGTTACAGGTTACTGATTCGGGCATCGGTATTCCGGCCGCTCAGCTGCCGCACATATTTGACCGGTTCTATCAGGTTGACGATACACAGACACGGTCGGCGGGAGGTTCGGGGATTGGTCTGGCACTGGTCAGTGAACTGGTCGATGTACTGAACGGCACTATTTCGGTGACCAGCGACATTGGCAGCGGCACGCAGTTTCTGGTTCGGATTCCGGTGTCGCCGATACTGGTCCGTCAGGAGGTTCCGGACGTAGTGCCGGTTACCGGTGCCGGTGTCCTGTCTGCGCACACCGTCTCTGGCAGCGACCCGACCGAACGGGGTATCCTGTTGGTGGTGGAAGATCACGACGATTTGCGTCAGTATGTGTGTGAACTCTTTGCCGGTACCTATGAGGTACTTTCGGCGGTAAACGGGCGGGACGGCCTCGCGCAGGCGCAGACCATCATTCCGGACATGATCATTACCGACTGGATGATGCCCGACATGGACGGTCTCAGCCTGTGCCGTCAACTGAAGGCTGACACGCGCACAAGCCATATTCCGCTCCTGATGCTGACGGCCAAAACCGCCACCGAAAACCGGCTGGTCAGCCTAAGCAACGGTGCCGACGACCATCTGACCAAGCCGTTTAACGAGCAGGAACTCCTGTTAAAGGTCCGGAACTGGCTCAACCGCCAGCAGCGGTTGCGGGAACGCTATCAGCAACAGCTTGAACAACCCACCGAAACGCCGCCCCTGCCGGAACAAGGCAGCGCCTTCATTGAGCGGGTCTTTTCGCTCATCGACGCGAATCTTGCCGATGCCGCATTTGGCGTTGAAGAGCTGGCCAGGCACCTTGACCTCAACCGGCGGACGCTGCACCGCCGCCTGATCAGCCAGACCGGTCTGCCCCCTACCGAAGTGATCCGGAACCACCGCCTGCGCCGGTCGCTGCCCTACCTGAAGCAGGGCCAGCCCATCGCCGACGTAGCCTTCCTGGTCGGCTTCGAAAACCCGTCCTACTTCACCAAATGCTTCCGCGAAACCTTCGGCCACACGCCGACGGAATTAAAGAGCGAAAGAGCGGCCGCCGCGCGGTGAAAGAGCGAAAACCACGGCCTCCGGCCATGCTTTCAGAGCAAAGGCACAATTTAAATGGCTTATGTCCCCGCTCTTTTGCCGCACGCGGCAGCCCTTTCGCTCTTTCACTCTTTATCTCTCTCGCCGCGCGGCGGCCGCTCTTTATATTGAATCAGCTCGAAGCGGTTGCCGAAGGGGTCGCGGAAGAACACGCGGTCACGACCTTCGATTTCGGAAGAATAGGCGAGTTCGATGCCACGGGCGGTTAAAAACTGTTTGGCATCGGCCAGATCGGCAACTTCAAACGCCGGATGCCGGCTCGACAACGGTCCTTCGGCTTCTTCCCGGATATGCAGTTGCACATCCCCCATCAGAAACCAGATGGCCTGATGCGGGTGGCCGCCCGGGATGGAAGAAAGCGCCAGAATCTCACCGTAAAACGTACGGGCCAGCTCCGTCGTCCCCAACGGAATTGTAATCAGTATGTGATCAAAACGCTTGAACTGAATCATAAAAAAAGGGATACGGCCAAGGCCATACCCCAAAGGTAACGGAATTATAGAGAGCGGCCGCGGTGCGGTAAAAAGAGCGAAAGAGATAAAGAGTGAAAGAGCGAACGAAATAAAGTGTATCGACATGAGCACCCCCTCTAATTCACTCTTTCGCTCATTCACTCTTTCACTCATTAATTTCTACCATCCCGGATTCTGCACCAGGCTTGGTGTGCGCTGGATTTCGCTTTGCATGATCGGGAACAGATAGTGGCGCGGGGCAACAAATACGCGGCTTTCGACAAAGAACCGTTTCATTTTGTACTTCTTCGTGCCGATCACGATTTTACCGTTCGGATCTTCGACCGGCTTCATCCCGTTGATCATGCGTTGTGTTTTCGCGTATGGCCATGCATTCTGCGAACGCTCATCGTTCGTTGTTCCGGCGGCCTGCCAGGCGGCTTCCTTGTTCAGTTCGGTTGTGGCGTTTGGCTCCAGATACAGACGCGTTGTCCAGATCCGGTTGTTTTCATAGAACAACTCCACCCGACGCTCGCGCTTGATGTATTCGTCCATCAGGGCTTTGTTGCTTTGCGCTTCCGGCGGAATCGGTGCCATAAACGACCGGCGACGAACCTGATTCAGCAATTCGTAAATCTCCGCGTTCGGACCGGTTGTTTCGTTCACCGCCTCGCTGTAGATGTAGATGAACTCTGGCAGACGCCATACCGGCGGCCCGTTAATCGCAAAACTCTTGTCGCGGTTCCATGATTCCCGCAGCAGTTTACGCAGGAAGTAGCCCGTGGTAGTCGAGTTGGATGCGCCCAGACGGTCGGCTCCTTCCGCCGTATTGATCACTTTCCCTTTGAACGTTGATCCGTGGTACACAATATCGCGGTAGAAACGTGGATCCCGTTTCACACTTTCGTACGGGTTTTCGTCGTCATAACCATCGGCTTTTGCCCGTGTGCTATAAACCGGGTAGCCATAGCCGTTTCCGGCGATGTACTCATATTCATCGACCTGCTCCTGCACCGGCATCTGCCGCGAACTGCCACCCCATGTCGGCATATAGATATCACCCTGCCAGTTGTTATCCTTATCTCTGGTCACAAAGAATACCGCTTCTTTCAGGTAGGCATCCATGCTGTAGTAAAGGTCCCACAACCGGCCGTATACCTTCGAGTTGTTGTTGTTAACGCCTGCATCATCCTTGAAATCAGTCTGATCGTGGCCGACATACAGGCTGTAGCGCGGTGCCCCTTCCACCTTGAAATCGAGGACAGCCTTTGCCGCGTCGCGGGCAGCAGCCCAGCGGTTCTGGTTATAGCTGTAATCGCCCTTAAACTGACGGCTGTCGTTCGGCATGGTGCCACCGTTCCACATTGGGGTAGCCGCCATCCAGCGCGTAATTGCCTTCAGACCCAGACACGCTCCTTTGTCGATACGGCCGAAGTCGGCACCGCCCCAGGTGACCGGTACCCGCGCAAATGCCGAGTCACAATCCTGAGCGATTTTAGAAACAATGGTGTGGAATGACTCTTTCTTAAAGTCCATGTTCTCGGTCGGCAGGATGGTACGGTCTACATAGACAATCTCGCCATACATCCGTGCTGCCAGGTAATGCAGGTAAGCCCGCATGAAATAGACTTCGCCGATCCGCTTGCCTAAATCACCTTCCTGCAATGGGTTATCCGGCGTACTGTATTTTTTCACCCCTTCCAGGAATACGTTTGCCTGCCGGATCTTTGCGTAAAGATCCCACCAGTATTGTCCTGTACTGCTCCGGTCCGGAAATCCCGCAGGGCTCCAGTCACCGGCATTGAACTTATTGGTCAGGCTACCTTCTGCCGTTGAGCCTTCTGCCTCGTCGGTTACGGGTGCCGATGAGAAGTGGTTGAAAAATACCAGCGGCCGGTTTGCTGTCTTGATCTGCGCATACAGATCCGTTACGAGCTGATTGGCCTTGTTATACCGGGTAAAGGTCTGTTGTTCATCGACCTGATCGTCGGGGCGGCGGTCCAGAAACTTATCGTCGCAGGCACTCAGGCTGACACCGGCAGCCACCACGAGCATGTATGTGTATATTCGGTTAAAACGCATGATTTTGAGCGGCTAGAGGATTAGAACGTTACATCGATACCAAAGTTGAACACCTTCTGTACAGGGTACCAGTCACCCGAACCTTCGCGGATTTCAGGATCTACGTCGGCATCTTTCAGTTTATCCCACGTCAGCAGGTTCAGGCCCTGCGCATAAATCCGGAAGCTTTGCAGACCGGCAAAACGGATGGCTGATTTCGGCAGATTGTAGCCGATTTCGACCGTTTTCATCCGGATATATTTTGCATTGTATAGGAAAAGGCTGCTGTTCGGGTTCTTGTTGTTCGTGTAGTCGCCGAAATGCAGGGCCGGATAGGTGGCCGTAGCAGCGGTTGCTGGTGTCCACCGGTTGAGGTGCATTGGTTTAACCTTACCGTACTTATCGTTCGAGAACAGCGGAAAATCCCACACAGCCGCACCGCTCAGCTGCACCGACGTCAGGGCTGCCCCCTGGAACAGTACGCTGAAGTCAAAGCCTTTGTAGCGGGCACCCATCGGAATACCGAACATCAGCTCCGGGTTACGCGGGTTACCGACAACCACACGGTCACCGAGGTCATTGATTACACCGTCGCCGTTGATGTCCTTATATACTACGTCGCCGGGTGTCAGACGGCCCCACGGCTGATAGCCGCCACCGTTGTTGCGGGCATTCAGTTCGGCCGCCTCGGCCGCATCGCGGACAAAGTGGTCAAATACATAATCGAAGTGATCGCCGATCCGGTTGCCGGTCTGCGCACGACCCGGTGCCGCATACGGAATCTCGTTCATGAACACGATTTTGTTCCGGGCAAACGTCAGGTTCGGACGGGCATAATACGTCAGCCCGCTGCGGGTTGTACCCGACCAGCCAATCTCAAAATCAATCCCCTGGTTATCGACGATACCTGAGTTCAGATACGGGGCACTTTTACCCACGATGGTCGGGAAGCCCAACTTATCGCCACCGCTCATGTCGGTAATAATGTCGTAGCGGTGTTCGTGGAACAGGTCAACCGCAAAGGTCAGTTTCCGGAAAAACGTTCCGTCGATACCGATGTTGATTTTCCGGGCTTTTTCCCAGCTCAGGTTCGGGTTGGCGAGGTTCCCTTCGCGCAGACCACCACCGGCGCCGGAGCCAAAGTTATCCGTACCAAAGCTGTAGTCACTGCCGCCGCCGAAGTATTGCAGGTAGATAAACCGCTGATCGTTCGGAATCCGGTCGCTACCTACCAGACCGTATGAGCCACGGAGTTTCAGGTTGTTCACCCATGGTGCGTTGGCCATGAATTTCTCGCGGGAAATCACCCAGCCGGCCGATGCTGCCGGGAAGAAACCGTACCGTTTGCCCTGCGCAAAGTTCTCCGAACCGTTGTAAGCCGCATTGAACTCAAGCAGGTATTTGTCATCGTAGCTATACGTAAAACGGCTGGTAATACCCTGGTAGCCAAACGGCACCTGGTTATCTACCACGCGGCGCGAACGGTTTACCAGCACCATACCCGTTACCCCGTGAATACCGAAGTTACGCAGGTAGTCGAGCTTAATCTGCGTATACGACCGGCCGTCGCTCGGGTTGCGGCTTGTGCTGTTGCCGATGGTCTGGTCAACGTCGTACTTGTTGCCTCGCTTGTATAAACCGGTGTAATGGCCCGGCGTGCGGTAGACATCGCTGCCGGCATCCGGCATCAGCGTGGCGTAACCCGGATACACGCGGTACCCTTCCGAATAGGTGTTTACGACGCGGTTTACCCAGATCCCTTCTGACGCATCATAGCCGAACAAGCCTTCGATTTTAAGACCGCGCGTAATGAAATCCAGCTGATGGCCTAATACAAAGGATCCGTTGAGGTACGTATTTTTCTCGTTCAGGAAGCCGGTGCGGCTCAGTTCACCCAGGATGTTAAAGCGGTAAATCTGATCCCCGTACAACATGCCCAGCGGGTTGTTGGCTATCGTCTTTCTATTGCCGGGGTTATCGTTTGCTTCCAGTAAGATCGGGAGGTACGAGGGCTGCGTATTCGCCATTTCGACGATACGGGCGGCCGTTGTTCCCGGCGCATTCCGGTCGGTAATCCGGGCACCGATATCCAGACGGGCATAGAAATCCTTCGTAATGTCGATATCGATGTTCGAGCGGAAGTTGTAGCGTTTAAATACTGCCTGGGTGTTGTAGGCCGACAGATCAGTATGTTTGTAGTTACCGTCCTGCTGGAAGTAGTTGGCCAGTACGAAATACCGCGCTTTGGCCGAACCACCCGAAATGTTCAGGCTATAATCCTGCTGAACCCCCGGTTTGAACGCATAATCGAAATAATCCCAGTTGTAGCCCAGGCCGTCAGAGTTATCGCCTTTTGCATTACGGAAGTCGGCAATAGCCTTATCAGTAAAGAGGTTCAGCGTCGACGGATTTACGCCCGGATTGTTGTTGATGATCGATTCATTATACAGCATTGCATAGTCGGCCGACCCCAGATATGTCGGGAATTTAACCGGCTGGTTGATACCCGTCGATGCCTTGAAGTTTACCGATGCCTTGTCCTGCACCTTACCGCGTTTGGTCGTGATCAGGATAACCCCGTTGGCACCACGTACCCCGTACGGTGCGGTCGATGAAGCATCTTTCAGGATCGAGAACGTTTCGATTTCCGAGGGTGCGAGGTAGTCCATACTCCGTTCCAGCCCGTCGATGATCACAATCGGCGCCGTGTTTCCGTACGTACCCATCCCGCGGATCAGGATGTTACTGCGGTCAACGCCCGGCTCACCACCGCTGAACTGGTTAGCCATCAGACCCGGCAACCGACCGGCGAGGGCGTTTGTCAGGTTGGCTGTCGGGCTTTGTTTCAGGTCTTCCGTGGTGATAGTTGCCAGGGAGCCGGTTACCGTCGCTTTCCGCTGTGTACCGAAACCCACGACTACCACCTCATTCAGGGTCTGATCGTCGGGAGCCAGCACGACATCGAGTGACTTCCGGGCATCCACCACTACTTCTTTTTTCTTGTAGCCGACAAAGCTGTAGACCAGCGTTGTACCGGCCGTCGTCGGTACTTCGAGGCGGTACTTGCCTTCGGCGTCCGTAGTGGTACCTTTGATCGTACCTTTGATGACGACACTCACGCCGGGCAGTCCGGCGCCTTTTTCGTCCTGCACACGGCCTGAAATTACTACGTCCGCAATAACGGTTTCTTCAGCAATTTCGTCTGCTTCGGCGGTACCGGCCTGTGCTTCATCGCGAAAAAAGATGATCTGCCGGCCGGTGGCTTCAAATTGAATATGTCTGGGTGTTAATAAACGGGTTAACACATCCTTTAAGCGCTCATTGCTGGCCGAAAATGTGATCTGCTCTCCGGCGCGGAGCACCTTCGAATTAAAGACAAATTTCACATCAGCAGCCTGACTTAGCTGGGCAAGTGCGCGCTTCAGCGTAGCTTGCTGAATAGTAAGGTTGACCCTCCTATCAAGCACTTCCTGAGCCGAAGCATCAGTGGCATTTGCGGCCGCAGTGAATACTACAGCCAGAAAAATCTGATATGCGGTAAGTTTCACTATCCTGATTAGTAAAGAGTTTTTCATTAGATTTAAGCGGTTTTATGGAAAATAAAACAAAAGCGTCCCCTTCATCCGTCCTTGACGGATGCTCTCGCAGGGGTTGGGGACATAGTAGCCGGTAGTGCCTGGCCGCACTATCGGCTACATTTTTTCAGGGAGGAGTTTCACGGGTCAAAGAGATGTGTCATACAGATGATAGATTAGATTACAGAGCAGGATTTATTAAACAAGGGATATGAACAGGCTTTTTTGATTACCGGCAACCGTTTGAGCGAATCACAATCTTACCGTCAATGATTTCGGAAGTGGCTTCAATACCACGACACACAATCCGTAACTTATCGTCCAGGCTTTCCTGACTCAGCGAAGCAGACAACGCACAATCACGCAGTGCATCCGAGTCGTAAATAATTTCGATGCCATAGGCTTTTTCGATACGCCGGAATACCTCAACCACCGGTGTTTCGTCGAACTCGAATTCGGCAGGCCGTATTTCTTTATCAATCACAATCGGGCGGGCCACGAGCGTCTTACGGAATTCGGCCCGGATCCTCGAAAATTCAGCCTGCTGGTTCGGCGTCAGCGAAATCACCCGCCGGTCAACAACCTTACCCGTAAGATCTTTGGCTGCCTCCCGGGCATAGACGGCCACTTTTCCGGTGCGCACCGCCACCACAATATCCTTCTGATCGGGGTAGGCCTTCACGCGGAAACTGGTGCCTAACACCTTCGTTATCACGTCGTCCGAAAATACCAGAAACGGTTTTGCCGGATTTCTGACGACATTGAAGAAGGCTTCGCCCGTTAAGATGACCTGTCGCTTATCGCCTTCAAACTGCTTAGGATAACTGATTTCCGAAGCGGGCGACAGTTCAACAGTACTCCCATCCGGCAACGTAAATGTCAGCGGCTCTTTAGTGGTGTTCCGCTCTGTTACCATACCGTTTTTTCCTTTGGCTACTACTGTATCCGTAGCGGCATATTGCTCCTGAACCGGTAAAGAAACCTGACGGTAATACACCCAGCCCAGCCCGATGGCCAGCATCACCGCGGCGGCCGCTGCCCAGCGCCCCCATGCCGGCGATGACCGCGAAACGGTCGTAAAGGCAGGTCGCGCCGGCTGCTGGTAGCGGATCCGGTGCAGCATTTTCTGCACATCGCGCTGAATCTGTTCCGGGCTCACGGCCACCTCACCCACCTCCAGGCTCAGCACCAGCTGCCGGGCCTGCTGGATATCAGCCATACGATCAGGATGGGCCTCCAGCCACTGCTGCCAGAAGTCTTCATTACTCGCATTCGGTTGTTTCACCCAGCGTTGAAATTCCGGGTCAAACACAAAGTCTTCAATGGTATAGGCAGCGTAATCAGGCATAATGAACGGGATTCATCTGCTGATAGGGGAAACAGGAACGGAGATACTGTACTTTTCTGAAGTTTTTTTTTAATTTTTTTCCGGTACTCATCCATCAAACCATCAGATGAGCGATCAGGAACAGCCAGAGCTGTTTTGAATTGACATGGCGGCGTAGTAAGCGGAATGTTTCCTGAAACAGATTAGAAACCGACTGCTCCGAAATACCCATCACCTGCGCAATGGCGGCGCGGTCGAGGTTGTCGTAAAAACGGAGATAAATTGCTTCTTTGGAACGACGAGGCAATTGATTGAGTAGTTGCCGGATGCGGTCGGCGGTGTGCTGCGATTGCTCGGTTTCGATCAGCATATCTTCCGGCGAAAACGTCACATCGAACTCCAGCCCCTCTTCCTGTCCGGATACGGGTTCGAAATCATAGCGTTGCCGCTCAAGATACTGCTGGTGCAGAAGCCGGCGCAATATCGTCATCAGGTATGGCCGGACGCGCTCACCGGCCAGTACACTAACTGTTTCGCGGCGATTCCACAGCTCGACAAAAATGTCCTGCATGCAGTCACGCACAAAATCGGTATCGCGGTTAAACCTGGTTCCGTAGCGGATCAGGGCGGTGTAGTGATCGGTCATCAGCTGACCCAGCGCTTCCGAATCGCCTTCCTTAAACCGCTGCCACAACCAGGCATCATTGTCCGGACTTTCCAGGCGCATTGCTTTTTCAGATTATAACGTCGTGAATTATCAGTGTTTGGAGGGGGCGTTAACTACCCTTTTGGTATGGAGCGGCAAGTTATATGGATAATCGGAAAAAATGTAGAATCCCCTCTGCCGTTTACGTCTTTTTTCCCCTTTCAGCATAAAAGCGTAAATCTTCCGCTATATACTGATAACAAAAAAAAGCTATCCGCAAGATGGGACAGCTTTTCTAACTATAACGTTTATATTTTTTCGATACATTGCTGCATCAATGCTTATAACGTAGCAATAACCATGCACTATTTTACCAGTACCACTATTACTGATAAAATTATACGCATTAATACTAATATACTACCAATAAAGTTATATTGTGATACGATAGCCAGGCGGTCTAAACCGTTTAACTGTAGAATTGACAATCTATTGACGACATGACCGGGTATACACTTCCCCGTCCGGCAAAAAAGTGACCCGCTCCTTACCGGTAAAATCAGTTTTCTACCGGCCAGTCTCCCCGCGGTCTGCACGGCAATTGACAACGAATGACCGGCATCAGCCGATCCGGAAAGCGCTCCGGCTATTTTTCGGGAATCGCATCCGGCGTTAAGAACTTTTAACAACCCATACCCGCCCATAGGGTTTTATTTTGCTATTTTTGGCGATTCATTGTTTGATTGGGGTCAAATCTGCCACTGTTTCCACAGACTTGCTCCACAAAAGTCAGTTAACCGATATCTCTATGCAATCTTTCCGACGCCTTAACACCCTCACCGGTTGGGCTACGTTCGTTGTCGCACTGTTCACCTATGCCATGACCGTCGAACGTACAGCCAGCTTCTGGGACTGTGGCGAATTCATTGCGTGTTCATTTAAACTACAGGTTCCTCACCCGCCTGGTGCCCCTTTCTTCCTGCTGACAGGCCGTCTGTTTTCTCTCTTTGCCCTGGGCGACTTAACCAACGTCGCATACTGGGTAAATATGGTGTCGGTACTGGCCAGTGCCTTCTCGATTCTGTTCCTGTGCTGGACCATTTCGATGATGGCGCAAAAACTCATCAACAAACCGGAGAGCGACTACACCTTCGGCGATACACTGGTCATTCTGGGCTCGGCTGCTGTCGGAGCGCTGGCCTATACGTTCTCGGATACGTTCTGGTTCTCTGCCGTTGAGGCCGAGGTATACGGTATGTCCTCGTTCTTTACGGCCATTGTGGTATGGGCGGCCTTCCGCTGGGAGCGCATCGAAGACGAAGCGGCGGCCAACCGCTGGATTCTGCTGATCGCCTACCTGACCGGCCTGTCAATCGGTGTTCACTTACTGAACCTCGTTACCCTGCCGGCACTGGCGCTCATCTATTACTTCAAGAAAACGGCTAAGCCAAACCTGAAAGGCGGTATCATTGCCTTCGGGGCGGGTATGGTCATTCTGGGCATTATCAACTCAGGGATCATTCCGGGTTTGCCGAGTGCTGCATTCGTGTTGGAACGCTTCTTTGTCAATACACTAGGGCTGCCGTTTGCTTCGGGTATGACGGCGTTCTTCGTCATTTTTATTGCCGCCCTGACGTATGCCATTATCTGGTCGGCCCGTCAGAAGCGGGTGGTACTCAATACCGCCCTGCTATCGCTGGCGTTTGTACTGATCGGTTATATGTCGTATATGCAGGTCATGGTCCGTTCGGGCTATAACCCGCCGATTAACGAAAACAACCCGAGCGATGCGCTGAATTTTATCTCATACCTGAAGCGTGAGCAATACGGCAGCCGCTCGCTGTTGTATGGACCAGTATTTACCTCTCGTCCGGTTGACCAGAAACAGGGCGCAGCGATGTACAAAAAAGACGGTAAGAAGTACGTTGTTTTCGATCATCAGCCGGAATACGTATATGAAGCAGGGGACGAAATGCTGTTCCCGCGGGTATACAGTAACCAGATGAATCACCCGCAGCTGTACCGGCAAATGCTCAACATTCCGGAAGGCCAGAAACCAACCATGGGTGATAACCTCGAATTTTTCTTCAATTACCAGTTGGGCCATATGTACTGGAGGTACCTGATGTGGAACTTTGCCGGCCGTGAGAGCGATCAGGAAGGTGCGGGTTACCTGCTGCCGTGGTCATCAAACAGCAACCTGCCGGAGTTACTGCAAGCCAATAAAGCCCGCGATAACTTCTACATGCTGCCGTTTATTCTCGGCCTGTTCGGGTTACTGTTCCAGTATTTCCGCAACCGGAAAGATTTTCTGGTTGTGCTGCTGCTCTTCTTCTTTACCGGTATCGCGCTTCAGATCTTCCTGAACTCGCCGCCGTCTGAGCCGCGCGAACGGGATTATATCTACGTAGGTTCGTTTTATTTCTTCGCCATCTGGCTGGGTCTGGGTGTTATGGCACTGGCCGAAGGTTTGCGCGAATACATGAAGGCCGATACCATGCGCAGTGGGCTGGTAGCCGGCCTGGCGCTGCTGGTGCCGGTGATGATGGGTGCCAAGAGCTGGGACAACCACGACCGCTCAGACCGTTTCCACTCGGTTGACTTTGCGAAAAACCTGCTGAACAGCTGCGCGCCGAACGCGATTCTGTTTACCGGCGGGGATAACGATACATTCCCGTTATGGTACGCCCAGGAAGTAGAAGGCTTCCGGACCGATGTCCGCGTCTGTAACCTGAGTCTGTTAGGTACGGAATGGTACATCGAGCAGATGAAGCGGCGCACCTACGAGTCGGATGCCCTGCCGATTTCGCTGGAGTTTGATAACTTCAACAAAGGCAAAAACGACATCCTGCCATTCTACGAAGTGGCGGCCGTGAAAAACGGCATTGACCTGAAGCAGTACATCAACCTGATCAAGTCGAACAACCCTGCGGTGCAGGTGCCGCTGACAACCGGTGATATGACCAGCATTCTGCCGTCGTCGGTGTTGTTCCTGCCAATCGACAAGGCTGCCGTGGCAAAAGCAAACTTTGTACCAGCTGACCTTCAGCCAATGGTGCAGGATACCTTGCAGTGGACAATCGGTAAGAGCGACCTCTACAAGCCTGACCTGATTATGCTCGACATCATTGCCAGCAACAACTGGCAACGCCCGATTTATTTCTCAAGCACACTGGCGTCGTCGAACTACCTGAACCTGAAGGAAAACATGCAGCTGGAGGGCTACGCGTACCGCCTGATGCCGGTTAAAATGGACGGTGCACAGGATGGCTATGTCAACACAAGCCTGATGGATAAGAACATGACCACCAAAATGTTCTGGCGTGAGATGAACAATCCGAAGGTATACTACGACGAGACCTACAAAGGTTCACCGGTATTGTCAGCGCGTATTGCGTTCTTCCGTCTGGCCGATCAGCTGCTCCGCGACGGTAACAAGGCACGGGCCCAGCAGGTACTGGATTACTCGCTGAGCGTAATTCCGGACACTACCATCCCATACGACCAGGTATGTTCGAACTACGTACGGTTCTACTTCGAGGCCGGCAATACGAAAAAGGCACTGGAAATTGCCGAAACTATCGCCCGCCGCGCCGACCAGAACCTGACCTATTCGCAGCAGTCAGGCCGCACGTTCGGTGATACCAACTCGGATCTGTACAGCCTTCAGGTGATTGTGGATGCCTGTAAGTCGGCGAAACAAACGGCTGCCGCGCAGAAATACGAAGCAATTTTCAATAAGCACCTGGGTGCTTATCAGGGATAATATTCATTCCCATACAACAAAAAAGGCCGGTTTTCAGAACCGGCCTTTTTTGTTGTATGGCTCATCGCGCCACGGCGATCTTGTATTTTTTGCCTTTCATCTTTTCATCCCGGACGCGGTGCAGCAGATCCGGAACCTTGCTTTTCCGGACAGCGGCAAACGTCATAAAGTCCTTCACATCGATCAGGCCGAGGTCTGCCTTTTCAAGTCCCCCCTTCTGCGAGAAAAACCCGACGATGTCGATTTTGCTGAGCTTATTCTTACGCCCCCCGCTGATGTAAACCGTTGTAAATTCGGGCGCGGGCGGCAAGGCTGTGTATTCGGGAAGCACTGCTTCCTCCAGATCTGTAGTCAGGTAAAGCGGCCGTTCAGTAGCTTCAGGCACAAGCACATAGGCCGTTCCGGTAGCCTGCATACGGGCAGTACGGCCATTCCGGTGTACAAATTCATGCTTATGCAGCGGCAGATCAACATGCACCACGTGCTTCATTTCGGGAATGTCCAGACCACGGGCAGCCAGATCAGTCGTAACCAGTACCCGGACGCTGCCATTCCGAAACCGGATCAGTGCCCGTTCGCGGTCTTCCTGCTCCATACCGCCGTGATAAAAGGTGGCACTCAGTCCTTCGTCATTGAGGTAGTTGCTGACCTGCTCTGTCGTATCCCGCAGGTTGCAGAAGATAATTGACATCTCGGTACCAAACGTGCACAACAGCCGGACCAGTACCGGCATCCGCTCATCACTGGCGACGGTAATCTGTTTCAGGGTCAGTGCGGGGGCAAGCTCTTCGGCAGTGAACTTCAGCCGTTTCGGGTTGTTCAGCTCCACAAAGCCGGGAATTTTAACACCGGCCGTTGCCGATACCAGCACCTGTTTCCGCTGAGCAGGCAGGTGATCCAGAATGAAGATCATCTGATCGTGGAAGCCCAGCTCCAGCGACTTGTCGAACTCATCAAGCACCAGCGTATGTACGGCCGACAAATCTACCGATTGCCGGTCGAGATGGTCAGCAATGCGCCCCGGCGTACCAATCAGCAGGGCCGGCGGCTCGCTCAGGTTCTGAATTTCGGTTTGGATCGGATGACCGCCGTAGCAGACATTAATCTTGAAGCCGGTACCCATTTTCCGCCATACCTGCTCAATCTGTAACGCCAGCTCCCGCGAAGGGACCAGTACCAGACACTGCACGCCGGACTGACCGGGTTGCAGCAGACCAAGAAGCGGTAATAAAAAGGCCAGGGTTTTGCCTGAGCCCGTCGGCGAAATCAGAAAGGTGTCCTGCGGACCGCTGATCGCGTCGAAGGCCGCTTCCTGCATTGGGTTTAACTGCTCAATCCCCAGATTAGCGAGTATATCCTTATATTGTTGATGGCTTGATTCCATCCTGTAAAAGTACAATAAAAAAAGTGGTGGCACGACTCAAAGTCGTGCCACCACCAATTAGGTCGACGGAGGCGTACTTATTCTACTGTCTTAACAACACTTACGGTTAATTCACATACGGGTCAATCGTCTGAATTGATCCGTCGGCGTTACGCTTCAGTTCGGTCACTTTCACGTTGCGCAAGTGCGTTTTGCCGGACAGCTCTACGTCGTGGTAGAAAATATACCATTTGCCTTTAAATTCAACAATCGAGTGGTGCGTTGTCCAGCCTTTCACCGGATTCATGATGACACCCTGATAAGTAAACGGTCCGTACGGCGAATCACCGGTGGCATAGGCAAGGTAATGCGTATCGCCGGTTGAATACGAGAGGTAATACTTGCCTTTGTATTTGTGCATCCAGCCTCCTTCAAAAAAGCGGCGGTTATTGTCTTTATTCAGCAGTGGTTTACCGGCTTTATCCAGAATCTTAATTTCTTTGAGCGGCTCGGCAAACTCCAGCATGTTGTCGGTCAGACGGGCCATTTTAGGACCTAATGCCGGCTGATCAGGCGCAACCTCTTTGCCATTCGGGTCATAACTACCTGTTTTCCAGCGTTGCAACTGCCCGCCCCAGATACCACCGATGTACATGTACGTTTTTCCGTCGGTATCGGTGAACACGGCCGGGTCAATGCTGAGGCTGTTTTTCATCGGCTGTGCCTGTGGCTTAAACGGTCCGGCCGGTGATTTGCTGGTTGCCACCCCGATCCGGAAAACGTCTTTCTTGTCTTTTACCGGAAAGTACAGATAATACGTGCCGTTTTTGTAGGCCGCATCCGGCGCCCAGAGCTGCCGCCCGGCCCACGGAATGTCTTTCAGGTCCAGCGCAACCCCATGATCGGTAACTTTACCGTTAATCGCATCCATTGACAGGATATGGTAATCCTTCATGGCAAAGTGGCTGCCCAGATCATCTTCTTTGACACCCGCTTCATAATCATGCGAGGGGTA
>CBDFHU010000002.1:0-26474 GCA_965247375.1 Arsenicibacter sp.
AGCCCCGGCAACCGTAGCGGTAAAATTAAGAGGCTGACCCGCGCAGACAGAAGCCGATGTGGCCGAAAAGCTGGTGATACTAGACAGGCCTACCTTTATGATCCGGTTATTTCCCTGGTCAGCAATGTAAAGATTACTAAAGCCACTGTCAAACACTAAATCAGTAGGGCCATTTAAGGCCGTACCTGTTGCCGCACTAACCTGAGACGCCGTTAAAAAAGTAGACACAACACCGGCAGATGTCATTTTTACAATACTGTTCGTGCCTTTGTTTACGATGTATAAATTACCACTTTGGTCGAAAGTAATTCCACTTGGAGTACTCAGGCTTACGCCAGAGGTGACTATTGCGGTGGGGCTTGTGGGGGCTGTGCCTGTTGCTTTGTAAATTTTATGGAAGCGGGTATCTGAAAAATAAACGGTTGATGACTTGTAGGCAATACCGTATGCAAATGGGTTTATATTTCCAGGATAATTGGTTGATGAAAGCCCATTTACATATGTAGTTGATGTAGGACCCGCAAGACCAATTTGCAGAATATGATATGGGTTATTAAACATAGTGGCATATAAATTACCATCACTGGCAAAAGTTAAGCCATCGGCCCAGCCACCTGAAAGAGAAGTAGAAGCAATAAATGTACTTACTACGCCAGAACTGGTTACTTTACGAATTGTACGGTTAGAATTACCTGTTGTGAAGTAGAGATTACCACTGCCATCAAAAGCGAGCCCACTAGGTTCTGAATACGCAGGCGTTACTGTTGAACTAGCGACAAATGTGCTGACCACACCAGCAGGTGTGATCTTCTTTATATCAGAAGTACTTGAAGAGGCTGTCCTTTGGGCTACAAACAGGTTTCCTGCATTATCAACGGCCATCCCTGCCGGGGTGGTAACTGATGCAAAAACACTTATCGTTTGACTTTTTGCATCAGTTACCACCAAGGCTAGTGCCACCATAGCGAAAAAGCAGCTCAACCTGAAGGTACTAATGTTTGGCTTTACTAAAAGTGCCAATGACAGTTGCTTATGCCATTGGGTAGTGGTTACGTCTGGAAGTAACCGAGTGAAAAGTGCTGGTAGAGTGTACATAGACTACACAAAAAATGGTTTAACTGTATACTTAAATGTATTTTTTATAATAGCATTTCGTTTACAAAAAAGTAAAATTCGATGACCGTAAACTAATATTTGTCGACTTTATCCAGCTACTAATGATAAAATCTATTTAATGGCCTTGTTATTTGCTATAATTTTTTTTTCCAAGTAAGACTATAGTTTTTATATTTTTATAAAGTGATCATAATAAATATCTTAGCCCTTTTATAGGGCCTGAAGAAGTGTAGTCTCGCCGAAAAAATACACTGAAAATAGCTATCTGAATTTCTTAATATACCTGTCAGTAAAGACGAATGGACGTTATTCGTAGACCAACAAACACATTATTTTAAATTAATATGATAATATTTTTTTGTCCGACCGGACAGCCAGTATACTATTAACCGGATATAGCATCCATAGTATGCTAGTCCAAGTCATGTATTGAAGTCCATATTTTGGAATAAAATGGCTAAATACCGGGAAATTAATCCATTATTAATCAGACATTTACTACTTTTAAAATCCATTTGCACAGCTTTTGCGTATCATTACAGTACATGTAGCCAACTATATTTACCTTAACGTCATTTTGCTAACCATGGCCTTTGAATCATCAAATCCGTCTATAATTGGTCTCGCCAATAAGTCCTGGGAGATGAACGGTTTATACGCAGCAGGTCAATTACTGAACGGGCTCGCGCAGCATACTACCGTTTTATATGTAAATCCCCAGCCGGCGTATCCCGATCTGATTAAAGCTACCATCGGGCTGACGAATGATGTCGATATTACACGCACTTTTTCGCGGACTTCCCACCTGGAAAAAATCGAACTGACGGAGACTGCATCTATCTATGTATTACATCCACGGCCGGCTCTACCTATAAAATGGCTGGGCAGCGCTCATCCTTTTAACTGGACCATGCAGCTGAATGCCCGCCGGTTGATGGACGATGTACGTGCGGCCATGCGTGCGTTGAAAATTGATCAGCCGATTTTAATTAATGTCGGGCAGCCGGCACTTGGTCTCAATACGACCAAAGCACTGGATGAACTCTTCTCAGTTTATTATCTGGACGGCAATCAGGTAATGGCAACACCCGGTTCCATGGCCGAAAAAGCCGAAAATATGTTTATTGCTCAGGCTGACGCCATGATCACGAACGAGGAGCATGTGCTAGCCGGTAAAAAAGGAATTGCCAAGCATTCGTTTTTACTACCCGACGGCGTTAACTTCGAGTTCTTCAATCAGGCCGTTTCACTCCGCAGTGTCCGGCAGACGATTCAGTTATCCTGGGCTGCCCGGTCGAAGACAAGTACCCGCCGCGTAGCGGGATACATCGGTGTTGTCGACGACCGTATCGACCTTAATCTGCTTTTATATAGCATTCACCATATGCCGAACACCGACTTCTGGTTTATCGGCGAGATTAAAAGCAAACGTATTGACGAGGCCTTGTCCAAACTGTCGAATGTCTGGCTTGCCGGCGATCATCCGTCAACCGTTTTACCGGAAATTATGGCGCACATGGATGTTGCCATCATTCCGTTCCACCGTAACGTACAAACCTCACAGACGGCGCTGGTCAATGAGTATCTGGCAGCCGGTATGCCGGTCGTTGCCACCACATTCGGTAATATGACCGACTTCATTGACCAGATCCGTCTGGGTATTGACGAACCCATGTTCTTTGAGCAACTGGATGAAGCTTTGTATGAACCCTATTTTACCATTGATGAAGGAATTGATCTGGCGCGCCGGAATACGTGGGGCAACCGCGCCGTTCAGTTTATGGGCATTATCAGCAAACTCTCTAACTATCACTCGTTTGCCGGTTTCAGCTCATTCACCAGTATGGCGCTTTAAGTAAAGTCCGGCCACTGCTTTCATGTATAGTTACTGGGAACAACAAACATTTTTAAGCGGCATTGACATTGCCGTCATCGGCAGCGGGATTGTCGGTCTGTCGGCCGCCATCCATCTGAAAAGACAACAACCAACCGTAACTGTTGCTATTTTTGAACGCGGAATGCTACCAAGCGGCGCCAGCACTAAAAATGCCGGATTTGCCTGCTTCGGTAGCATTTCTGAGTTATTGATGGACCTGGAAACGCAGGACGAGGCCACAGTTATGGCGCTGGTCATAAAACGCTGGCAGGGTCTGCAACGGCTGAAAGACAATGTGGGCCCCGCCGCGCTGCGTTTCGAACCAGTCGGCGGGTACGAACTCTTCGACGATACGGATACGTACCATCAATGTGCCGACCGGATCAGCTACTTCAATACCCTGTTCCGGCCCGAAATCGGCCCGATGGTTTACCGGACGGCGGATACCGACATTCGCCGCTTTGGCTTCGGAGAGGTTAAACACCTCATTTACAATCAATACGAAGGGCACATTCATACCGGCACCATGATGGCAGCCTTGCTGGAAAAAGCACAGTCGCTGGGCGTCCGCATATTCAACGGGGCACAGATTCAGGCCATCCATACAACTAGTCAGGGAGTTGAGCTGGTAACCGGAGCAGGCATCATCCAATGCCGGAAAGCACTCGTTGCCACCAACGCCTTTGCGCGGCAGCTACTTCCCGACCTCGACGTAATGCCCGGACGCGGGCAGGTACTGGTAACCAAACCCATTCCGGGGCTTGCCGTTAAAGGAACGTTTCATTACGATAAAGGCTATGTCTACTTCCGCGACATCGACGGCCGGATTCTCCTTGGCGGGGGCCGTAATCTGGACATCGCCGGTGAAACAACAACCAATTTCGGGGTTTCGGACACCATTCAGGCCCGGCTTATCAACCTCCTCGATCAGGTTATTTTGCCCGATCAGCCGTATGAGATCGATATGCGCTGGAGTGGTATCATGGGCTTCGGTAAACAGCAGACGCCCATCGTCCGGCAGGTAACGGAGCACGTGGTTTGTGCCGTCAAAATGCAGGGGATGGGCGTTGCACTGGGTACGTTAACCGGCGAAGAAGGCGCAGACCTACTGCTTCGTCAGTGATTGCCAGACTTCGACCGGCCGGTCTGTTGACATAATATCGGCTCCGTTCGCCACAAACTGGCGGTAGACCTGATCACCTTTCGCTACGGCCTGTTTATCGAGATTACCGAGAGTGCCCAGAATACACGGAATTCCTTTCGCATGCAGAAAGGTGTACAGTTCTGCCTCCGGTTCCTTCACACCGACAAAGGCCACCATGCGGTTGTCCGGAATACCCAGATCGTGGTGCCGGTCGTATTCAGCGCGGTTACGGATGGTTACCGAAATCATCAGCGACGGGTCCAGTTTATGGACTTTGGCAGCATCCTGTGCATTATACGTGATCACACACGCATAGTTGGCCGCCCCCGTCTTGTGAATCATATCGACTACTTTTTCAAACGATACATTCCGCTTCACATCGAGGGTAAACGTCACTTTATTTTTGCCCCACCGCAGCACCTGCTCGAGGGTCGGGACTTTAAACGCGGTCAGGTTACCGGCGTTGTCTTCCAGCCGGTACTGCTGAATGTCGGCATACGTCTTATCAATCAGCTTACCGGTGCCGTTGGTAGTCCGGTCCAGCGTCTGATCATGCATCATCACCAGCACACTGTCTTTGGTCAGATCAATATCACACTCAATAATTACTGGTAGCCGTTTGGCCAGATAATCAAAGGATTCGATGCAGTTTTCGGGATACCCCTTAATGTCGCCGCCACCGCGGTGGGCGGATATCATACCGGTCCGGTTCGCTTTGGGTGCCCAGAAGTCAGCCAGACCAGCCGGAGCCTTTGTGTAGGTTTTAGGCGTACAGGCCGCCAACGAGACGGCCAGTATGCCGATGAGTGTACATGTAAACTTCATACGACAAAGGTAAACAGCATTAGGGCATAAAATTTACCTGTCAGCTCAGTGTTGCCTGTTTCCGCAGCAAATCGGTCAGAAAAATAAACTGAATCTGGCCGGTTTTACCCGCTATTTCTTCCAGTTGTTTAAACAGACCAACCATTGAATCCCAGTTAAACAGTTCCCCGCTAACCTCCTGAAGTGCACCGCCACAGAGATACGCAGTATACTTACCGGAAAACGGTAATCCTTCTACCTCAGCCGGAAAGACAAGTGTTTCACTCACGGCAAATGCCTGCTGCAGGAGTTTATTTAACTCATCTATCGCTTCTTTAGTACGTTTCGACAAATCACCGCCGTTTTGGGCCTCCTCATACGCATGCTGGAAATACAGCCGGAACAAAGTAAATAACCGGTCATATTCCTGACGCTCTTGGTCCAAACGGAAGTAAACCACATAGCGCTCCAGTAAGTCTTCCTGATTGCCCTGTTCAGCAGCCCTGGCATAATACCAGCGGAAGGCCGCTTTTTCGAGTAACAGCATCCGGTTTTGCCGGTCATTTACTTCGTTACTCAGCGTATCAAATACCTCATTAATCTGATTTTTCTGGTACTTTACACCGTCAAAATCAAACGACCGCACCTGAATCCGGCCGTTTTTAATTTGCTCCAGCGTATCCCGGTCTCCCAGTGCTGCAAACAGTTGCTTTTGTTCCGTAACATGCTGATCCGTAAAGATAGCTTCCGGCACCAGCAATTCGCCTGCTTCTACGGCTGTGACGGCCGGGTCAAACGTAAATAAAAGCCGCCCGTCATAAAATCCATTATATACGTCCGGCAATGTATAGCGGGCCTCTTCTTCAGCCGTATAGGTTCTGAACTCGTCAAGGCTGAGAAACTGCCGTGTTCCGGAAGGTTCTGTAGCGTCTACATTTTCATACATGTGTGCCGTTAGTTTCTGCTGCCAGCGATCCGGATCATTAAACAGTGTCCACGGCGACGTTTCGTCAACAATACAAGGGGCATTGACGGTGTTAATGTTGGCTTCCCGCTCCGGCATCGACGGGTGAGACGCCCACTGATCCTCGTAGTTTACACGATTAGCCGGTTTTAGTTTCAGTGCATGTGCATCAGCCATGTCAGGCAGTCCGTTCCGTAACGGAATCTCATTCTGACCGGCAACCTCCCGGAGCGCCAACCGGTGAATCTCAAACAGGTTAGTTACAGCTTTAGATTCACTGTAAAGCGCATTCACCTGCCTCATACATGTATGAAATGCAGTAGACCCGATCACAATCCGGCGCAGCGCAGACACCGCCGGGCTGTTACCCGCCGCACTAACCGCTACTAAATCAGCCTGATATTCCATCTGCCGTGAAAGCCCTTTATGACGGAGCGACAGCCACTGATAAGCCAGTACCAGAACCTTCCGGACAATATTGACCAGGCCCAGTGTCAGGCTGGCAAAGACGCTCCACAAACCACCGGATGATGCCCATTTGGCCAGCAGATCATCCCAGCGGTCGCGGTCATACACCAGATCATAGATAACCCGGTAAACGATGTACACATAACTGCCCAGCTTCATTGAGCGCTGCGAGAAGTGTCCGAACTCATGGGCCATTACCGCCTTAAATTCACTCATGTTCACCGAATTCACCAGACCAAGGCCGATTTCCAGATTTTTCCGTACGGGCAGAAACAGGCTCCAGAAACTGGAATTGTAAAAGACGCTGGCATTCACGTCCGGTGTGAGATAAATCCGGTATGGCTTCGGCGAGTTTACCTCATCTGTAAGCTGGTCGATAAACGCAAACAAGCGGGGATGCTCACCGGCGGTAATCTCGACCCGCTGGTTACTTTCGTTTTTGTGAACCCCGAAAATGAACTTAATCAGAAAAAGCAGAAACATCCCGGCCAGTGCCACCAGCCCTAACCCGATCAGTATTGTGAACTTATTGACGGACACCGTAATAAGCATCATGGCCCCCATGGCACATAAATAGCCGAGTACCAGACCAAATGCAATCAATAGTACATAGAGAAATCCAAAGGCAACGATGCCGGTAAGTGTTCGCCTGACCTGCGCTTTAAAAGCTGGTGTGGGGTCCAGAAAGCCTGTGCTGTCAATGGATGGAGAGGGCGGATAAACGGCCGCTTGTGTAGAGGGTGAGGTAATTATAGATTCCATTTATTGTGTGATTGAGCACACAAAATAAGATTTCTGCCGGAGAAATACGCAACACGGGCCGGTATTCCGGCACATTATTTCAGGATACCGGCCCGCTTTACAAAACTATTATTCTTTAATACGACACCTTATCCCGTTGCCGGATGCTGTATTCATCTTTTGGGAAAAGATCCGTATTGATTTCGTCCGGAACGTTCGTGGGCCGAGGCAGCTGCTGCGTCACCGGCCGGTATTTACCGATGAGCTTCCACAGGTCAATATTGGCTACTCCGTAATGCTGCTTGCTGAACGTACTTGTCGCCCGTTGCTGAATAGCTTCCCAGTCAAGCGGAATGGGTTCGTTGCTGCCAATCAGCACCAGATGCTCTACGTACAGTACATATGGAAATACCTGCCGGAAGGTGTTCAGGACCCGGCCTGTCGGGCACCACGTAACCGCCAGGCCTTTCGGCTTCAGCCGTGAACGAAGCAGCATAAAGTATTCTTTTGAGTAAATGTTACCCGAAAATGCCGACGAGGGCCGCAGCGCATCGGCCTCAATCACATCGTATAGATCCGGACGCTGCCGGAGTGCATACCGGCCGTCGCGGAAAATCAGTTGCAGGCGTTTGTCGGACAGCACATACTCCACGGCACGGTCATTGGCAACGGCGGCATATTCGGCCAGCAGCTGGGCCTGATTACTCACAATCTCAAAACAATCGATCCGGCGGGTTTCGGCCCGGCCACCGATGCCCTGCACGGTCCCTCCTGACCCCAAACCGATGACCGCCACCTTTTCCGGATTCGGGTGAATCATAACGGGAAGTCCACCCAGCAACGTATGCACCTCATCAATGTAAAACGGCAATCCGCTCTGTCCCAATCCATTCACAAACACAACGCCGCTGCGCTGATTACTGTCGAGCTTAATAACCGAGACTCCCGATTCGTTTTCATTGAACAAAATCTGTTTATCTGAGCGAACCCCGTTCATCAGCTGCCAGAAGCGATTATTATCCGGAATCGTCAGCATGGCCAGAAACTGCACAATCACCAGCACAATCATCGCAAGCGGATGGATATGCTTCCGGAAAAACAGCACAAACCCGTAGACCAGACTCAGCCCGGCAATTAACCGCAGCAGTTCGGCTGACCCGAACAGCGGAAAACCCACCCAGGTCACCCACCATGCACCAACCGCCGACCCGACAATGTTGATAAACTGAAGCCAGCCCACTTTGCGCCCCACTTCTTCGTACCGGTCCTGAATCAGGGACTGCGAAACGGCAAAGCTTAACCCCATCATGAACGTTGGAATAAACAGCAGAAAAAGCGGGATCAGTCCATAGGTAAAGACCGTAAACCGCGCGCTCAGTACCGGCTCACCGCTCAGAAAATAGTCCCACAAAAAACGCAGTGCCGGAAGCTGACTCACACTGCTTATAAAAATAACTACCGATAGTCCGGTGTAGATATAGAGTACAACCTGAGCGGCCAGAAACAACCGCTCGCGGGTAGCGGGTGTCTGAAACATCCGGCTCTTCACCAGCCTTACCCCCACCCAGGTACCTATCGCCATTGACCCCAGATAGATGGCCAGCAAGACGGAAAACGTCAGGGAAACCGACTTAATCAGGGTTTCGAGTACCCGGAACCAGATCAGCTCCAGCGATAACGCCGCCAGCCCCGACAGAAAATAGTGGGTCGACCACAGCGTCAGCATAGGCGTAAAGGTCAGACTGCCGGTTTCGGGACCAGGTGTTGCAGCCGTTCCGGTCTGCGGTTGTTGCCGTCCCAGCCCGAGTGCCCCGATGGCGCAAATGCCATTAAATACTACTCCGACCCAGATGGATGACGCATAGCCCATCTGCCGGACCAGCACAAAACCGGTCACAAAAGCCCCTACCGCCGCTCCGAGTGTATTCACAAAGTAAAGCAGGCTGATGTACCGGGCCTGTTCGGTACCATCGGCAAAGCGGAAGGCTTTAGAGAGCGCTGGTAAGGAAAACCCCATCAGAAAGGTCGGGACCAGCAATACCCCGAAAACGACGGCATAGAGCACAAGGGTATTATCCCCGAAATCAGGCGCTGACTGAAACAGATAATCGTACAGAATGGCTTTACTGAATGCCGCAAACAGCAGAATACCCACTTCGGCCCCGACAAAATAACGCAGGTTTGCCAATGGCGCAGCACGGTCGGCGAGCCGGCCGCCAACGAGATACCCCAACCCGAGGCCAGTCATAAAGGCCGAAACAATCAGGCTGATGCTGACCGTGTCGGAACCGGTGTAGAAGACAAGCAGCCGCTGCCAGATAACCTGATAAAGCAAAGCGGCAAAGCCGGACAGAAAAAACAAGACAAAAAGAATGGCAACAGGCCGTCGGGCCGCAGGTAAAACACCGGTCATGAGGATAGATAAGAAATATATGGACGTAGTGAATGTTCAATGGATTACTTCGCCTGTACGGCTTTCATCAGTACGGTATTATCGGGGTCCAGCACAACCACTACCGGCCTCTGTGTCAGCGGAATAGCAAACTCCTGCTGCCGTTTATCCAGTACCACTTTTACCGAACGCGCCAGATCACGGTTAACGCCGTCCTGCAGGCTGAATACCAGCGGCAACGTAAACGTAGTGGCAACGGCCTGCTGCTGCACCACATTGATAACCAGCTCTTTCCGGGCAACATCGTAACGCCACCGCCAGCTCAGTTCCGGATAACCCGGCGCATAGAGCCACTGCCGGAAAAACATGTCGAGTGAGCGGCCGGCTGCCTTTTCCATAATCTGCTGAAAATCGGCCGTCTGTGCGTTGCTGTCGCGGTAGCGGGCGTAGTAAGCCCGGATACCTTGCCAGAACACCTCATCACCGACCTCATGACGCAGCATGTGCAGTACCCACCCGCCTTTCTGATACGAATTGGGGTTCAGCAGACTGATCAGATCAGTCGCGGTTGAGTCGACAATGGTGCCCTTAGGGCGCAGGGCGGCAAAACGGAAAATCTGTCCTTTGTTGGCATTCAGAATCCGGTTGAGCGTGTCACGACCGTAGGCATGTTCCATATACAGGGCTGAAAAATAGGTAGCGAATCCTTCGCTGAGCCAGACGTGAGGCCAGTCAGCTTCCGAGGCCGAATTGCCGAACCACTGATGGGCAATCTCATGCGCCAGCAACGACTCCATATCACTGTTTTTACGACCGAAAATCATTTTTTCGTTGTAAAAAATACAGCTTGCATTCTCCATGCCGCCAAACATCGTGGTGGATTCTACATTCGCCAGCTTCTCGTAAGCATACGGCCCGATTTTGTCGATGAAAAACTGTAGCATCGCCCGGGCGGGTTTATAGTCGATAAACCCCTTTGTGCTGTCACGCGGGTACAGCCAGCTCTGCACCGGAATACCGGAAACTGTACCAACCTCATCAACGGCAAACCGGGCTGCCCCGACTACCATAACCTTTGTCGGAATGGGCGTGCCTTCATGCCAGTGTGTGAGAGTCTGTCCGTTCGGCATTGCATATTCTGTCACCCGTTTACCGTTGGCAATCACGCGGTAATGCGACGGTGCCGTCACCATAAAATCGCAGGTTGCCTTGTCGGACGGGTGATCAACAACGGGTAGCCAGTGCCGGGCATTGTTGGGCCAGTTGTCGCCGAAAAATGTCCGGTCACCAAACTTATTTTTACTGATAATCAATCCTTTTTCCGGCACACCTTCGTAGCGGATCAGTACTTCCTGCGGAATATTTGGCTGACCGGCCAAGGTCAGAAATACTCGGTTCTGCCGGTGCGAAAAAGAAACGTCTTTGCCGTCGGCAGTCTTCACGCCGGTGACCCGCATTCCCGTTGCAGCCGTAGCGGATGCCGGTCCGGCGAGGTCAAACCAGATCGGGTCTGTCTGTCCGGTTAACCGGGTGAACCGGATGCGGGTTTCGCCCTTAATCTCATTAGAGGCATCGGACAACGTCAGCGAAAAGTGGTAAAACAACACATCTATGCCCGGCTGCCGGTAAATAGACTGTCCCTCGCTCTGACCCCAAACGGCCAGCAGCAAAACGAGAACAAGGTATTTTTTCATAATCAGTGTCTGCACAATCCGTTTGGTCAAATCCTGGCTAAATACCGGTAACGCCCCGTGTACGGATCATTAAATTTTCGCTAAAATAGCACACAATCAATAACCTTTACTACAGGTACCGGTTACCCAACTAATGCAATACCCGACAAATTCCCCGGCGAATGTAGTATGGCATTCTGTTGATGCAGCGGAATCATACCCGCAATCGTTCAATCACTAACTCACTCAATGAAAATATGGAGAAGAAACTAGCCGGACAGACGGCTCTGGTTACAGGTAGCAGCTCCGGTATCGGCGCGGGCGTTGCGCTCGCCCTCGGACAGGCAGGGGCAAACGTGATCGTTAATTACAGTTCGAGCCTCAAGGGAGCACAGGAAGTTGTCAGCCAGATTGAAGCGGCGGGCAGCCAGGCCATCGCCATTCAGGCCGATGTCAGTCAGGAAGATCAGGTACAGGCCATGTTCCGCCAGGCCATTGAGCAGTTTGGCACCATTGACATTCTGGTGAATAATGCCGGTTTGCAGAAAGACGCCAAATTCGACGAAATGACGCTGGATCAGTGGCAGACCGTCATCAACATCAACCTGACCGGCCAGTTTCTGTGTGCCCGCGAAGCCATCCGTGAATTTCTGCGCCGCGGCCCGCGACCTGAGGTTTCGCTGGCTACCGGTAAAATTATCTGTATGAGTTCGGTACACGAAGTGATTCCGTGGGCGGGCCATGTGAACTACGCCGCCTCTAAAGGCGGGGTCAAACTCCTGATGCAATCGCTGGCCCAGGAGTATGGCGACCGGAAAATCCGCGTCAACAGCATCGCCCCCGGAGCCATCCAGACACCAATTAATAAACCCGCCTGGGAAACGCCGCAGGCCCTGAACAGCCTGATGAATCTGATCCCGTATAACCGCATCGGGCAACCGGAAGACATCGGCAAACTCGCCGTTTTCCTGGCTTCCGACGATTCTGATTACATTACCGGCACCAGCATTCTGATTGACGGAGGCATGACAGTTTTCGAAAGTTTTGCAACAGGGGGCTGAGCAGCCCGAACGCATTTACCATGACAAACTCTGCCGAATGGGCGCGGCTCCTTGAGAACGCCAAAAAAACGGTTCCGCTCGAAAAATGGGGATCGTACCTATCTGACCGCCAGTGGGCAACGGTCCGCGAAGACTACAGTGCCGACGGCAACGCCTGGGACTTTTTCCCGCACAACCACGCCCGCTCGCGCGTGTACCGCTGGGGTGAAGACGGCCTCGGCGGCATTTCCGATTACCACCAGCATGTCTGTTTTGCCCTGGCGCTCTGGAACGGCAAAGACCCGATCCTGAAAGAGCGGCTGTACGGCCTGACCAATTACGAAGGCAACCACGGGGAAGATGTTAAGGAACTGTATTACTACCTTGACAACACGCCGACGCACTCGTACATGAAGTTTCTGTACAAATACCCGCAGGCAACCTTTCCCTACGAGCAGCTCCGGCAGGAAAACGCCCGGCGGTCGCGGCAGGACTCCGAGTTTGAGCTGCTGGATACCGGCATTTTTGACGAAAACCGGTATTTCGATGTCGTCACAGAATACGCTAAGGTTCATTCGGAGGACATCTGCATCCGGATTTCGGTCACGAACCGCGGACCCGAAACGGCACAGATTCATGTGTTGCCGACGCTCTGGTGCCGCAACCGATGGGCCTTTGAAACTGATTATCCGAAGCCGGTCATTTCGCGGCAACCGGCGACTGATGCTGCCGGATCGGTGATGCTGATGCACCCGAAAGCGGGACAGTACCGGCTCTATTACCAGCCGACCGACACGGCGTTTATGACCGAAAACGAGTCGAATACGCTGCGTCTGTACGGCATTCCGAACCGGTCGCCGTTTGTTAAAGATGCGTTTCATGATGCCTTGACAGGACAGAATCACTACCTGACCGAAGCACTGCAAAACCAGCCGGCCGGTACTAAGTTCGCACCGGTTTACCGGCTGAAGATAGCCGGCGGGACTACGGTTTCCCTCTCACTCAGACTCTGCAAAGAAGCGGTTGACCAGCCTTTTGATGCCGCATTCAGCCAGCAATTTACCTTGCGGAAGGACGAGGCCGACGCGTTTTATGCCCGCATGGCACCGGCCGATGCGCCGGATGACCTGAAAAATATCCAGCGCCAGGCTCTGGCCGGGCTACTCTGGTCACGGCAGTATTACCACTATGACGTACCCCGCTGGCTGATGGGCGATCCGGGCTTTCCGAAACCGCCTTCTGAACGGGCGCTCGGCCGGAATCACCATTGGACCCACCTCAACAACGAGGATATTCTGCTCATGCCCGACAAGTGGGAATATCCCTGGTATGCGGCCTGGGACCTAGCGTTTCATTGCGTCCCGATGGCGATGATCGATCCACTGTTTGCCAAAAATCAGCTGATCCTGATGATGCGGGAGTGGTACATGAGTCCGGCCGGACAGATACCGGCTTATGAGTGGAATTTTTCGGACGTAAATCCACCGGTGCACGCCTGGGCTGCGTTGTCCGTTTACCGCATCGAACGGGCCATCCACGGTAACGCGGATGTCGATTTCCTGAAGCGTATTTTCCAGAAACTCCTTATCAACTTTACGTGGTGGGCAAACCGCCACGACGAAGAGGAAAACAACGTTTTTTCGGGCGGTTTCCTCGGACTGGACAATATCGGGGTGATTGACCGCAGTCACCTGCCGCCCGGCACCCTGCTCGAACAGGCCGATGCCACCGCCTGGATGGCACTCTATGCGCTGAATATGATGGACATTGCTCTCGAAATTACGGTTTATGACCCGACATTTGAGGATGTGGCAACGAAGTTCTACGAACACTTTATCCTGATCGCCGAATCACTCAATCAGGAGCTTTGGGACGAAGAAGACGGGTTTTATTACGACCTGCTTTACCCCGCCCACGGCGATGCGACCCGCCTGAAAGTACGGTCGGTGGTGGGCCTGACGGTTCTGTTTGCGGTGTCGGTAATCAAACGCAGCAAATGCGGCCCCCTCTCCGATTTCCTGAAGCGGATGAATTATTTCCACAAATACCACCAGCGTCTCGGTAAACCCCTGCCCAACGAGCAGACTTCCGACGAAGGCGACATTATCCTGTCGCTGGTCTCGAAGGAGCGGCTGGTGAAACTGTTACAGATTCTGCTGGATGAAAGTGAATTTTTGTCGGCGGGCGGTATCCGGGCCTTGTCAAAATACCATGAACAGCACCCGTATGCCGTTCAGATTGACGGGCAGGTTTACAGTGTGCGCTACAATCCCGGCGACTCCGACTCGTCGATGTTCGGCGGTAACTCCAACTGGCGTGGTCCGGTCTGGATGCCAATCAATTACCTGTTCATCAAGGCATTGAAAAAATACCATCAGTTCTACGGCGACTCGCTCAAGGTCGAATTTCCGACGCGTTCCGGTAATTTTCTGACGCTCGAACAGGTCTCCAACGAACTGGCCAAACGGGTAGTACACATCTTTTCACAGTCGTCTTTGGGGCAGCGGCTGGTCCATGGGCCCTATGCCGCCTTTTACCAGAAGCCTGAAAATAAGGACCTGCTGCTGTTCTATGAATACTTCCACGGGGATACGGCCCACGGCATCGGGGCTTCTCACCAGACCGGCTGGACCGCCGTCGTCGCCGAACTCATCAACGACGATGCGTGGGAGTGGGAGTAATGGATAATGGATAATGGATAATGGATAATGGATAATGGATAATGGATAATTAAAAAAAATGGCTGAAAAACCATTTTACATTATTCATTTTTCATTCAGAAAAGAAGTAGGGGTAATAACGCTTGCGGATGTCATGGGGTAACAAACAACAAATGTTACCTCATGAACGCACAGCGTAGTTTCCTCTTTTTTGCCCTCCTCCTTTGCTCATCGGTTGCCCGTGGTCAGGCACGGTTTACCCAGACGATCCGCGGTACGGTTGTCGACCAAAGTCTGCAAACGCCGATTCCCGGCGCAACGATTGCCCTCGTTAGTGTCTCCCCCGTAAAAGGTACGCTCACCGAATCCGACGGTACGTTCCGGCTTACCCAGGTACCCGTTGGCCGGCACAGCCTGAAAATTTCGTTTGTCGGCTATAAAGATGTCGTCCTGACCAGTGTTGTTGTTGATGCCGGTAAAGAGCTGATCCTGAACATTAATCTGGAGGAAACCATCACCCAGCTGACCGAGGTTACCGTAAAACCGACTATTGAAAAAGACAAGCCGCTGAATGAGATGGCTACCGTGTCGGCCCGCACCTTTTCGGTCGAAGAAACCCAGCGGTTTGCCGCCGCCGTGAACGACCCCGCCCGTATGGCCACGGCCTATGCCGGGGTGGTCGGCGCTGACGATGGTAATAACCTGATTGTCATCCGGGGTAATGCCCCGAACGGCCTGCTCTGGCGGATGGAAGGCGTCGAAATTCCGAACCCGAACCACTTCGCCAACATCGGTTCGGCGGCGGGCGGCGTGTCCATTCTCAGTGCCCAGTTACTGGCCAATTCCGATTTTATGACCAGCGCCTTTCCCGCCGAATATGGCAATGCGCTTTCCGGGGTGTTTGACCTGAAACTCCGCCGTGGCAACAACCAGAAACGCGAAAGCACGGTACAGGCCGGTGTTCTCGGCATCGATGTGTCGTCAGAAGGGCCTTTTTCCAGAAAATACAAAGGCTCATATCTGTTCAACTACCGCTACTCAACGCTGGGTATCCTGTCGCTGGTCGGGGTTAATGTAACGTCGGGCGTTACCACTTTTCAGGACCTGTCATTCAACCTTTATCTACCTACCCGCAAGGCAGGTACCTTTACCTTATTTGGTTTCGGCGGGCTAAGCAGTCAGAACATTGAAGCCAGCCGCGACTCTACCGCGTGGACCAGCGAATTTGACCGTATCAGTGAAAAATACTACGCCAACACCGGTGCTGTCGGAGCAACCCACTCGATCAACATCGGCCGGAAGGCATTTCTGAAAACGGTCGTACTTGCGTCGGGCTACAGCAACGGGCTCAAAGGCCATTACCTGACCGACGAACTGAAACCACAACTCCGCGATGATGACAAGTATACCATTCAGCGCCGGACGGTTTCCAGCGTGCTGACGTATAAACTCAACGCCAAAAACACGTTCCGTACCGGCCTGATTGGCACACAAATCCGGTACGACCTCCGGAACACGGCATGGGTTGATACCCTGCAACAAACGCGGGTCATGGTTTCGATCAACAACCAGACCGCCTATACCTTGCAGGCGTACGGCCAGTGGAATTACCGGTTGTCGGAGCAGGTAACGCTGAATGCAGGAGTACATTATCTCCGGTTTATGCTTAACAATACCCATTCGGTGGAGCCGCGTGCGTCGGTCCGCTGGTCATTTTTGCCGAAACATACCCTCAGCCTCGGCTACGGCCTGCACAGTCAGCTTCAGAATCCGGCCCTGTACTTCATCAAACTACCGGCGGCTGACGGTAGCCTGATTGCGCCTAACCGGCAACTTGGTCTCAGCAAATCACACCACACCGTTCTGGCCTATGACTATTCGATCAACGACCACCTGCGGGCGAAAGCAGAAGCCTACTACCAGTCGCTGTTTAATCTGCCGGTAAGTGCCGGAAAACGGGATGCCTTTTCGGCCGTTAACCTGATGTATGGCTTTCCGGTGCAGTCACTGACCAATACCGGCAGGGGCCGTAACTATGGGGCCGAGCTGACACTGGAGCAGTTCCTGCACCACAATCTGTATTTCCTGTGGTCAACGTCTCTATACCGCTCTGAATATCAAGGTTCAGACCAAATCTGGCGCAGCACGCGCTACGACGGTAAATATGCCACTAACCTGCTGGCGGGCAAGGAGTTTATTACCGGCGAAAACGGTATGTTCCGCAACAGTGTGCTGGGTCTGAACATCAAACTGACCTATTTCGGCGGTTACCGGGATACCCCGATCAATCTGGCAGAATCGCAGCGGCAGCAGCAAACCGTGTATGTGGATGAGCTGACGAATACGCTGAAAATCCCTGACTATTTCCGTACAGACATCCGGTTAAGCTGGAAGAAAAACAAGCTCCGTTCGACCCGGACCCTGTCACTTGATATTCAGAATGCGACCAACCGGCAAAACGTATTCGGGCAATATTTTGAGCCCCGCTCCGGCACCACCAAAACCTACTACATGACCGGTCTGCTGCCGGTTCTGAGTTACCGGATTGTGTTCTGACCGCTGGCTTACCAGCATAAAAACGCCGGGCCGCTTTCATAAGTCCGGCGTTTTTTGTTGGTTTGATAAAAGGTATATCCTGTTTTAGTACCATGACCGATCAAAGTAAAGAGTTTCTCTATACCTACCTCAACAATGCGTCTCCGACCGGCTTCGAAGCCTCGGGGCAGCAAATCTGGCTCGATTACCTGAAGCCTTATATTGACGAGTACATCGTCGACGTTTACGGCACGGCCGTCGGGGTCATTAACCCCGGACAACCCTACAAGGTTGTTATCGAAGCCCATTCCGATGAAATTTCGTGGTTTGTGAATTACATCGACGACAACGGCTATATCTATGTCCGCCGGAACGGTGGTTCAGATGCTGTCATTGCACCGTCGATGCGGGTAAACCTGCACACGAAAAAGGGCGTTGTTACGGGTGTTTTCGGGTGGCCGGCCATCCACGTCCGTGACCTGGCGAAGGACACTGCCCCGAAAGTAACCGATCTGTTCATCGATGTGGGAGCCGCTAACAAGCAGGAAGTAGCCGACATGGGTATTCATGTGGGCACGGTGTGTACGTTTGTCGACGGCCTGTTCGAGCTGAACGACCGCTACTATGTGGGCCGCGCCCTTGACAACCGCATGGGTGGTTTCATGATCGCCGAAGTGGCCCGTCTGCTGAAAGAAAACAACGTGACGCTGCCGTTTACGCTGTACATTGTCAATGCCGTACAGGAAGAAATCGGGCTGCGGGGTGCCGAGATGATCGCCCGCCGCCTCCGCCCTGACCTGGCAATCTGTACCGACGTGACCCACGACACCCAATCACCGCGCTACGACAAAAAAGAGCAGGGCGACCTGAAAGCCGGTGCCGGTCCGGTACTGTGCTATGGTCCGGCGGTGCAGAATAACGTACTGGACTTTATCATCGACGTAGCCGACAAGAACAACATCGGTTTCCAGCGCCAGGCCGTAAGCCGGTCAACCGGTACCGACACCGATGCCTTTGCCTACGCTACCGAGGGCATTGCCTCCGCGCTGATTTCCCTGCCGCTGAAGTACATGCACACCACCGTCGAAACCGTTCACAAAGACGATGTGCAGTCGGTAATCCAGCTCATGTACCAAACCCTCCTCGCCTTACAGGGCAATGAGGATTTCAGATACATCAAATGAGTGAAAGAGCGAAAGAGTGGATGAGTGAAAGAGCGATCTGCTGACGCAGTGACTGAAAACCGCTACTGACTTATTCACTCTTTTAGCAGTCTCACTCTTTATCTCTTTCACTCATTCGCTCTTTATCAAAGGTACATCTGCACCATTTTGTGCCAGTATTTGGCCTTGTGGGCGCGGCCCTGCCAGACAAAGAACTCGTGGGGAATTTGCTTTTCCTGAAAGATGTCGCGGAGGGCCATGTTGTTGCCCAGAAACGGGTCCTGATCGCCGATGGTAAAAGTGATCTGCATCCGGCGGATCAGGCTCAGCCTGTATTCATCCTGCAGGTTGGGCAAAAAATGGAGCGGGGTGTTGAAGTAAATGTCTTCATTATACTCATCATCGAACAGGCCCCTGAAATCATCAACAGCCATCGATAAATCATAACGGCCGCTGAACGCCACGATGCGGCCAAACAACTGCGGATGCCGCAGCGCAATGTTCATGGCATGAAACGCGCCGAGGCTGCATCCGTGCGAAATCATAAACGGCTGATCGTTTTTCACCCGCGTCAGGGGCAGCACCTCTTCCAGAATATACTGTTCATATTGCAGATGCCGCCGGATACGGTCATGCGGCGGCGCATACATATTGTACACACTTTCAGCATCAATGCTGTCGACGCAGAACAGCTGAATCCAGCCGTTGTTAATCTTATCGGCCAGGGCTTCAACCAGCCCGAAATTTTCGTATTCGTAGAAACGGCCGCAACGCGTAGGGAACACCAATACCCTGGCACCGGCATGACCGAAGATCAATAATTCCATCTTCCGGCCGAGATTCGGGCTATACCATTCGTGATACTCGCGGTGCATAACAAGTTCGGTTCAACGGCCGAATTTCGGCAGATTTCGGGTAATCGGTTGTAAAGAAATCGTTAAAAAGTAACGGCGCTATTCAACAACACGTCCCGCCAAAGCGCATACCCTTTTGGGTTCAGGTGTAATCCGTCAGCCTCGTATAACTCCCGCCGCGGCAACCCATGATTGTTCAGCATAGGGGTATACAGATCAACAAACTGACAGTGAGACAGCTCCTGTATTTTTTCGGATATAATTTTGTTGGTGTAATGAATCCGGTCAACAATGGCCCACCGCGCCGGACTTGGCTTGATGGCCAGATAAATCAACGGAGTGCCGGGCAGATGTTGTTCTACCTTATCGACCAGGGTGCAGAAAAACAGGTATACTTCTTCGGGGTGCCGGTTATCGCTCAGGTCGTTATCACCCGCATAAAACACGATTGAGGACGGTTTGGCCGGTACCACCAGCCGCTCAAAAAACCACGTGCAGGCCGCCAGCGTTGAACCTCCGAAACCAAGGTTCAACGTCTTTTTTTCCGGAAAATCAGCGGCCAGCGACGACCATAACCGGATCGATGAGCTGCCGTAAAATACCGTCCGGCCGGTCAATGGTGGTTTATTCGTTACTTTTCGTTCAAGCTGCCGGACTTCTTCTTCGTACCAGAACATTCCCTCGTTACGCGCTTTGCTGTTCTTGTTTTTTTACCTGACCAATGCTGTTCATCCACTTCCGGATGAGCCCCGCCAGTGGCTTGAACTCGATCAGGAAACCGTCATGCCCGTATAGCGAGTCAATTTCTTCATAAACCGCATTCGGAATGTGGCGGGCCAGAAACTGCTGCTCCGACGGCGGAAACAGAATATCCGAGCGGATACCGACCACCAGCGTGTTGGCCTTAATCTGCGCCAGGGCATTGAGGATACTGCCACGGTTCCGGCCTACGTTATGGGAGTCCATCACCGTTGTCAGTACGCGGTAGGTAAAGGCGTTGAAGCGGGCGGCGATTTTTTCGCCCTGATAGCGCTGGTAGCTGGCCGCCTTGTAATCAGCCAGTTGCTCGTTATTATCGAGGGCCTGTGTAAAGCCGTAGGTATCGTAATTCCGGTAGGAAATCAGGGCCATAGACCGGGCGGCTTTCATACCGTTTACCCCCGCATCATCACGGCGTTCCCGCCAGGTCGGATCGGCTTCAATCGCCATCCGCTGCGATTCGTTGAAGGCAATGCCCCAGGGCGAAAAAACGGCATTTGACGCAATCAGGATCAGATTTTCAATCAGCCGGGGTTGCAAAATAGCCCACTCAACGGCCTGCTGCCCGCCCAGTGATCCGCCGACCAGCTTGTAGATTTTTTCGATACCCAGTTCCTGCCGCAGCAGATCCAGGGCATTAACCATATCCCGGATGGTTATGGTCGGAAAGTCATGGTAAAACGGCTCACCCGTTTCCGGATTAACCGACAGCGGGCCGGTTGACCCGTAACAGGAGCCAATGACATTGGCACAGATGATGAAGTGCTGAGCCGGGTCATAAAACTTTCCCGGACCCACCAACCCACTCCACCAGTCAGCCGGATCAGCGTTACCGGTCAGGGCATGGCAAATCCAGATCACGTTTTTCGGATCTTCCGGATTGTAAGTGCCATAGGTTGTATAGGCCAACCGAAAGCCCGGCAGCGTTCCACCCGCTTCGAGGGGGAAAGAGTATTTGTAGTCGAAGTAGTTCAAAACTTAAACGGTTTCGGTCAGCCCGCGTGTGCGGGCTGACCGTAGGTAGATCAAAACGTATGATGCAGGCCTACAACTGCGCGAAAGCCTGTTCAAAATCAGCTTTAATGTCGTCGATATGCTCCGTACCGGCCGATACCCGCAACAAGCCCGGTTCCACACCGGCTGCCGCCTGTTCGTGCTCCGATAACTGCTGGTGCGTAGTCGATGCCGGATGGATGATCAATGATTTTGAATCCCCGACGTTGGCCAGGTGACTCACCAGTTTCAGGCTGTTTACAAACCGGTCGGCGGCTTCTTTACCTGCCTTCAGCTTAAACATAAACACCCCGCCGAATCCGCGTTTCAGGTATTGCTTAGCCCGCTCGTGGTACGGACTGCTTTCCAGACCCGGGTAGTTTACGTATTCGACCAGCTCGTGCTGCTCCAGCCACTGGGCCAGCGCCAGCGCGTTCTGTACCGTCCGGTCAACGCGGAGCGACAGCGTTTCAATGCCTTGCAGCAGCATAAACGAGTTGAACGGCGAAATGGCCGGCCCCCAGTCGCGCAGGCCTTCCACCCGCGCACGGATCGCAAACTGAATATTGCCGAACGGGCCGTTTACGCCGAATACATCGCTGAACACCAGCCCGTGATAACCCGGCGACGGCTGGCTGAACTGCGGGTATTTGCCATTACCCCAGTTATAAGTCCCCCCGTCGACAATAACCCCGCCGATGCTCGTGCCGTGTCCGCCGATCCACTTCGTTGCAGACTCAACGACGACAGCGGCACCATGTTCCAGCGGCCGGAACAGGTAACCACCCGCTCCGAACGTATTGTCAACAACCAGCGGAATATCGTGTTTCTTTGCCAGCGCGGCCAGGCCTTCCCAATCCGGAATGTTAAAGCCCGGGTTGCCGATGGTCTCGACATAAATGGCCTTTGTATTTTCGTCGATCAGCTTTTCGTAGCTTTCGATGCTTTCATCGGCCGTAAACCGCACATCGATGCCCAGACGCCTGAACGAAACCTTAAACTGGTTGTAGGTACCACCATAGAGATACGACGTAGAAATAAAATTGTCGCCCGCGTTCAGGATGTTATTCAGCGCGATAAACTGCGCGGCCTGTCCGGAGGCCACGGCAACAGCCGCGACACCGCCCTCAAGGGCAGCCACCCGCTTTTCGAACACGTCGGTAGTCGGGTTCATGATGCGGGTATAAATGTTTCCGAACGCCTTCAGCGCAAACAGGTCGGCCCCGTGCGCTGAGCTGTTGAACACATACGATGTCGTCTGATAAATAGGGACGGCCCGTGAGTTTGTGGTTGGGTCTACCTCCTGTCCGGCATGGAGCTGGAGGGTGTCAAAATGCAATTGATCGGCCATGATTATAGGAAAATGAAAAGAAATGATGAACTATACGTCCAGCACAAGCACATGCCGGCGCAGGTCTACTGAAAACGCTCCCGATTTCAGTTAGACAGTGGTACAGGTTCATAGGCCCCGCGGGGGCATACAACGTCGATAGTTGATCATGTTGTTAACGATTTATAGTCCCTAACGCCGCTTGTGCGGTTGTCTTAGGCGGGAATTAGCACCTTGCCATGCGGTAGGTTGCCAGAGGTTTACAGAGCCCGATCTCTCCCCTCTTCTGTATAAATCAATCCGTGCCGTAGTGGCAGGCACGTAAAAATTGACTTGATGGCGCAAGTATACGCCGGAAAACGCTGGAATGCAAATTTAACCGTTCCCGGAGGTGTGGCGTGCGAGTTAGTAGTGGTGGCACGGCTGTGCGATCAGGGCAATGGGAGGCGATAGTGTTTTAGCCGTGCCACCACCAGCCAACAGCACCTACGGCTCCAGCAACCGTTCCAGCTGCCGGAAAACCGGAATCAGCGACTGACCGCGGGCCGACAGCGTGTATTCGATGTGCAGCGGCTTTTCATTCACAATCGCCTTATCCAGCAACCCCTCCTCTTCCATTTCCTTCAGGGCATTGGCAAGTGACTGTTTGTTAGCGCCCGGCAACTGACGCAGCAAGGCATTGAACCGTACGGGCGCTTCGGCTGCTAACTGAAAAATCTGCGGTTTCCATTTCCCCGAAACGGCTTTCAACAGCCCCTGCGCAGGGCATTCTTCTCTTGATTCCATCGCTTTTCTAACCCGGTCAACTTTTTCTGACTAATTGACTTCGCTGGTGTATTGTTTCACTTTTGTATCAAAGTTAACACAAAACCATGCTAAAAGCCTTTTTTGCATGCATCACCCTGTCTCTTGCTCTGGCTCATACCGGCAACGGACAAGCAACAAATAATACTATGGTAAGCAACAATCCTTTACTCTGTGATCCGGAAAAAGGTATCTGTGAACTCCCGGAGCAACCGGCAACCGCACAAACCGCAGCAGTTTCTGTGGTAAAAAAACCGGTCACCATTACCTACTTTACTGACCCGATCTGTTCAACCTGTTGGGGTATTGAACCGCAACTGCGGAAACTGAAACTTGAGTATGGCAATGATGTGCATATCGACTACCACATGGGTGGCCTGCTGCCCGACTGGAGTTACAACAGCGGCGGCATCAGTAAACCATCCGATGTAGCCCACCACTGGGATGAGGTCAGCCGGCACTACCAGATGCCGATTGACGGCGATGTGTGGCTCGAAGATCCGCTGCATTCGTCGTATCCGCCTTCCATCGCCTTCAAAGCCGCCCAGATGCAGGATGAGCACAAAGCCCTTGTTTTTCTGCGGATTATCCGTGAAATGGTGTTCCTGGAGAAAAAGAATATCACCAAATGGGAGCATCTGGCAGATGCTGCCGCCAAGGCGGGCTTAGATGTTACAAAACTGAAGCAGGCTTACGAAGGACCGGCACAGGACCTGTTCAAGGCGGACCTGGCACTGGCCCGGCAACTGGGTGTCCGCGGTTTCCCGAGTGTTTACATTACCGATGCGTCCGGAAACCGTGAATTCGTGTACGGCTTTAAGCCCTATACCGTTTATGAAACCAGTCTCACGAAGCTGTATCCGAAGGCAGTCAAATCAGCCTACGATACGAGCTGGCAATCCCTGTTCACTGCCTATCCCACCCTGACTACCCGTGAATTTGCTGAGCTGAGCGGCCTTTCCACTCAGGAAGCCGAACAGGAGCTCGTCCGACTATTCCACCAGCAAGCGTTGACCAGTCTGGTCACGAAGAATGGCGTACTCTGGAAGCGGAATACCCGTTAACCAGGTCCGTTTATGAGCGTTTGGCTGTTGTCAAACGCTCATTTTCCGATTATTTTCTTCCGGTGTGAAAGTCCCCAGTAATGCAGTTCTTCCATTACTTTTTCGAGCGATAAGCCGTGGGGCGTAATGGCGTATTCGACCGTTGGCGGAAAGGTATCGTAGACCTGCCGTTTAATCAGCTCATTGGCCTCCAGCGCCTTCAGTTCTTTCGACAGTACCTTATCGGTGATCCCGCCAACCTCATGGGCAATCTGTTTAAACCGCTTCGGACCGCCCGATAAAGCAAACAGAATCAACAACTTCCATTTACCCTCGAGCGCCTCCAGCGCATCTTTAATCGACAGCATATTTTTCGGACATCCGCCGCTTGTCAGCATAGTTCTGGTCGTTTAACCGGCTGCACTATCCCGTCAGATAGCGCTATCTGACGGGATAGTGCTTTCCGCCGGATAGTAAAGATAGGTAGTTTCGGGCATTCATAAACACGACTGACATATGTCCGGATTCACAAAATCACCGAAACTTTTATCCATTTCTTTATGGGTCGTTCAGATCCTGCTGGCGGCCAGCTTCGGCTGGGGCGGTCTGATGAAACTCCTTCAGCCGGCTGATCAACTGGCAACCATGTGGCCGTGGACCGGTCAGGTATCGCCTGAACTACTGACGTTTACCGGTATCGTTGACCTGCTCGGTACACTGGGTCTGGCATTACCGGCCCTGCTGCGGATCAAACCGGTATTAACCCCGGTAGCCGCCATCGGCTGCTTTGTACTGATGCTCTGCGCCAGCCTTTTTCACATTCATCGGGGCGAAGCGCACCTGATTGCACCCAACCTGGTTTTTGCCGCTATGGCTGCGTTTGTGGTTTGGGGCCGGTTAAAAAAGCATGAAAGGGGATAAAGCGATTATCAACATACGATAAGCCCTTCTCCGCTTCCATAAGCTTTTGTATATTTACAACCGCCGCATCCGGTATGTTCAGACATCGATGCCTGGCACTCAGTCAGAAAACCCATGCATCAAAAATTACTGAATTATTTCCACCGGATAATGCCCCTCACGCAGGAGGAAGCCGATGCCATTGCCGCTACAATGCACATTGAACCCATTAAAAAAGGAACGATTCTGTTGCACGCCGGCGACATTTCGGCCGAAGCCTATTTTGTCCTGGAAGGTTGTATCCGGCAATATTATCTGGTCGACGGCGACGAGAAAACCAGCAGCTTTTTTACCGATGAGCAATGGGTTGTGTCGATCAAAAGCCTGAACGAACAGGTACCCGCTGCTCATTTTCTGGACGCCTGTGTCGATTCCTATGTCGTGGTTGGTAACCGCGAAAAGGAAGAGGGACTATACCGGCAGTTTCCGAAGTTTGAGACCATCTCGCGGAAAATCATGGAGCTGGTCTTTGCCGAACAGCAGGAGATCATGGCGAATTATCTGACCGATACACCGGAACAACGTTATCTCCGGCTTTTAAAAGCTCGGCCCGATTTGTTTCAGCTCGTTCCGCAATACCAGATTGCCAGCTACATCGGCGTTAAACCCGAATCGCTGAGCCGTATCCGGAGGCGGCTGCTTCAGAACCTTTAGCACGCCCCTACCCGTATGGCTACGTTTCCGCGTTTATGCCCCTTATCGACATATCGGTGCGCTTCGGCCATTTCGGATAGCAGGAAAGTCCGGTCGAGCACTGGTTGCAAAGCACCGGTCTTCATCAGCTCCTGCAAAAACGCCATGTCTTCCTGTGTTTTTTTGATCATACCCATCAGCAGTTTTTTGCCGGAGCCAATGGTACAGCTCATTCCCTGAATCATTTCCGTCAACTGTGCCGCACTTAAAATCAGGGTGCCATGCGGCATCAGTAAATCTGCTGCCGCACGAACGGGCAGCTTATTAACGGTATCCATCACCACATCGAATTTTTCGTTCAGCTGCGACAAGTCGGTCCGTGTGTAATCAATCACCGTTTGCGCACCCAGACTTTTTACCAGTCCGGCATTGGCGGTACTGCATACTGCCGTAACTGTGGCCCCGAAGTAACGGGCGAGCTGCACGGCGGCGGTCCCAACCGCTCCGGAAGCGCCATAGATC
>CBDFHU010000003.1:0-40008 GCA_965247375.1 Arsenicibacter sp.
TGCACCGGCTTTTCGCCCGTCATGTGCGCCCAGGTCGGCAGGTCCAGATCAAATTTGATCCGGGACGACCCGATGAGTACCGGTTTGGCAGGTGTGCTTCCGTAGATTTCGCGCCGCTTACTGGCCCACATACTTTCATCATCGTTGTACGAGAGCGGCAGTCCCTGCCCCCCGCCAGTACATCTCCCAACCGATCACGAAAGCAAAGACCAGTCCGAGCGTCAGCCAGGCTGTCTTTACGTAGTTAGTGGTATGCATACATTAAAAAGGGATAGTTTGGTTTTACATGGTTTTACTAACCCAAAAAAAGGCGGTTGACCCCTCCCGCTGTTAACCCATTTTCGACATTCTTTTGCTCATTTTCGACATCGGGCACTTTTTTCAAAAAAAAAAACGGCCTTTTTGAGGCCGTAATACGCATGGAAAACAGATTTTCGCTGAGCAACCTCCGCCACAAGCGCTGTCCGACACTACCATCGCCACACCGCCAAATGCGGATCAATGCCGTGCATCTGTATGACCGGCACTGCATCAATACACGTTTTTTTGTACCTTAACCGAAAACTCAACCAGCTTTCTGTGCGCTACCAGTTCGCTTTATACGGCCTGTTGCTGTTCGTTGCCGGGATGCCGGCAGGGTATGCACAGCAGACAGCGGCCCTGCCGGCCGAATGGCTGCGGCTCCGGCAGCAACCCGTCACCGAAACAACCTTCCGGCAAACCTGCGACTACCTTCAGGATCTGGGCCAACAGAACCTTCCGCTGGCGTTTACGCTGCTGGCCCGATACGAGTCCCGCATCCGGAAAACCAATAACCGGCGCTGGCTCCATATCCTGCTCATCCATCAGGGGAAAGGCTACGAATCACTGAACCGGCTGGCCGAAGCCGAACCTATATTCCGGAAAGCACGACAGAACGCCGCTCCGGACCCGCAGCTGTACAGCGATGCGCTTACCTACACCGTTCAGCTGTACATGGACTGGGAGAAACCGGATTCGGTCGAACGGTACCTGCCGCTGGGCCTGCGCATCGCCCGCCAGCTTAAGAACCCCGAAAATCTGGCGTTTTTACAGACGTTCCGCGCCCTGACCTGGCAGCGTAAAGGAAACCCTGACGCCATGCGGGCCGCGTTCGGCGAAGCCATCCGGACTGCCAGACTGCTTTCTGACAAAAATGCGCTGTTTATGGCGTGGTTCAACCGGACTACGTACGCCCTTACAACACCCGCAGCCCAGATGCCGGCCTATGATAGTTTATTAACCCTTACCCGCGACAGCAGCCTCATCCGGAAACCGCGGTTCTATGAACGCACTACGCTCTATTTCCGGAATCCACGCCCGACAGTGCTGTATAATCTGGTGCAGCTGAACCTGCTGCTGACCGACTATGATAACGCCGGAGCATTTGCCGGTCAGGTTTATGATGAGCTCATCCGGCCCAACCCCGGAACACCCCTCGCCCCTTATATGCACGCTGAAATGGCCCTCGTGAAGTGCTATCAACGGCAGTTCGGCCACGCTCAGGCCATGCTGGACAGCAGCCGCCGGCAGTTTAACCGCCCTGAGCACGACATCCCCTATGCCACCTATTTTCTGGCAGCCGGACTCCTCGCCGAGCACAGGGGACAACTCCGGAAAGCAGCTGATCTGTACCGGCAAACCCTGCATCTGGGAACCAGCTGGGTCTTTTCACGCATTCCCCCCGAAATCTTTTATGCCCGCACATTGACCAGGCTGGGCAACACCGGTCAGGCCGCCCGGATACTCAGGCCACTTCTGAATGATGTGAGGGCTAACCGGTTTTCGGCCACAGGCCTTTACTATTACGAAGTGCTGGCCGGCCTGCAGAAACGCAACGGAAATCTGGCCGCCTTCAGCGAAGCAACCGATACCTATTACAGCATCCGGGATTCACTTACGAATCTCAACCAGTACCGGGCCGTTCAGCAGATTATGGCCAGGGTACGGCTTCGTGACAAGGAACAGCAGATTGCCCGGCTACACGCCGAAAATACCGCCCGGACAACGCAGCTCCGGCGGGAACGGCGCTTTTACGGCATCATTCTGCTGCTGGCCGGCCTTACCATCGGGTTGCTGATCCTCTACCTGCGGAACCGGCAGACCAGAGCACGGCAGCGCGAAGCCCTGCAGCAAAGCCAGCTTCGCCAGCTGGAACAGCAACATCAGCTGGACGTGATGACAGGGGCCATTGAGGCCGGAGAAAATGAACGCCGCAAAATAGCCGGCCAGCTCCATGACGACGTAAATCCGATGCTTGCTCTGGCCACACTTAATGTATCGTCGGCGCTGGAAAAAGGGCTGGAACACCCCGACAGTCCACCGAAAATCCGGCGGACCCAATCCGTTCTGGCCACCGTATCCGCTACCATCCGGGGCATCAGCCACCGCCTGACGCCGATGCTGGTCGAGCAGTACGGACTGGCCGGTGCCCTTGACGATCTGGCCGGTGCGGTCAATGCGGCCGGCCAGTTACAGCTGCACATCCAGGTGACCGGCTTCGAAAACAATGACGGTGTTTCCTATACGTCACATATCGATATATACCGGATTGTACAGGAATTAGTGCACAACATCCTTAAACATGCACAGGCGACGGAAGCCCTGATTGATGTGACGCATCACGGTCTGTTTGCCCGCATTGCTGCCGAAGATAACGGTATCGGACTCTCACCCGATACAATGGCAGACGGGCTCGGTCTGCGCACCATCCGGTCAAAGGTCTCGGCCATGCAGGGTACTTTCACCATTCAGGTCCGGCCGGGAGGCGGTACACTGATCATACTCGATCACCTCCACTATCCGGCCGACCCGTTACCGGTCGAGAAATAGAGATAACTAACTATTTCCGGAACATTATCTGCCGGTTATCTTACAGCCATTTAACAGAATAACCCGACCAAGCCAATGCGCCTGCTCCTCGCCGATGACCATCCCCTGCTCCTGGACGGACTCCGCCATATTCTGTCGGATTTGCCGGATACCACATTACTTCCCTCCGTCAGTAACGGCCGGCAGTTGCTGGATGTGCTGCACTACCAGGCAGTCGATCTGGTCATACTGGATCTGAATATGCCCGGCGTGGATGGTCTGACAGCCCTGAGACAGATCAGGCATCAGTTTCCGGCCATCCGTGTTATTGTGTTTACCAGCTACCACCAGACGACCTATATCCGCGAAGCAAAGGCCCTCGGGGCGGCCGGTTATCTGCTTAAAACAACCGATGCCGGTACGCTGAAAGCAGTCATTCAGGCGGTGGCCGGCGGACAGGAATGGTTTCCGGCTGTGCCCACAGGTGCCGGTACGGCTGCCCCGATACCGGCGGATGACGCCTTTCTGCAGAAATATCAGCTGACCCGGCGGGAAACGGACATTATCCGGCTTATTGCCGCCGGCCTCACGACCCGGCAAATCAGCGGGCAGTTGTTCATCAGCGAATTTACCGTTAATGCACACCGCCGGAATATTGCCCGCAAAACCGGTACCGACACGCCGGTTGCCCTGCTGAACTTTGCCCGTGAACAGGGCATTACCGGAGACTGACGGGCTGCATTTCCCTAAAATCGTTAGGCATAACTATTTCCGCTCCCCGCGCCGGATACGAACTTCGGGCAACAGACAAGGTGTCTGGCACACAAACGTTCATCTTATCCAACGGCTATGAAAACGCTGATGTATGGGGGATTCTCCCTTATTTTGATTCTGTTCTTTGGTATCGGCTGCAAAAGCAAACAGGAAATAAAGGCAGAAGAGGTAACCAGTTTAAACGGTACCTACAGTGGTACGGTAACCTACAACGGCCAGAAAGCGGCTATGACCATGGTTAGCTCCCAGACTGCCACCCAGGTATCCGGCACGTATACGATCAGCGGGGCAATCAACGAAAACGGGAATATATCCGGTACAGTTATCGGCCTGATCTACAGCTTCACGCTCCGGCGGCTGCAACCCGTCATCGGCAATTTCAGCGGCTCGGTTGACCTTTCCAACGGTGATAAAAAAATCACCGGTACGTACGGCAACGGCGCCTATACGTTTGAACTCACCCGGCAATAATCCGTTGCGGCGTAAAACGGATTGATTTCCTGTCTGACAGTATCTCAATCCGTTTTACAGCGACAGCTCTACTCCGGCTTCACGACCGGCCAGCCTTCTGCATCCCAGTCCAGCGGCCGGATCAGGAGTTTTGACTTGCCGTTGTCGGCGGCATCGTAGCCGTGATAAACCAGATAATCGGACCCGTCGAAGGTATACACCGAATTGTGGCCCACGCCATACCAGGCCGCATCGCCCTGCAATACCAGCGACCCGCCGCCCAGCACCATCTTCTTACCGGCTTTATCGACATACGGCCCCGTCACTTTACCGGCCCGGCCAACCATCATTTTGTAGGTACTTTGCGGCCCCTTGCAGCAATAGTCAAACGAGACAAACAGGTAATAGTAATTGTTTTTGCGGAAGATAAACGGGGCTTCAATGGCCCCGTCACCGGCCTGCGTGTCGTCGGCGCCATTGCTGCGTTTGCGGCTGGCGAGCGTCACCCACTCCTGCGGCTCCGCAACCGCTTTCCGGTCATCACGCAGCCGGACCATTTTGATGCCATCCCAGAATGACCCGAAAGCCAGCCACGCCTTTCCATCCTGATCCACAATCAGATTCGGGTCAATGGCATTCCAGTTATCACGCCCCGGCACCGACTGAACAACCAGTCCGTGATCTTCCCAGCCAAACGCCGGATCGGCCGGGTTCAGGGTTTTGTTGGTAGCGACGCCGATGCAGGAGGTATTTTTCCCGAACGCCGACACAGAATAATAGAGGTAGTAGCGTCCGTTGTGAAACGAAATATCCGGCGCCCAGGTATGCCCCCGATAGCCCGGCACGGCCTTTACTGCCCAATCCGGCGGGGTACTGAACACGGGTTTTTCGGCTTTCCACGTCAGCCGGTCGCGCGACGACCATACCGAAATGCCCCGGCCGGTGGCAAAAGCATAATAGGTACTGTCCTGCCGGATCATCACCGGATCATGAATCGGTATACGCGCGGGTGTTGGCTGGGCCTGCGCTCCGCCGGCAAGGCAAAGCAGCCCCGCCAATATCAGTTTTCTGATCATTATCAGTCTATTATTTCCGATACAAAGAACCCCTCACCTGAAGCTAGTGAGGGGTTACGCAATCATCTTCTAATCTACTCCAATTAGTTCTTTATTTCAGCTGTATCTTCTGCACCGGTGAATAGAGCATTTCGGCAACCCCGACGGTTTTCACACCGATCCGGCCGTATATAACCGACTTGCTGGCCACCGACGACGGGATGTTCATCGTAAAGCTCAGCTCTTTGGTCAGATCAGCGAGGTCGGCGCCGGTTTTGCTGACGTTGCCCGCGTTGTTGTTGATGTCAACAAACTGGGTTGCCCCCACATACAGTGTCACCCGCTCAATGGCGCGCGTGGTCAGCACCTGATTGATTTTACAGGTCGAGGTAATGGCCGTGCCCGCTTTCTGGAACTTCTCGTTGCCCACCGTAAAGTACGGCTGCACCGGTACGTCAATCGTCGCCGAGCCACGGACCTGCACATCAATCGTATCCGTATTATCAACCCACGGGCCGTTGCCGCGCAGCCGCACCAGCTTGTAGTTACCGTCGAACACCGTGGCCGAGAACGACCCGTCCTGATCGACGTACACCGGAATTTTGGTAAACAGCTGGTAGCCCCGCTGCCATAATTCGAGCTGTACGCCGTTTGAGCGTACGCCTATCGGCTGGCTCTGGTAAACGACCCGTCCGCTGATTGTGGCTTTCGGTTCGGCATAGTTATCTTTTTCGCACCCCGTTAACAGGCCCGCAAGCGCCATCAGTGCCGGGAAAATCAAGTGCTGGAATTTCATGACTGGATCAGTGGAATGGGTTTCTGACAATTTTAGGGTTGTTGTTGATCACCGCCTGGTCAATCGACGAGTAGTAGTTGCCCATCTGGAATAACCGCGGTGCCCGGAAGCGCGGAGCGGTCAGTTTCACGAAGACATACTTCCCGTCGCGGGCGTCGCCGGGCCGCACAATCCGGTACGGATACAGCGCCGACATCACTGCATCGGGATTGGTCGGGCTGCCGTTCCAGACATCGTGGGCAATCCGCCAGCGCATCAGATCCCAAACGCGGTGATCTTCAAAGGCCAGCTCCACGCGCCGCTCATTCTGAATCCGCGCCAGCGTCAGTGAGGTCAGGCTGTTGGGGGCAAAACCAGCCCGCTCGCGGACACGGTTGATGTACGTCAGTGCCTCAGCCGTCTGCCCCAGTTCGAACGCCGCTTCGCCGGCATTCAGCAGCACCTCGCCGAGGCGGAAGCGCACCCACCACATATCGCTGCGGATACCGCGTGTGCTCGACAACGGAGCGGGGTCGATGTACTTCCGCAGGTAAAAACCGGTGTTAGACACTTCGGTCTGTGACCGCTGCGGCCCCGAAGCGCCGGTCAGCAGCTTGCCGTCGGTATAGGTCGAACCCAGCACGTTTGACTCAATGGTCTGGTAGCTGTTGCTGGCCGCATTCCAGACCATTACACCCGCCTGAATCTGCACTTCTGCGCCCTTAAACGAGGTTCCCGGATAAATCACTGTACCATACAGCCGGGCATCTTTGTTGGCAAATACATCGCTCAGTTTGTCGTAGTAGATAAAATCCTTATCGTCGGCAGTGCGGGTTTTCAGCGTACCGGCCGTGCCGTCGAGGTATTCGTAAGCCTCTACCAGATTCAGCGTCGGTGTAACGTTGGACGAGCTTAGGTTATCCTCGCGGATGTTGCGGGCAATGTTGTCGTAGCTGAAGCCGTGGCGTTTGTCCTTGGCCGTCAGGAAGTCTTTCGCCATGATCACCTCCGCATTGTTGATCTTTTTAGTGATCGCTTCAAAGAAGTTTTCACCCGGGTTCGGGTTCACGCGATACAGCGAATAGTTGCCGGTTGTAATGATTTCTTTCGAGGCCGCCAGCGATTTGGTGTAGTAATCGGTAGCGCGGGCCGCCGGAATACCTACCTCGCCGCCAGGCGTCGTAATCGGAGCACCCATCCGGTTGTTATACTTAGCAATCGACGCGGCATATAACATTGCGCGGCTTTTCAGCGCGAGGGCCGTAAACTTATTGGCCCGCGTATTGCTGCCGGCGTTACCCAGCTGGTCCTTGATGGCGTCCAGCTCACTGGCGATGAAGTCATAAACGGCTTCTTCTTTAGCCCGTGGCTGCTGCAACGGCGTCGGATCACCGCTAAAGTCGTAGATCAGCTGCTTCGTAATGAGCGGCACCCCACCCATTCGTTTCACCAGCTCAAAATACTGATAGGCGCGCAGGAACCTCAGCTCGGCCGAAAACAATGTTTTCTGACTGGCGGTCAGCGTCGTACCGTATTTTTCGATGCTTTCGAGGGCCAGGTTAATGTCCCGGATCAGACCGTAATCCCACAACCGCCAGCGGTCAAACGGATACGAAACGATGTTGTTCCGCGCATCGTCATTACCCGACCACATGGCTTCGTCATAGGCCGCGAACTCCGCCCAACCCACGTCGATCTGGGAGTGGGCCGGCAGCCGGTCATAGTAGTTGGCCAGCAGGCCGGTAATCATGTTCGGGTCGTTCCAGACTTGTTCTTCAAGGATAATGTTGGGCGGCTGCCGTTCGAGCCACTCCTCCTTACAAGCGGTTACGGGTGCGGCCAGGGCCGCTATGATGAGTAATTTCTGAATTTTTTTCATGGAGAATAAAGAGCCTTTCGCGTTCATCATGTCCGGAATCGGTTAGAATGTCAGATTGAAACCGGTGTTAAACAGCCGCTGCTGCGGATAGACCAATGCTCCGTTCGACGAAATCTCCGGGTCGATGCCGAGTGATTTGACGTTATCGAGCGAGAACAGGTTGGTCGCGTTGACGTAGACCTTCATCTGGTTCACCCCGAACTTGCGCGTGAAGACCGACGGCAGGTTATACCCCAGCTCCAGGTTCCGGAGGCGGATATAGCGGACGTTGGTGGTCCAGAAATCGCTGCGGCGGCTGAAGTTTACGTGGCTGGTGTTATCTTTCCGGATGGCCGGATAGGTCCCTTCTACCCACGGGCTGTCGGCATTGTACGGATCGGCCCGGTGCCAGCGGTCTTCAAACATGTAGTTCGGCGAAGTACCGTTGTTCTGGAACGGAATCTTCATTTCCACTTCGCGGCGGAACGATTGCAGGGAAGCACCGGCAAAGTCGACCTGCAGCGTAAACCCTTTGTAGCCCAAATTCACGCTACCGCCAAAACTGAGGTACGGGTTGGCACCTTCGGCATAACCGATCGGGCGCTCATCAAGGCCGTTGATGATGCCGTCGCCATTGACATCCTTGTAGATAAAGTCGCCCGGCAGCTGCGTCCGGTTGCCCTGTCCGTCGTTGTTAATATCGTAATTATCAATCTCTTCCTGCGACTTAAACCGGCCAATGACCTGATACCCCCAGTTTACACTTGCCCACCGGTCAACGGCTGAGTTGCGGTATTCGTCCCATGAATTACCGAAGCGCGGCTTGTACTGACTGATGTTACGCAAACGGGAGATTGTGGCGTTCCCGCTTACCGAGAAGTCGATGTCGCGGACTTTGCTGCGGTAGGTCAGCACCCCTTCCAGACCACGGTGTGCGTCTGAGTTCAGGTTTTCGTTCGGCAACGTATACCCTACTTCACTCGGTAGCAGTACGTCGTACCGGGCGGCCGGCAAACCGGTCCGGCGGCGCTCAAATACGTCGAACTGACCCGACAGTTTTGAATTCAGCAAGGCAAAATCCACCCCGATGTTCGACGAAATGTTGGTCACCCACGACAGGGTGGTGATCGGCAGACCGCGCGGCCGCACCCCAATGACGTAGTTGCCGTTGAAGATTGCGCTGCCTTGCAGGAAGTTGTAACCCGGCAGGTAGCTGAACGGCGCGACAATAAATCCGTCGTTGATCAGGTCACTCCCCGTTTTACCATACGAGGCCCGGAGTTTCAGTTCATTCAGCACCTTGGTACGGCCCTGCATAAACGGCTCCTCCGTAATCCGCCAGCCCGCCGACACACCCGGGAAGAACCCGTAGCGTTTGCCCGGCGCAAAGAGGAACGACCCGTCGTAACGCCCCAGAACTTCAAGTAGATAGCGTTGTTTGTAGTTATAATTTACCCGGCCGATGTAGCCCGCCCGCGCCTGTACGTTCCATTCGTCGATCAGGAGATCCTGATTGGCAAACGACATCAGCGGAATGTAGTTATTCGGCGGAACGGTGTGTACCACCAGGTATTTATTATCCGAGTCGGTTCGTTCGTAGGCCGCTACCGCCGAAATACCGTGTACGCCGAACTGTTTGTTGTAACTCAGCTGGAGCTGGGCAAAGCGGTCAGAGACGTTCCGCTTCCGGCGTTCGCGCCACGGGTTCTGATTACCACCGCCCGGTACGAGGTTATAGGTATCGGTTTTCGCGTCGTAGGTGTAGGCGTTGTACGTGTACTCGAAGCCATCGAAATCAAAGTTGGTGAAGTTATACGAGTACGTCGCTTTAGCGCTCAGACCGAAATCAAAGTCATACTGCGCATAGAAGTTACCTTTTGCCGCCCGCCAGATTTCGTCGATATACCCCGTCACTTCTTTCTTATACGTTGCCGGGTTTACGTTTACGTTGTGGGTCTGGTTGATGTATTTCGGGTTGTCGTTGGCATATGGGCGCTCCGTCGGCCACATCGAGAAAATACTCAGGAAAGGGTTGAAATAATCGTCAAGGCCCGGCACCCCGACCTGAAAGCGATCTTCCAGACGACCGCTGATCTGCGTTCCGACCCGCAGGCGTTTCGACAGCCCGGCATCAATGTTGGCCTGGAAGTTGGTCCGGTTAAAGTTATAGTCCCGGATCAGGGCGTCCTGGTTCAGGTGGCTCACCGAGAAGTAGTAGTTGACACTCTCCGACCCGCCCGATGCACTGGCATTCAGGTAATACTGCGGTACGTTCGGCCGCATCACCATGTCGTAATAGTCAAAGCTCTGGAACCCTTTTTCGGTGTTGGCCTGCCACTTCGCCAGTTCTTCCGGCGTGATGGTCGGCATAATGCCCCGGTTCTGATCGGACTCAACCAGCGCCCGCACGTGCTGATACGCATTGGCCGGACGCGGGTAGCGGGTGAAGTTCTGTAAGCCATAATAGCCCGACAGGTTAATCGCCGTTTTCTGACCGGCCTTGCCTTTTTTGGTCGTTACGAGCACGACCCCGTTGGCTGCCCGTAAGCCGTAGATGGCCGCCGACGCATCTTTCAGAATCGAAATACTTTCAATATCGTTGATGCCGAGGTTATTAAACTGCCCTGCATCAGCCGTAATCCCGTCGATAACGAACAGCGGCGTACCCATGTTCCGGATCTGAATACTGGTTGAGCCCCCTGGCCGCGCATCGGCCTGACGAGCCGTAATCCCCTGTACACGGCCGACCAGCGCACCTGATGTAGTTGCGGCCGGTGTCCGGATGATATCGTCAGCCTTTACATTGCCGACCGCACCGGTTACTGTTCCCCGCGACTGCGTGCCGTAACCAACAACGACAACCTCTTCCAGCGTCTGGTTATCAGCCACCAGCGTCACGGCAATCCGCGCATTCGCACCGACGACCACCTCTTTTGAGGTGTAACCCACAAAGCTGAAGACCAGAATCGCATTCTGATCAGGAACCGACATCCGGAAGGCACCGGTGGCATCGGTCGTGACCCCTTTGGTTGTGCCTTTGATCACTACGTTAACACCCGGCAGCCCGTCGCCTTTTTCGTCGGTTACCGTACCCGTCACCTGAATATCAGTCGCTGACACGACATCCAGCGGACGTATGGCCAGCGAATTCATGGTTAATGTGTTGCCCGCCGGCGCCGGTTCGGTTGTCAGCGATGCGGGTAAGGCATTGGCGAGAGCAACCGTGGGTGCAGCCTTCGTCTGCTTGCGAAAAACCAGGAAGGTCTGGTCGCTCACCTGCTTTACCTGCAGGCCGTACGGCTCGACCAGACCCGCCAGCCGGCGGGATAATTTACCGCCAGCCGTCAGCGATTTACCCGGAACGGTCAGTCCCTGAACGGTTGTTTCTTCAAACAGAATACTCACACGATGTTGCCGGCTCAGATCGGTCAGCACATCTTTCAACTGCCGCGCCGACGTACCGGACGACTGTATCAGTGCCACGGGTTTGGCCTGCTGCCGGGCCAGTACTACCCGCTGTGCCAGACTCGTATGGCAGCAGGAAAGCCCCAGTAGAACCAAAAAGGTCCCTGGTAAGAAAGGTTGGTGCATAGGAGAAGTTAAATTAAAGGGTAAGTGTTCGTAATTCGATATGGTCGTTGGTTCTCGTAATTTTCACATTGAGTAATTCCGATAAGCTCTGCAATAGCTGATCAGCCTTTGTTGCCCTGAAATTGCCGGCAATACGCCGCCGGGCCAGCGCCGAATCAGGAATAATTACCTGAATGCCAAACACATCGCCGATCTGCTGCGCCACTTCTGACAGGGATGTATTGTCGAAATAAAACCAGTGATTCTGCCAGGCGAGATACGACTGCGCCGGTGCGGTTTCCGTCAGTTTACCGTGTCCGTCTGCATCGACCGTGAAGAGGTTGCCGGGCTTCATATACAGTTGTTTCCCTTGTGGCAAGTCCAGCTTAATGCTTCCTTTATGGAGAAACACATGCTGCCCCCGGCGGCGGGCATAAGCCACGAATTCGGTGCCGAGCACTTCGATCTGCACGCCCCGTCCCATGTCGACCACAAACCGCCGGTGATCAGGCAGGTGAGCCACCTTGAAAACCGCTTCGCCGGTCAGTCTGACGAGCCGCCGGCCTTCGCCGAAACCAAAGCGCGGCACCTGCAGAACCGAATTGGCATTGAGCGTTACGGTTGAGCCGTCAGGCAACCGGTGGGTAGCCGTTTCGCTGAATCCGGTGCGGTAGGTACTATAGCGCCATTGATCCTGATAGATGAGACCGCCTCCGGTTGCCAGCAGAATAATAGACGCAGCAATACTCCACCAGAACCACCGCTGAAACCGGAAACCGCTTTCCGGCGGCTCGTATAATGCCCTGACCCGGCGGGGCCGTTCGCCGTTCAGCTCCTGCCGGTATTGCGTCAGGGCTTCATCGAGCGGCGGGAAGAACTGCATATGGCGCGTTTCCCACTCATCGAGGTACTGGTAGTAGAGTTCTTCATTGGCCGGTATCAGCAGCCAGTCTTCAATCAGTTTGCGTTGCAGGGGCGTGGCCTTGCCGTCGAAAAAATCGAAAAGGATGTCTTTAGGTAGCGGTGTCATTATCATCAGGTTGTCTTGCGGTGTATAGTCTTGAGATCGTGAAAATCCCGCCGCGTTTACAGAATAGATAAGATCACCAGCCCGGACAGTCCCAGAAACCAGTCGTTTTTCAGTTCGGCCCGCAGGCGGGTCAGTGCTCTGCTGACCAGCGCTTCCACAGCCTTGGTACCGATCTGCATTTCTTCAGCAATCTCCGTGTATTTTTTCCCCTCGATCCGTTTCAGCAGAAAGGCCCGCTGACACTGGGCGGGCAGTTGCTGGATAGCGTGTTCAATTTTCTGGTGCAGTTCGGAGTACTGCAATACTTCGTCGGGTTTCAGCGTAGGATCGACAGGCATGTCTTCAATGGCGTCCATCGAATCGGTACGTTTGAACTGCCAGGCAAGGTAATTATAGGCCCGGTTCCGGACGGCGCGGTAGAGATACGCCCGGTAGGAGGTGCTGATGTCATCGAATACCCTGCTGTACCAGAAGTTGGCAAACAGCTCGGCCACAATGTCTTCAGCGACTTCCTTAGAATAAACAAAACGGATGGCGTGGTTACAGAGATTGGTGTAGTAGCGGCGGAACAAGAGTTCGCAGCCTTTGCGCGGATCGCTGGCAAAAGCCTGCCGGAGTACCAGCTCATCGTCCATAACTAAAGCTTCCTTACAAACAGAGGTTCTGAACACAGATGACTGCGTTTTTTCCTGCGAATGCGTTGAGTAAGAAGCGCTCATATAAAATTGTGTTTTTCACCTACAATCGTTGTACTCATCATAGACAAGTAAAGTAAGTGAATCCCTATACTCCCGCGTTAAAAAAACGACCTTTTTTTCTCTATTTTATCATGTTTTTTTACCTCTTGAGCGTATTTTGATCAATATATAGCCGGTTTTACCTGAATGATTAAAACTTCATTAAAGGAATATAGCAAGGTTCACCGATTTTTGACAGGGTCATCACATTGTAGAGCCGCAACATCTTGCGGCTCCGGTTAATTGACGTATCCAGGGAAAGACTATTGCGTTTTTGGGGAGAGGCGTAGAAGCGTATGCATGTAGAGCCGCAACATCTTGCGGCCCCGGACCATTGAAGTGCACCAGGGATAGACTATTGTGTTTTTTGGGGAGGTGTAGAAAAACAACAGGAAGCGCACGCTCTACAAGGCTAAGCCGAAGCAGGACCGGAAAACGGCCTGTACATGCCGCCGGATGCCCGGATCAGGGCCGATGAGGTAGCCCGCACCAAACGAAAAATTATAATCAAACCACTTTGTACGGCGGCTATGCTGACCGATCTGTACGGTAATCAGCTGATTATAGTGTTTCAGATTAGTCTGCCAGCGTTCGCCTGTATCCTGTTGGGTAGCATTGATCCGGTCGTATATGGTAGTGACCAGTAAGGCCGAAATATAGGTCTGGCGTAAAAAATTGTTCGCAGATTTACCCCTCCGGATCAGCCGCATAATCGAGGGATACCAGGCAATGCCGCCCACTCCGTCAACGCTATGGCCCTTGTAAGAAAAACCGTTTTTCCGGCCACCGGCAAATCCGGCCTGTATACTTCCCAGCAACGCCCAGGCCGGATGCAGCTTATGCTCAACACCGGCCTCCAGGCCAAACCACCCTGCCTGCTCCTGTTGCGGCAAGCTTTTTGTAATAAAGCTAGGCTCGAATCCGTCAGTCAGCCGGAGTAATAACAATGTCTTTTCCTGATAGCTGCGGCTGTACAATTCATCGACGGCTGCCTTTTCTGCTTTGGCACGTTCAGGATTAGTTTTAGTCAGCACAGGTGATGCCGTCTCCTGTGTATATTCCACATGAACCGTATCGGTTACGGTCTGCGCATATACCGGCAACAGCCCGGCTAAACTCATCACGAAAAAGCTGAGGGTAATGATTGTTTTCATGCGATCAGATTAGTAGTAGTTAAGGTTATTTTCCGGTTGACGCGTTGGTATCCGACAGGGGTTGAATAACGATCTGTGTATACTCATTATCGATTTTAATCAGCGGTTTACGGCCGGAAGCCGACCAGTCGAAGCGCTGTTGAACGCCTTTCTTCTTCAGAAATTCCCGGAAGCCGTCGGGTACCTGTACTGTACCATAAGCCGACTGAACCGCATACTGGTACTCCTCAACCCGCTTCGGAATCAGCATCACTTCCGTCCCCGACGCGTCAACCTGCAGGCCGTCCAGTGTGGCGGCGTTCGGCCAGATCACCAGCTTACCGTATTTGCAGTTCAGCTTTACGGTGCCACCCAGACCACGCAGACTGATTTCGGCCTTTTGCGTTTTACCCCTCAGCAAGGCATTCACCTGCCGCCCGTCGATATCAGCGTAGTCCGATGCAATGGTCAGCCGGCCGCCGACCTCCTCCAGCGTCAACCGGCCGAATTCCAGGCTTACCGCCCCCTCACCTGCCCAGTCGGTCAGGCTGATGTCGCCGAAGGCATTATTGATCGTCAATTGCGAGCGGGCCGGCACACTTACTTCGAAAACGGCCTTCAGCTGGCTTTTCAGCTTCCCGGCCGATTGCGGAATCACGAAGCGGTTGGCCAGATCCAGCCCGTTGCCGGTAGCCTGCAGGGTGTACTGGTGATAGGCTAGTTCCCGCTCAGCCACCGCACGGTCCGGGTGTTTGGCTATAAGCCTGAGCCGGATACCTACCACCGGACGGTTCCAGCCGCGTACGACCACATCGGCCTTCTGTGCCATCAGCCGGATGGGCTGTCCGTCGGCGCAGGGCAGCTCTTTTTCGATGGTTTTCGTCACGACCTGTAACTGCGTCTGCGCCATCGTTCCTGACCAGACACACACCAGCCACCATACCAGCCACCCGCCCGAATACCTTCCTGTTTTCATATCCGTAGTTCGCGTACGAGCTGCTTCGTCACCTCGGCACGCTCATTTTCAATTTTAATCTGTGCCTCTACCAGCGCCGGATCATTACCGAAAACTGACAGTTTTTCCTCGATCTTCACCTTCCGCTCGTTCAGGTCATCCAGCCGGCCTTTCAGTTCCTTCACCCCGGCCCGGCTACAGGCCGCAACCTCCTGCCGGCAGTGCTGCTCAACAAATGTCATGAAGTGGTCATCGGCCTGCGTCGTTTGCAGATCCGGCTTCGCCTTTACAGCTGGTTCCGTCGAATAAGCGACCGATACCTGTTCGGTTGTGTCCGTTGCAACCGGCCACCACAGCCACCCGGCAACCAGTCCGGCCAGTGCAGCGGCGGCGGCCATACCGCCGGCGTTTGGCCAGCGAATCAACCGTTTTACCGGCTGGCTTCCGGTCTGCTCAAGCCGCGCTTCCAGTGCTGCCCACACATCGCCCGGATCATGGTCGGATAACGTCCGCAGTGCCTGCTCAAGCCGGTCTTCGTAATTGAGATCCGCCTCAATGCGTGCCCACAGGTCGGGGCGCGGGTCATGTTCGGGTAATTGGTTCATGATCGTTGAAGCCGCTTTTTCAGCAATTTTTTCGCATAACTAACCTGTGATTTCGACGTTCCCTCGGAAATCTGAAGCATATCCGAGACCTCACGGTGGCTGTAGCCTTCTACTTCAATCAGCAGAAACACCGTACGGGCACCAGCCGGAAGGGCCAGAATCGCCGCTTCCAGTTCCTGCCCCGTCAGTGTGTCCAGCTCCGGCACCGGCTGATCGTGCAGCGACTCGTCGAGGCTGATAAACCGCCCTTCGAACTGTTGTTTCCGCAATGCATGCCGGACCACAATCGTTTTCATCCACGCTCCCGGCGTCGACTGAAACCGGAACGTATTGAGGCTCCGGAAGATGTCCACAAACGCATCCTGCAAGGCATCGTTGGCATGGTCATAATCATTAAGCAGTCGGAATGCCGTTGAAAACATCGCCCGTTTATAGCGCTCAAACAACGTCCGCTGCGCCGCCCGCCGGACGGGCAGCTCCGGGCTCAGACAGCCTTCGATCAGGACGCGTTCGGATATGTCGGGAGGCGTTGCCAGGCGAAACATTCGGTTTTAGATAAATACAACCTAAAGTGCACCGGCAAACCCGAAAAGTTGGAATGGATCAAAAAAAATCCTGACCGGCGGTCAGGATTTTTTTGAATGATGATTATGTTGTAGAGCCGCAACATCTTGCGGCTCCGGCGGTTGAGGTACCCTGTCTACTGATGATGGGGGTTATGTTGCAATACAGCTGACGCATCCTGAGCCGCAACATCTTGCGGCTCTACGATAGATGGACGCTTAACAGTTGTCCCTTTTCGGCTTCCGTTACAATCAGCTGATGGCCATCGGGCGTAAACGTCAGGTTGGTCGGGTTCTCGCCGGGAATGCTGATTTCACTGACCGCCCCCCCCTCCTGATCGAACACCTGAATCCGGCTTCCCCCGTAGACAGCCGCATACAGAAGCCCGTCCGGGCCGACCGTCAGGCCGTCCGGGCCAAAGCCTTTTTCACCGGTTTCGGCCCACACACGGATGTTTTCCCAGGTCAGGCTGACCGCATCCCACTGACCGTACCAGATACGTTTCCGGTGCGTTTCAGCAATGAGCAGCCCATCATTATGCGGCATCAGGGCCAGTCCGTTGGGATACCGCAGGCCTTCCGTAATTATATCTACGGCTCCTTTTGTCGTCAGTACCCCCACATAGCCATGTACATCGTCGTCAGACGGGCCGGGACAACTGAACAATAAATTACCGTGTTTATCAAAAATAAGATCATTGGGCATATTCAGCGGTTCCCCGTGAATCTGGTCCAGGACTGTTTCCACCTGCCGGTTGTCGGGGTGAATCCGCCGGATCGCGTTTTTCCCTGAGTCACAGAAATAAAGCCACCCGTCGGGGCCTTGGGTTAATCCGTTCGGCTTACCGCCTACTTGTATCCGTTCATTTGTTCCATCCGTATGACGGCAGAACAGGCTCCCGCCCTCCTGCTCTACGCACCAGAGCCGGCCAGCATCGTCAAATGCAGGGCCCTCCGGAAACCGCAGATCCGTCACAAGTATTGTTGTTTCCATGTTCATTAGTTGAGTAGATTACAACACGTTAATACGTGCTTCTTTTCATTAAGTCGGTTTTATCCCTGTTTGTTTAGTAAACCGCTCATTTATTGGCCTCCCGCCCATTACTTTTGCAATCTGTTGAGTCAGCGGGAGTGATAATGTGCTTAGACGCCAAAATCACTCTTTCGCCGCGCGGCGGCCGCTCTCTCACTCTTTCGCTCTCTCACTCTATGACAACCATACGTGCTTTAACTGCCTGCATGGAAGCCTGGGCTCCGCTGGCTTATCAGGAATCATACGACAACGCCGGCCTGATCGTCGGCGACCCGTCAACACCCGTCACCGGCGTGCTGGTTACGCTCGATGCGACCGAAGCTGTTATCGACGAAGCCATTGCCCGGGGCTGTAACCTGGTGGTCGCTCACCACCCCATTGTCTTTAAGGGTCTTAAGAGATTCAACGGCCGCAATTACGTGGAGCGGACCGTGATTAAGGCGATCAAAAACGATGTGGCAATCTATGCATCCCACACTAATCTGGATAACGTAACAGGCGGTGTAAATTTTAAAATTGCCGAAAAATTAAGCCTGCGGGATACACGCATTCTGTCGCCTAAAGCCCAGACACTGACCAGGCTCTCGGTGTATATTCCGGTCGACTACACAGAATTCTTACTACAAGCCTTGTATGCGGCCGGAGCCGGTCAGATCGGGAATTACGAACACTGCTCGTTCCGTGTCGAAGGCACCGGTACGTTTAAGCCTCTGGACGGTGCCAATCCGGTCATCGGGCAGGTCGGTACCGACGAAGCGGTCCGCGAACACAAAATCGAAGTCATTTTTCCGTCACATCTCGAAGGAGCGATTGTGTCGGCCATGAAAAAAGCCCATCCGTATGAAGAGGTAGCCCACGATCTGTATCCGGTGCTGAATATTAACGGGGAGGTGGGTTCGGGCGCTATCGGCGATTTACCGGAAGCCATGAGCGGGCCGGATTTTCTGGCATATCTGAAACAGCACATGCAAGCGACGGTCATCCGGTATACGGCGCTGCCCGGTAAGCCCATCCGCCGCGTAGCCGTTTGCGGAGGAGCAGGCGGCTTTTTACTGCCCAACGCCATCCGGGCCGGTGCCGATGTACTGGTGACCGCCGACTACAAATACCACGAATTTTTTGATGCCGATCAGCAAATCATGATCTGCGACATTGGCCATTACGAAAGTGAAGTATTTACAAAGGAGCTGATTCAGCACTATTTATCAAAACATTTCACTAATTTTGCGGTAATTTTGTCTGAAACGGTGACTAACCCAATTCAGTACTATTTTTAGCGGGTTATGGTTGCTGCCAAACTATTTACAGATAGCCAGGTGTTCAGTATTCATAATGCCTTTTACATTAAAATATATTCGCTCGAATGGAACTAACAATTGCGCAAAAACTGGATGCTCTTCTCAAACTACAAACGATTGACTCTTCCCTCGATGATCTGATTAAAATCCGTGGTAGCCTGCCCGAAGAAGTTCGGGATCTGGAAGACGAAATCGCCGGTTTTGAAACGCGAATTGGTAAGTTTAACGACGAAATCAGCACGCTGAACGACGAAATCGAACGCAACCGGTTGTCGAAAAAAGACGCCGAACGCCTGATTAATCGCTATAAAGACCAGCAGATGAACGTACGCAACAACCGTGAGTACGATGCCATCTCCAAAGAAATCGAACTACAGTCGCTCGAAATCGAACTGGCCGACAAACGCATTAAGGAAGCGCTGTTCCGCATCGCCGGAAAAGAAGACGAGATCAAGGCGACGCAAGGCGCCCTGAATGAGCGGAAAGAAGACCTGCGCGTGAAAAAACAGGAGCTTGACCAGATTCTTGCCGAAAGCGAAGAAGAAGAAAAGCGCCTGAAAGTTGACCGCGACGAGCAGGCTACGCACATCGAAGAGCGTCTGCTGAAGTCGTATACCAAAATCCGGGGCAACGCCCTGAATGGTCTGGCCGTTGTTACCGTAAAACGCGGTGCCTGTGGTGGCTGCTTCAACGTGGTTCCGCCACAGCGTCAGGCAGACATCAAAGACAAAAAGAAAATCATCGTGTGCGAACACTGCGGCCGCGTTCTGGCCGATGTGGAAGGCGCACCTGAGCCCGCCGTAACCGGTCGCCGGTAATGGCGGATTGCCCTTTACACGCCCCGTCTGACCCGGTCAGGCGGGGCTTTTTATTTTGTCATTCCGGGCCCGCTAGGAATGCCATGCGATTATATCAGCAGCAGACTCTCGCGTCCGGCAAAGGGTCTGATGAGGTTTCCGGATTACAACCCAACTTACAAAATGCCATAAGCAAAAGCGTCTTTTCACTACGCATATGACAATTATCCGACTCATAGCCGCCATTCTGTTAAGCTTTCTGAGTTTTCTTCCCACCACAGCCCAACCGTATGCCTGGACGACCGGTCACCGGCAGGCCTATGCCGACCTGTCGAAACTGAAGGTACAACCCGCCCGTCAGCGGCTGGCCGCCGAAAGCAACGGGAATGGCATTACCATCTGGCTCACCGACTATGCCGACATGCTAACCCTGCTCATCAGCGACGATGAAAACGCGTTTGATCAGCTGGCCGGTCGGGAAACGCAACGGCTCGATCAGCTCCGCGCCTTACCGGACGACGCACCCTATGCCCGCGTGTTGCAAGCCGAAGTCAGGCTCCACTGGGCCTTCGTCAAACTGAAATTCGGCCATGAAATCAGCGCGGGATGGGACATTATTAAAGCGTTCCGGCTGCTGGCCGAAAATCAGAAAAAGTATCCGTCATTTCTGCCCGGCTACAAGGCACTGGGCCTGATGCATGTCCTGTTCGGTTCCGTTCCCGAAAACTATACCTGGATGACGAGCCTGCTCGGTCTGCGGGGCAATATCCGGCAGGGACTTCAGGAACTGGAACGGGCACAGCACGATCCGCTGCTGAAAAACGAAGCCTATCTGCTCGAACTCCTGACCCGGTCCTATATTCTGACCATGACACCGGCCGAAAGCCAGGCGCTGACGCCCTGGCTAGCCAGCCAGCCGGATAATTTGCTGGTGCATTATTTCGGCGCTGCGATGCAGATCAAAAACGGACACAGTGAGCAGGCACTCGCCTATCTGACCAGCCGCCCGACCGGCCCCGACTACCTGCCCATGCCGGTGCTGAACAGTATTCTGGGCGATATTTACCTGCAACAGGCGCAGTATGACAAGGCACAGGCAGCATTTCAGCAGTTTCTGAGTACCTATAAAGGCCGGAGTTTTCTGAAAGATGCGTGGTATAAGCTCTTTCTCAGCTATTGGCTGGATAACGACGATGCCAGAGCGATGCCCTGCCTGCAAAAAGTCACATCGGTCGGCAAAACGGTAGCCGAGACGGATAAGGTAGCCCAGAAATTTGCGGAGAGTTTTGCGAAAAAAGGCGCATCGGCCAATCAGAAGGTGCTCATGAAAGCAAGGCTGGCCTTCGATGGCGGATTCCTGGATCAGGCCCTGGCGCATCTGAAGGGCTATACCGAAGCGCGGTTTGCCACGACGGCCGAAAAGGCGGAATATAACTACCGCCTGGGGCGTATTCATCAGAAGCGGAACGATGCCGGGGCCGCTATGCCGTTGTTTGAACGGAGCATTGCTCTCAGCGAACCGGAACAACTTTCGTTTGGTGCCACCTCGGCCCTGCAGCTTGGGTATTTGTATCAGCAGCAGAAAAATAACACCAGAGCCCGATTGTATTTTGAAAAAGCCCTCAGCTACAAAAAGCATGAGTACAAAAACAGCATCGACAATAAGGCCCGTGCAGCCCTGAACGAATCAGGAGATTGACCGGCAGACTACAGTCCGTTGATCAATCTCCCGATTGTCACCCTTGTGTCGTTACAGACTCAGCAAGTCTTTAAACCGAATAGCCTGGCGGCGGCTGATTTCAATTTTATCACCTCCGCGCAGGGTCACCAGCAATCCGCCGCTGAACCACGGTTCAATTTTGTCGATCCATTGCAGGTTGATGATGTGTTTGCGGTTGGCGCGGAAGAATGTAGCAGGATCCAGCCGGTCTTCCAATGCATTCAGTGATTTGAGCACCAGCGGCTTCTGATCGTCGAAATACAACCGGACGTAATTGCCCATCGACTCAAATAACCGCACTTTGCCCAGCTTCACAAACCAGCATTTTTCGCCGTCCTTTACAAAAACCTGATCGTTTTCGCCCAGGATTTTGGTCGAGATGTCTTTTTGTGCCCGTTCCGGTTCATTGCGGTGATGATGTTCCTCTTCTACGCGGTGAATGGCTTCCGTCAGGCGGTTCAGCTCAACCGGTTTCAGCAGGTAATCAAGCGCGTTGAACTCAAACGCCTTGATCGCATACTCATCGTAGGCGGTAGTAAAAATCACATCCGGCGCTTTGCCTTCGATGGATTGCAGAAGTTCAAACCCGTTTTTACCCGGCATCTGAATATCCAGAAAGAGCAAATCCGGTTGCAGATCATCAATCATAGGCAGTGCCTCGTCGGCATTAGCGGCCTCGCCGATGATCTCTATTTTCGGAAAATTCTCCAGCAATCGGCGCAGTTCGGCACGTGCCAACCGCTCGTCGTCTACAAGAAGGGTCTTCATTAATATTGTATCAAATTGCTAACTCATTACTTTATCGGCCTTACGGAAAATGCTGTCCGACTGCATCGGCATCGTCACCTCAGCACATACCACGTCATCGCCTTCCTGGTAGATAGCAAACTTCGCCGGAGTACCATAAAGCAATTCCAGCCGCTGGGCCGTGTTTTTAAGACCAAAACCGCCCGACTCTTCCTTGTCACCCAGTTTACCGGTATTCCGGATACGGATGTGCAGCATCGAATCCCCTTTTTCCGTCTCATCCAGCCGCGAGGTCAGCTCAACAAAGCCGCCGCCCATTACCTTCGACACCCCGTGTTTAATCGCATTTTCGACCAGGGTCTGGAGCATCATCGGCGGCACCTGCCAGTACAACGTACGCGGATCGAGATCAATACGGGCTTTCAGCCGGTCTTCGTAGCGTACCTTTTCAAGGGCCAGATAATCCTCAACGGTTTTGATTTCCTCCCGCAGCTCTACTGTTTTCCGGCGGTCAGCCAGGAGCGAATTGCGCAGAATATTAGACAGTTGCGTAATACCCTGCTGGGCTTTCGTCGGATCTTCGTAGACCAGCGCCCGAATACTGTTCAACGCATTAAACACAAAATGCGGGTTCAATTGCGACCGGAGTACTTTCGCTTCCGTCTCGCGGATTGAGGATTTCAGCAGGATCTTTTCAATTTCCGCATCACGGCTTTGTTCCACATAATGATAGGCCGTGTAGGTCAGCACCCACGTCAGCATCACTTTACCCCAGCTCAGCATATAAGCCAGAAAGGCCGACGTATTATTCAGAATCATATCCGGCAGCAATTGCTTGTCAACCGGGAAATTTACGACAGTCATCACCAGTGCCAGCACCAGTACAGAAGCCAGCACCCGCGGGGCCAGCCGAAAGAAAGGCAGTTGCACCCAGTTCCAGCGCCGGATGGTCAGGCGGTAGAGGTGCGTCAGTGTTATCCCCCAGCACAATGTTTGCAATGGCCAGGTAAAACATGTCCGGGTCGAAGCCTTCCTCCAGCCAATAGACGAAATACTCCACGGCAATGAGGAGCGTCCAGCCGAAGATCTGGCAAAACCAATATAGTTGATGTTTTGAATATCCCATTAGTCACTTTTACTCATAGTGAGTAGTTAGCGAATATACGGGATTTTGCGAAAGATTGCTGCCGGATATACACCAGCGGGAAAATACGGTGAACAAACCGGGCATGGCCGGGAGCAGTGGTTGCTGCTCCCGCAGTCCCTAGGCGATGGCTAATGTCAGCAGGTGGGTGCTGTCGTTATTGAGATCAATCGTGAACTGTTTTGTTTCGTAGTCGTACCGCAGTTTGTAGAGGCAGAGGTTGCTGTGTTCAAACTGATCCATATTGGCGAGCGGCAGGTCCATCAGCCACGACAGCAGAATCCGCATCGCGCGGCCGTGCATGGCCACCAGAATCGTTTCTTCTTCGGGACGTGACAATATCAGGTCAATGACAACTTTCTGGCGGTCGCGAACCTGCTCGGGGCTTTCGCCGCCATCGGTAGTCAGCGAGGTTTCGCCGGCGTTCCAGCGTTCGATCAGGTCACGGTAATATTCGTTATCGAAGTTATTCGGCACTTTGCCTTCCATAACGCCCCAGCTGATCTCATTCAGGCCTTCATACTTTTCGTACGGCAGACCCAGTTCAATGAATGACTTAACGGTCTGGAACGTCCGTTTCAGGGCTGAAATGTAGATTTTGTCAAATGCAACGTGTTGATAGGCCTGAAAAAAAGCGGCTGCCTGTGCGCGGCCCATATCATTCAGGTCGGCATCCACGCCGCTTCCCTGCACAACTCCCCGACGGTTGTAGTCGGTTTCTCCGTGTCGGATTAAAAATATGGTTTTTGATTTCAAGCGCTTAGCTTTGCTTTTAAGATTTGTTGGATGATCTTGCCTTACCGTAAGCGGGCTTCGGGTTACCAAAGCAGCCGCAAAAATACACAAAAAAGGCAGAAACGAGAAGTTAAGCCTGAATACAAGCTTGAAAACCACTTATTTCAGATGAAAGCGAGCGTCAATATTGACCAGTTAAATGCCTTAAATACGAATTCAATCGGGGGCCACCTGGGCATCGAATTCGTAGAGGCCGGTGAAGGGTTTATCGTCGCCCGGATGCCGGTCGATCACCGCACGCACCAGCCGATGGGCCTTTTACACGGCGGTGCTTCGGTTGTCCTGGCCGAAACGCTGGGAAGCGTAGCGTCGTTTGTCATGATTGAGGATCCCGCCAGACATTACGCCGTCGGGCTGGAGATCAACGCCAACCACCTGCGGAGCGTACGCAGCGGCTGGGTTTACGGCCGGGTAACGCCGATCCATGTCGGCAAGACCACCCACGTCTGGGACATCCGGATTACCGACGAAGAAGGCAAAGCCGTTTGTGTCAGCCGGCTGACCTGCGCCGTGATTGCTGCCCGCAATTAGCTTTTTTCGGAAGTTCAGTGACTTTTTTGTTTTACAAACTGTTACCCAATTAACCGTAACAGTATAGGCGGTTCATGGTTCATGCACGTCACAACAAAAGATATTTTTACGCGTACCCAGTGGCCGGCACCCGACCAATTGTGGCAGGCAGCCCGGTTGTCGGGCTTTCCGGCGGCCATCTGGCGTTTACCGAACACAGACGAAAAGCACCTGATTCTCCAGACAGAATCAGCGCTGACGGAAGCCCCCGTCGATTTCGACGAACTGTCTTCCGGGTTTGTTCTGAGTCGTTTCGACAATTTTGATCACGGCAATGATGCGCCGTTTAAAGCTTTGTTTCTGCGGGCTGATGTACACTTCTCCGCCTCCGCCGGCAACGCTGACTGGCAACCGGCCAACGACGCAAGTGCATCGTGGTGGTCGGCGCAGGGCCGCTCCAATACAGCCGGACAGCCGACGGTAAGCGATCTGAGTGCGTTTACCATTGACGATAACACCACCGAGCAGGCCCGTTTCGAGGAAATTGTGGCCGAAGCGGTCAGGCAGATGAAGAAAGGGGCCTTCCGGAAAGTGGTTGCCTCGAAAACCAAAACCATTACGTTTGACGAACAGCCTGACGTGCTCCGGCTGTTCGACCGGTTGTGCGCGGCTTACCCGACAGCGTTTATTTCGGCGGTCTGGCTACCGGAGTACCAGCAAATCTGGATCAGCGCCACGCCCGAACGGCTTGTGAGTGTTGACCGCGACGGTTTTTTCCGGACGGTTTCGCTGGCCGGTACTCAATCAGCCTTTCATCCCGACGGAACGGTGAAGCGGACCGCCGAGGCACTCTGGTCGCAGAAGGAGATTGAAGAACAGGCCCTGGTCAGCCGCTATATCATTGAGTGTTTTAAGAAAATCCGCTTGCGGGAATATCTGGAAGAAGGCCCGCGAACGATTCAGGCGGGTAATCTGATGCACCTGGGCAGTCATTTTACGGTCGATACGCAGGCGGTACGGTATCCGCAGCTTGGTACGGTAATGCTCCGGTTATTACATCCGACTTCGGCGGTTTGCGGCATGCCCCGTGCCGCAGCCTTTCAGTTTATTCAACAACATGAGGGGTACGACCGCGAGTTTTACAGCGGTTTTCTGGGTCCGGTAAATATTCAGGACGAAAGCCATTTGTTTGTGCACATCCGGTGCCTGAAGCTGGAAGACCGGCAGGCAACCCTGTATGCCGGTGCCGGTCTGACGGAAGATTCTGTTCCGGAACACGAGTGGCAGGAAACGGAAATGAAGTGCCAGACGCTGCTCCGGTGTCTGACCGTTTAGTAGATTAGCCGGCAAACTTCCAGGAAGTTTTGGACTTCCTGGAAGTGATAAATTCTTTTCAATTACCTTCTGCTGTATCTTCAGAAGCGTCACCGCCGGTATTCTCTTTGCTTAATTCGGCGTTATTGCGGTTCCCCTGCGCACTGGCGGCCGACGACTGTGTGTCGCTGTCCGGTGCCACATCTTCATTCTCCGGCATGTCCGCCTGTTTATTCTGATTTTCCATAACGTTGCATCACCAGGTTTACTTAATACAAATTACTGTCATCATCGACATCGTCTTTAAATTCATCAGCATCATCCTTCTCGAAATCCAGTTCAGCATCGTCGAAATCCGTTTCTTCGAGGAATTCGTCATCATCAGGATCGCCAAAATCACGGCCTGCTTCTGACGTTTCATCGTGAAGTTCGTCATCGATGTCGTCTTCATCCAGAAAATCATCCTCATCGTCGTCTGCGTCATCATCCAGGTCGTCGAAGTCACGGCTGGCACCCGTTATTCCATCGTTACCATACGCACCACTCCGGCGAGGGCTCATCAAAACAGCATTATCGCGCTCGAAAAGGTGTTTAATCGCCATTTTTTCATTGGTTTTAAGGTAAAAAATCTGGTTTAATAGTATCCTGTTCCATGGCCACAACACGTTATTAGTACGGGTGGCCAAAGAACCGAGGGAACGGTCCTGAAAAGCTAAGTTACTATTTTTTGGGCACGTGTGCCCGCTATGGTATCTTTACTGGTAATAACCCAAACGTAGACTAATTTATTTCTCAGCTTAGTCCTTTTTACTGGATGAAGAATCGTTACTGGCTATTGGTATTGATGTGCGTTTTGGCAGGACGTGGGTATGCTCAGACGATTTATGGAACCGGTATAGGGCGCGGCCTGACGCCGGTTCCGGATCCGGATCCTAAAAACTATCACCTCAACATCATTGTTCTGCTGGCCAAAGGAGAAATTCCCAGAATGCCGTCTACCCTCACTGTTTATCTCTACCGGAAAAGAGACAAGCAGTTGATGGGCACCTATTCCGGTAAACTGCAAAACTTAAATGCACCCTTGACCTACCAGCATCAGTGTAATCCACTTATCCAGCTTGGTATTGAGCAGATTAACTACGAAATCATTGCATCCCTTGATCCGGCCGTTTACACCGATAAGGAAGGGTATTACTTTCTAACTCAGCCATTCGGTGACCGGGTCCCGCGAAACAACCATACGTCGGATAAGATCGTGCTCTATCACTGGTTTTCCCCAACATTCCTATGGGGTCAACCTGATGCCTCTGCCCCCGGCAAATCGTCTACATTTATGGCAGGAGTACTGAATCTGTTATGCGAATCGTCTCGCAGCGGGTTTCAATTAATTGCTTTTCCGTATTTGACAAATACGTCTCTGGCCTCTCCGCCTCCGGCTTTAGATGTCAGTATCGTCCCAACCTATCCGCTTACTACCTCACCTGATGGTGCCCTTCAGGAAGTTAGCTGGACACCTGGTTATAGTGCAGCGAATGCTTACCCAGGTGGTCCGTGGTCCTTCAGTGTTAGCCCATCAAACGCCAATGGAGTCACTTTTCTGACTGCGACACCCAACAATAATGTCCCCGCCGGCACATATACTGTCGCCGGCATGTACGAACAATATTACTATGGTGAAAAAGTAGCTGAGGGTATCGCGGAATATACCCTCATGTATACAACCTGCCCCAAAATTGACCCGCCGGCCATTACCTATGCCAAACAAGGTAGCGCTCCTTCGCCGACACCCCTGCCAATTTGCCCCGGACAATCGCTGACCGTCAGTGCGCCCAACGATAAGGCCAATCAGGATTACCGTTGGTATAAAGACACCCAACCCATTACCGGTCAGACTAGTTCGACACTGACTGTGAACTCCCCTGGTAATTACCGCGTCCGGATTATGCAGGCCGGTGTCTGCGACTCAGCCAGTGTGCAGTTCACCATCCCGGCCAGCGTCGCTCCGACCGTTACGATTATCAGCGATGCATCGGCAGCGACCGGTTGTACAGCAACAGGGGTTGTAACACTGAGCGCAGTTCAGCCACTCGCAGGCGGTTCAATCGCGTGGTTTCTCGGAACAAATCAGATCATCAGCGGTACGGATAGCCCATCTATCCAGACCAATTTAAACGGTGTGTACAGTGCCGTTCTCACTAGTCCGGAGGGTTGTACGGCCCGCTCCAATGCGATTACACTGAACTTTACCGGTCCGCCATCGGTTAGCATTGCCCAACCCGCCAGTACTACCTTCTGCCCGGGTGCTACAGCCAACCTCATGACCAGTGATGTCCCGGGCTACCAGTACGAATGGTTTCGCGACGGCGTAACCACCGGTGTCACTACGTACACCATCAAAAGCATTGACGCGGGGGCTTACACCGTGAAAGTCACCGCACCCGGCGGCTGTACAGTCATTTCTGCGCCGGTTACCATGAGCAGCCCGGCCCTGGTCAAACCAACCATTACCGGCGACCCTACCGTTTGTCTCGGGAAAAGCCTGACGCTGACAGCTGCACCGGCCGGTTTACCGGCTTATCAATGGTTCAGGGATGCTACGATTGAACCGGGCGGTACCTCATCCGTTCTTAGTACCTCCTTTGCCGGACAATACACCGTCAGGGTTACCTATCCGAATGGCTGTACAGCGCTCTCCGACAGACATCAGGTCTTGCAAAACTCGGCTATTCCGGTTTCGATTATCCCCATCGGGCCGATCTGCGGACCATCATCTATCCCGATTTCACTATCGGCCACCCCAACCGGAGGCACGTTCAGCGGACAGGGAGTTCTCGGGAATTTGTTCATCCCGCAGGCGGCCGGTATTGGCAGTACCACCATTACCTACACCCCACCGGCCAACCTGTCCGGTTGTACCGCCGGAAATGCCACTTTGGTAGTTACGGTCAGACCGTTACCATTTCTTAACCTGCCGCCGGTACTGGAAACCGGCCCCGGTGTACCGACACGGCTGCCTGGTGATATTGGCACGGGGTATCAATACCAGTGGACGCCTCCGCTTTATCTGGATAATCCGGCCACCGGTAACGCAGTCAGCACGCCTGCTTTTCCGGTTACCTACACGCTGACCGTAACCGACAGTTTCGGCTGTGCCGTGAGCGACAGCGTTCGCCTCGAATTTGTACTTGGCTTCTACGTCCCAACCGCCTTCTCGCCCAACAGCGACGGTATGAATGATACCTGGGTGCTAACCGGCATTAACGATTATCCGGATATTGAAGTTATGGTTTACAGCCGGTGGGGAGAAGTCGTGTTTTACTCAAAAGGGTACACCCAACCCTTCGACGGGAAATACGCCGGAGAGCCGCTATCGACCGGTACCTATACCTACCTGATCCGGCTGAAACCCTCCGAACCGCCCCGCCGCGGAACGGTTACGATTTTACGCTAATTTTTTTTGTACTCAACTATGCAGAATTATTCGCTGAAACGTCTTTTCGATCAGCCGATTATCCAAACCCGTGATGTAAAACCGTCGGTGGATGGTTTCGAGGTGCTGGGAGCCTTCAATCCGGCCGCCTGCCGTGTCGGCGACGAATTTATCCTCCTGCTCCGGGTCGCCGAAGTCCCACGGCCCGAAGCCGGCTGGCTCCATATTCCGGTCGTTGAAACCGTGGAAGGCTTGCCAACCTTAACCGTTAAAACGTTCCGCGAGCCGGACGAGCCGTATGACCCGAGGGTGGTTTCCCTCAACGGCAAAACGTACCTGACGTCGCTCAGTCACCTGCGGCTGGCCCGCAGCAAGGACGGCATTCAGTTTACCATCGACGAAAAGCCGTTTCTGTTTCCGACCCGCCCCGACGAAGCATTCGGCATTGAAGATGCCCGGATTACGTATCTGGAAGGCAAATACTGGATTACCTACACAGCCGTCTCGGAGCATGGTCCGGCGGTCGGGCTGGCCACAACAACAGACTTTACAGACGTGACCCGGCTAGGTGTGATCCTGCCGCCGCCCAACAAGGACGTATGTTTGTTTCCAGAACGCATCAACGGCAAATACGTACTGATGCACCGCCCGATGGTACACGAAATCGGTAAGCCGTCGGTCTGGCTGGCAGAATCTGTCGATGGCATTCACTGGGGCAACCACCGGTTTCTGTTTGGCCCGACAGCTGCCGAATGGGAAATCCAGAAGCTCGGTGCCGGGCCGGAACCCATCCTGACCGACGAGGGCTGGCTGGTGCTCTATCACGGCGCCAGCAGTACATCGGCCTATTCACTGGCGCTGGTGCTGCTTGACCACCATAACCCCGACCGGATTCTGGACCGGTCTGCGGCTCCCCTGCTGACGCCCGAACTGTCCTGGGAACGCGAAGGCTTTTTCCCGAATGTTGTTTTTTCCAATGGTTGGGTCAAGTGGTTCGACACTGACCAACATAAAGACCGGATCTGGGTTTACTACGGTGCGGCCGACGATGGGGTCGGCCTGGCCGAACTGAGCCGCGATTAAGTCTTAAGGTTTTGTTGCCCGGATCAGGCTATAGTCCATTTGGGTCGGAATGGTTTCGTCGGGTGTAGCTAAGCCCGCCTGACGAAACCATTTTCTGTATTCAGCCCGGCTGTAGCAACGGCCTTTGGTCACCCAGAACAGCTGTGCCGAATAATCGGTCACTGGCAGCGGGCCGTCGAGGGTATCGTTCAGAAAAGCATCGTGGGCCCATAATTCGCCGTCGGGACGCAGCGCACCGGCAAACCGGTTGGCCAATAACTGACAGGTTTCTTCGGGCCAGTCGTGGAAAAGGCTGGCGGCCAGCAACAGGTCAGTTTGCGGCAATGGATCAGTAAGCATATCGCCGGGCAAAAACGTTACCCGCCCACGCACCGTCTCCGCCCCCGGACGACCGCTCAGGCTGAATTCCTCCAGTAATTCGGCAGCAACGGTCAGTACCGCCCCGCGGTCGAATAAAGTTGCTGTAGCGTCTGGATTGGCCAGCAGCCATTCATAGGTAAAATAGCCGCTTCCTCCCGCCACATCGAGCAGATGACCGCTATGCTGTGGCAGGTGTGCCGCCACAACCGGCGATAAGGCACGGGCGCGGCCGGCCAACGCCAGTGTCAATGTCCGGGCGGTTGCCGGGTCATCCATCGGCGACGGGCCTTCCCCTTCTTTCACATACGCGACTCCCTCCGTTACCACCAACGGGCCGTCGTTCCGCAGCCGGTCAGTCATCTCCAGTACACCGGGATCGTTCGCTTCGAGGCCGGTATAGCCGGTTATAGTAGGCGATGCCGACAAGGTCAGGTGGCGGCCGACTGGTGTTAACGCCAGCCGGCCGTCGGGTGTGCGGGTCAGCATGTCCATGGCGCACAAGGCCGGAAACAGAACGGCCGCCGGCCGGTCGGCCAGTCCGGTTTGCTGCTGTAACTCAGCCGCCGCTAACGGGCCATGCTGTAATCGTTCGAAGATGTGCAGATGGTGAACAGCCGCCAGCAGCAGCCGTGAACTGTACATGGCCCGCAAATGGCGGGTAATCGGCGCGAAATCAGGATATTGAGCGGCAGACATAGGTTTTTTTCGTCAGCGATGGAGTTATGCAACAGCCCGATGGGGCTCAACGGCTGCTATTCCGCACTAAAAATAGCGGGTTTCGCGGAAAGCGTTGCAGCAAACCCTGTCCGAATGAATAGCCTGAACCCTGACTGACTCCCCACTCAGTTAAACTGCTCCCGGAAAGCCAGCGGAGTTTGCCGGGTTTTTTCTTTGAAAAGTTTGCTGAAGGACTGCGGCCGCTCAAACCCCAGTGCATAGGCAATCTCCGAAACCGATAACCGGGTAACCGTTAGTTTTTCCTTGGCCTTCTCAATCAGCTTTTCATGAATGAGCTGCTGCGTTGTCTGACCGGTAAGTTGTTTCAGACAGTCGCTGAGGTACTTTACCGACAGGTTCATTTGGCCGGCAATATAGCTTGCTGTCGGCAGACCTTTTTCCGGTGATTCATGATCAAAATAATGCTGTAACAGGTTGTCTACCTTGCTTAACAACAGGCTGCCCGAAGGCTTCCGGGTTATAAACTGCCGGTTATAATAGCGGTTGCTGTAGGTGAGTAGCAGGTCGATATTGGCCAGCAATACATCCTGGCTATAGGTATCAATCGGTAACGCAGCTTCGCGTTCAATCTGGTGAATAATCGCGTCAATCGATTGCTGTTCTTCTTCAGACAAAATCAGGGCCTCGGTAACGGCATAGTCGAAAAAACCATAGGTCTTTATTTTCTGATCAAGTGCATGCCCCCGCAAAAAATCGGGATGGAGCAGTAAAAGCCATCCCGATACGGGCGTCAGACTACCCGGCCCGGCAATATTCACCTGCCTTGGCGAGAAAAACGACATTACGCCTTCATCGAAGTCATACGTCGTTTGCCCGTACTGAAGTTTGCACGGGCAGTCCTTTTTGAGCGTAATCTGATACAAGTCCGACAGCAGCTTTACCCGCTGCTCCAGCTCAATCACCGGAAAATCGTCAAACCGGAGCAGACTGAATAAAGGGTGCCGCGGTTTGGCCATATGTAACAACTGATGCTGGTGCGCTACTGAATGAATATGGACTGTCTGCATACCGTGATGTTTACATAAAAAATGCCTATGGCTTAAGATCCCAGATTTTTCCGCATCATATTGCCCCAGAGTGTCAGCCTCATCCGGGCGGGAATAAGCGGGAAGAGGCTACTGGCAAAGCGGTTTTGTAAGCCGCTGACCGTTGTGATACGCTGCTGTTTCAGACCTTTCATCGCCGATTCAACAACCTGTTCGGGCGTTTCCATATTTTTTGTCGAGAAGCTGCTCTTGCGGTCAGCACCTATTCCGGCCGCCTCAAAAAAGCCGGTTTCGGTAGCTCCCGGACAGAGCAACATGGTCTGAACATGATACGGCCGGTTTTCCTCCCAAAGGGCTTCGGTAAAATATTTCACAAAGCCTTTCGTGGCGGCATACACGTTCATGTACGGAATCGGGTTGAAGCCCGCCATTGACCCCACATTAATAATGGTCCCTTTTTTCACCGCCCGCATCGGCGGCAGAAACCGGTACGTGAGCGCTACCATCGCGTCCATATTCAGCCGCATCATACGCTGGTAGTCGTCAAGGCTGTATTCCGGAAAATCACCGCCGCTGCCAATACCGGCATTGTTGATCAACCAGGTTACAGTCAGTCCCCTTGCACTGGCCGCATCTGCAACAAGGCGGTCAGCGTCGGGCTGCGTCAGGTCAACCGCTATGTACTGTGCCTTGATACGGTGTTCTGCCTCCAGTTGGTTGCAAAGTGCTTTCAGTTTGTTTTCCGAACGGGCTACGAGCAACAAGTTATGCTTTTCACGGGCCAGCCGTCTGGCAAATGCTTCCCCTATCCCATTTGAAGCGCCGGTGATGAGTGTTACGTCCATGTTGTTTGTTTTTATGACGAGACAAAAGTAACAGCCACCCCAGCCCGGAATGTATGCAAAAGTCGGGTTGTTGTATCCGGAAATCCGCCCCGTTTTTTGTTTGTCACAACAAACGGGAGCGGCCTGCACCATTATCTACCAAACCCCGTTCATGCGGTTAAAGTAGTCCATAATACCGGCGTTGTTGGCTTCGGCGCGGGCTGCGCTAGTGCCAAACGTCAGTTCCTGTTTGCCTTCTTTTAGCTGCGCAAAAATTGACTCAATAAAATCGTTTACCGGCGGATACTCCGCATGCAGCCCCGGCTGACCCAGATCCGTGTTCAGCGCCGGCGGGATGATTTCGATTACCTCTTTACTCCCTTTCAGCAAGTGGCGCAATGAGAGCGTAAACGAGCGCATAAACGCCTTAGTGGCCGAATAGACCGGTACCTTCGCCAACGGAATAAATGCCAGCCCCGAGCTCACGTTCATGATCGTTGTCAGCTGCGGCAAGGACAAAAACAGTTGTGTCAGCTGCAGCGGCGCCGCAATGTTGATACTGATTTCCCCGGCGGCTTTTGCGTAAAATGCCTCGTCGGTCAGGTCCATCCAGTTCTGGATACCTGCGTTATTAACCAGCACCGTCAGATCGCTGTGGGCTTCGGCCACCCAATCATATAAACGGGTACGTCCTGCTTCGTCTTCCAGATCACACTGAAACGTGATCAGGCCGGGCAGGGCGGCTTTCGCCTCATCCAGTGCTTCCTGGCGTCGTCCGCAGATCAGGACCGTATTGCCTTCCTCTATAAACCGGCCGGCCAGGCCCAAGCCAATACCGGTGGCTCCTCCTGTAATCAGGATTTTATTGTTTGTCAGTTGCATTGTTATTTCGTTCAAATTGGGCAGGCCGGGCTTTGCAGGACAATTGCCAATCCGTAATCCGCCGACCTTTGTCAAAAATATCACTTAAACAGCAATTCAGAACAATGAACAAGGCAACAACCGTATGAGTAACCGGAGCCCGTATCAGCCTGGCAAAAAAACTTAGCAATCTCAAATGACGATCACATCAATTCCGAACGGACGGAATTCGTTCCGGAGTGAGTCGCTGAGTCCTTCGACCGCAAATTTACCGGCATGATACCAGGCCCCCATCCTGCTATATTGAACACGGCAAAGTTGTATCTATGCCCGGGAAACTATTTTGCCAAATGGCAAAATAGTTTCCCGGGCCTTTTGATTTAAAAACCGTTAGTCATTGCCGGCCTTCATCAGCAACTGCCGGAACGAAAAAGCCGGATCGCGCATGGCCAGTTCGTTTTGCGCTGACTCCTGCTGTGCGGCTACTGCATACACCCACATCTGCTGTTCGTAATCATGGATGGCGTCCTCAATGGTCATAAACCGGCCGCCGGTTAAGTTTTCCGACAGAATCAGGACATCGGTCAAACCGGTATTTACGCCTTTACCGGCAAAGGGTGGCATCAGGTGAGCCGCGTCGCCGATAAGCGTAACCGGCAACGGACGATGGGTATGCCAGGCCGTATCCAGCGGCAGTTTTCGAGTCGGCAAGCACCAGAAAGCGGTGGTAGCCTTGAGTAGTTCATGGTAGCAGACATGCCAGCCCGCCAGACGTCCGGACAACCAGGCACGGGTCTGGTCTGCATGCCTGAACATGGCCTGATGTCCGGTTACACGGTCGGCCGGTGCTGCAAACAGCACGCTATAGGTCAGCACACCATTGTTATGCGGATTGGCAACCAGCAGCGTTCCGTCACCCGACGCCATGAGAATGGTATCGTTGCAGAGCCGGTAAAAATCCGGGCAAGCCGTCTCCGCCCCGGGCACTTCGCCCTGTACGATGCATGTGCCGGTGTATTCGGGCGTGGCCCCCGTCACCACCTTCCGGATAGCAGACATGCCGCCGTTGGCCCCGATCACCACATCGGCAAGGGCGGCGGGCTGATGGGCAAAATGCAGCCGCTATTGTCCGTCCATAGCTTCCAGTCCGGTGCAGGTGTGATCCCAGACCACGGTATCGCGGGTAAGGCTGTTGAGCAGTAGTGTCCGCAACACATTGCGGTTAATTTCAGGATTGTCAGTTTGCGGGGGAATAGTCTGGATTACCTGCGCCTGCGCGTCGGTCAGTGTCCGTCCCATTGGTCTGGCGAGAGTGAGGTACTGCGTCAGCAAACCGGCCTGCTGCATGACTTTTTGGCCTGCGTCCGGGTGCAGATCGAGCGTACCGCCCCATATCCTTGCCCCGGCATCGCGATCACGCTCGTAAACGGTAACCGCAACTCCCCGCTGTTGCAGGAGACGCGCCATGGTGAGGCCGACCGGCCCCGCCCCGATCACGGCTACGTGTTTATGCTGTAATAACATGGTTGTATCTGGTTGTTAATACAGCAAAAATAACAGCATTTTCAGCTCCTATCAGGGGTTCCGCTTGCAAGAAACCGCCCGTTTACTACGTGAAGCCAAACTGTCGGTCGCTGAAACCGGCTATCGACTGGGCTTTACCAACCTCAGTCACTTCAGCCGGGTATTCGAAGCCCATACCGGCCTGACGCCAAAAAAATACGCCATGACCAGCCAACCCCACAAATCGCCTCCAGACTGATACAGGGTCGTAAAATCCCGTGAACCCAACGAGCCGGAATACGTTATATAAAGAGAAGGCTAACCCATAACTTCGTGCGTATATATCGCGCGTGTAGCCCGACAACACATTACCACCATGAAACAACAAGTCCGGGAGGTACGGTATTTTTTATTCGGCCAGCATTTTTCGGATGGACTACGGATTACCCTCGCCATTCTGATTCCGTCTGTCGTGCTGGCACGGTTCGGTTATTTTCAGCTTGGCATGATGGTGTCGATGGGAGCGCTCTGCGTCAGCATTGCCGATTCGCCCGGCCCCGTTATCCATAAGCGCAACGGCATGCTCGTTTGCTGGGGGCTGATCGTGCTGATAGCGCTGCTGACCGGTTTTCTACGGGTCAGCCCCTGGACAATGGGCATCGAAATTCTGGTGTTCAGTTTTCTGTTTTCCATGTTCGGCGTTTACGGCAACCGTGCCACCGCCATCGGTACAGCCGGGCTGCTGATCATGATTCTGATGATGGACCGGCCGCTCACTCCTGCCGAAGTCTGGCAGTATACCGGCCTGATTGCGCTCGGTGGCCTTTGGTATCTGGGCATCAGCCTATCTTTTTTTCAGATTCTGCCTTATCGGGCGGCACAGCAGGCGCTGGGCGAATGCATTCATGCCATCTCCGGTTTTCTGCTGATTAAGGCCGATTTCTACAATACCAACACAAACCTCGACGAAGATTACCGGAAGCTGATCGCCCAACAGGTAACGGTTTCCGAAAAACAGGATGCTGTCCGGGAGCTGATGTTTAAAAGCCGCCAGATTGTGAAGGAATCGACCTCGACCGGCCGGATGCTCGTCCTGACGTTTGTGGATGTGATTGACCTCTACGAACAGATTGTAGCGATGTACTACGACTATGCCTCAATCCGGGAACGGTTCGGCCACACCGGCGTACTGCGTGACATCAGCCGCCTGATCCGGCGGATGGCCATCGAGCTGGACTATATCGGTCTGTCTATTCATTCGAACCGGCCACACAAAGGCTATACCGACCTCACGAACCACCTCGAAGCGATGCGGCTCCGGATCGACGACATCGGCAAAAAAGATCCGGATACGAGCAATCTGGTGCTGCGGAAACTACTGGTCAGCCTCCGGAACCTGAACCAGCGGCTTAATACCATTCAGCAATATGCCGACCCGAACGCAAAGGCGACCAAAGAGGCGCGGTATCCGGTCGAATTCAACCGGTTTATCTCCCATCAGGAGGTAGACCCGAAAATGTTGGTCAGTAACCTAAGCCTGAGTTCATCCATTTTCCGGCATTCGCTGCGGATGGCCCTGGCCTGTATGGTGGGATTTATCGTGGCGAAATCGTTTCCGCTGGGCCATCATAGTTACTGGATTCTGTTGACGATCACAGTCCTGATCAAACCCGGCTATAGCCTGACCAAGCAACGTAATTACGAACGGCTGACCGGTACACTGGTTGGGGGTGGCATCGGTACGCTGGTGCTGCTGGCTACGGGTAATACAACGGTGCTGTTTCTGGCCATGCTGGTGTTTATGATCGGGGCGTTTAGTTTTCAGCGGACAAACTACGTGGTGATGGTTACGCTGATGACCCCCTATCTGCTGATTCTCTTTCATTTTCTGGGCATGGGTGGTTTCGGTATTCTGGAAGAACGGGTACTCGACACGGTAGTCGGGTCGGTGATTGCCTTTATCGCCAGTTTTTTGCTGTTCCCGCGCTGGGAATCCGACCAGCTCAAGCCGCTGCTGGTCAATGTAGTTAAGGCCAACATGGCCTTTCTCCGGATCCTGTCCGACGGCTTATCCGGCAAAACCATTCCCATTACCGACTATAAATTAGCCCGGAAAGAGGTGTATGTCAGCTCGGCAAACCTGGCCGCCGCCTTTCAGCGCATGACCTCCGAACCCAGCTGGAAGCAGTGGCACCGCAGCGAAGTACATCAGTTTGTGGTGCTGAATCACATTCTGTCGTCGAACGTCGCCACCATTACCTCGACACTGGCAACGGGCGAACCTCTCAAAGCAGCCACCGCCGACGGCATCCGGCTAATTAAACGATCCCTTGCCAGCCTGAACGAGAGTCTGAAAAAGCTGGATGTACCGGCAACACCGCAAACCGGTGAACCGGTGACTGCCGGTGTCATGACGGAACCTCCGGCCAACGACAATACTGTGGCCAGAATAGCCCCTACGGCCGATGACCGGCTACTGCGCGGCCAGCTGGAATTTATCCAGAAAGTCAGTTTCGATGTCGGCAAGGTGACAGATACGCTATTGGTATAAACAATCGGCGGCGGGAGTCAAGGACTCCCGCCGCCGCTTTGTTTATCTGTTGCCTCTTAACGGCAAGGCATTTCGGTAACTGTTACCGGATAGACTGCTGATCCGCAGCCATCACCACCGGATACAGTCAGGGTATAACCTCCCGTAACCGGCAGATTCGGCGCCACGATCGGGTACGTCCCCGGGGTCCGGAATACGTAGCTGAACACATACCCGTTTGGTCCGGTAAAGGTAAAGGTAGTGCCTGTAGCCGTTGCGGTCAGGACGCTCATACAACCGCCGGTGCTCTTTGTCATGCTTCCCACCTGTACGTTGGTCGCTGATGGCGTGATACCGGCGTTGACGGTATGTGTTGCTACGGCAATGCAACCGGCATTCACCAATCCGCTTACGGTATAGCTACCGGTTTTCGTCACGACAAATACACCGGTCGTATTGGTCTCCATAAAGTCAGGACCGATAGCGGTATAGCTGGTCGCGCCGCTCGCCGTCAGCGTGATACTTGCCGCACCGCAGCCGACTGCATTTCCGGAAGCGACCATAGCCAGCGGAGGCAGTGTACCGGCCACCGCCGTTGCCTGAGCGGTTGCCGTACAGCCGTTTGCATTTGTCACCAGTACCGTATAGGCACCGGTCTGCGTAGCAATGGCTGTCGTTCCGGTGCTGCTGACCACTCCGTTTGGTCCGGTAAAGGCATAGCTGTTTCCGCCGGAGGCGACCAGCGTAGCTACTGAAGCACAGGTTACGGCTCCGTTGGCGGCCAGCGAAGCCACCGGAGCGGTTGTGTTCGATATTACCCCCGTCGTCACAGTCGCACTGCAGGTATTGCTGTACGAACCAATTGCGGTATAAATCCCATCGGTACTCACAACCGCCGTACTGCCACTCACCGGACTCACAAGGCCGGGGCCCAACAGGGTGTAGCTGGTCGCACCGCTGGCCGTCAGGGTTACGCTGGTTTGGGTACAGGTCAGCGGTCCAGACACCACCAGACTAACCGATGGCACCGACTGATCGGCATAGACCGTTACCATTGTTGTTGACGCACAGCCGTTTTCATTCGCTACGGCAGCCGTGTAGGAACCGGCCTGATTAACGACAACGATGCTGGTTGCGGCCGGTGTTGCCAGACCAGGTCCGGCGATGGTATAGCTCTGACCTCCTGAAGCCGTCAGCGTCACGCTGGTTTGCGTACAGGTCAAGGTATTGCTGGCAATCAGGCTGGCGGTTGGTGTTGCCGTGTTAGACGTAACCGTGGCGGTTGCGCTCGCGCTGGCACTCGTCACCTGATCGGTTACGATGACCGTATAGGTTCCGGCCTGATTTACCGTTGCCGACGCCGCACTTTGCGATACGACCCCCTCTCCGGCAAATGTATACGTAAACGGACCTGTACCCGTTACGCTGGCCGTCAGGGTCAGCGTCGGATTAGTGCACGTGATTGTACTGCTGCTGCCGATCGACAGGGCGACAGTCGGTGCCGGTAGTTGTGAGAGGTCAAAGCGGGCGGCAATCGGGTTGTGATCCGATGTCGTTGTGGCATAGCTTGGTACACTGAACGGCTGCAATACATACATTGAGTTGCTGACATACCCACGGTTCAGATCGTTCGACACAATCATGTGGTCAATGAAGCTGGCCGACGAGTTAAATGTCGAGCAGTTCTGGAGTTCGAGTGGCTTCGTCAGCGTGGCATAGTTGGTTTCATCAGCAACGAAACTGTTGAACGACGAAATCGGTGACGCGGTATAGATCGAAGCGGTAGCCTTGTCGTTATAGTCGCCCAGCATCACAATGTTTGCATTCGGATACTGCGTATCGAGCACCGTTTTCAGGTCATTGTAATCCTGACGGCGGCGGGTAAAGTCGGCCGATGCACTCCCCGATTTAGCGTGAATCACCACTACGTGAATTTTACGGGTAATGCCATTAATGGTTGCATTGGCCACAAACATATACGGCAAACGCCCCGACGCCCAG
>CBDFHU010000004.1:0-114335 GCA_965247375.1 Arsenicibacter sp.
CGGCGACAGTCAGATTCAGTTGCCGTACGAGTTTGCCGTATTCGAACAAAACCAGCCGTTTACGCTCAGTGCCTGGTTCAACCTCTCGAAGCCGGGCCTGGAAGGCACCCTTATGGGCCGGACAGCGGGCCCGATGGACGGGCAACGGGGCTATGAGGTTGATCTGCTGAAAGACGGCCGTATCAAGGTCATGCTGAGCCATGTCTGGCCAAATAACGCTCTGGACGTGGAAAGTATTGAGAAAGTCCCCGTCAATCAGTGGTTCCAGATTGCGATGACTTATGATGGTTTCGGCCATACGAAGGGCGTAAACCTCTACCTCAACGGTAAGCCCATGCAAACGCAGGTAATCACGGATAACCTGCACCACAGCATCATTTACGGCAAAAATAAAACGCACTGGGCACAGCATTCCTTTTACGTCGGCCGCATGCACGACTACTACCTGAAGGACGTTGCGGTTGATGAGCTGAAAATTTATAACCGCGCGCTGAGTCCGATTGAAATGCCGCGACTGGCGGGACAACCGGATGCACTGCTGGAAGCCCTGCGTACCCCGGCCGACGACCGGACGGCCGAACAACGTGCCGGACTGTATAACTTCTACGTATCGACCGTTGATGCCGGATACAAAAAGGTCTTTGACGACGCTATGAAACTGCGCGGGGAGTCGATGATGATTTTTACCAATGCGGATCAGGTCATGACCATGACGGAGCGCAAGTTTCCGCGGCAGACCTTTATCCTGAAGCGGGGAGCCTACGATGCGCCCGGCGATGAAGTACAGCCCAACACGCCCGAACAACTGCTCCGGTTTTCCGGCGATGCCCCTAAAAACCGGCTCGGACTGGCCCAATGGCTCCTCGACAAAGAAAATTCATTGTTCAGCCGCGTGATCGTTAACCGCATCTGGCAACAGTATTTCGGGCAGGGACTGGTAAAAACCAGTGATGATTTCGGCAATCAGGGCAACCTGCCGTCACACCTGGAACTGCTGGATTATCTGGCCGTCAGCTTCCGCGAAAGCGGCTGGAACGTGAAAGCATTGCATAAACAAATTGTGATGTCGGCTACCTATCGCCAGTCTTCATCGGTACCGGAAAGCAGCCGGGATAAGGATTATGATAATACGCTCCTGACACGCGGGGCCAGTTACCGGATGTCGGCCGAGCAGGTCCGGGACAATGCTCTGGTAGCAGGCGGCCTCCTGAGCCGGCACATCGGCGGACCCAGCGTACGGCCCTACCAGCCGGCAGGTATCTGGGAGGCACTGGCCACACGGAATGCCGTTAAATACATCGAAAGTCAGGGCGACAGTCTGTACCGCCGGTCTTTGTATACGATCTGGAAACGGTCTTCGCCTCCACCGATGATGCTCAACTTCGATGCGGCCGAGCGGCATACCTGCACCGTACGCCGTCAGAAGACATCAACACCACTACAGGCACTGGTGACGCTCAACGACCCGCAGTTTGTGGAAGCTGCCCGTGTTCTGGCCCAGCATACCCTGAAAACGTATCCGGCAGCGGGAGGGCAACCTCCGGAAGCTGCTATCTCGTATCTGTTCAAAGCCATCATCAGCCGCCCCGCCCGTCCGGCAGAAATTGCGCTGATGCAGCAACTATACGCCGAAGAACTGCGCGATTTCCGCGCTAATCCGAAGCGGACCTCAGAACTGCTGACCGTTGGCCGATATCCGGTTGACAACCAGCTTCCGCCAGCGGACCTGGCTGCGCTGACCATTGTCGCCAGCACTGTTATGAATTTCGACGAAGCAATCATTAAACGATAAGATCATGTCTGACATTCAGGATCAATTACACGACATGATGAGCCGCCGGACCTTCCTCGGTCAGACGAGTGCGGGCATCGGAACGCTGGCACTGGCGTCGCTGCTGAATCCGGCTGCTGCGTCGGCATCGGAAGGCCCTACGCTTGGCAAGCCGCATTTCCCGCCGAAAGTGAAGCGGGTTATTTACCTGTTTCAGAGTGGTGCACCCTCGCAGCTGGAGCTGTTCGATTACAAGCCCCGTCTCGAAAAAATGTGGGGGCAGGACCTGCCGGAATCGGTACGCAAAGGCCAGCGGCTGACTGGTATGTCGGCCGGCCAGAGCCGTTTCCCGCTGGCAGCATCCAAGTTTAAATTTGCACAGCACGGCCCGGGGCGGATGTGGATCAGCGAACTGCTGCCGTATACGTCGAAGGTTGCCAATGACCTGACGTTTATCCGGACCATGCACACCGAGGCCATCAACCATGACCCTGCCGTTACGTTTATCCAGACGGGCTCACAGCAGGGCGGCCGGCCAAGTTTCGGGTCGTGGATCAGCTACGGACTCGGGTCAGACAACCGGAATTTGCCGTCGTTTGTGGTGCTGCTGTCCAAAGGCCGCGACGGCGATCAGCCGCTGTATGCCAAGCTCTGGAGCAACGGCTTCCTGCCGTCGGTGCACCAGGGGGTAGTGTTCCGGTCGGGGCCCGATCCGGTGTTTTACCTCAACAACCCGCCGGGCGTTGACCGGACCAGCCGCCGCCGCATGCTTGACTACCTGACGAAACTGCATCAGGAGCAGGCAAAGCACGTACTTGATCCAGAGATCAATAACCGGATGGCACAGTATGAAATGGCCTACCGCATGCAGGCATCGGTGCCCGAAACACTCGATATTTCCAAAGAACCTGCCTATATTTTCGACATGTACGGCCCCGAAAGCCGGAAACCGGGCACCTTTGCCGCCAACTGCCTGCTGGCCCGGAAGCTGATCGAAAAAGACGTAAAGTTTGTCCAGCTGTATCATCAGGGATGGGATCAGCACGGCAACCTGCCTAATGATATTCAGATTCAGACGAAGAGCGTCGACCAGGCGTCGGCCGCGCTGATTATGGACCTGAAACAGCGTGGACTACTTGATGAAACGCTGGTCATCTGGGGCGGTGAATTCGGCCGGACCAACTACTCGCAGGGCAAACTGACCCGCGACAACTACGGCCGCGACCACCATCCGCGCTGCTATACCATCTGGATGGCGGGTGCGGGCGTGAAAAAAGGACTTGTCTACGGCGAAACCGACGAATTCGGCTATAACATTGCCCGCGATCCGGTTCATGTCCACGACTTTCAGGCGACGGTTATGCACCTGATGGGCCTCGACCATGAGCAGATGACCTTTAAGTTTCAGGGCCGCCGCTACCGCCTGACCGATGTGCACGGAACGGTGGTAAAACCGCTGCTGGCATAAACCTCCAGAACCTTCCAGGAAGTTCAAAACCGCAGCCGCGGACGGTCGCCAGGCGGCCCTGTTCCTGGAAGGTTATGGAAGGTCAAGGCAGGACTTCATCGCCCAACGGGTAGTTTCCAACAGCTCATCCACTTTTACAGGCATCGATACAACCTCATTTAGCTCCTGACGCGATGAAAACCTATTCCGCCTTATGCCTGCTCCTGCTCCTGACCGGCAGCACCGCCTGGCTGCACCCGCAACCCGCTGACCGGCATGACACCCCGAAAATGATGTACGGCGACCGGTCGAGGCTGGGCCGACCATATGCCAAGGACCCGCATGTGGTCCGGTTCAAAGGCCGGTATCTGATGTATTTTTCGATACCAGGCTACACGGATTCCAGCGGCGTGAAGCATGGCTGGGGCATTGGCGTGGCTGAAAGTAAAAACCTGACCGACTGGCAGAAAATTGCCGAAATTCCGCCGGTGGCCGATTGTGAAAAGGCCGGTATCTGCGCGCCGGGCGCATTGGTCAAAGACGGCAAAGTGCAGTTATTTTACCAGACCTATGGCGGCGGCCCTAAAGATGCCATCTGCCATGCCTGGTCAGCTGACGGCATTCATTTTACCCGCAACGAAACCAACCCGGTATTCCGGCCGACCGGCGCCTGGAACTGTGGCCGTGCCATCGATGCAGAGGTCTATCCATTTAAAGGGCAGTATTTTCTTTATTTTGCCACGCGCGATCCGGAGTATAAAAAACAGATTCTGGGCGTAGCCGTTGCTCCGCTGAAAACGTCGTTTAACCGCGATGAGTGGAAACAGCTTTCTACCGACGGGCCGATCCTGAAACCGGAACTGCCGTGGGAAGGCGAGTGCATCGAAGGAGCCTCGGTCATTGAGCGGAACGGCGAACTGATCATGTTCTATGCCGGAGCCTACAACAACTGGCCGCAGCAGATCGGCATTGCTCACAGCCGCGACGGGCTGCACTGGGAACGAATGCAAAACGAACCGTTTCTGAAAAACGGCGCACCCGGCACCTGGAATAGCAGCGAGTCGGGCCACCCGCATATTTTTGAAGACCGCAACAAAAAGACATCACTGTTCTATCAGGGCAACAACGACAAAGGCCGCACGTGGCTGCTGTCCAACGAGCCGGTAAGCTGGCAGGGGAGCAAACCGGCCCTGGCGAGTGAGTAAGCAAACGGGATATTGACGGAACAATGCTCTCCCAACAAGCTGGTTGCTTTTGGGAGAGCATTGCTGTTAATGGCCGAAATAATGCCCCATGTTCAGGTCGTCGAGTAAACCAGGGTGCCGGAGTGACCAATTCAGCGATTCTTTGGTTCCGGTAGCCGATGCCGGACTATCAAACATGATAAACCGGCTCATCCACTCAAAATGAGCCTCCGCATTCTCCGCCGGAATCGAGGCTAGCGGCAAATTCAGGTGTTCACCGATAACAGCGGCAATCTCTCGGAACGGTATTCCTTCGTCGCCGATCGCATTATAAAGGCTTCCCTTCTCTCCTTTTTCCAGTGCGAGCCGGAACACCCGCGCGGCATCCAGCCGGTGCACCGCCGGCCAGCGGTTCGCTCCGTCGCCAACATAGGCTGACACACCGTGCTTTCTGGCCACACCGATGATAAACGGCACAAACCCATAATCGCCCCGGTCATGCACAGACGGTGGCAGGCGGATAACCGATGCCCGGACACCCGCCTCTGCCAGTGCCATAGCTGTGGCCTCCGAGGCACGCGGGAAGCCGGGAGCCGGATCCTGTTCTGTGATCAGCCGGCCATCATTCCGTACGCCCAGAATGCCCGCGGTAACCACCAGCGGACGATCTGAGCCGATCAATACTGAGCCGATTGCCTCAATCGCTTTTTTGTCGGTTTCAGCAGCGGCCAGGTAATTACTAAAATCGTGAATAAACGCCGCATGAATCACACCGTCGGCAGCAGCAGCGCCCTTTTTGAGGCTGTCAGGGTCTTCGAGGTTACCTTCCAGCACATCGACACCGGCGCTGACCAGTGCGGCCGCCGATGCTTCTGAACGGGCAAGACCGGTCACCTGATGTCCGGCCTGTAATAATTCCTGTACAATGGCGGAGCCGATAAAGCCACTGGCCCCTGTTACGAATACGCGCATATAATTTACCTGATTTTCCGGAGTAGTGCGTACCGGAACGCCCGGTAGTCCCTGTTCTCTGTCAGACAAAATTGCGGAACAGGCGCGCGCAAAAAGAGGACATTTGACCCTATTTTATGTCTTGTGGCAATTGAGCGTGCCGGATGCGGGTTAGAGTTTTCAGCGAAATGCCCAGATAAGACGCTACCATACGCAGCGGCACCCGCAGCAGAATGCCGGGATGGGTTTCGATAAACTCTTCGTACTTCATGGCCGGCGTAGCGCTGATCGTTTTATACAGGCGGTTGCGACTGACAAACAGGTTACGGGCGATCAGCTGTTCCGAAAACGCTTTCAGGACCGGGATATGCTGAAACAGCGCATTAAAGCTATCCCGGCTCCACAGCAGTAGCTGCGTTTCTTCCAGCGCGTCAATGTAATGTTCCGAAGGCGTCTGGTTCGTGTAACTCTCCCCTTCGGTCAGCCAGTTCTGTTCCGGCGCAAAGGACATGGTATACTCAACCCCATCAGCGCCGGTCCGGTAAGTCCGGAGCAGGCCGCTGAGCACAAACATTTTGTAGCGGCACACCTCCCCGGACTGCAACAATAGCTGCTTTTTCCGAATGGTCCGGACGGTCGCCGCCTGCGTAATCTGCCGGATGTCTTCATCCGATAAGGCAGGGCAATGGATATTCATGTAGTGGTCAAATGCGGCTGACATAGCGGCTTGTGGTTATGATAGAAACAGCAGTAAAGAGCTGTTTTCTGTGTGTCCTGAGGTAGCAGCAGCAAATACGGGCCAAAAGTTCCCGCTGTCTGTTTTGCCTGCTTTATCTTCACCACTACGCCGGCAGTATCCGGCCGGAGCAGCATCAACAAATCGTTAACCGCAAAACATACCTACCCCGACCACGTTTACTTATAGACGCGGCTTTGTTATTTTGCTCCACGAAGCATACCACATGGAAAAAATACAACACTACCTCAAAAACATTGACTGGGATCTTACCTGGCGGATGGCGACCCGGAATGGCTGGCTCCTGATGGCCACAACGACCATTGCGGGGCTGCTTTTCTGTTTCATTGTTTCCCAGATCATCACGTTCGTTCTGCGGCGGCGGCCGGTCGCCCTGCTGACGCTGCTCCGGACCTATGTGCGGCAAGCGTTTTATGTGTTTGTCCCGACCTTGTTTTTTCTGGTCGCCGCCAATATTCAGTCCAGCCGCTTTCTGCGGCAACATCCGCTGGTCGATAAGTTTTCGGAAGTACTGTTTATCGCCTCGTCAATCTGGATGATTCTGCGGCTCCTGAAAGTCGGCGAGCTGTTAATCATCCGGCATTATGACCCTGCTCAGGACATCAATATCTCACAGCGGAAATTTGTCACTCAACTGCATTTTCTCCGGCGTCTCATCTCACTGATTGTCGTCATTGTCGGAATTTCGCTTATCCTGATCACATTTCAGGGCAGCCGTAAACTCGGTCTCAGTGTACTGACATCAGCAGGTATCTTCTCGGTACTGATCGGTTTTGCGGCTCAGAAAACGCTGGCCAATCTGCTGGCGGGAATCCAGATTGCCCTGACGCAGCAGATCCGGATCAGCGACGCCGTTCTGGTCGAAAACGAATGGGGGCGCGTCGAGGAAATTAACCTGACCAACGTGGTTGTCCGGGTCTGGGACCGGCGGCGGCTGATTCTGCCTATCACGTATTTTGTCGAAACCCCGTTCCAGAACTGGACCCGCAATGATTCGTCGATTATCGGTACGGTCATGCTGTATCTGGATTATAGCGTTCCTATTGACAAGCTGCGGGAGAAGACACAGGAAATTGTCGAAGCTGACCCGCTCTGGGACAAACAGGTATTTGCCGTGCAGGTGACCGACACGATGCAGACCTGCATTCAGGTGCGTATTCTGGTTTCTGCCCAGGACTCACCGTCGGCCTTTGACCTGCGGTGTCATGTCCGCGAAAAGATCATTGAATTTCTGCGCGATACCTACCCGCACAGCCTGCCCCAAACCCGTATTCAGTTTACCGGTGAGGGACCTGCCAACGGCCATGCTGCCGGTTCTTCCGCTCCGGACGGGCAACCGTTCTGAAACTAAGCCACTTCACGGATCGCATTCATATATTCACTGGGCGTTTGCCGGGTAATTTTCTTAAATGCCCGGTTAAACGCCGTTTTTGAGTTGAAGCCGACCTCAAACGCCAGACTCAGCAACGTATAGTTTTTGAAGCGCGGATCATCGAGCCTATGCTTTAGCTCCTCAACCCGATAGTGGTTGATAAAATCGAAAAAGTTCTTGTCGAAGCCTTCATTGATCACCTTAGAGAGCAGATACGGCTGCATTTTCAGCTTCGACGCCAGTTCGTTGATCGTCAGGTTGGGGTTAGTATACAGCTTATTACGGAGCAAATAAGACTCTACCTGCTCTTTCAGTACCTGCAACTCCCCGTCGGGCAGCGGTTCGGCCTTATGCGTCGGGGTTTCGATCACGGCCGGTACAACCACTTCATGCACCTCGCTCAGGATCATCGGCGGCATGGCTTCGTCCATAGGCTTGGCCGGTGTCAGCAACGGAATGGCGGGCGTATTATCAAACAACCCGACCGGCTGTACCGATGCAGGGACCTTAAAGATCTCCGGCTGATGGATGGCAAAATAGCCCAGAAAATAGATGATCGTCGAGAATACCAACCATATTGCATCAACATGCCGGGCGGCCACCGTTGTCGGATCGTAGCCTGACAGCTTGCTGCCCGCAATAAAGAGGAACAGGGTCGCCCATAGCACCAGACAAATGGCCTGAATGGTCAGTACCGTGTAGAGGTACTGGATATTATGCTCGAATGAGTGGCTTGTTTCGTATTCCTGCTGATAATGCCGGATGGTACGGCGGCACAGCAGCCAGTAACCGGCATTAAATAACAGTGAAGCAAAGCCCCCACCCAGAAACAGGCTCATCACAAACACATCCTGATTAACAATATCGATCTGGAACTGCTTGCTGTTCATGAACGCAAACGGCAGGTAGATCAGTACCTGCACCCCCGCCGGAATAAACCGGTACGACCAGTTCCGCACCTTCCGGCCCGACCGGTACAGCAGTTTGTTAATATAGATGTAAAACAGCGGCCCGTAGGTAAACAAAATCACGTCAGATAGCAGCACCAGCTTGGTGTATGACTGCGCCACATCCCGGTAATTGGCGAAAATCCGGATAAAGATGGCGAACGACGACAGACCCAGCAGAATCACCAGCCACCGGTTGGCCGCCTGATTATAGTTTTGAATGGTCGGAATGGCAATGATCAGCAGAATCCCCTGAAAGGCTGAAAACAGCAGCAGCAGGTCGTAAACCGAGTAAAAGTTAAACGTACCGGACAGGTCCTCCCAGCTTTGAATCTGTAGTTCAATCGATTCATTGTTGATATTATCGCCGCGCAGAATCACGCGGTTGGCGCGGGCCTTGCCGTTTTCCCGTCCTTCGACCGAGTCCCAGTTGCCCCGCGTAAATTTAAACTCCAGCTTTTCCAGATCCGTATAGACCGACACCCGGTAAGTCCCGTCGAACTGACGTTTCAGCAACAGCGACTCATCGCCCGGATTCCACTTGTTGAAATTGCCTGTAATATAAATTTTCGCATCGTGCGGTGTATTATCCGGGACCTGCGTGATGACAAAGCGGTAGGCCGGCTTAAACTCCCAGGACTCAACCGTAATCTGAATATGGTTCGGGTCGGGTTCGAAAGGACGGTTGTATACCCGGTTGGGCCGTTGTTTTCCTTCGGGGCCGCCTTCCACCGTCATCCAGCTTCCCTGTGTCAGTTTATATTCAAAGTGTTTCAGCGTATCCGGAAGCGTAATTGAGTAGGATCCGTTGACTCCTTTTTTCAGTTTATAAGCCGGATCGCCCGGGTTCCAGTTGTTAAAATCACCGGCAATGTACAGCCCCGACGTCAACGGTAACAGGGGCGGATTCTTGACCACCTCAATTACCAGTTGCGCCTGACCGGTAAATGCCAGCAGCCATAACAAACAGAAAAGAAAGACTACATTGAGTCGCATAAGCAGCGCGATGTGATGAATCTAAGGTATCAAAAATACGGACAAAAGGCGATAGGTTAACTACCGCTTTCCAAATCTTATTATGTCTCTCTAATGTGTTAAGTATACACTAATGCCGGTCTGAGTTAGCTTTTTCATATAAAAACTTTTCAGATAGAAATAAGTTAATTACATGTACCCCGTGTCTAATCGCGGGTATACTCAACGCTATGAACACAGATGAAAAAAACGGGCCTGACAAAAAGGGCGCTCAGATAAACGGCCGGAGCCAGGGCACAGACGGCGCCGATACCGACTCCCGCTTACAAGACAACAAGAATCAGGAAGCGCTGGAGAATTCGGCTAACGGACTGGACAGTGTGCAGGTACGCGGCGGCCAGGACGGCCGCAATTCACGGGCAATCGGCAGCACGGATATGGACAGTAAAAACGGGCTGCTGCGCTTCAACGATACCGATGATGCCAACAGCGCGGCCGAAGTGCCGGAAGAGGCTATGCACAGCGTGGCCGCTGATGATCCGGACACCACCAAAACCGCATCCGTCGACGTGACCACGCACGGTCCGGACGACTATGCTTCAGCGGAGGACGTGGAAACGCCGGAGGCTGAAAAAGAAGCCAAAGAGCATGAGAAACCGGAAAATCCGTATGCCGATAACGAAAAGGAGGACGATGATATCGCCCGTACCGGCACCTCAACGGAGCATAAGCCGGCGTATTAACTAAAATCGTACACCCTTAAATAAACAACGTTATGAGCGTCTCAAGTAATCAACGGAAAGAATCAACAGAGTCACATGCTTCACAGGCCATGCATAGCCCGATGGGCTTAGCGCCGGAGCTGTCGCAGCTGAGCGACCGGCAACTGGAAAACGAACTGCCCTCAAAACGGGCAGACAGTAACGATACGGATGTGCCGGGCGATTATGTAGAAGCGAAAAGTCTGGCCGCCGAACATGACGATGCGACCACAGAAGCCGATATTGAAGAAGCAAAACGCGCGTCTTGGGGTCAACCGCCCATCGATGCCGAAAACGCGACAATTGATCCGGCGAACCCGATGGTAGCCTATCAGCCGGAACCCGCTCCTGGAGCCGATGTAACGCCGCCGGACGGCGCATGGAATAAATCTACGGCTGAAGGTGGACTTGCCCCGTCAAGCGCCGACGAAGCCGACAAAACAACCGGAAACGCATAGAATAGAAATGGATAATGTACAATGAATAATGAGGTCACTCCTTTCATTGTACATTATCCATTTTCCATCATTCATTAAGTTAAACGGCCTGTTTAACGCTGTCGAACGAAATGCCCATGTGGGACGCATCGTAGACGCATGCACCGTTCTGAATCAGCAAAACCTGCGGCGACTCGTGCTGTACGCCAAATACATCGGCTACCTGGTTTGACACAGACCGGTCGGCAATCAAATCCAGATAATACGGCTTAATACCGGCCGCATCACTCCAGTTACGCTCCATCCGGCTCAGCGCCATCGAACTGATCGAACAACGGGTACTGTGTTTAAAAATCATCACCGGTTGTGTGGCCGATTCTTCCTTGATCGCATCAAGCTGAGATTCGCTGGTTAGTTTATTCCAATTCATGTTGTCTGACTACATTCTTTGGCTATTTAACCCGAATTTATAGCCGAAAAGTTCAGGATTCTTGCCGGATGCCTACCTTTGCGGCTCAGTTTACACTAAACAACTTCCGGCTTGTTTTCGGCACTTTATCATACATCTATCTATCTGTATCAGGGGCTTTTGCAGTTGATTGCCCCGCTGAACCCCAAAGCAAAGCTATGGGTCGACGGGCGGCGCAACTGGTCAGAACGGCTGGCCGGTGCCCTGGCCGGCAATAGGGCGCCGGTTGCCTGGTTCCATGCCGCTTCGCTCGGTGAATTTGAGCAGGGGCGCCCTGTTATTGAGGCATTCCGGCAGCAATATCCGGCCTATAAGATCCTGCTGACGTTTTTTTCGCCGTCGGGCTATGAAGTGCGGAAGAACTACGCCGGGGCCGATTTTATTGCCTATCTGCCATCAGACACCCCCGCCAATGCCCGCCGGTTTGTGCAGCTTGTCAAGCCTTCCATTGCTTTTTTTATCAAATACGAGTTCTGGGCCAACTACCTGCATGAGCTGAAAGCTGCGCAGGTACCGGTCATCTCGTTCTCGACCATTTTCCGGCCAGGGCAATTGTTCTTCAAACCCTACGGCGGCTTTTACCGCTCACTGCTGCATCAATTCGACCACATTCTGGTACAAAATGAGGTTTCGGTCCGGTTGCTCGACAGCATCGGCATTACCCGCACAACCCTGGCTGGTGATACCCGCTTTGACCGTGTGAAACAGGTAGCCGACCAGAAAAAGGAAATTCCGGCAGCGGCGGCCTTCCGGCTCGATCCGGCCGGCCAACCGGTGCCGGTGCTGGTGGCCGGCAGTGCCTGGCAACAGGACATGGACGTGCTGATTCCGTTTCTGAACGCTTTTACGCAGCCACTGAAAGTAATTATCGCACCCCATGAAATTCACGATGATGAAATTGAAAAATGGCGGCAGCAGTTACAGCGCCCCTCGGTCCGCTTCTCGCAGGTAACGGCCGGTGATACCAGTCAGCTGGCAACGGCTGAGGTGCTGATCATTGATAATATCGGCATGTTGTCGTCGCTCTACCAATACGGGCAGTATGCGTATATCGGCGGCGCATTCGGTAAGGGACTGCATAACATTCTCGAAGCCGCGACCTTCAGCATGCCGTTGTTCTTTGGTCCGAATTATCGTAAATTTCAGGAAGCCATTGACTTAATTGCGGAAGGCGGGGCTGTTTCGGTCAACAATACGCAGGAGCTGACAATGGCTTTCGGGCGGCTGTATACCGACAACAGCGCCTGGCAAAAAGCCGCCGCGACCAGTCGCGGCTATGTGGTGCGGAACATTGGCGCAACCGGCAAGGTTATGCATATCGTTAACCAACTGATACCTGCCCGCCGGTAAACCACCGCGTGGGCGTATTCAATCAATTTAACTCATTACTACTTGGCACATCAAGGTCTAGTGATACGATCAACGGGTTCGTGGTACGACGTCAGAGATAACGACGGCCATATCTACCGTGCCCGTCTGAAAGGGAAGTTTAAAATAAAAGGGCTCAAAGTCACTAACCCGATTGCCGTCGGGGACAAGGTACAGTTTGAGGTCGAAGATAAAATCGAGAACACGGCGATCATTATCGACATTGAACCGCGGGAGAATTACATTATCCGGCAATCGGTGCATAAAACGGCCCAAGGCCACATTCTGGCGGCCAACGTCGATCAGGCGGTACTGCTGGCCACGCTGACCATGCCACGCACATCGCTGGGCTTTATCGACCGCTTTCTGGTAACAGCCGAAGCGTTTCGTATTCCGACCACAATTGTCTTTAATAAAGCTGATATTCTGAACGAAGACGGGCTGGCTTACCAGCAGGAGATCATTGATCTGTACGAAAAGATCGGCTACAATTGCCTGATTACCGCCGCCCTCGAAGGTACGGGAATCGATGACTTCAAGGCCCTGCTCGATAACAAGGTAACGCTGCTGTCCGGGCATTCGGGTGTCGGCAAATCAACGCTGGTCAACGCCATTTCGCCGGATCTCAACCTGCGTACGAGCGAGGTATCGACCTTTGCCAACAAAGGGGTGCACACAACGACATTCGCCGAAATGTTTGAGCTCGGGCCGGATACCTACATCATCGATACGCCGGGCATCAAGGAACTTGGCCTGGCCGATATGCAGAAAGAGGAGATCAGCCATTATTTTCCGGAAATGCGCGAGCTGCTCAATCAGTGCCGCTTCAATAACTGCCTGCACGTCAACGAACCAGGTTGCGCTGTAAAAGACGCCGTCGGCAAAGGTGAGATTGCCGAAAGCCGGTACTGGAGTTATCTGGGTATGCTGAGCGGAGAAGATAACCGCCGGTAAACCAGAACGTTAATTCTTTTTACCACATAGCCACATCAGGACACAAAGCGTAAAATAGCTATGTTTTCTAATGCGGCTATGTGGTAAATGACAGGAACTACATCTTTAAGTACCTTCCGGATCACCCGCCTGCCTTTTTTGCTTTGTAGCCTTTCTGGATCAGGAACGCCAGCACCTTTTCCCGATGATCGCCCTGGATCAGGATGTCGCCGTCTTTAGCTGATCCGCCCGTTCCGCAGGCATTTTTCAGCAGTTTGGCCAGTGCGTTCAGGTCAGCGTCGGTACCGATAAAGCCTTTCACCGCCGTCACGACTTTGTTGCCGCCAAGCCGCTCCAGCCATACCTTCAGATTCTGCTGAGCCGGTGCGAGGGTTTCGGCTTCCGGCTCATCGCCCGATTGGTAATTAAAGTCAGGGTCTGTCGAATAGACAACACCTGTCCGGTTTTTCTTACTCATAGTCCATTTTGTTTAGGCGCAAACGGCCATTGTTTCCGGATGTTGGCGGTCAGCAGGAACGCCACAACGCCCAGCGCTATGACGGTCAGTCCGGAGACCATAAACGACCAGCCTGTCGAGATAAAGATATACGACCAGACGGCAATGGCCAAAATTACCGGCAACGGATAGAGCGGCATCCGGAACGGAAACTGCGACGTGGCTTTTCGCCGGTGCAGCAGCCAAAGGCCAATCGCCTGCCCGATAAACTGCACCACAATCCGCATGGCCAGAATCGCCGTAATCACATCCGACAGCCGGAACAGCAAACTGAAACCAAACGCGACCCCACCCAGAAACAGCACCGATACATACGGGAAATGACGGGTCGGATGCAGCTTAGCGAAGATTTTGAAGAATTGTCCGTCAACAGCAGCGGCGTACGGCACCCGTGAATATCCCAGCATTACCGCAAACAGCGACGAAAAGGCAACAATCAGCACCAGTCCGGTAGCGATACCGGCCGCTTTAGCGCCGTAGATGGCTTCAATCACCGTACTGACAATAAATGTGCTTTTCTGCGCTTCCTGCCAGGGCACCACACTCACCACACTCAGGTTCAGCAGCATATATAACACGGTAATACCGGCTATAGAAATAAAAATGCTCAACGGAATGTTCCGTTCCGGATTTTTCATTTCCCCGCCGAGGTGACAGACGTTGTAATACCCTAAGAAGCAATAAATCGTTTTGACCGATGCCGCCCCGAGGCCCGCCGATAACAGATTACCGTCGAGGTACATCGCCTGCCCGAGCACGTCTGAGAACGAAACCGTCGCGTTGGTCAGCCCGCCAACGATGATCCAGCCAATGGTCAGCATCACCGCTACCCATAATACCAGACTGATGCGCCCGATGGAGTCGATGCGCCGGTAAATCAGCATCGTAACGATAATGACAACCGTACCCGAAACCGCCTTGCCGGTCCATTCGTCGAGCGGGAACAAATAGGATGCGTACTGCGCAAAGCCAATCGACCCCGACGCCACCACCAGCGGCGCCTGAATCAGGGTTTGCCAGACGTAGAGAAACGACAGCATTTTACCCCACCGCTCTTCGCCATACGCGATTTTGAGGAACTTGTAGCTCCCCCCTGCCTGCGGATACGCCGCGCCCAGCTCCGACCAGATAAAGGCATCGATAAAGGATACGAGCGCCCCCAGTATCCACGCCCAGATGAAATTGGGTCCGCCCATGAGCTGAATAACCAGCGGCAGCACCACAAACGGCCCGATACCGACCATATCGATCATATTCAGGGCCGTACCTTGTAACAAGCTTAGCCGGCGCAGCAGATGCGGGCTTTGCGGACTGCCCTGTCCGGCAGCGGAATCGGTAGAGTTGCTCAATGACGTAGTAATTAGGCGTACTACCCATAAATAACGAAGCTCAGGTGAATAGTTCCGCTATTCGGAGGCAATGGTCTGAAAAGCCGGTTGTGCTACCAACGTCTGTTTTTCTTCCTGATTAATAGCCGGGAAAGTAGATTCTCCGCCCGGAGCGATTTAGTTTAGGGAGTTAAATCCGACAAGAACCATGTTTCTAAAAGCACTCGGGCTGGCGGCAGCCCTTTTTATGGGTACGTTACCTGCCATGTCTCAAGACGTTATAAAACTATGGCCCGACGGTGCCATTCCGAACGCGGTAGCCAATCCGGATATTACCGAAAAGTCAGATGTCGGCCAGCAGGACGGCATTTTGCGGATCAGCCAGGTATCTGTGCCAACCCTGACCGTTTTTCAGGCGCCTAAGGACAAGGCGACCGGTGCGGCCGTGATGATTTGTCCGGGCGGTGGCTACGGTATTCTGGCATTCGGGCATGAAGGCGAAGAAGTGGCCCGCTGGTTTAATCAGCAGGGCATCACCGCCTTTGTTCTCAAATACCGCTTGCCCGACGAGCGGCTGATGACCAACCAGGCGGAAGTACCGCTGATGGACGCGATGCAGGGCATGAAGCTGATCCGGCAGCAGGCGGCAAAATACGGCCTGGATGCGGCAAAGATCGGTGTGATGGGCTTTTCGGCGGGTGGTCACCTCGCGGCAACGCTCTCGACGCACTACCACCGGTCGGCGGGCAGTCTCAAAGCCAGTGATGAAGCAAAGCCAAACTTTGCGATTCTGATGTATCCCGTTGTAACATTTGGGCCTAAGGCACACGGCGGCTCGCGCAACAACCTGCTGGGCAAGCAAAACACCTCAGCCGAGCTGATTGCATACTATTCCAATGAATTGCAGGTGACCAAACAAACCCCGCCGACGTTTCTGGTACACGCAGAGGACGACAAGGCGGTTCCGGTCGAAAACAGCATTGATTACTACCTGGCCCTGCTGAAAAACGGCGTTTCCGGCGAAATGCACCTCTACCCGACCGGTGGCCACGGCTTTGCCCTCCGCACCAAAGGCAAAGGCTCTATCGAAAACTGGCCGGATGCCTGCAAAGGCTGGCTGAAAGCGCAGGGATTAATGAAGTAGCTGTAACACGGCATGATATTCCGTTCTGCTATAAATTAATCTGGCAGAACGGAATATCATGCCGTGTTATTTAATCATTCAGAATAAGCGGCACATTTCCCCGTCCGCCCATAATCACAATTTTGCTGTTTGGCGAAGCGGCCAGTTCCCGCTGCGCTTTAATCTGCTCGTATTGCAGCTGCTTATCGGTCAGACCGGTCGCCATGATGCGCTGATAATCGGCGATTCCCTGCGCCTCGACGCGTTTCCGTTCGGCCTCCTGCCGTTCTTTCTGGAGAACAAACTGCATTTTCTGCGCCTCCTGCTCGGCATTGATTTTCGACTCAATCGTCTGTTTTACCGACGCCGGCAGGTTGATGTTCCGCACCAGCAACTGCTCCAGCATCAGCCCGCGGGCTTTAAAGTCGTTTTCGATAGCCTTAAAAATACGCCCCTGAAACTCATCCCGGCGTGATGAATAGAGCGCTACGGCATCGTAATAAACGGCATTGTCACGGATGCGGGTCCGGGTAATCGGCCGGACGATTTTGTCGGTGTAGTCTTCCCCGATCTGCCGCATGAGCCGCGGCGCTTCGGTTGGCAGCAACCGGTACAGCACCGTCAGATCAATGACCACTTCAAGTCCGTCGGCGGTCAGTACGCGGATGGCATCATCACCATTTTTCTGCCCTTCGTCGTTTACGCCCGACATGGTGTAGTTCTGGGTTTTCACATCCAGGTCGGTAACCGACGCGAGCGGATTCACGAAGTTCAGGCCAGGCTCCAATGTCCGGTCACTGATTTCGCCGAAAAGTGATACGATACCCACGTGACCGGCATCAATCTGCCGGATACTTGATGTGAGTGCCCCTAACACGATCAGCACAATGCCGGTAATTTTTACGGGACGTGCAAAACGGGAAATGGTAAGCGAAGGCGTATTGATGGCAAATCCTACGATCAGGATCACAAGGCCAAGTGTTACGAAAAACATGTTCAGGTACGGTTAAGATAAGTGTCTGAGGACGAAACAAATGTACCGGATTCCTATGAACAAATACCGGTTTTAAGCCGAAGGGATAAAAAACGGGAAGGATGGTCAAAAAAAAAGGCATCCGGTAAAAACCAGATGCCTTTGGGGTACTACTCAATCAATTAACCCTTCATCGAATATACATGAAGGTGTGTATGTACCACCTTATTTAGTGCCTTTTTTAGCGCCCGCAGCAGCAGCTTTCTCAGCTTCTTCCTTCGACACTATTTCGCCTTTCAGATACAGAACGATGTTTGGTGTTTCACCGTTGCTCATAACGGTTACCGACTTGTTGAACGGCCCCATAGCAGCGGCATTGTACGTAGCGGATACCGTACCTGTTTTACCTGGCATTACCGGTTCTTTCGTCCATGACGGCTTTGTACAACCACAAGAAGCCTGGGCATCTGAAATGACCACAGGGTCTGTACCTGTATTTTTGAACGTAAATACATACGTTACAGGCTTACCTTGTTCCACTTTACCGAAATCGTGTGTTTCTTTGGTGAATTTCAAAGTGCCTTTCTGTGCGTAGCTAACCGCTACAAGTACAAACATGGCTACGAATAATGAAAAAATCTTTTTCATCAGGATAATTTAAATTTAGGTTTGGTTATTTGATCGTTAGACATTACAAATGTTAACCGCCACAAATCGCATACCAAAGGATAATCGGGTTGCGAATCACTAACAAAGAAACAGATAAAATCGTTTTTTTGAAAGCTCCGCCGGATTATATTATTTTTACTACGACTTGTGGTTACCTCAACGATTCCTTTGACGGAAAAACGGTATTCAGGGATTAACCAGTAATAGAAATATTTTTTTATTATGCTGTAATTCAAGGCCAGTCACACAACACTTCATCAATCAATCCAATTTCACTCTTTAAACCTGTTACTGTTCTGTGATTGCAAACGAACATATCCGTACGGTTGACGTACTAACCCGTGAAGACATCCTGGCCGATTACCGGTTGGCGTGCGAAAGCCGTCAGGTAAGCCTGCTGGGCCGGCGGGATGTAATGGGAGGACGGGCAAAATTCGGCATCTTCGGCGACGGTAAGGAGCTGGCCCAGATTGCCGCCGCCAAATCATTCCGGCGCGGCGATTTCCGGTCCGGTTATTATCGTGACCAAACGCTCGTGGCTGCCCTCGGCGAACTGACCTGGCAGGAGTTCTTTGCCCAGTTATATGCACATACTGATATTGCTCATGAGCCCAATACGGGTGGCCGTAACATGAACGGTCACTTTGCTACCCGCTGGCTTGATGAAAACGGGTTATGGCGCAACCAGACGGAGTTTTTTAATTCAGTCTGTGATATGGCTCCGACTGCCGGTCAGATACCGCGCTCGGTCGGGCTGGCCTATGCCTCAAAGCTCTACCGGCAGAATCCGGAGCTGCACGGCTTTACCCGATTCTCCCGCAACGGAAACGAAATAACCTTCGGAACCATCGGCGACGCATCGACCTCACAGGGGATGTTCTGGGAAAGCATGAATGCGGCCGGTGTGCTGCAGGTACCGCTGCTGATGTCAGTCTGGGACGATGGCTACGGTATTTCGGTGCCGGTCGAATACCAGACCACCAAGGCCAGTATTTCCAAAGCCCTGGCTGGTCTGCAGCGTGAAGCGCCGTATACCGATGTGTCGGAGAAAGGCATTGAGATTTTAACGGTGAAAGGGTGGGATTACCTCGCCCTGATTGATACCTACCAACAGGCCGCCCGGCTGTGCCGCGACGAACACGTCCCGGTACTGGTGCATGTTCAGGAACTTACGCAGCCACAAGGCCATTCGTCATCGGGCTCCCACGAGCGCTATAAAACGAAAGACCGGCTGGCGTGGGAAGCCGAATATGACTGCAACCGGCAGTTCAGAAACTGGATTCTCGGCAACGGGTATGCTACGGAGGAAGAGCTGGCCGACATTGAGGAAGAAACCAAAAAATCGGCTCGTCAGGCCCGTAACAATGCCTGGAGTGCCTACGTTGCCTCGATGCAGAGTGACTATGACGAAGCCCTTGAGCTGCTGCAACGTGCTGCCCGCAATAACCCGAAAGCTCCTGCACTCATGGCGGTCCGGGAAGACCTGAGCAAGGCATTCAACCCGATCCGGCGCGATGCTACTGCCGCCGTCAAGCGGGCGCTGCGTCTCCTGCGTAACGATCCTTCTGAAACAAAACAGGGGTTGCAGGTATGGCTTAAGCGTACCAACGCCGAAAATGAAACCCGGTATGGCTCGCACCTCTATAGTCAGTCGCCGGAATCACCGCTGAAAAATCCCGGTACACCGGCCGTGTACTCGGTAGAGAGCCCAATTCTGGACGGTTATCTGATCATGCAGCGGTATTTCGACAATCTGTTTGGCCGCGATCCGCGCGTGGTGGCCATCGGTGAAGATGTCGGCCATATCGGTGATGTTAATCAGGGCTTTGCCGGACTACAGGAAAAATATGGCGAGATCCGGATTACAGATACCGGTATCCGCGAGACAACCATCATCGGGCAGGGTATCGGCATGGCCATGCGCGGCTTGAAGCCAATTACCGAAATCCAGTATTTCGACTATATTTTCTATGCCCTGGCTACGCTGACCGATGATCTGGCATCGCTGCATTACCGGACCGCAGGGGGACAGAAAGCGCCGCTCATCATCCGGACGCGCGGACACCGCCTCGAAGGCATCTGGCATTCGGGTTCACCCATGGGTGCAATGATCAACAGCCTGCGGGGTATGCACATTGTCGTGCCGCGCAACATGACGCAGGCCGCCGGTTTTTATAATACGCTTATCAAAGGCGACGACCCCGCGCTGGTGATCGAATGCCTCAACGGCTACCGGCTGAAAGAACGCCTGCCCGACAACCTCAGCGAGTTCTGCCTGCCGCTCGGCGAGCCGGACGTGCTCCGCGACGGTACAGACGTAACCATCGTGACTTACGGGTCGATGTGCCGGATCGTGATGGAAGCGGCCAACCAGTTAAGTGACGTCGGCATCAGCGTCGAACTGATTGATGTCCAGACACTTCTGCCGTTCGACCGGAATCACCGCATCCTGGAATCCGTTAAAAAGACCAGCCGGGTTATTTTTGCGGATGAAGATTTTCCGGGCGGCGCATCGGCGTATATGATGCAGCAGGTGGTCGACGGGCAGAGTGCTTACCAATACCTTGATTCTCCGCCACGGACAATTTCGGCAAAGTCCCACCGCCCGCCCTATTCGTCCGACGGTGATTATTTTTCAAAACCCAATCCGGAGGAGGTTTTCGACTGTGTTTATGAGCTCATGCGTGAGGTCGATCCACAGCGGTTTCCAGAACTCTATTGAGTAATTAACGGTTAGTGATCAGGAGAAAATCCGGCAGAAGCCGGCAACCTTCCGGTCACTAACCACCCGACAATGAGTACGTATTTCGATGACATCAAAGACGGTATCCGGTCGACCATCAAAGGGTTGAGCCTGACCTTCGGGCACATCCGCAACGCCACGAAGCGCCGTCAGCCGTTGGGAATTGCCAGCGACAACTACTTTGAGCAGCAAAACGGTCTGGTAACGGTGCAGTACCCGCATGAAACCATACCGATCCCCGATAATGGCCGCTACCGCCTGCACAACGAAATTGACGACTGCATTGTCTGTGATAAGTGCGCCAAAGTCTGCCCCGTTGATTGCATAACCATCGAAGCGATAAAGGCAACGGAGGAAATCGGCCGGGCCTCTGACGGTTCGCCCATACGCCTCTATGCCGGCAAATTTGACATCGACATGGCCAAATGCTGCTACTGTGGTCTTTGCACGGTCGTTTGCCCTACCGAGTGCCTGACGATGGAGAAAAAGTTTGATTACAGCGAATTCGAGCTGGGCAAACTCACCTACGAATTTTCAAACCTTACCCCCGACGAAGCCGCCCAAAAGCGTAGTCTCTACGAGCAGTTCGTACTAGAAAAAGAGCAGGAAAAACAACGGCTGAAAGAACAGGCCGCTGCCAAAGCCGCCTCAACGGCGGAAAATAAAGAGCGGGAGAGTGAAATAGCGAAAGAGCGGGTTGCACCAAAACCCGCTTTCCGGCCAACAGCTAAACCAACGGAAAATAAAGAGCGGGAGAGCGAAAGAGCGAAAGAGCGGGTTACCCCCAAACCGACTGAGCCAGCACTAAACACTGAACTCAGTAACACAAAACCAACAGAACCGGCGAAGCCGAAACCTGCTTTCCGGCCTACGCTGAAACCCAAACCGGCGGAACCAACGCCAAACGCGGAACTCAGCAACACAGAACCAATAGAACCGGCGAAGCCGAAACCTGCTTTCCGGCCTACGCTGAAACCCAAACCGGCGGAACCAACGCCAAACGCGGAACTCAGCAACACAGAACCAACAGAACCGGCGAAGCCGAAACCGGCTTTCCGGCCGACCCTGAAACCGAAACCGGCAACGGCCGTGGTGAAGGATGCAGAGGAGACCATACCTGTAGCCGGTATTCAGTCGCCGGAGTCACCAGCATTGCTCACAACCGATAAAGGTGTCTCTACCAGCGGCGAGGACCACCCTGCGGCTCAGGCTGACAATACGGTACAGCCGACGGAAGATAAAGAGCGGGAGAGTGAAAGAGCGAAAGAGCGGACTGCGCCTAAGCCCGCTTTCCGGCCAACGATGAAGCCTAAGGCGGCGGTCGAGTCAACATCAAACGCAGAACCAATTAGTGGTGGCACGAATTTGAGTCGTGCCACCACTCCTGATGCGCCGAAAGCGACTGAGCCAACACAAAGCGCAGTCCCACAGAACACAGCAACAAGCCAGAACCCGGAACAACCAGAACCGCCGAAGCCCAAACCCGCTTTCCGGCCAACGATGAAGACTAAGGCGGCGGCTGAGCCAACCCAGAACTCAGAACAACCGGAAACGGCGAAGCCCAAACCCGATACCAATGCTTAACCTGATTTTTTACGCATTTGCGGCACTTACGCTGGGAGGTAGCCTGGCCGTTCTGTTAACCAGGAACGTCATGTACGCGGCTTTTTTCCTGCTGCTGTCTCTCCTGGGTGTAGCGGCCCTGTTCGTGCTGGCAAGTGCCGACCTGCTGGCCGTTGCTCAGGTGATGATCTATGTCGGCGGCGTGCTGGTATTGGTAATTTTCGGCGTAATGCTGACCCATAAACCAAAGCCGGAAGCAGCTACGGTTTCACAGGCAGCCCGCCCGAACCACATTCTGACCCAACACCGTGCCTGGTTATGGCCGCTTCTGGTGGCAGGCGGCTTGTTCGCGGCCTTTTACTCGCTGCTGAGCCGGACGCATTTCTCCCTGTTCGAAAAGCAGGCATCCTTCCAGACATCGGTAGATACCATTGGAAAGCAGTTGATGACGGAGTACATTATCCCGTTCGAAATTGCCGGTATTCTTTTGTTGGCCGCCCTGGTCGGAGCTGCCTATCTGAGTAGTCACGGCGACCGGTCAACGCCCTAACATACAGCCATGCAAGCCATTACTCCCGGATATTACCTCATTACGGCTGCCGCCCTGTTCAGCATCGGCCTCGCCATTGTGTTACTGAAACGGCATGCCATTGTCGTGCTGATGGGTATTGAACTGATGCTCAATGCTGTCAACCTGAATCTGGTGGCATTCAGCCAGTATGATCCCGTGCGGTTGCAGGGACAGATGATGACCTTATTCGTAATGGTCGTTGCCGCCGCAGAAGCCGCTATTGCGCTGGCCATTGTGCTCCAGGTTTACCGGCATTTCCGTACGGTTCAGCTGGATGAAATCAGTGAATTAAAGCAGTAATCATGGAAGAAAACGCCATTTTTGAACCGCTTATCGACGGTATCCTGAACGAAGGCTATGGCATCGCAGACGGTTTTTTATCGGCCGGAGAAGTGAATGCCCTGGCGCAACAACTCCGCGACCGTCGTGCAGAGGGACAATTTAAGGCCGCGGCCATCGGCAATCAGCAGGTTACCGTTGAAAAACAAATCCGTGGCGATGAGATTCACTGGCTCGACGAAGCCAATGCTACCCCTGCCGAAAAGGTGTATCTGGACCGCATCAACGAGTTTATTCAATACGTAAACCGCACTTGCTACCTAGGCCTTCAGGACGCCGAAGTACATTATGCGCTCTATCCACCCGGTACCTTCTACAGACGCCACCTTGACCGGTTCAAAACGGATTCGCGGCGTAAACTGTCGGTTATCTGCTACCTCAATAATGACTGGCAGGAAGAAGATGGCGGACAGCTGGCCGTTTACCTGCCTAATGACGACGGCACCGAGCAGGTTGATACAGTTATGCCGGTTGGCGGGCGGTTAGTCTGCTTTGAAAGCGACCGGCTGGAACATGAAGTATTACCCGCTAACCGCGAACGCCTCAGCATTACGGGATGGCTACGCACGCGGTGATCAGCCATTTAGCAAAAGGTAAGTATAAAACCATAAATAGCTGTATTATTACGCTTTTCACGAACGTAATAATAGTCAGTCGTTTATGAAGCATTTGCTCACCCTGATACTGGGTCTGGCCTTTTCGCTGTCCACTCTTGCCCAGAACACAAAAATCCAGCTAACCAAAGCCAGTAAATCCACAACCCGGAATGGATTCGATGTTTACCAGGTTCAGTTTAAAGTACTTAGCGGTGAACTAAAAAACCGGAGCGAGTTTGTCGGTATCCGGAACGGGGCCATTAAGAGCTACATACAGGCAGAAGTATACGACACCTATACAGCGGGTGCGGCGACTAAAGTTGACGAGCTGCTGTACGTCACCGGTGAACCCATATCCGTTGGGCAGACACTGGTTTCCTATGACCTCGCCACAGCAGCGCTGCCAGCCAAACGTCCCTTTTCGTTTAAAACAGAAACGGCTTTCCTGGGCGACGCCCCCAAAGAGTTCTTCGCAACCATTTCCGGCCTGAAGGGCACCCTCAAAATTGGCGATGAGCTGGAATACCAGAATGGCAAAGGGCAGCGGGGTAAAGGAACCGTCAAGGAAATTACGGTAGAACAAACGCTCCATCCGCCGGTACTGATCGAGGGGTTGCCCGATGCAGTGACAACGAGTATCCTGATTCAGTCTGATAACGGAGCTGATTTTTCAAAGTCAACGGTTGCTTCGGCCGGTAGTTTGGGTGGAGCCGCAACCGCCGGTACCGGTACCGCGTCCGGAAAAACGACGGCGAAGGTCACGGGTAAAACAAAAATGATTCCGGTTAATGCGGTTCTGCAAAATGATGAGGTAAAAATCACGGTGCATAACCTCATTAAATTCAATCCCGATCCGGCCAACAGTCAGTATGACATCGGCAAAATCGACTACTCGCTGGATTATTACGTGGTCGATGCAACTGTCGAAAACATCTCTTCACATGACATCGATTCCGGGGAGTACCTTGTGCGGTTCAACTTTTTCTCCCCCGACGGCAAGAGCGCTGACGAATACCTGCGTCTGTTTAAAAAGCAGAACGGCAACACCGATGAAGCCAAAAGTCAGGCTGATGTGATTGACAAACTCGCCCTGGGCGGCACCAGCAAAATCAGATCAGCCGCAGTACTGGTGAAATACCAGGAAATGATTCCGGACTACGAGCAGGTCCACAAGCCCATTATCGATGCCCTTTACAAAAAAATGGTACCGGGCCAAACGCTTCACAGCGTTGCCGCCACTATCTTAGCCGTTCCGCCCACCTACAAAATCGAAGGACTCGGCACCTGGAAAGGGACGTTTTTCAGCAAAAAGAACTTTTCCTTCCTCAAACTTTAACACTACCTTATTCTTGTTGGTTTTGATTTGTTGCTGATGGTTCTGAGTTACTCGTGATTCGGGGTTACTGGTACTGCCGGCTCGTGCCACCACTAACTATCAGAACAACCAGCAACTAACATTAACCCAAAAAAATACCCCGCTCTTTCGCTCTTTAGCCGCACTAGCGGCCACTCTTTCACTCTTTAAAACTAGAGCGCGAAGAACCGGATCAGCAGACCGCCGATGGTGCCACCGATGAGCGGGCCGACAACCGGAATCCAGGCGTAGCTCCAGTCCGATGAGCCTTTTCCGGGAATCGGCAATAGTGCATGGGCAATCCGTGGTCCCAGATCACGGGCCGGGTTGATGGCATAGCCCGTCGTGCCGCCCAGCGACATCCCAATGCTCCAGACCAGTACCCCGACCAGATAAGGGCCCACGCCAACCGCAACTTCACCCAGCGACTTCGCCGTAATCCCGGCCAGGCCCAGAATCAGTACCAGTGTCCCGATGATTTCACTCGTCAGGTTTGAGCTGGTATGCCGGATGGCAGGACCCGTAGCAAATACGGCCAGCTTATCCCCTGCATCGTCGGTAGCGGCAAAATGAGGCTGATAAAAAAGCCAGACCAACACTGCCCCCAGAAAAGCCCCGATCATCTGGGCCGTTATATACGGTACAAGATTGCTGTAATTATCCGTCGCTACGGCAAAGGCAACCGTCACCGCAGGACTCAGGTGCGCGTCGATACTGCCAAATGCTTTTGCCACAAACACGCCCATAGTTACGGCAAAGGCCCAACCCGCCGTAATCACAATCCAGCCGGCATTATGCCCTTTTGTTTGTTTCAGAACCACGTTGGCCACAACGCCATCGCCCAGAAGTAAAAGCACCATCGTGCCGATTAACTCGCCCAAAAAAGGTGAGACTTGCATAGTAAGGCTTCGTTTAGGAATAGTTTGTGCGAATTAAATCATATTTTTGATTCATATAAACAGGATTTTCAGAAATACATTTAATCAACAAGCGATATGAAAGCTGCCATTTTTCAGCAGACAGGCCTACCGGCCGATGTACTGGAAGCCATGGAAGTCCCGACCCCCGAGCCGGGTCCGGGCGAAATCCGGGTCAAGGTCATTGCCAGTCCCGTTAATCCGTCAGATATCTCCTTTATTCAGAACCGCTACGGCATCCGGCCTAAACTGCCGGATTCGGGTGCCGGTTTCGAAGGTGTCGGGATTGTCGATAAAACCGGCGAAGGTGTTGATCTGCGCACCGGCATGCGGGTGAGTTTCACCAGTGTCGGTGCGTGGGCCGAATACGCCATTGCCAACGCGCAGGCCATTATTCCGGTCCCTGACATGATGACCGACGACGTGGCCGCGCAGCTGTTTGTTAACCCGTTTACGGCCTACGCCATGGTACAGGATTCCGGCGTAAAATCCGGACCGGATCAGTGGCTGATGATTACGGCGGCGGGCTCAGCTTTCAGCAAAATGGTCATACAACTGTGCCGGCTTAACGGCATCAAGGTAATCGGCACGGTCCGCCGCAACGACCTCAACGATGAGCTGAAGGCGCTCGGTCTGACGGAAATCATCAATACGGAGACCGAAGACATGGCCCACCGCGTGAAGCAGATTACCGGAGGCAAAGGTGTGCAATGCGTACTTGACGCCGTGGGAGGTCAGGTAGCAGCCGAAGCCTTAAAGTGCCTGGCCAAAAACGGGACTATGCTGATTTACGGTCTGATGAGCAGCGAAGACCCGACCATCAACGTCGGACTCATGATTTTCAAGGGATTAACGGTCAAAGGCTTCTGGCTGTCAGACTGGATGAAACACGCTGACAGTAACGTCCGCAAAGAAGTAGCGCAGAAAGTGATTTCCCTGCTGGCGTCCGGCACCATCAAACTACCCGTTGAAGCCAGTTACGGCCTTGATCAGATACGGGAAGCGGTTGAGCATGCCGACCGGCCAGGCCGCTACGGTAAAATTCTGATACGACCCTGAGCAGGAACCGGCCGGATTTTGTCAGATAAATCCGACACGCCGGATAAAATAATATACCAACAGGATAATTGACCGGTCGGCTTGCACCCTGAAAAGTCCGTTCTTTGTGCTGAATTTTGTCAGAACGTTCACAAATGAACACGTTAGTTTGCACAGAGCCGGGCTCTTTTGCCTATCAGGAAGGCGTAAAACCCGAACAGTCAGCCGGCCAGGCCATTATCCGCATTAAGCGCATTGGTATCTGCGGTACCGATCTGCACGCCTTCGAAGGCACCCAGCCGTTTTTTTCGTACCCGCGTATTTTAGGGCATGAGCTGGCGGGGGAGCTGGTCAGTGCCGACGGTGCCCCCGATTTTACCGTGGGCGAGGCAGTCACTTTTATTCCGTACTTCAATTGTGGGGCGTGCGTCGCCTGCCGTGCCGGTAAACCAAATTGCTGCGTTAAGATTAATGTCTGCGGTGTTCACAGCGACGGCGGCATGGCTGAGTACCTGAGTGTACCGGCCAGCTCACTGATCCACGGCGAAGGCCTGAGCTACGAAGCCCTGGCACTGGTTGAGCCGCTGGCCATCGGTGCCCACGGCGTCCGGCGCGCGGATATCCGGCCGGGTGAGTTTATGCTGGTTGTCGGCGCGGGTCCGATTGGTTTAGGCATCATGGAAATAGCCCGAATTGCGGGTGCCGGCGTAATAGCATTAGACATCAACCCGGACCGGCTGAAGTTCTGCAGGGAAAAGCTGTCGGTGGCCCATACCATTAACGGGTTAACGGACGATGTCATGGCGCGGTTAAGCGACATTACCGGTGGCGATATGCCTACTGTGGTAATCGATGCAACCGGCAGTTTACGCGCAATCAACACCAGTTTTCAGTATCTGGCCCACGGCGGCCGGTACGTACTGGTCGGGTTACAGAAAGGTGATATCAGTTTCAGCCATCCCGAATTTCACAAGCGGGAAGCCACGCTGATGAGTAGCCGGAACGCAACCCGGGTTGATTTCGAACACGTGATCCAATGCATGAAAAAAGGCTTGATTGATCCAACTACCTACATCACTCACCGGGTTGCATTTAGTGAGGTAAAGGATACCTTTGCCAGCTGGCTTGATCCGGCATCCGGCGTGATTAAAGCCATGGTTTCGCTTGGCAGGTAAGTGGTTAGTTTCGCGGTTTGCGTGACCCGTTCTGAATTTTACGAATACGTTTGTATTGGTCAGATGAAAAAAGGGAAACAACAAAGTAGAAACTGTTTATGATATGTCTTTTTTGGTAGAAGTTGGAACAAGTAACAAACTGTCGTAAATTGCGCTCTAATTCATTGTGTGACAGTTTTAACCTTCACCTGCTACGAATACTTACTAAACTTATGAGACAGACCCTTTTTGTACTGGTTGCTTTGTCAATGCTCTCATCATGTGTGGGCAAGAAAAAACTGACTGATCTGCAGAACCGCTACAACGAGCTGGAATCAGCCCGCAGCAAAGCGGTTGCCGATCTGGCTGACTGCGACAAAAAATCAGCCGATCTGACCGCTCAGTTACGTACGAAAGACGGCGAAATTCAAAGCCGCAACACACGGATTCAGGAGTTACAGTCGCAGATCGACGACCTGAAAAAGAACAACAACAACCTGCTTGACCGGATGGCCGATCTGTCGATTGTCAGCAAGCAGGGTGCCGAAAGCATCAAGAAATCACTTGAGACGCTGAACGAGCAGACAAAATATGTGAACAACCTGAACCAGTCAATGCAGCGGAAAGACTCGCTGAACCTGGCGCTGGTCATGAACCTGAAACGCTCACTGGCCGACATCAACGATCAGGACGTACAGGTTGAAGTGAAAAAAGGTGTTGTTTACGTATCGATTTCAGACAAGCTTCTTTTCCCTTCAGGCAAGTGGGATATCAACAAGCCTGCTGAAGATGTTCTGGGCAAGGTAGCCTCTGTTGTGAATGACCACAAAGAGCTGGACATTCTGGTAGAAGGCCACACCGATCCGGTTCCGTTCTCGTCAGACAACCTGAAAGACAACTGGGATCTGAGCGTACTGCGGGCGACCTCAGTTGTGCGTATGCTGCAAAGCAAATTCGGTGTCGCACCAGAGCGTCTGACTGCCGGTGGCCGTGGCGAGTTTGTGCCTAAGTCTGACAACACAACGCCGGATGGCCGTAAGACAAACCGTCGTACAGAAATCATCCTGACGCCAAAACTGGATCAGTTCTTCAACCTGCTCTCGACAGGCAAATAATTGATTCGTAGAAGTATCATATACCCGGCGGGGCTGAGCAATCAGCTCCGCTTTTTTTGTGGTCAACAGAGCGGGTTAATAAATGCCAGGCTTCACGAAAGTCAGCTGCTTTTGGTCTTCGCTGCCGTTTTTCTGCCTCTACCAGATGGATTGCCGATCCATAGTTAATAAATACGCTGACCGGGAAGATGTAAAAGATATGAAGTGCTTCAAGATAAACAATGGCAAAATCAAAGTCCTGCAAACTATAGTTTTCGCGGATCATTTGCCGCCGGTTTGTCTTAGTTCGGCGGGTATCAACTATGTAATTCGCTGTTTTTGCGTCAAGCCACGCATATTTAACCTGGATGCGGTATAAGATATGATCTATGTCGAAAACGATATCGTACGGCAGCCGGTCACCAATTGGCTTACAGACGCCCCAGCCCAGTTTTAAAGCCTGTAGAATTACGGCCTGTTCGGCAATATCTCCTTTCTGTTTCGTCAGCATAGCTTTTTTTGCTTGTGACGGACAAAATAAAAAAGGCCACTTTTCAGTGGCCTTTTTACTTAGTAGCGGGAGCTGGACTCGAACCATTCATATCTTTACGGAAATGTAGAATGCCAAGTATTCGATAAATCACCTGTTTATTAGGCTATTATATAAATTGATTTTGTTTTTGATTGTTGTTGATAAAAGGCAGATATACCCATTCCATCCCCGAATCCATCCCCCAATTAGCTCAGATTTTCGTATATTTGTACTGGCTAAACAATCCAACACACTATGCCACGTACAGCACAGAGTCCAATCTCATTTATTCTTCGGGAGCCAAAGTCTAAAAAGCCTACGCCCATTGTCGGAATCTTCCGCTTCAACAACACACATTTAAAATTTGCCACGAATTTCAAGGTATTGCCAGCACACTGGAATCCTGCAAAGGCAAGGATAAGGAACGTTATTGATGCCCCAAGTCGTGAAGACATCAACAATTTTCTTGATAGTATAGAGTCGGCAGCGGAAAAGGTACTGACAGGCATAAAAAGCGGCCTTATTCCTACTGAGAGAGAAGCAATAAGAGAAAGGCTGGATAGCCTTGTAATGCCTGTTGAAAAGAAGGAGGAGAAGATAACGTTGTTTAGATTCATCACTGATTTTATAAGCAAGGCGCCAACCAGAATTAATCCGGATACAGGTAAGCATATTTCCGGCCGAACGATACAGAAATACGAAACTGTATCTAAGGTTCTAAAGGACTTTGCCTCCACCTATCGTCGTCCTGTTGACTTTGAGACGATTGATCTTCAATTCTATGAAGACTTTACGGCCTACCTGACCATAAAGAAAGAGTTTGCGACTAATAATGTTGGCAAGTACCTGCAAACCCTGAAAGTGTTTTTAAATGAAGCAAGTGCAAAAGGTATGCAGGTCAAACAGGACTATAGAAACAAGCGGTTCAAGGTTCTGAAAGAGGACGCTGATAATATCTATCTGAATGAAACGGAACTAACCAGGTTGCTGCGGTTAGACCTATCTGATAATAAGCGTTTAGAACGGGTTAGAGACCTTTTCTTAGTGGGATGTTACACAGGTCTGCGCTTTTCTGATTTAACGAATATAAGGCCCGAAAACGTAAAAGACGGCATGATAGCTATCGAGCAACAGAAAACCGGTAAGCGGGTAGTCATTCCGTTTCATCCCGTTGTCAGTGATATGCTTGCAAGGTATAACGGAAACTTACCCCAAAGTATCTCAAATCAAAAGTTTAACGACTATATAAAAGAGGTTTGTAAACAGGCAGAATTAAATAGCCTTGAAACAAAGACACAAACTAAAGGCGGTCAGCGATTGACAAAGACTTTTCAAAAGTGGGAATTGGTTAGCACGCATTCGGCAAGACGTTCCTTTGCAACAAACATGTATTTATTGGGCGTCCCCCCGATTACTATAATGCGTATCACTGGACATCGTACTGAAAAGGCATTCTTAACATACATACGACTAGATGACGAGCAACATGCTAAAGTAATGCGGCTACATTTGGAGAAACCCAAAGAAAGCCCGAAACCTGTACGGCGCCGTATAGCAAAAAAGCACACTGTTTAGGTGTGCTATATAGTATTAACTATTCAGTAACTACGCATTAGGAAACTTTTCCCTGTTAAACCTATGTGTTAGCGGCAAATAAGGCATATCGTCCTCGTCATCTGTAAACGGGTAGTTGCCGTCATCATCCAGCATTACCCTGTATTCATTTAAGAAGTGGTCTTGCTTGGTAGTTGGGCTATCAAAAGCCATCGGTAATGTATAGCAAAGAAAACCAGGGATTTCTTTGCCGTTTGGCGCATTAGGCAAGGCCATTGCCTCTAAAGTATCAATATTTACGTAATTCATAGTTTTGCGGCTATTCGTCCCGTCTCTGTACAAAAGGCGGGACGAATGTTTAAGGGTTAACTAATCAGCTCATTAAGAATAACTTGACTTTTCCAGTCTCTCAGTTTTTGCATTTTTTTTACTAATTCAAGTATGCCGGTCATGTTTCGAATGAAATCGTCGTTGTCCTCTTTGTCAGCATAATACTTCATTGTATCCCGGATGTATTTAGCTGAATCTTTATCCGTAGTATCTAAAAATTCGATAATTGCTTGCGCTGTTGGTTTTAGGCTATTTTCCATAATGCCGAACTATTTAGGGAATGAGAATTAAAAATGCTTGATAAATTCTGTCAGATCTTCCGGCATAATCCGCCATCTGTTTTCTGTTGGCTGGTATCCTTTCAGGTAATGCGTCTTTCCTCTGGCATCTACCTTTCCTTCGATGATCCACTTGCGGATAAGCCTGTCTGAGATGCCAATTAATTCAGCCGCCTCTTTGGGTGAGTAGCCTATCTTAACGGATACCATCTTTTTCTCCATTTTATCAAGTCGTTCGACTAATGGAGCAATAGCCGTTTCTATCAGGCTTGTTAGTTGGTCAGGATGAAGTACTATGACTTCGTGCGCTTTGTAGTTCATGTGACTTTGCGTTTTACATTGTTCGTTTTGAACGATGCAAAGTTCATGCACTATTCGGCAGATAAACAACTGATATTCAATAATTTAAAGAAGAATTTCAGTCTCCTAAAAGCGAAGAAATTAGCTGTTGGGTGTGTAATTTCGAAGTAGCAGGTATAATGAGTAGTCTACCCGTTGAAGTTTATAATCCTATAGGCTTATTAAATGGGTGTGCGGATGCCGTTTTGAAACGATGACGGGTGTAGCTTCCCCCTTTGAAACGGCCGGCTTCAAACTTGGGGGGTAATGTCGCCCATTTTCTATTCAGAGTACTGTTTTTCTTCCTCCTTATGTGTATTTACTCTCTCTCTTAGGCTCAAAAAATAAATAATGAAAATGCACGCTGTTATGCATGCAGATAGACTGCCGCATAGTATTTCTCTTGCACTATAAAACTCTTCTCCCCATTTGAGTAGTGGCTCCCCGGATATACCACGGCATAATCGCTGCATTGCAGAGTAAAATGCGGAAAATGTTATAGCCACACTGAAACAGCCGGAAATCAGAAAAACATTGAAGAACCTATATCTCTGAAAGAAAGGTTTAAGTTTGTCTCCTCCCCGGCTGTAGTAATAATAAACAGGAAGACCGAAAAAGATGACCGGCGAAATAACCATTCCAAAAGCAAGCATAAAGTCAATAACCTGCATAGGTATTAAGAAATAAAATGAATATTTGATTTGTTAATTCGCTAAGATACAGTATATTAGATTACAAGGGTAATCAAAAATTTAAACCTTATTGAACGAAAAGCCTGTGGTATACTCCGAATATACCAGAAATAAAGATAACTTACTGATAATGAGTAGTAATACAATATCTCTCGCGTGCGCGCGCGTAGGGGGTCTTATTGTTTATATTGGATAACCCCGCTTTTATGACATATTCAGAACAGACGGCAGAAAGGTTGGTGCAGCTCTGGGGGCTGTCTCCTGTCACAAAAAGACGTTGGAAACAGATGGGCAAAATCCCTGACAAAAGGGGGTTGGCTGCGCCTATAGGAGACGAAGGCATTAAAGCTCAGGCAATGCTGCTGCGGCTTATTGAACAACGTTGGCTAAAAGCAAAATCTATGGGTCATTACATAGACGAGCCTAATAAGATTTCGGTATTGGCAGTTTCTCAACGTCATGGCATATCCTCTAACCTAAATGACGTTGAGGCCGATGAGATCAAAATGATATTACTAAGTATGGAGAAGGACCTAAGCTTCATTCTTTTCCGGCATCGCCAGAATCGTCGTGATGATAACGACTTTCTGACCAGTTTGAGAGCCTTTCTTTGCAGGCCGGAGGTGAATATTAATAACCTGAAAAGTAGTCTTAAATCTCAGGAAATGGCCTTATTGTGGGCATTTATTTATGGCAAAAGTCCTAATGCTGATGTAATCAGAAAAGCGTGCGAATCCCTGGAGACTATGGGCTTGGCTTTCGCCTAGGTATTGATACCTACTAACACCGAAACGGTGAGTAAGGGCTTAGGTTTAGCCCTTACTCACTTGTTCCGGCCTTTATTTGATTTGTGTTACTCGTATCGGATGGCAGATCCACAAGTTTTGTAGGAGCTGTCGTCATCAAGGCGGCGGCATATTTCTAAAAGGGCCTCAACATTTACATCATCTGGGTCGATTTCGTTTATGTCTCTGTCCGGGATGTCTATGGCCCAGATTTTCATACCAGAATTGACACTTACGGCCACACCGATAACATAAAAATTTCGTATGCAAACTCCCTTACGGCTAGTTGTAATAATCGGTAATCCACGCATCTCTTCAAGACTTAGATTGTTAAAATCGGGCCATGTAAAGAATATGCCTTCATCTGCGGTATCTGTTACAGAGGTAAAGATGTACTCGATTAGCCGAATACGTAAAGATTCCATCTCTTTGCCAGCTTTAACTATGTTCATTTTCAAGCGTCCGGTTTGTATTAATTGATGAAGCCCCTGAGCGCTGTTACCTGACATTCAGGGGGCTATTTAATTGTTTATGCTTCTTCAATATAATGATTCTCATTATTGACGGCCGGCGCGTTCAACAGCAATCTCCTAATCCCGTCGATCCCCCGCTGGAACACCACCGTTTTAAAATTAATATGCTGGCTACCATCGGGCTTTGTCCACTTAGTTTCGATAACCCGAAACCAGCCTTTATCAATGTATCTTTGATACGGCCGGTTGTTAGACATGAGTACTTGGCGTTGACGCAGTTCTGCAAAGAGCTTCGTCCGACCGACTCCTGGGACATTCAAAAGATTGGCTACAGTACCAATGTCACAAACATCAGTACTCTCAGTAACGGCATCGTAAAAATCGACTTTCGGCTGCTGGCGCTGCTGACGCAACCTAAGCTCTTCGTTTTCAAGTAACAGTACTTTTTCACTCTGTACTCTCGCAAGTAAAGCCAAGAGGGCAGATTCGTAATCTGCGGGCAGAGAAAAAGCTTTTGCGTTTTGCTTAAGCTGCTTTTCGCACTTGATAAAGTATCGCCGTGCCTGTCTGCCATTCTCATTACCTTCAACCATTGCCAGTTCTTTGGCTACGTCAATTGTCAGAGCATATTCAATGGTGGGGCGACCTCCTGTACTTTTCGATAAAATTATTGAAAAGTCCTCACCCTCGATAAACCCGTATTTTTCAATGCGTCCCCTTATCCAGTTGGAAAAATCTTGTTTGCTTTCAAGGAATCCGTGCAGGTCACGGGCTGATACCATCTGGTCGCCTTGCGAGTTGGCCGTAATGCTGATGATCTGATTCATGTTGGTATGGTAATAGTGGGCCGGCCGAAACCGGCCCGTTTATTCTTATTTACTTGCTTAAGATTCCATTAATAAGTGATTCAGCTTTTGGGGTCAGCCCTGATTTTCTGACTACCTCAGTTTGGTTGTTTTGGGCTGCCTCGGCCTTGGTTGTGCCAAAGCCAAGTTCGCTGTTGATCTGTTGTGCCGACAGCTCGGATGTATTCAAGGGTATCATAACTTCCTTTTTCAGCCCTGTGGCATCAATCACGATTCCTTTGATGAATGGCTGTGCACCCGCATAACCGCTGCCAGCTATACGTTGCTCACCTCCATCCCCATAGATGATAGTACTACCCCCTGGACGATAATAGACCTTTGAAGGATCAACGTCCTGTATCTGCCAATCTGCCCGAAATCCATCCTTTGATGTATTAATAAGGGGCCGTTTGAAATCGAGGCTATATACTTGTTTAACAGATCCTGAGTACAGTGACTTGTTCACGGGAACTTCGCTGTCCTCGGGCAAATACGGAACCAGTCGCCGACTAATGCCAGCCGCATGCATAACCGCCTCTGAAACCTGGCCTCCCGGCATGGATTTGACCCGAATTGTATCAGTGCCAATCCGGTAGGTGTGCATATCCGTGTTACCTTTGTCTGGGCTGAAAATAAATTCGGCTGGCGTTATGCCTGAGCCACCAGCCATCTCCTGCGCCTTGAGCTTATTGGCCTGTGCTGCATTGGCCTCCATTGTTCTGTTGTGGCGCTTCTGTTCACCAAGGTTCGACCACCGGTAGGCATTGTCCTGCCGGTCCTTCTCTGCATCCCACGGTTTCTGCTGATCTACCTTCCAGTACCGGCCGCCCTGATAGTTCAGCTTCTGCACATAATCCCGCGCAGCCTGCTCACTGAGCCCCTGATTCAGAGCACGATCAAAAATATCCTTGGCTGTAACCTGAACCTTTTTGTACGGGTTTACCGGATTTGTGTTTTCGTCAAAGTAAGACAGCACACCCTTTGGCGGCTCGTAGGCTCCGGCAAATGAAAGGGGAATCTCTGTAGGACTCTGGTTAAACGCCTGCCAGTCACGATCAAAGTTGCCCATGATAACCTTGCCTTTACTGATTGCCTCCTGTGCCAGCGCATAGTTTGTTTTACTGGTCATTGCATTCTTATACTCCTGCGAAGCAATAAGCTCATTGGCAAAACGCTTGGCCAGATAAGGTTGACGCTCACGACGGAAACGCACAATGTCTCCGCCGAAATCATTGACCAGTTCATTCTCCATCTGCTGCCGCCAGCGTTCTGTGAATGTGCTGTTGAGTCGTGCTGTTGATACAGGAAGAAGCCCCTGATTCTTTATCAGGTCAAGGGTTGCTTCGGTATCTGCCAGTGCTTTATCTTTCTGGGCCAAGTCCTGTTCGAGCTGCTGTTTGCGAAGCTGCTGTACCTGCAACATCATCAGGTTGTCTGCCCGCTTCTGGGCAAAACTTTCACCTGGCATCAGGGCATATGCAAGAACCGGACTTACTGCCGGGTTTAAGTCTGTTGTCATGTGATGGATTATTTTAGTAAATCAAAGTCATAGCCCCGCTGTGCCGGGGTTAGTTCTCGGCGCATTCTAAAGCGCGTCATTTTCGGTTTAGGCGTCATCCAGTTGCCGAGTAAGTTATTGAGCTGTCGCACAATTTCCATCGGTGTGCCTGTCACAGTTGCCGTTGCACGTAATGCCTGCTGCAAAGCCCTGGTTCTGTATTTCTCAAATGCGACCCGGTTACGATATTTGTTCAGAACTTCCGCCTGAAACAGATCGTAACCGGCAGCAATGAAGTCTGAAATGACATTAAATGGCGACACATCGAGAAGCTCCCGGGGCGCGTCCGGGTTGGCAATTTTGCTCATAATGTACGTCCCGATTTCTCCAAGCTCTGCCGGAAGAACCTGCGCTACCTGAGCCATTGTGCTGAAAAAGACTTCCCATGCGACTTCCTCCGGCTTGTCGTTTTTGTTCGTATCATCTTTACTCAGGTCGCGTAAACCTTTGACGCCGTAGTTGATCAACGTGGTAATTACAGGGGCCAAAATGGCATTTAGTGCCATGTTTCCCATTAAGTTCCTCCGTGCTTCGGCAACTGCATTCTGATCTGACTTGTCAGCCTGTGCATATTCAATAGCCCGTCGCGCCAGTGTATTATAAATCTTCATGTTGTGAGATTTATAGAGCAAAAGCATCTGTGTGAACATATTAGAGTTTAGCTGGATGCCTGCTCGGTCTGTCTGGTCATATGTGTTGTTCGAGTAGTACAGCGCCTCTTTAGCCATACGGGCGGCCATCTTCTGCTGTTCGTCATAAGGAAGCGATCCGTTTGTTTCTGCAACCTGCCGTTTGGCGGCATTGTATAGCGCCATCACTACAGCAACGTCAGCGCGGTGTGTAGCAGCAAGTCCATACTCTTCAAAGAATGCCTGCAACCTACCCGCAATCATAGCTCGGCCGGAAGCTACATCTTTCATCGAGCTGAAATCATCAAACTGTACTTCCGGTGTTCCACTGCCAAGTACCCGCCATAGCATATTTTGTGCAGCAGAATCATCTATTGACCGCAGCTCCGCAATGCCTTCATCAAAAGAGGTAGACCCTCCGGTATAGTTACCTTCCCGACTTCCACGTGCAACAAGTGCATAGCTTTCGCCAATCATTTTCATGTAATTGGGAAGCTCCTGAGTCAGATACTTTGCATCTATCGCGCCGCTGCCATAGGCTGAGAAGTATCCTGTGATCTGCTTGATTGGGATGGCGATATTGAATGCAAACCGTGACAGCGTTGCCAACTGCATCAATTTGCCAAGATCAATGGCCATCCAGCCACTAAATTTCATGGCATCCCGGTTTGCATCAGGCGTAGCAAAAGCGTCACGCAATTTGTTCAGGCTGTCTGCCAGCTTCTTCATGTCCATATTGACAAGGTTGCCTTCCTGCCGTACCAGCAGCTTATCTATGTTCTGCCAAAGCGGAGCGAACTGTACATACGTTTCCGCATCATGGTGATAACGGTTGATGTCAGACAGGAAGCCATAGGCACGGATTTGTTTCGGGGCTTTCTGACGCGCACGAAGCTGTGAAGCGTCATCAACAAACCGCTGGACTTTCCGTTGATTCAGTTCCCTTTCCGTAGCAGTTGAGCTGATCGGGTAGTACCAGTTTGATTTAGGTAGCTGACCGCTGTTCATTATTGTGTACATCCGGCTTACCGGCTCAAAAACCTGTTCCGTGTGCTGCTCAAACTGATCCATAAGATCAGCGGTAGCCTGATCCTGATAGAACACCATATCTGAGAGATCACGAAGCTGTGCATCATTCAGCCTGATAACGATCTGTTTTGACGGGTCATTGAGGTCTACCGTCATTACTTCCATCTGCGGCTCCTGCCCGGCAGCGATTTTCTCCTTGTGCTCCGGATCAAAGTGTCCGTAGTCGGCCATCATGGTACGGTACTGTCCGGCAATGCTCATGGCTATGTCTGGCGTAATCTGCACCTGCGTATCTGTGCCATTAAGTTCGGCATCAATAGTCCATCTGTCTACCGATTCCAGCGAAGTCATACCGCGATATAACGTCCGTCCTGTAAGCGCATCATACGCCTGTTGCGTGAAATCATGGGCGGCAATCTTCATCGGAGATATACGCCGCCGGCCGGCCTCAAGCATATTCTGCCACTTCTGACCAAACTCACTATCACCAAAAAGAACACGGCCAATATTTGCCACATCAAGTACGTTAAAATGCGTTGACAGTGTGCGTGTTAGGGCATTGGATTCTATGATCCGCTTGATGTTATCAGCAATGGCATTGGTCTCTTCAACCGTATCAACTTCCTCTCTAGTATAGGTATCGGTATCGGGGTTGTATACTACATCCATAGGCGCCAATGCATCGAGCTGTGTATCATCAAGCTGATGTGCAGCCAGAGTCGCTTCATCCATTACAGGAAAGAGAGACGGCAGCGGCGGCAATACGGCCTTTTTGGCAAGGCGTGTCACTTCTGCTTCAGAAGCAAGTTCCGTCATCGTCTGTCCTGAAAGCAGTTCCTTCGTTCGGGCATCAATAAACGCATCAAGTGTAGACTCCGATGTCAGGTTTACAGCAATGGCTTCCCGATTTTTCGGATGACCTTTTTTACCCACTGAACGAACTGTGATAGCTTAGACGGAGACTGTATCTGTGCTCCCCGTTCGCCGATAGCCTGCGCCAGTGCTTCTTCAAGAATATCCTCCTCATTGGTAAGTTCAGGATAATTCTCTCTGACAAGCTGCTCATAGGCGCTGCCCTTTATGAGTCCTAGGCCACGGTTGTATATATTCGGGTAATGTTTCTTTAGCGACTCAGCATACAGGTGAGCAAATTCATGAATAGGCGTATCGGCATTAGCTATATCCATGTTGATGTAAACCATACCATCCTTTACTGCCCCGTATGCCGATGTACCAACCAGCTCCTGCATCTCTTGATCAGTCAACAAAGCGACCTCTATCGTAGGGAAGTTATTACGCAGCGTGGTAATCAGCCTACCAAGAGCCTCTTTGCCTGCCTGCGCTGTATTACTAACCCGCTGCTCTTTTGGGATTGACAGTGGTTCGCCGGTAGCCTTATCAATGACTTGGCCTTCTCCTACACGGCTCTGTGTTTTCCCTTTGCCACGCCGGTCGTCATGCTCCACCCATGCATCACCAGCCTCGAAGCTGACAATACGGCCAATGGTCTGTGTGCCACTGTTCAGTGTGACTTTAACATCCTGTCCGACCTGTGCCAGCGGTGTGGCTGTTGTCTGTGTTGCAGCAGCAGACTGGCGTGCCGTGGCAAGCGCAGCCGCATACCGTGCCTGCTCAGATGGCGAAGCCGCATCCAGTACGGCCTGCTGATTTGCGGACAGCGGTTTACCCATAGCAACCTGATCCGGCCATAGCCTGAACAGATTCATGTCATACTCTGCACCAGGCACAAGACCTTTGATCATCCGGTCCCGAAGGTCATCAGATACCGGATCGGTTATGCCGGCACTGCTGTCTGCACTTTGCTGCGCTCCTGACTGTGCAGTTTCTCTAGCTGCGACGCTATCCGTGCCGGTTCCGCCAGTAAGCTCGACAGGCTGTTGCGCCATGACCGGCTGTGCTGATCCAGCAGGCTGCTGTACATCTGCGCCTTGGCCTGTGCTCTCTCCTGCGGCTGCATCCTGTCCGTTTGCTGTCTGATCTCCCGTAGCTGCTGCCCCGCCTGCCGGCGCTGAATCTTGAGGAATGGTTTCATCTGCCTGTAATAGTTCAAGTGCCATACCATCCAGGATCGTCCCGATGCGTATAGCTTCATCTATATCGTTAAGTATTAGCTGCTGCCGTTCCGACAGGTTTTCGTTTAACAGTAAACGCGAAGCAATATCATTGGCAATAGCTTCCGGTACAACGCCACTCATGCCGATCTCCTCCCACACGGCATCATCAATAGGCTCTTCTACCGGCGTGGGAATATCCTCTGTTTGCTGCGAATCGTTCTGCTGATACACATCAACACCTTTTTCTGCGGCCACTACCTCAAGGTATGATCGCTCTGACTCCTTCCCCTTTACGCCTTCCAGTGACGACCACCGTTCGTACAGCGCATTTGGCGTGAGCTTGTCGATTGCCTTGACAATATTTGACGGCAGTTTTTTCTGTAGCTGCTCTTTCTGAGAAACGGTCTCGTTTTTTTGCTGACGCGACTCGGCATTGCTGATGGCCATCTGAGGATCATACAGTCCGATGATACTTGCTCCCTGCCCGTCTACAACAACTTCGCGCTGCGTATCGCCGTCCTGAACGACGAGTGTAGTCTTACCGTCTTTTATTTCTGCTGATACTACCTCTACTGTATCGTCAGGCTTGTCAGCAAGCACAACCAGATCGCCTGCCTGATACCCGCGACCACCGGCATTAATATCTTCGTGAGGGATAATGCCATCAACAAGATCAGGTGACGCCTGAGCAGAGCTTACTGGTGTCATTGCCGGCGCGTACTCCTTTGCGTCAAGTGCACGGATAACCGATGTAACCGGATTGCCTTCCGTGTCGGTGCCTGTCTGGATAGTAAGTTCCTGTCCGTTATCGCTGATGCCGGTAATACGGCCGCTGACAGACTGGCTGCGCTGATCTTTTCCCTGAACTGTATCGTTAATATCGAACTTTCCGATAACCGAAAGCCCTTTTATATAGTCAATCTCGTTGCCTTTGTCTGTGATAGACTGAATGACACCATCTATATAGTTACGGCGGCGGCTGTTGTCCAGTATGTCCGCATCAAGCGAAGTTTTCTCCATCTGCACAACAGATGGGTCCAGGTACGAGCTGATGATTGGCTGGCCGTTTTCGTCTCTTTGTATTCTGCCGTTTTCGTCGGTCTCATAACTTACGGGCGAATCAGACTGCAAGCCTTCTGCACGAAGTTGAAGATCAGCAGCGGTAGTATCCAGGTCGGTCTTCTGGTTGTAGTTCAGGTCATATACCTGCCACAATGCCTTTGGTTTAGCATTATAGACATTTTTGACTGATGTGATTACGCCCTGCATCCGGTTGAGCTGATCCGATAGTCTTGTAGCATCCTGATCACTCATGGTTCCAGAGTTCACCATCTTGCCAATAGAAGTCTGTAGCCGTTCTTGCTGGCTGTCAACGCCTACCTGACCACCTTCTTTGTAGGCATCATGCAATGCACGGAATGCCATTGGCTGGTAAGCGCCGGCATTGTTTGCTGACTTAACCGCAGTGCCTGTTGCCGTACCTAGCATAAGGCCAAGTGTGCCGGCATTGAGTAGCCGCGCCGCAGAATCAGGGTTCTTTGCAGAAAAATCCATCTCATCATCGTCTTTATCAAAGATGGACTCAATCATCATGGTATATCCTTCCTGACCCACTTCTGTGCCGCCTTCTTCCAGACCCACTATTACACCTTGCCTGGCTTTGCTGGATATTTTAGACAAGAATGATGTGGCTACTTTTTTAGTGGCTCCGACAATAGCCTCTTCGGTGATCTCCTTACCGGCCATCTCCGTGAGAACCTCTTTGGCAAGTTTACCTGTAAGTTGTTTCCTGCCTCCGAAAATAGCAGCCTCTCCTCCTGTAAACGCATCAATAGCAGCAACAACAGGTGTAACAACAGCCGTAAACATGGCCGCTTTATCGGCATCCCCTGTAGCTTCCAGTGCATCCTTATACGTAGGATTAACCTGAGTCATAAGGCCGGTAATATATCTGTAAACGTTACCTATTTTGCTCGCCTGTTTTGTCAGCGAGGCAACCTTTTCTACATCTCCCGCTGCCTTTGCTGCCTTCAACGCTTTATCTAATCCGGTAAATGCTTTTACTCCGCTACCGGCAAGATTGCCGGCCATCATGCTACCAATGAAACCCAGACTGTTGCCAATCATATGGGCAGCTTTAGATGGAGAGTTCATATGGAATCCATCCTCATCCCGGGAAACAAGTCCCTGGTCATAGTAGCCGGACTTGTCCTCGTTGAACTTTGTGTATTCCTGAGAGATATTATCTATGGCACCAACAAAATCCGAGAAAAGCTGACTCTGCCTTGCTGCATTCGTTTTTTGCCAGTCCTGTGCCTCGAATCCCAAAAGCTCAGACACTCCCGTATCAAGTGTGCCTTTAACGGAATGAAGTACCTGCGCAGTTCTCGCAACCCCTGGAATGACATCGGCCACAGCATTCCATGCAGACTTGCCCAGTTCCGCCCATGCGCTGGTTCCTTGGGGTTTCGCCATGATAGGTTTACTCTCAGGCCTCGGCTGTTTTTGCAATACAGCAGCTTTCCCTGTAGGCGCAGATACCGAATCAGTCCACAGATTTCCGCGCCAGCCCGTTTCTTTGATTAGGGCTTGCAATTGCGGCGTCAATTCATTCGTCCGGCCAGCCTTAAGTTTTTCGTTTACAGACCTAACTACGCCGTTTCCATCGGCTCCGATAGAGTTCAGATAGCCGCCGAGATCAATTAAGGCATCAGGATTGAGTTTTGCTCTTTGAGGTGGTCTGTCTTTTTCTGGTGTGTTCATTTTCTAACTTTTTTTTGTTTTTGCTTTCAGAAAAACTGCCTTTCCATCCGGTGTCGAGGGCCATTTTCTTGAGTGTTGGCAAAAAAAGATCGGCCTTTCCGGCGTTTGCGAAGCGGTTGTACCTCATCAGAAGTCGCTTTCCTCGCTTTCCAATTGAGTCCAGGTACCTCGCAAACTCCACTACATTCGGATCATTCGCGGCCAATTCTGCTGATCGTTTTGCCTTCATTTTTATGCCGTTAAAAAGCTGTCGGTCGTTCGTCTGCCATTCGGTTAGTAGCTGGGTCTGCCCACAGGCGAACCATTCGAAGTTCTCCTGACCGGTTCTTTAGCAACTCGATTTCCAGTGAATTATCGCATTCCGGAGGCACGGAAAGTCCCTGTGCCCGAGCTAATTGAGAACGGTAGTAATCTTCCCGGTATAGCCCCATGACAACATCGGCATCCTGCTCAATCTGTCCTGTTTGCCGCAGGTCTGACAGGATCGGGCGCCTATCGTTCCGGCCTTCCACAGCCCTGCTCAACTGAGACAGTGCCATTACAGGACAGCCCAGGCGTATTGCAAGCTGCTTTGCTTTCTTGCTGATGCTGGTAGCTTGTTCGAACTCCGTTCTGCCTGCTTGACGGTCAGAAAAAATTTGCAGATAGTCGAGGCCAAGGAACCCCATCCCATACCGTTGCTGCCACTCAAGCGCCAGATACGTTATGTCGTTAATGTCAGGTGCAGGCCTTGTATCAAAATATATGGGCAGTTTTTCAATTTGGCCGATTGCCGTAGAAATCGAATCCCAATCAGCACGCGAAAAAGGAATACCACCATCACGGCAACCACGCTCGAGCTGTGAATACGGGATACCTGAAAGCATTGCGATCAGGCGCCTAGAGTTTTGCTCAGGCGTCATTTCGCCGGATAGCCATCCACTGGGCACGCCAGCTTTTGCCGCTGCGTACGCCATATACAGACCAACTCCGGTCTTCATCATTCCTGGCCTTCCAGCCAAAACGACCAACTCGTTTTTTTTAAATCCGCCGGTTAGCCTATTAAGTTTCGAGAACCCAGTATCAACGCCCACCACTGCGCCAGCCCTCTTCGATGCGGCTTCTATTTCGCCGAAAACGTCTTTGAGGATATGCTGAGTGGATCGGGTTCGTCCAACAGAGAGGCCGCTCGAAGTAGCCTCAGAAAGACCTCTGGCAGCATCAATTACGGCGTCAACAGGGGCATTGCCAAACGCAAGCGATTGGACATCTGCGGATTTTTCTATCGCCAATCGCTTGATATACAACTCCCTTATGTATCGGGCCGTATTGATCGTTTCGATTCCTACGGCATAGCCAGCACGCTCGATGTCACCAGGCGAGATTTCCTTGAAAATTTCGCCTTTACCTTGGGCCTTGAGTTCACGGGAAAGCGAAAGCAGCCGAAGCGATTCTGATCGATCTGTAATTGCCAGGATTGCCTTGAAGATGGCGCGGTGGCGCGGGTCGTAAAAGACCGCGCCATCTTCAAGCAAGGGCCGAACGTCAAAAAGGTGTCGTGGCTCACCGATTATGGCCCCCAAAAGGCCAAGCTCCTCTTTGCTGTCATGGGGCATAGGGCGGTCAAAGCAGCTGCAGTCTGGCTTCTTCAATATCGTCTTCACTGAAAGCGATGGTTTTATAAATTGTCAAATCGGGCGTCCAGCGTAATTTCCCAACGGGCCGATAACACCAAGGGGCGGGAAGTTCAATTTCAGAACGGCCTTCACGAAAACATCGCCGGAGCCATTTTTCCATGAAATTGTCAGGTACGCCGGCTTGTAATGCCAGGGCGTGAATCTCATTGGAACTCATGAAAAGCCGGGGTTTTGCGGGTTACAAATAGACCGGCCTGCGAATCCGCGTTAACATCGCCCCTGCCTATTAAAAAAACGTGCTTTCGATAGCCCCACCGGATCTCGAGCTGGCGACCCAAATTTTTAAGCATGTCGCTGCCTTTGGGCTGCACCGACCAGAACGATTTTGACGGGTCCTTGCGTGAGGGCTGAAGGCTGTAGTCAACAAAATCGCCGTAGAAGGAATCAGGGTACGCCCCTGGGTTTTCCTTTTTAAATTTTTCGATTAGATCTTGGAGTTCGGCCTCCTCGTCGGTCTGAGAGGAAGAAGAAGGAGTTTCTTTTATAGGGGGGGTACGGGGGGGAGTTTCAGACGTTTTTTCGGCCTGCTGGCTCGTTGATGGCCCGCTGATGGTCGCCAGTTGGCCATCACTTGGGCAAATTTGACCTTCTATGATAAGTACAATTTTGGGCTTCACAGTTGCATTTTTTCCAGCCTGATACGATATAAAGCCCGACTCATCCAACCAAGCTAGTGCCTTATCCAAGGCCTTTCGTGGCACGCCACTCACGGCTACCAAAGGCATGTTCGCATCGAAAAGATGTCTCGTCCCAACCTTTTTGCATAGATGCAAGAGCGCAGCAAATACCGCTCCGGCGGCGTAGGTGTATCCTGATTTCGATGGTGCGGTTTCCCAGAAATTTTCAGACAATTCAGCGTACTGGCGCTTGTTTATTTCACTGACAATCAGTACATTTGCACATTGATTTTCCATAAAGACCTGATTTTTAGCACAACCCGTTGGCGCGGCTTGTGCTTATTTTTTTACGTTTTTCGATTTCATCGCCGCGAGCAGCTCATTTTTTGAGTAACGCGCTCTATTGGCGAGTTTTATTCGATTGATCAGACCACGATTTGCCCAATCGACAATGGTCTGGGGCGTGACTTTCAGCAAATTAGCAGCCTCCTGAGTAGTCAAAAAATCATCCTCCAGGGCTGGCGGCTGAGGCTCGCTGCACTGCCTCAAAAGCGCGATTTCGTCCCGCAGGGCAGCCATTTCGTTCCGAAGCAGGTTCGCGAGGTCATCAAACGGATTCGACATCGGTGTCATTTTTGATGAAGGCAACTAACTGTTTTGGAGAAAAATACAGACGGCCGAAGCGCTTATAGTGTGGCAGTTCATTAATCTTTTTGTAAATAGTGCGCTTTGAGATTTGTAGAAAAGCAGCAGCTTCTTCAACACTGAGCATTTTTTCATTCATTTTTTTCGTTCTTTTTTTCGTTTGTATACACAAAAATACGCCATCGCATACCTCGCTTTGTCCCCGATCAAAGGCGATCAAAAAAATTGCATGTCCTTCTCTGGGCGTTTTGTATACACAAAAATATATCGTTGTTTACCGCACTCTGTCCCATATCAAATGCGATTATAACTTTTGCACATCTTCGAAGTCATGACACCATATTTTTTTGATTTGATGAATTGCTAAGCTGTACAATAAACAGCTCCCGACAAGGCATACCACCTCATAATCAGACCATTATCTATTAAACACGTATGACATAATGTGCCATCAATTGCAGAGCCAATACCAAATGATAGATACTGGTTCTGTTTATGGTATTTGCAGGAAAGAGTAATGGGGAGACAAACAGAGTTTCGCTTTTGTATCAAAAGCATCAATGCAGAAAATTAAACCTACCTTGATAAATCAGAAGATTCTTACAGGAAAGACGATAATAGAATATTCTCTAGCGGCGGTGGCAGTACTCTTACACGGGAGTTCCCGCTAAACTGTGCTAATGGGATTTATTCGAAGCGATTTGTAGTACGTAGCTACAAACTGATTTATACTTATTGAAATTTTGGGCGTAGTGTGACTTTTAAGAAATGTATTTATACTGAATGGTAAATGCATTTATCAATAATCAGGGTGTAAAGTTCTTAACGCCCTAAAGCCTGTCCGCCCCCTGTGGCGCTGATGTCCGTCACTTGTCCGCTACATGTCCGTTTTTGGACTTCTGGAAATAATGTAATTCCAGATGGATATAGTAATGAATCAGATTAACTCCTTAACACAGAAACTAATAAGTTTAAATGTCTAACTACCTATGCAGGCAGGTTATTTAACAGCCTCAAATCCTAATCGCCATAGCAGTAAAAGTATTATGATATTTACGGGCCTGTTAACTAATTCGCATTACTACCAACCAGGATGGTGAACAGGTAGTATCAGCGCGTGACCTGCATGGTTTTCTGGAAAGCAAAAGGCAATTCGCAAACTGGATCAAGGAACGTATTGAAAAATATGGACTTATCGAGGGTCAGGACTTTTTAACAGTTTTGTTAAAAAGTGACGGAGGCCGGCCTACTACGGAATATCTGCTTACTATTGATGCAGCTAAGGAGCTGGCAATGGTAGAGGGTAACGAGAAAGGAAAGATAGCCAGACGGTATTTTATCCACTGCGAAAAGCAATTAAAGCTCATACGGCAGGGGTTGCCTCACGACTATCTATCTGCCTTGCAAGCCCTGCTTGAAGAAGTACAGAGCAAGAAAAAGCTACAGCTAAAACTTGAAGAAGCCGAAGCCATAGCCGTTGCTAATGCCGATAAGGCCGCATATGTAGATCAGGTATTAGAGTCTACAAGCTCATGGACGACGACGACCATAGCCAAAGAGCTTGGCATGTCAGCTATCGCGCTGAACGAAAAACTCAATAAACTTGGTGTTCAGTACAAACAGGACAGACATTGGGTATTGTACTCGAGATACGAAGACCTTGGATATACAGTGACAAGGACGTTTCCGTTTAACCATGCAGACGGCTCACATGGAACTGACATTCAGACCCGATGGACAGAAAAGGGCAGGGAGTTTATTCACAGACTGCTGAATACTAACCTGATACCGGATAGCCACGACGAAAACTAACTTCATAGAAAGGGGTGATCCCCCCCCTCCTATTTTTTTTGCTTAAAGTGCGGGTACGTATCATCGGTGAATTTATCAGCCAGCAAGTCACCAGTCCACCTTGTATCTTTAGCTAAATCTTGTATAACCTTGATAGCATCTTCGCCTTTACCTCTACTGACAGCATTATTAAATTCAAGGAGTATACCATCGCCGTCCTGTCCTATTGAGTTTAGGTATCCGGCAAACTCTACCACTCCCGGCAAGTTTCGCCTTACTCGTTTTTTTATTTCTTGCGAACTGTATGCTAAACGGCCATCCGTCTGTTCATAAGGCGTAGTAGAAGCGAAATATTCAGCAGACATGATAGAATCCTCCTCAATCAAAGCCTGTTCTGCACGTTTACGTGTATAATAAAGCACGGCCAGCAGCAAAACAAAAAGAATTGCACCCGCTTTAATATAAAAAGACAATACTTTATTTTCCCATATACTTTTAGTGATAATGCTATATGCATGGAAAAAACGCCCCCTTTCTTTTGTTCCATTTTGCTCGTACTTCTGTCTACACCACAAATAACAAGCAAAAAACATTGCAGCAGCAATAGCAAATCCAGAGCTGCTACCTTCTAATCTACTCCTATTGATACGCGTCTCTCTGCTTAAAACAGTATAGCCAAACACATCAGGGTCTACAAGAGACTGTATTGCCAGATAAGTACAAACCAATGCACCCAGTAGAGCAATGATTGACAGTGTAGAATATCGCACGCTTCCTCTGCTTTTCTTTTAAAAGCTACAAATCAGGCACTTATACCCTAAAAACTCCTTATGTATGATATAAAGTACCTAATAATCATGCCTCTTTCACATATTTCCTGAAAGCCTTTACTAACTGAAACAACAAGTAAGCGGCTAGTGATTTAGAGATAAGGTCTATCAGACGTGCCCAAGGAACATTCGGACTTATATTATTCTCACCAAATATGCCTTTAAATTCATGTAATGGATTAAATGCAAATTCCAAGTATGTAATAAAGTCATCGACGTGTGGAAGGTGGAATTTGATGTTAAATCCCAACAAAAATTTAATCAGTAAATAACTGGCCCTTGTTGTTAACCCAAGCCACAATAAAGCAAGAAACCAATCTTGACCATGCTTATTAGACCAAGCATTTGTATAAAGAATAACCTTCTCGGAAAGGCTTTTCTTTTGGCTATTATCGGCTTTGTAAGCATCCATCTCTAACGCTTCATACCTAAGCTCGTCAATCTTATTAGACTGCTTATTGGCAGCCATTTTTAATTGTCTATATGCTTCCTGGACCCCTCTTAAATCGTAATCATCAGATATAAAGCTACTTATACCATCTGGGAATTTTGTATTAATCAGCGTGATTTCAGAGATATTACTCAGAGTAAGCTCTGCTTTAGCGCGATCCATATATACGCTAGTGAAGTCTGTCTTACCCAGTACTGTTTCACGAATCAAGAAGTACTTTTCAATGCGGACGTTATGCAGTCGAATCTCACCGCTATTCGTAAAGTCTGAAAAGCAGCATGTGGCTGTCGTTGTATGTCGAATGGTTATGTTACCATTATGGACACCGCTAAGCTTTAGCGTGCCAATATTTGCCTGGCTTATAACCAAAGAGCCTTTATTAGTTTGGTTATATGCATTTACGGCTAAGGAAGTAATATATGCCTCTTTGCTATTATCTCCTGCAACAGCGTCTTCAACTTTACCTTTCACAATTATCTGCTCATATTGGGCCTTAATATCTATGCACGCCACAACATTTACACCTTCAATAATGCATTCCTTAAACGTTCCTTCCAGCGTAAGTTTTCTTATGTCACCGCCCTTGATGGCTACCTTACCGATTGAATTACCTTTGTTAATTATCCGTATTTCTCCAACCTTACACCACACAATCTCAAGTTCCTCAGTCTTAACGTCTTCTATTGTCAGCTCACGTAACTCTACAATTTCTTCTTCCAGGTGTCCAGCCAAAAGATCAATTTTAATGCTTCTGAACTGAGAGTCTTTTATGAGAATGGCGTGGCCCTTATTATTATTGGCAGGATATTCTTTCTGGCTGATAGTACAACAGTACAGCTTTAGATACTCACTTGAAACTACATGATTAATGTTGAAATCCCCTTCTATTCTGCAATACGAAATATTTATGTTATGCTTAAGCGGCTCTTTAGCCGGCCTTGCCTCAAACGTATGTACTCCTCTGTATATATTAACCGAGCCAATAACTTCATGCATCCTAAGCTGACTAATATCAGGACGTCTGTTGGAAGGCATTGAGTCATAGCTCATCCGTAAAGTATAATCTAAATATCTGGGTATAAAGATCGTAAATGGATTGAGCGGTAAGCCAAGTTTCTCTAGGTTTCGGTTTGTTTGCCTAAAAGACTCTCTCATATTTGATCCATTAGGATGAAGCCAAGTATCATCTTCGCCCTGAACTATGGAAGCAAACTGGTCACTCGTGAGTTGACTGATGTTATTGGGGCTTGTAGGACGAGTTAAGTACATAAATGAATGATGGATAACAGCACTTGAAGAAAATAAAGATATATGTTTTGCTGTTATGCGGGAAAGTTTTTATTTAATTCCATCCTCCATTCCATCCCCGTGGAAAAACAAAAAAGGCTAACTCGTTCGTTATGAACTCGTTAGCCTTTTACTTAGTAGCGGGAGCTGGACTCGAACCAGCGACCTTTGGGTTATGCTTGCTACTACAACTTTCGTTGCTCCTGCTGTTGCAGAATTTGTAGTCTGGACTGTCTCTTCACCCTCTCCATAACGAGGTAGGGGCCTGCCATTCAGTCTCTACACCTTCTCTGACGACTCAGAGCTTGGCTCGGGATTACCACACTACCGGCTTCCCCGAATTTGACAAGATACACATAATCGTTACCAATTATGCTGCCCATAACTTCAGTTTCCGGTTTTACCCGCCAGAGACAAATAAGTGCGATTTGTCTCTGTTCTGCTGAAGTTGCATTGCTGAGCCCAACGAGCTACCAACTGCTCCATCCCGCGGTGTTCGCGTCAATCATCTAACTGATTGGACTGCAAAGGTAGTAGTTATATTTGAAAAAACAAGCTACCTTTGTAAAAAAAATAACAGCCCTCCCCCAAAAATGTTTTGCGCGGGAGGGATTTTTTTCGGTAATCATTGGTTATCAAGAGAATGGAATCAGAAGAAAATTTTTCAATTGAACCGGTACAACGACAGGAAGAAACCTATCCCGGACGCGCCGGCTTTGTCAGTATCATCGGAAAACCCAATGTCGGGAAGTCGACACTGATGAATCAGCTGGTGGGCGAACGCCTGTCGATCATTACGTCGAAGGCCCAAACCACCCGTCACCGGATTATGGGTATCCTGAACGGCACTCACAATGGCGAAGATTTTCAGCTGGTCTATTCGGATACACCCGGCATTATCCAGCCCCAATACAAACTCCATGAATCCATGATGAGCTTTGTACGCGGGTCAGTCGAAGACGCCGACGTTATCCTGTTCGTAACCGATATTTTCGAAAAGCACGACGAGAACGATGTCATCAAGCGCCTCAAACATGCCGAAGCACCGGTGATCCTGCTGGTGAATAAAATCGACCAGGCAACGCAGGAACAGATCGACGAAAAAATAGCTTACTGGACAGAAAACGTCCCGACAGAACTGATTCTTCCGATCTCGGCTCTCAACGGCGTCAATCTGGAAACATTGTTCAACGAAATCATCACGCGTCTGCCCTATCACCCGCCTTATTTCCCGGCAGACGAAATGACCGATAAGCCCGAACGCTTCTTTGCCTCCGAAATTATCCGGGAAAAAATCTTCCTGAATTATAAGAAAGAGGTGCCGTATAGCTCGGAGGTGATCATTACCTCGTTTAAAGACAAGGAAGACATGATTGTGGTACAGGCCGAAATTCTGGTCGAACGGCCGACGCAACGCTCGATCCTGCTGGGTGAAGGCGGCAAAATGATTAAAAAGACCGGTATTATGGCCCGTGAAGAGCTCGAACGGTTCTTTGGCAGGAAAGTATATCTCGAAACATTTGTAAAAGTTGAACCAGACTGGCGCAGCAAAGAACGTATGCTGAAGCGGCTGGGTTATGAAGAATAGCGTGAGGAAGGTTTCGGGACAGCTTTAACCAAACCGGCTGCCCGCCTTCGCTGATCACCTCCTTTGACATTATGGCAAATATTGTTGCAATCGTGGGCCGTCCGAACGTCGGAAAGTCCACCCTATTTAACCGCCTGACCGAACAGCGGCAGGCCATCATGGACAACCAATCGGGCGTAACACGCGACCGGCACTACGGTTTTGCGGAATGGACAGATAAACACTTCACAGTCATTGATACAGGCGGATACGTGGTAGGCTCCGAAGATGTCTTCGAAGGCGCCATCCGCGAACAGGTTGAAATTGCGCTCGACGAAGCGACTGTGGTCTTGTTTGTGGTCGATACCATGACGGGTATGACCGGCCTCGACGAAGATTTCGCTAACGTACTCCGCCGGTCAAACAAACCGGTGTATGTTGTGGCCAATAAATCCGAAACGGCCGACCGCCGGCAGGCGGCAGCCGAATTTTATGCCCTCGGGCTGGGTGATCCGTATCCGGTGTCGGCCCAGGACGGCGGCGGTACCGGCGACCTGCTCGACAAAGTTATTACCCATTTCCAGACGGACGGCATTGAGAATCCAAACGGCGGTATTCCGCGGATTTCGATTCTGGGCCGGCCAAACGTCGGTAAATCATCGTTCGTTAACGTATTATTAGGTCAGGAGCGGAACATCGTTACCGACATTGCCGGTACTACCCGCGATGCCATCAACACGCGCTACCGGGCCTATGGCCAGGACTTTATCCTGACCGATACGGCCGGTATCCGCCGGAAATCAAAAATCAAGGACAACATCGAATTTTACTCCATCCTCCGGTCGCTGAAAGCGATGGAAGAGTCGGACGTTTGTATTGTGATGCTGGACGCAACCCGTGGTTTCGAATCACAGGACTTCAACATCATCGGCCAGGCGATTCGGGCGAAGAAGGGTGTTGTGGTGATGATTAATAAGTGGGACGCTGTGGAGAAAGACCATAAAACGGCCGACAACTGGCGCAAGGAAATGATTCAGCGCATGATGCCGATTGATTACCTGCCGATCATGTTTGCGTCGGTACACGAAAAGCAGCGGATTTTCCAGGTAATCGAAAAAGCGATGGAGGTGTATGAAAACAAACACAAGAAAATTACTACCTCGAAGCTGAACGAAGCCATGCAGCCCGAAATTGAAGCCTACCCCCCGCCATCGACCAAGGGTAAGCAGATCAAGATCAAATACATGCTGCAACTGCCGACGCCATCGCCGACATTTGTCTTTTTCTGTAACCTGCCTCAGTACATTAAGGAATCCTACGAGCGCTTCCTGGAAAACAAACTACGGGCGCACTTCGGCTTCGACGGTGTCCCGATAACGCTCTTTTTCCGGCAGAAATAATACAGGTATCACCTTAGTTGCAGCCGATGGCCATCCGTTCCGGATCAATAGCCATCGGCTGTTTTTTTTATATGGAGGCTTCCCGAATCCGCTATTGGCTGGGCGTTCTGTTCGTTTTTCTGGCCGCGTTCTGTTTTGCCCTGAAAGGCGTGCTGATCAAACTGGCCTATCAGTATCATATTGATGCGTTATCGCTGCTGACGTTGCGGCTGCTGTTTGCGTTGCCGTTTTACGTCGGCATTGCCCTATATCAGCAACAGCGCACTCCGGTTGCCCCGCTCACGGTTCGTGAATGGCTATGGCTTTTCTTTCTGGGGGTTACGGGCTATTACCTGGCCAGTTACTTTAACTTTATTGGCCTGGTTTATATTTCGGCGAGTCTGGAGCGGATTCTGTTGTTCACCTATCCGACGTTTGTGCTGCTGATGAATGCTGTCACCAAAAAGCGCAGTATCAGCCGGCTGCAATGGGGCGCACTGGCGCTTACGTATCTGGGCATCCTGATTGCATTTGCCCCTCATATTCAGTTCGGCGATCACCATGCGGTTTTACTGGGCGCTTTCTGGGTCATTCTGAGCGGGCTGGTCTATGCGGTTTATCTCGTCGGCAGCGACTCAATGATTGCCCGTGTAGGCTCGCAACGGTATACGTGCTATGCCCTGATTGCGGCTACCATTCCGGTCGTTATCCATTGCCTGAGTCAAAATGGCTTCGCCCTCACCGGCTATCCCGTACCAATCTATGCGCTGACAGCCATCATGGCTGTTTTCGTAACCGTTGTGCCCACCTTTATGATTGCTGAAGGCATAAAGCGGGTCGGATCAGCCAACGCATCGCTGGTAGCCAGCATTGGACCGGTCTTTACCATTGTACTGGCATCCGTACTTTTAGGCGAAAAAATTACGGCATTACAGTTACTGGGAACGGCATTTGTTTTAGCTGGTGTATCCTTAATCGGGTGGCGTGGAAAAAAAATATAAAATTTTAAATCCAGGATAAGCGTTATTCCGTATAGATGATAGACAACTTAAAAACAGTCGGTCATATTAATTTATTACTCAATACAACCGTAAAAAACTGTCCCATTGGATAAGGTTTTATCTCACAAAAGACATCAAAAAACAGTTGTATGAGAATAAGTAGTATCTTTCATTCACGCACGCACCTTAATGTTCTACGGATATGGTAATGGAAAAAATGATGGACGACGACAAACGTATTGAACGTGCCGCTTACGTGCTGAAGGCCGTGGCACATCCGCTGCGCATCAAGATCATTCAGATGCTGAAAGAAAACAAAGAGCTCAATGTGTCTACGATTTATAAAAATCTGAACGCAGAACAGTCTCTGATTTCACATCACCTGATCAACATGCGTGACAAAGGTATTCTGGAAATCCGTCGGAGCGGGAAAAATATCTATTATTTCCTGGTCGACAATGCAATGTCAGAAGTAATTGACTGCATTTACCGGAGCAAGGTTTTAGCTTAGTAACGTTGGATCTACAGGAGCAAACAACATAATTCAGGTTGTTTGCTCCTGATACGATCACGAATTAAAGAGTTCGCCCGTCCGGTAGGTGGGCAGGACACCAAGGTGGTGATACGCCTTTTCGGTAGCTTCGCGTCCCCGTGAGGTCCGCTTCAGATAGCCTTCCTGAATCAGGAACGGCTCATATACTTCTTCAATTGTTTCTGCTTCTTCGCCACAGGCTGTGGCAATCGTTGACAACCCGACCGGTCCGCCCTTGAATTTATCGATAATGGTCGATAAAATGCGGTTGTCCATCTCATCCAGGCCATTGTGGTCCACATCAAGGGCAGTCAGTGCCATTTCAGCAATACCAACCGTAATGTAGCCATTGCCTTTTACCTGGGCAAAGTCACGCGTACGACGCAGCAGGTTGTTTGCAATACGCGGTGTTCCACGACTGCGGCGGGCAATTTCAAAGGCCCCCGTTTCATCAATCGGCGTACCGAGAATAGCGCACGACCGCTGAACGATGCCGGTCAGAATGTTGGCATCATAGTATTCCAGCCGGCAGCTGATCCCGAAGCGGGCCCGCAACGGCGAGGTCAGCATACCCGCCCGCGTAGTTGCCCCGATGAGCGTAAACGGATTCAGCTTAATCTGTACCGTACGGGCATTCGGGCCCGAATCGAGCATGATATCGATCTTGTAATCTTCCATCGCCGAATACAGGTACTCCTCCACAATCGGGTTCAGCCGGTGAATCTCATCGATAAATAATACATCATTCGGCTGGAGGTTAGTCAATAACCCGGCAAGGTCGCTTGGCTTATCGAGTACGGGCCCGGAAGTCATTTTGATGTTCGCTTCCAGTTCGTTGGCAATAATGTGCGACAGCGTGGTTTTACCCAAACCCGGAGGCCCGTGCAGCAGCACGTGGTCGAGTGCATCGCCGCGCTGCCGGGCCGCCGTCACAAATACCTGAAGGTTTTCCAGCACTTTTACCTGACCCGTAAAATCATCGAACGAAAGCGGCCGGAGCGCCCGTTCAATTTCTTTCTCCGAATTAGACATGCTGTCGCTGGTACCTTTTAAAATATCTTTCCGCATGTTTTCTGTGGGATAAAAGCGTGCTGACAAAGGTTATTTCAGGCACACTTACCTAGTCAAATATACAAAAAAAAGACGGTTTTTCCCATAAAAAACGCCGCCGCCGGCAGCCCGTTTGCGCAGAAAAAAGCCCCTCTCTGTTATGGCAGAGAGGGGCTTCATTTATTACCGGATCACCGAAACAGAACCTCGTCTGGTAACCCTCGGCCGCTCAGGGAAATACTGACTGCCATAAGTCACCACGTAAGCATATACCTGCGGCGGATACGAAACACCCTTGTACAAACCATCCCACGGCTCGGCCGGATTGGTAGTCATAAACACGATTTCGCCCCAACGATTAAAGATTTTCAGTTCAAAATCGGTCGTGTAGGCGCTGAACACCTGTAAAACATCATTTTGGCTGTCACCATTCGGCGTAAAGGCTTCCGGAATAAATACCCTCGGTTCACACAGATCTTTCACACTGGCAAAATCACGGACCACACAGTTTTCCCTGTTCGTCACAACCAGCGAGTAACTACCCGACCGGTTCACGGTAATGGCCGACAGACTGGACCCGACATCCGGCCACGAATAGGTCAGGTCCGACCCACCCCGCACCAGCAAGGTGGTTGACTGGCCATCGCCTACGCAGATAGCGGCTTCTTTGGTGAATGTAAACTGCGGAATCGGCTTCACCCGCACCACCACATCATCGGTTACCGAGCAGCCGTTCTGCGAAGCCGTCACCACATAGGTCCCGGACGATACCGGCCGAAGGATCGCTCCGGCCGTTCCGTTCGACCACTGGAAGCTGGCTCCGTTCGAACCCGTTGCCGAGAGCGACTGCGGCTGGTTGGCACAGAACTCAACATCCGGCCCGGCATTTACCTGCGGCGGTGGCAGTACACTGACCGCTCTGGTCGCGGCATTGGCACAACCATTCTGCGTGACGGAATAGGTCACCGTAATACTAGTTGAGACATAGGCCGCACTTGGGGTAAAGCTGCCCGTCGGCGTTACCCCCGTTCCGGACCAGACCCCGCCCGTCGGACTGTTACCTGTCAGCTGCACCGGCTGCACACCGACGCAGACCGATAAGGCCGGTCCTGCCGATACCGTCGGTTTCGGGCTGAAGGTTACGTTTGTGAAATCACTACCGATACACCCGTTCAGGGTATTACGGATGGTAATGGAATAGGAGCCGGGCGCACTCACCGAAATGGTCGGCGTTGTCTCTCCGGTGCTCCACGTAAAGGTGTTGCCCGGCACATTGGCACCCGCCGGCGTCAGCGACAGCGCCTCGCCAATACAGGCCTGCGACAGCGGTGGCAGGTCAGCAAACCCGCGCGTATCCAGTCCGATATCCACCACCGGAATATTTAACCGGCAACCGCCTGCATCGCTGATTTCGACATTATACCGGCCCGCTGCCGCACCGGTAAAGGGCTGTGTCTGGCTGACAATGGCGCCGGTTGCGTCCCGCCAGACAAAGATTGTCGGTGTTCCGCCGGTAATGGTCAGGTTGGCGCTCCCGCTGTTCGGTACGCTACACAGCGCCGACATCGACGTCGGAGTCGCCTTCAGCGGATTTGCCGGTGAGACCAGTGCAAACGAACTGTCAACCGTACACTGGGCCGAATTGGTGGCTTTTATCTTATACGTCCCTTCCGATACCGCCGAAAGAACATTTGTCGTTGCGGGCAAGGTTGATCCGTCAGCGCGCGTCCAGACATACGTGTATGTACCTGCCGGATTCGGCGTCAGCGTAATGGCGCCATCCAGAGTTGTACAGCCCGTCGGTGGCGTCAACGCAGCCGTCAGGCGGGGTTTTGGCAGTGCAGTCAGGGTTGTGCTTTCGGTCGCTGTACACACACCGCCGGTTGCATTTGTATAGGTAGCAGTTACAGAATAAACACCACTTTGGCTAACTGTAATAACTTTACTACTTTCCCCGGTACTCCACTTAAACTGCTCATAAATTGGCGTTCCTACTCCTACTGTGGTTGATGTACCGGCACAAACAGTTGAGCTTGGCGTTACCCTAGGAGAAGGTGGCCTGGTAAGTACAAGGTAAATTGTATCCGCTTGAGGACATTGCGTACTATTGTAAGCAAAAGCCACATAAGTACCAGTCTGTGTAACCGAATACGTTTTATTTCTACTAATTATTCGTCCATTTCTAACCCAAGCATAATTGGAAGCATCGCTCTCGATTGTCAAATCGACAGACGTTTGACAAAGCACTCTATCAGGACCTAAGCTAAAAGATTTAGGAACAGCTACTATATTGACTACATCAGTTACAGTTGTAAAATTACAAGGTTTACCATCGGCAGTTCTTGTATCTATTGTTAATGTTGCCGTATAGGACCCTGGGGTTTTGTAGACGTGTGTCTGAGTCTGGGCCGATGTAAATGATTTCGGCACCGTACCATCCCCGAAGTTCAGCGTATAGGTTTCTTTTAGCTTTTGACAGAACGGCCCGATCGTAAACTGTATATCATCCCCAACGCACTCGCCTTCGTGCGACAGCCCGGGGCTGCTGCTTGGCGGCTGGGTAAAGTTCATGACCTGGTTTGGCAGACCAAGTTGCGCCTGTCGACCGCCCAGATCCTGCCCGTTGATGTTGAACCGGAGGCTGTCCAGAAACGTCGCGTTCGGGTTTTCGATCACGCCCAGCGACGTTGAACCCGGTACAGAAACGTAAATTTTTCCGTCGGTTGCCACCTGCAACGCGCCGAACTGCTGCGTGGTACTGGTAGCGATTTCGGTGCGGGAAGCCGTGAGCGCATCGGGATCGGTTTGCTTCAGATCATACTGAACAATATAGGAGGACGCATTTGTGGCACTCGACGGGTTACCCAGTAACGTCACAAACAGCTTGGTTCCGTCGGGCGAGAACTCCACGCCATAGGCATCAGGCGGAGCCGGTCCCAGATCAATTGTTCGTTTGTAGGTCAGATCACCGGTTTGTGTGTCAAACTCGTAGAGTTCGACCAGGTTATTCGGCGGCCCGGGCACAACACCCGGCACCACTACGGCTAATTGCTTAATGGCCGTATTCGACGTCCCTGGTGAGGCCGTACCGCTCGTTGCTGAGGAACTGATGGCGGGGCCGAACTTCATATAGCCTTGTGCTTGGGCTACGTTCGTCTGCGACACACCGGCCGAAACCGTCGTCTGTGTCGGTGTACCGCTGCGGGTCAGGTGCGTGATCCGGAATACATCGCTGCCAAAATCATGGGTGACCACCCAATAGGTCGTATCGGCTTCGTTCTGCACGGCTGCCGAGCGTTCGGTACTGAGTTTAGTCGGATCGTTGGAAACAGGCAGGTTAACGGCCGTAATCGCGCCTTTGCCATTGTTTTCCCGCATGTCAACAATACTGTAGGTCAGCTGTTTGGTCCCATTAACTTCGGCCGTTGTATAGACGTAATACAGGTATTCGCAGCCGCGACAGGTCGGTTTCGGAACAATCAGCGCCGATTGGGTTGATTTCTGATCCCCCCCCAGCAAGGCCGAAGCCGTTCCCGGGGCCGTAGCCATGATATTTCCGTCGGCATCGTAGATATAGATCCCGTCGGTATAGAATTGAAGCTGTCCTTTGCTGTTGGAAATCGACGAAGCACCTTCCAGAGTTTTCAGTTTCCCATCGGTCAGGGGTTGGGGAGAGCCTCCCGCAAAGTCAAGACCGGCATTACTTCCGAAATACCACTTGGCCGACGGTGATCCGGGCGGTTCAAAACAGACATCGACGTGAATCAGGTCTTCATACGGACAGCCATCCGCCGATTTAACTTCGACCGAATAGCAGCCCGACTCTGTAATGCTCAGTGCCTGCGTTGTCTGCCCTTTGGGTGCCCACTTGTACGTATACCCAGACTGAGGAACTTTCTTATACGGATCAATTTCTATTGTTTGCCCCTTACAGATAGTAGAATCCGTATGCCATTCTGTAAACGACTGCGGGGATTGTCCGACTGTAAGCGGAATGGTACTGGTTAAGGTGGTACCGTTGGATAACGTTCTGGTCAGGATAAACGTCTGCGCACCCGGACTACCGAACTGGTGCGTTACCGTACGTGTCGTTGCTGTCACGCCCGTTCCGCTGCCGGGGGTAGTGGTTCCGCTGCCCGGCGATGAGGGGCCGAACTGCCAGCTCCAGGCCGTTACGTCGGTCCGTGAATCCGTAAAGGTCACGGCTCCGCTACCACAGGCCGTATTTGCGGTCGGTGAGCATAAACTGCCCTGTGCCGTAATACTGAATGACTGTAAAACGGTCACGTTTTCAGGGGGACCGGTAAGCTGCGCAAGTGCCCCGTTGATCCCCGGGAGTATGCCCAACCAAATGATCAGTCCAAGAATATAGTTGAGTGTAGTCTTTGTTGACATAAACTGTTTACCGCTCCCAATTGGCCTAAATTACACAAATCACATAACAGTTAAAGGGGGCACTACGTTATTGTTAACGAAATGAAAGACGCAAAATTTTATGTTCAGGCGGGTGGTTTAACTGAAACCAAACCTTTACTTTTAGCGAATTATTTTACGTCAAATCATATGCAATTCGTTGCAGATTCTTCGTTATTTTCCTGATTTGGCAAACTCTTTGTGCTGAAGCATTTATTATGGGTAAAAAATACATTTTGACTGGTACGCTACTCTTGCTGGTTCGGCTAGCGTTTGCACAGGATCCGCAGTTCACACAGTGGTATGCCGCTCCGCTCTATCTGAATCCGGCATTTGCGGGTTCTGCGCTGGCGCCGCGCCTGACGGTGAACTACCGCAATCAGTGGCCATCCATCACGAACTACGTCACCTCATCTGCTGGTTTTGACCATTTTATGCCAGGCATCAACAGTGGCGTCGGCTTCTATGTATTGAACGATAACCAGGGACAGGGCCAGATCCGGTCAACAGAAATTGCCGGCCAGTATTCGTACCAGCTCCGGCTAAGCGAGGCAGCGAACCTGCGTTTAGGCCTGCAGGCGTCCTACGTAAACCGCAATCTAAACTATTTCGGCTTAACTTTCGGTGATCAGTTTACGAATCGCGGGTATACCGGCAATCCGACCTCCGATCCGATTGTACTGCAACCATCGCCTAAAAACAGTTACGTTGATTTTTCCGTCGGGGGTCTTTATTACTCCGACTGGGCATGGATCGGTGCAACGGCCAGCCATATTAACCGGCCTGCTCAGGGCTTTTTTGTCGGTGACAACAGCCGTTTGCCCATAAAAGGCAATATCCATGCCGGTTTGCGGATTCCGTTGCTGGGCTTTACCGGAAGAGGCGATGAGATGGACCGTGAAATCAGTTTTTCGCCGGTGATTCTGTACAAATTTCAGGGCAAATACGACCAGCTTGATCTGGGAGCCTATCTGACCTATTCGCCGATGACGGTAGGCGTTTATTACCGTGGTCTGCCATTCAAGCGCTACAATCAATCCCTGAATAACCACGATGCACTGGCGTTCCTGATCGGCTACCGGGCCGATAAATTTTCGATTGGCTACAGCTACGATGCCACCGTATCGACGCTGGGCTTTGCCAGTGGCGGCTCACACGAAATTTCGATTTCCTATACTTTCGACCCTATTGAGAAGCGTGCCCGCCGGACCCGCCAGAGCGCCCGGCAGTTGTCATGTCCGAAGTTTTAAGGGGTTAGCCTTATTCGCATTTAGTGGTGGCACGACCAGGACGGAGGCGTCCTACGTTCGTGCCACCACTTTTTGTTATTAATACACCCACTCACGCGGCAGTTGCAGCTGCCGGGCGTAGGGAGCCGGGCACAGGGCGTGCACCCGCTCCAGAAGCCGGTTAACGGATAATTCAAAGTCAATGTAGTAGTCAGGATTGAGCTTGTTCAGCTTCTTGAGCAGTTGCTCGGTACGTTTCGCAATGTACTCCGCCGTTTTGTCGGACCGCGTATTGTAGAACCGCAGGAGGTCCGTCTGCTCATCGAAATAGGCATTCAGCATGTAGAGCTGTAACTCCACCTCGCCATAGCTATCTTTCGTTACCTTCACATGGCGCGTAATATCACCGCTCAGCGACCGCATGTCCATCATTGCCCAGCCCGGCCAGTCGTAGCTTGATTTCGACAGCCGGTTAATGGCCGATTTGATAATCTCCCGGCGTGCGTCCAGCGTCTCCTTGTGTTCGACCAGCTCATACGTCAGGCGCTCTACCAAAATATCGTCTTTGGCAATCAGCCGGAGTAATAATTTATCTTTTTCGCCCTGCGGCATCCGGACAATGGCTTTTTTCAGGTCAGCATCCATGCGGTCTGATCAGTATAAGATTGTAGTTTGATGTACAAACTTACAAACAACCTCAGACATAAATCATTTTCCGCGTCATGCCCCCATCAACGGTGAAATTCTGGCCGGTGATAAAATCGTTTTCGTCGTCGATCAGAAACAGCACCATCCGGGCAATGTCATCGGCGGTCCCCACACGGCCGGCCGGATGCTGGCTGTGATCTTCGGGCCGCAAGGTTTCCTGTCTGGCTTCGCCCGGTTTTTTAAGCGCCGACACATCAATCCAGCCCGGACTGATGCAGTTGACCCGGATCGCCGGACCAAGGCTGACGGCCAGCGAATGGGTAAGCGCAACAATGCCTCCTTTCGAGGCAGAATAGGCAAACGTGTCGGCCTCCGACTGAAACGCCCGTGTAGAGGCCATGTTGATAATACTGCCTTCGTAACGGGCAATATGTTCGGCGGTATATTTAGCACACAGAAAGGCGCCGGTCAGGTTCACGCCGATGACCTTATTCCAGTCAGCCAGCGTAAAGTCAGCCAGCGGTTTTTCAATACCGATACCGGCATTATTGATCAGCACGTCGATGCGTCCGAAGCGCGTCAGGGTCTTCTGAACGGCATTCTTTACCGCCTCCTCCGACGAGACATCGCAGGAAACGAAAAAGGCATTTTTAGCCGATAGTTGTTTATTTATGTCAGCAAGTGCGTCAGGGTCGGTATCCCACACAGCGACCGCGTATCCTTTTTCCAGCAGTCTGAGAGCCGTAATCCGGCCAATTCCCTGTGCTCCTCCGGTTATGATTGCAGTTTTCATACACACCATAAGCCGTTTCCGCCCCCGAATGTTTTAACGGGTTAGTGAACGCAAACACACGCGTCAAACCCCTACCGTATCGTTCTCGTCTGCCCGGATTTTTTCCTCAATGAAGGTCATAATCTGGCTGGCCACATCGCAGCCGGTGGCTTTTTCGATGCCTTCCAGGCCCGGCGACGAGTTGACTTCCATTACGAGTGGACCGCGATCCGACATCAGCATGTCCACGCCGGCCACTTTCAGTCCCAGCGCCTTCGCCGCGTTGATAGCCGTCCATTCAATCTCGGGCGTTAGTTCAATAGCCCGCGCCTTGCCGCCCCGGTGCAGGTTCGACCGGAATTCTCCTTCGACACCCTGCCGCTGCATCACCCCGACCACCTGTGTGCCGACCACAAACGCACGGATGTCCGACCCTTTCGACTCACCGATGAATTCCTGCACCAGCACATTTTGCTTAAGCCCCGTAAAGGCCTCAATGGTCGATTTGGCAGTTTTGATCGTTTCGGCCAGTACCACGCCGATGCCCTGCGTCCCCTCCAGCAGTTTAATCACAACCGGCGGCCCACCGACCAGTTCAATCAGTTGGGCAACATCTTTGGGGTGATTAGCCAGTACAGTTTTAGGAAGACCAACGCCCGCCCGCGAGAGTACCTGCAGGCTCCGCAGTTTGTTGCGCGACCGGCTGATCGCCTGCGACTTGGCAGTGGTAAACACCTTCATCATCTCAAACTGACGCACAATGGCACAGCCATAATCCGTTACCGACGCCCCGATCCGCGGGACAATGGCGTCAATTTCGTTCAGGGCTTTGCCGCCGTATAACAGGGCAGGACGATCATTTTCGATTACGATCTGGCATTTGAGGTAATTGATTACCTCAGTTTCATGACCGTGCTGGTGTGCAGCCTCGACCAGACGCCGTGTTGAATACAGCGCAGGGTTAGACGATAATATAGCGATTCGCATGAGTTCCGGAGCTTTGTTAAGTAAAGACATGGTACCGGCCAGCCATCTATAACAGCCGGTAACTATCGGCCATCGGGCTTTACAGCTTTTTGCGTTTGGCTTGAAACGATAGATTTTTTAGAGAAACGTCAACGATGAAACGATTGCGCAGAAGTTTTCGGCCCAGCAGTACCGGATTACGCATCCGCTCCCGATCAGCCAGTGTGAATTCGGTCTTTATAATACGACCAAACAGAACGATTTTTGTTTTAATGACATACCGCATTTCGGCGTGGCCAAAGGAATTGCGGACCATTTTTCTGGTAAAGTTATCCGAATAAATGCGTTTCGGCAACGGATGGCTTGGGTCGATGATGTAAAAACTAAGCCTCGTTTTCGTACCATCCTGAATCACCTCAACTTCCTTACAGTGCAGGGCGGAGGTAAATGCTCCGGTATCGACTTTGGCGGGTACATCGCACAAACCCAGATCGGGGAAATCGACAAGATCAGTTGTCCCGATCAGCTGTTTTTCTTTCAGCTTCGACGCTTTCATTACACTTGTGGCCATCAGACTGATAACAACACGTTATCCGGACCATTGTTTTCTTCCGTACGGTAACCGGGTCAACGGCCCGCATGTTGCGGCAGGCGAATCAGTATTCATCTTTCAAAAGAAACGTACATAGGCCGCTTACCGTCTTTTCAGCTGTTAATTTTCTGTTATTTTTTCGTAAAGACAGACCAAAGCAACGGATTAACAGTGCTGTTATGTCCGGATTAACCGTGTAAATGTTAGTGACATATCCAGCACCACCATTTTGGCGCGGGCATTGCGTTCAAGGTGGTAAAGGGCTTCGTTAATGTCGGCAATGATGCGCTCGATGTGGGCGATAGTGAGGACTTTTGAAAAGTTTTTTACAAAAACCGTTTCTTCGTCCGGCAACCGCAGTAAGGCTTCGGCACCCTGCTTCCAGAGGAACAGATCGCGGCACAGGCGCAGGCCATATTCCAGCAACCCTTTTTGTTTTTCCTTGCTGTAGCCGTCGAACTGATCGGCGTGTTTGACGAGAGCAATCAGGTCTTGCCGGTAGCAGGTACGCATCCAGTCGGCGAACCAGACATGCCGGTCGTTGGCCTGTTCGCCTTCACGGGCTTCGATCCGGGCCAGCATGAGCCCGTCAGCCATGTTGCCATCGGCAAGGAATGCCAGCTGCCGGGCCCGGCTCTCGGCCAGATTCAGCTGCTGACGCAGGTACATGGCCACCTCCTCGTCGGTAAACGCCCGTACAGAAACCCGCTGCGTCCGCGACAGGATCGTAATCAGGAGCTTGTCGGACTGATTGGTCGCCAGCAGAAACAGTGTTTGCTCCGGTGGTTCTTCCAGCACCTTCAGCAACGCATTGGCCGAAGCAGCATTCATAAACTCCGGCAGCCAGATTACCATGATCTTGTAACGGCCTTCGTACGATTTGAGGGACAGTTTTTGCAGGATATTCCGTGCTTCCTCCACCGAAATATTACCCTGTTTATTATCGGCGCCCAGCGAATCAAGCCAGTCAGGTAAGGTTTTGTACGGCGAATCCAGCAGAAACTTCCGCCAGTCGGCCAGAAAGGCTTCGCTGGTTTTGCCTTTGCCCGCCAGATTAGCCACCGGAAACACAAAATGCAGGTCAGGGTGGACCAGCTTATTCATTTTGATGCACGACGGGCACCGCCCGCACGCGTCATCCGGCTGCCGGTCTTCGCAGTTTACGTAGGTAGCCAATGCCAGCGCCAGCGCCAGATTGGCACTCCCCGCCTGCCCGTCAAACAACAGTGCGTGAGCGAGGTGATTGTTCTGTACCGCCCGCAGCAATGTTTGTTTGGTCTCATCGTGACCAATAATGTCAGAAAAAAGCATAATCAAGACGGCGCAAAGTCCGGTCTGGTTTTGTCAAAAATGGCCCGCAACACCTGTTCTTCTACCTCTCCCAATACCAGATTCCGGCGCTTGTAAGCCTCCCCGGCTACGTGCAGCGCCTTATCCGGCCGGTATTCGACAAAGCCATCGGCGGCTCCGCCCCACGAAAACGACGGAATGTGTTTTGGCTGAAAACCGCCCCCGAACACATTGACGCTCACGCCAACCACCGTACCGGTATTGAACATGGTGCTGATGCCGGCGCGGGTAAAATCGCCCATCATCAGTCCACAGAACATCCGGCCGCTATCTTCCAGTTTCCCTGTTGCGTAACTATGTAGTTTTACGTTGCCATAATCGTTTTTCAGATTTGAGTTATTCGTATCAGCACCCAGGTTGCACCATTCACCGATAACCGAATCGCCCAGATAGCCATCGTGCTGCTTGGCACTATAGGCAAATAAAATGGAGTTACCCACCTCACCACCGATTTTGCAGTTAGGCCCGACCGACGTATTAGCCCGCATTTTTGAGGTCCATTGGACTATTGAATTTTCGCCCAGCGCAAACGGCCCGATCACCACCGACCCTTCATTGATCCGGGCATCACGACCAATGTAAATGGGACCATTTTCGGCATTCAGAATAGAAGCCCGAATGGTCGCACCTTCTTCGATAAAGATATTTTCGGCGCCGTAACAGTGCGTAAACGGATCGGTGACAGGCTGCGATTGCCGGCCGGCGGTCAGCAGCGCAAAATCGACCCGGATCTGACGGCCGTTGTGGTCCAGAAACGAGGGTAACGCCTTCAGTACATCGACCGTATCGGCAAACACCACCGTTTCCCCGGCCACAACCGGTACCTCGCTGACGGTTTCTGTTGTCCGCATGGCCAGCAATTGCCCGCCGGAACTTACCAGTGACTGACCGATAGCCAGTTGCCGCACTGCATCCGTCAGCGCATCGGTTGGCAGTATGGCTCCGTTTACGTACAGATTATCAGCACCTGTCACCTGCGGAAACGCCGTGCGAAGGTAATCCTGTGTCAGATATGACGCTTTGATTTCCAGCCGTTTCTCCCATTTTTCTGCGATGGTCAGAATCCCGACGCGGCATTTCGCTACAGGGCGGGTAAACGTAAAAGGCAGCAGGGCGGTGCAGATCGCCGGATCGTCAAATAAGATTAGGTTGGTCATGCAGATCGTAAAAATTCCCGCGCAAATATCCGGTTTACGACGCAAAGGCAAAACCGGCAGCGTAATTATTCAGCAGAAGTGCCAACGATTTCTTCGACAATTAACATCTTTGTTAATCAATCGTCAGAAACCATTGACACCCGATATGATAAAACTTAGTTTCCACCGTTACGATCTCCGGCTAAAACACACGTTCACAATCGCCCATGATAGCCGCGATATACAGCCGTCGCTGATTGTTGAACTGGCGTATACGCTGCCCGACGGCCGGGTAATCCGCGGATTCGGTGAAGCAACGTCCAATAAATATTACGGCATCACGCTCGACAGCATGATTGCTGATTTGTCGGCCATCCGTCCCCTGATTGAATCCGGGCAGTGGCAGACTGCCGAAGAACTCTGGGCACTGGCGCACCCGCAGTTGGCGCAGAACCCGTTTGCCCAATGTGCCCTCGATGAAGCAGCCCACGATCTGGTAGCCAAAAAATCCGGTCAGCCGCTGTATGCGTATTGGGGCCTGGATGCCTCAAACATCCCGCTGACGAACTATACCATCGGCATCGACACGGTGGAAAAAATGGTGGCCAAGATGCAGGAACTGCCGTGGCCACTGTATAAAATCAAGCTTGGCACCGACAACGACCTGGCCATTGTCCGCGAACTGCGTCGACACACCGACGCAATCTTCCGTGTGGATGCCAACTGCGCCTGGACGGCAGAGCAGACCATTGCCTACGCCCCCGAACTAAAGCAGCTTGGCGTCGAGTTTATCGAACAACCTCTGAAAGCTGGTGATTGGGAAGGTCAGCAGCAGGTTTTTGCCCACAGTGTATTGCCGGTTATCGCCGATGAAAGCTGCATTGTGGAAAACGATGTGGATAAGTGTATAAACTACTTCCAAGGCATCAATATCAAGCTGACGAAATGTGGCGGGCTGACACCAGCGCGCCGGATGATTCAGAAAGCGCGGGCCAACAACCTGAGCGTGATGGTTGGCTGCATGAACGAAACCAGCGTCGGCATCTCAGCCATCGGTCAGTTACTCCCGCTGCTTGACTATGTTGACATGGACGGTACGCTGCTGATTACCAACGATCCGGCATCCGGGGTTACGTTTGATTATGGCCGGGTGATTTTTGCATCTGAAAACGGCACAGGCGCCCAACTGCTTCCGGCATAAGGATGGATCAGCATTTTCATACGATCGACCATTTGCCCGACCGTTTCATCACGCTTGACGGGCAACCGTATCTGTTTTTCAGCGGTACGGCTTATCTGGGTCTGCCCCAGCATCCGGCATTCCGGCAGTTGATGACAGACGCCATGAACCGCTACGGGACCGTGTTCGGCAGTTCGCGGAACGGCAACCTGCGGCTGGCGGTTTACGAACCCGCTGAAACGCAACTGGCTTCCTTTGCCTCCGCACCGGCCGCCCTGACCCTGTCGTCGGGGATGATGGCCGGTCAGGCGGTGATCAACTGGCTGAAGCTCCCGTCGGCGTGGGCAGATGTGAGCCGCCCGGTTACGTTCGTGTATGCTCCGCACACACACCCTGCGCTCTGGCATGAGCCAACCGTAAGCCTGCCCGCCTGTCCGTTCAGCGAGTGGGTAGCGGGGCTACCGGCACTACTGGATTCGGGCGACGGACCGGTCGCGATTCTGGTCAACTCACTGGATGCGGTGCGGTCGGAGGCTTATTTTTTCGACTGGATGGCTGGTCTGCCTGCCCACCGCCCCGTTACCGTGGTCGTCGATGACTCACACGGGCTGGGCGTCCCTGGGCATGAGCGACGGGGTATCTGGCAGCACCTGCCGAAACCAGCGGGTGTGCGGGTAGTGGTTACCGCTTCACTGGCCAAGGCCATGGGACTTCCCGGCGGCGTGGTCCTGGGCGATGCCGAAACGATTCGCGCGGTCAGACATACGGCTTTCTTCGGCGGCTGTTCACCGATTCCACCCGCATACCTTGACGCTTTTACGAGGGCAGGCTCACTCTACGGGCAGGCCCGTCATCAGCTGGAACGTCTCATACAGCTTGCCGAAACATGGCTGTTACCGACCGGCTTGTTTAAGCAAGCACCAGGCTACCCCGTTTTCTACACAGACGATGATGCGCTGTATCCGTTTTTGCTAAACGAGGGAATCTGCATTTATTCGTTTGCCTATCCGACCGCGGCCGACAAAGCCAACACCCGGATTGTGATCAGTGCGTTTCACGAACCCGAAGATATTGAGCGGCTTGGCCGGGCAGTCGGGCGCTACCGGGCCGGATTGCCGATGGAGCAGCTAAGTTCCGAAATCGTTGCCGATAAGTCGTGAAGCGTCAGGGCGTAGAAGCGGTGTTCGTATTCAAACTCAAAAACATTGGCCTCATCAGGGTGGCGGAACAAATTTATATGTGCCTGAATTCGTTTTCCGTTTAAAAAGGCTGAACTGATGAAAAATCCGCACTCGCAGGGTTTACGGCTCAGATTGCGGCTGATTACCAGTTTGAGCGGATACGACCTCGACATAAGGTGTATGTACAGGTCACTGCGTTGGATAACGGTAAACGAAGCGGCTAAATAAGTTGATGTCAACATTCAGGAAAGCGTAAAGCAGATAGTATAAACGTCTGTTTTGTTGGACTATGTTTTTTACCAAAAAGTAACGGCTGGTATGCAATCATTCATAAAAGTTCTTTCCGGTATCATATTGGCCGGTCTTTTTCCGATCGTAGCAGCGGCGCAGAAAACGGATAAGTTGCTGAGCGACTTGTTGCGTAAGAACCCGGAACTGTTCGGCCCCGTTTTGCAGGACCCTGCCAAATACGACGTGCAGATCATTTATACCCAGATCAACCGTGATCCGCAAAACCGGCCTGTTTTCCGCAGCTACTATTACCGGCTCGACAAAAAGCGCTACTTCTACCCGGCCAGTACCGTCAAATTTCCGGCTGTCCTGCTCTCGCTCGAAAAAATCAACGAACTGAAAAAGACCAATCCAACGCTGTCGGCCAATACGCCGATGCTGACCGATTCGGCCTACGCACGCCAGACCAGTATCCGTACCGACCCTTCAGCGGCTAACGGGCTGCCATCGGTGGCGCACTATGCCAAAAAGATTTTTCTGGTGAGTAGTAACGAGGCGTTTAACCGGCTCTATGAGTTTATCGGTCAGTGCGACTTTAACAGGAAACTGCATCAGAAAGGCTACCGCGATACCCGGATGCTACACCGGCTGTCGGTATCGATGAATGCCGATCAGAACCGGCATACTAATCCGGTCCGGTTTGTGGAAAACGGACAGACACTGTATACCCAACCGGCGCAGGTCTGCACCGAATCGTTTAAACCGGACAGCAGCATCCGGCGGGGCATCGGCTTCATGCGAAACGACTCACTGATCCGGCAGCCTTTCGATTTTACGGAGAAAAACGCGTTTTCGCTGGAAGATCAACAGGAAATGCTGCGGTCGGTGATGTTCCCGGAAGCCGTACCGGCCAAACGCCGGTTTAACCTGACGTCCGGCGATTACAGCTTTCTGTATCAGTATATGTCGCAATTACCACGCGAAACCACCTACCCGAACTACAGCGCCGATACCAGCCTGCACGACAGCTCCGGTAAGTTTTTTATGTTCGGCGACAACAAGGGGAAAATCCCGCAGAACGTCCGCATTTTCAATAAAATCGGCAGCGCCTATGGCTACCTGATCGATAATGCCTACATCGTTGATTTCGACAAAGGGGTGGAATTTATGCTGTCGGCGGTTATTTATTGTAACTCAGATGGTATCTTTAATGACGATAAATACGACTATAACACCGTAGGTTATCCGTTTCTGGCCAACCTGGGCCGTGTTGTGTACGACTATGATGTCAAACGCAAACGTCCGTACCGGCCCGACCTGCGGAAGTTTATGGTGACGTACGATAAGCAGCAATGACCCGACTCAAATCCCTTTTTCTGGCCCTTTGCCTGTCCGGAACAGCACTGGCCCAAACGGTACCCCAAACCATCGAAGCTGTCCGGCAGCAGTATGCGCCCGACAAACGGGTGGCCATTTTCCAGGTTGATGTCGATTCGGCGGGTACCCTCAAAGGCAAAACCAACCTGCCCGAAGCGCATAAAACGCTGCTGACTAAACTGAAGCAGCAAGGGGCAACCGTTACCGATCAGATTCAGGAATTACCGGCTCCGGTGCTGGGCGAGCAGGTCTACGGGATCGTCAACGTATCGGTGGCTAACCTCCGTTCGCAACCCCGTGATGCCGCCGAGCTGGCCACGCAGGCGTTGTTGGGGATGCCGCTGCAGATTTGGGACAAAGAGCGCGGCTGGTACCTCGCGCAAATGCCGGATCAGTACATTGCCTGGGTGGATTTCGGCGGTTTTCAGCGCATGACCAAAGCGGAGTTCGACCGCTGGCAACAGGCCGATAAGGTAATTTATACCCAGCCTTTTGGTTTCTGCTACAGTCAGCCCGACCGTGAGTCACAAACCGTATCGGATCTGGTGGCGGGCGATCAGCTCGTGGTTGAGAAAGAAGACAAGAAATTCTATCAGGTGCGCTACCCCGACGGCCGTACCGGCTACATCGTTAAAACCGACGCCCAGCCGCTGAAAACCTGGCTGGCCGCCGCCAAACCAACGGAAACGTCGGTGGTGAAAACGGCAAAGACGCTGATGGGTATTCCGTATCTGTGGGGCGGCACATCGGTTAAAGGCATGGATTGCAGTGGCTTTACCAAGACCATTTACCGCCTCAACGGCCTCGAACTATCGCGTGACGCCTCCCAGCAGGTACACGAGGGCATACCCGTTGAGACACCAAACGGTGACTTTTCACAACTGCATCCGGGCGACCTGCTCTTTTTCGGTGAACAGGCCACCCAGGCAAAACCGGAGCGTGTCGTGCACGTCGGCATGTGGATCGGCAATAACGAGTTTATCCATGCGTCGGGTAAAGTCCGGATCAGCAGTTTCAGCCCATCAGCTCCGAACTTTGATGAGTATGAGCTAAAGCGCTTCCTGCGCGCCAAACGCATTATCGAGCCCAACCGACAGTAAGGTAATGAACATACATCTCTTATCGTCATCTACCACCTTTTTGTAACCTTAAGGTTTATTTTAGGCCTACAGAAAATCTTCAGTAGGCCTAAAATGATATCATACTACATAGGCACATAGAAAACAAAGATTTATTAAACTCTTATGTGCCCTATGTGTCTATGTGGTATATTCATTTTAGCAGGCTCTATCAGAAACCAGCACCTGCACTTCACCAGTATTGCTCCCTCTTTTCCCTGATTTCTATCAGTATTTGCTTTTTTTCTCACTCAGAGGTCCTATATTTGCGGCATATTATAATTAGTCTAAATAACAAGGATACATAAACGACATTTCACCGGCTTACGATCATGAAAAAGCTACTTGTTGCGATTGCAGCGATCTTTACCTTATCGGCACAGGCTCAGACCAATACATTGCTGGATCAGGCTTTCTGGCGCAATAAACCGGATGTTAGTCAGGTAAAAGCCGAGATAGAAAAAGGGAATAGCCCGTCGCAGATGAACCCGATGTCGTTTGATCCGGTGGTTATGGCCATCAATACCGGTGCACCGACCGAAACCATCAAATACCTGCTCGAACAACCGGGGAACGCTGTTGATAAAATCACGCACGACAGCCGTACCTATCTGCACTGGGCAGCTAGCCGGGGCAATACAGAGATCATGGAGATGCTGATTGCTAAAGGTGCTAAAGCAACCGTCGGCGACAGCCACGGCATGACTCCGCTGAATTTCGCCGCCGCCGGTGGTCAGCAAAACACCACGGTCTATGATCTCTGCCTGAAAGCGGGTGCTGATCTCAAAAAAGACCTCAACCATGACGGTGCCAATGCCCTGCTGGTTGCCGTAGCCAACGACAAGGAGCTTAAACTTACCGATTATTTCACGGCGAAAGGACTGGACATCAAGAGTAAGGACGCCGCCGGCCGGAATGCGTTTGCCTATGCCGCGCGAGGTGGTAACATTAATGTTCTGAAAGCCCTGTTACAACGTGGTGTACCGGCAACAAACGATGCCCTGATCATGGCAAGCCAGGGCGGTCGCGGTAGTTCGGCCAATCTGGAGGTATACCAATACCTCGAAAGTCTCGGTCTCAAACCAACGGCCACCGGTAAGGATGGGGAAACCGTTCTGCACGCCATTGCCCGCCGTCCGGGTCAGCAAGAGATTATTACCTATTTTATCGGAAAAGGGGTTGACGTAAATAAAGCGGATGCTGAAGGGAATACGGCATTCATGAACGCGGCAGCGACCAACCGCGATACAGCTACCATCGCCCTGCTGCTGCCACAGGTGAAAAATATCAATCAGGCCAATCAGAAAGGCCTCACAGCGCTGACGATGGCCGTACGCAGCAACTCACCGGAGATGGTGCAGTACCTGATCCGCAAGGGTGCATCGGTGGCGGTGGTTGATCAAAGTGGCGACAACCTGGCAGCTCACCTCGTACAGTCTTACACGCCGCGGCAGGCGGCTGACTTTGAGGCGAAGCTGAAATTGTTGCAGGACAAAGGCGTTTCACTGACGGCACCGCAGAAAAACGGCAATACGCTTTACCACCTGGCCGCTGCTAAAAACGATATTTCTCTGCTGAAAAAACTGGAACCGCTGCAGATCGATATCAATGCTAAAAACAAAGAAGGCTTAACGGCCCTGCACAAAGCGGCGATGGTCTCGCAGGATGATAAAGCCCTGAAGTATATGTTATCAATCGGGGCGAAAAAAGAAGCCAAAACCAGCTTCGACGAAACCGCATTCGACCTGGCCAGCGAAAACGAATCGCTGACGAAAAATAAAGTATCCGTTAACTTCCTGAAATAAATTATGGTAAATACCTGCCGCGTTTTTGTGCTGCTGCTGAGCTTGCTGGTAGCTAAACCACTTGTTTCATCAGCCCAAACGACCAAATATAAGTGCATGATCCAGATGACGAACTACATGGGCGAAGGTGCCTACATGGTCATCTCGGTCATTGATCCGAAAGGTAAATACGACAAGACACTTTACGTCCTGGGTTCAGACAAGAAATGGTACCCCGATGTAAAGGAATGGCACAAGGCTTTTGCCAAAAAACCAACCAATATCAGCGCCATTACCGGTGCGTCGGTAGCGGGCGGTGACCGCACCGTCAGCGTTATTGAGATTGATAATGCGAAGGTAAATGCAGGCTATAAGCTGCGGTTTGAAAGCGCCGTGGAAGATAAGAAGTACTACGTAAACGATCTTGAGATCCCGCTGACAACCGAAAGCCTTGGCGCCAAAAGCGAGGGCACGGGCTATATCCGCTACGTGCGTTTTAGCCCAAACAACTGATTTACTCAATGACTATTTCAATCTGGAGATACAGCCATCTGATTCTGGCTGTATCTTCTTCGTTATTGCTCACCCTGGCATCTGTTACGGGTTTCATCCTTGCGTTTGAGCCGGTTCTGGAAAAGCAGCAGCCTTACCGCCATCCTGATTTTGAACAGATTACGCTGGCCGAAACATTGCCTGTTCTCAAAAAAGCGTTCCCGGATATCAGTGAGCTGACGGTCGATCATAATCAGTTCGTAGTGATCAAGGCCACCGACGACGACGGCAAGAACCTGACAGCTTATATTGATCCCAAAACCGGCAAGCTACTCGGCAAGCCCTCGGCACAAAGCGAATTTTTCCAGACCGTTACGACCCTGCACCGGTCGCTTTTTTACCACGAAGCCGGTCGTTTTATGATGGGGCTGACCGCTTTCCTCCTTTTTCTGATTGCCGTTTCCGGAACGGCGCTGGTTATTCAGCGGCAGCGGGGTGTTAAACGCTTCTTCGCCAGCGTTGTCAACGACAATTTTGCGCAGTATTACCACGTCACGCTAGGGCGCTTATCGCTCATTGTCATCCTGATCATTGCCCTTACCGGCACCTATCTGTCGGTTGTGCGTTTCGAGCTGCTGCCTACCCAAAAAACAACACCGGACGTTGACCTGGATGCGATCCGGACAACACCGGTACGTCCGCTGGCCGAACTGCCTGTTTTAAAAAATACCCGCCTCGCCGACGTTCAAACCATTACCTTCCCGTTCTCGGAAGATGCCGAAGATTACTATACTGTTCAGCTGAAAGACCGCGAACTTACGGTTAATCAGGTAACCGGCGATGTGCTGACCGAATCGCTGTATCCGGCGGCTCTGGTCATGAGCCAGCTGAGCCTGAATATGCACACCGGCCGTACCAGCACAGTCTGGGCGCTTATTCTGGCCATTGCGTCAGCCAACATTCTGTTTTTCATTTATTCCGGTTTTGCCATTACCCTGAAACGGCGCGGCAAGCGGGTCAAAAACCGGCACACGGCCGATCAGAGCCGGTTTATTATCCTGGTTGGTTCCGAAAACGGCAGCACCTACCGGTTTGCCCGACTGGTTTATGAACAACTAGCAAAACGCGGCGAAACCGTCTGGCTATCAGAACTTAACCAGTACCAGACTTTCCCGAAAGCCGAACACCTGATTATCCTGACGTCGACCTACGGTTTAGGCGAAGCCCCCACCAACGCGGCGAACTTTGCAACCTTGCTCACTACCGTTCCCCAGCCAAATCAGCTGCGGTATTCAGTGGTTGGCTTCGGCTCAACGGCTTATCCTGATTTTTGCCAGTTCGCCTTTGATACCCATAATCACCTCGAACAACAATCATGGGCAACCCCGCTGGTTGATGTGCATACGGTTAACGACAAATCTCTGACCGAATTCAGTCTCTGGGCAAAAGCCTGGTCGCAGCAGGCAGGGATTCCGGTTGACGTGTCCGCCGATGGCCTGGCCGTCGAGCCCGGTACACTCGATTCGCTGCGGGTAAGTGCAGCACCCGCGCCGGATGCCAACGGGGATACCTTCCTGATCCGGTTGCAGGGAGCGTATCCACTGACCGTTACATCGGGAGACTTGCTGGCCATTTATCCCGCCAACGACCATCAGGAGCGGCTCTATTCGATTGGTTTGGTTGACGGAGATATGCAGCTTAGTGTCCGGCTGCATCAGGGCGGGCTGGGTTCCGGTTTCCTGCACCGGCTCACGCAGGACGAAACCTTCCGCGCCCGCATCGTCAGCAATCCGCATTTTCACTTTCCGGTCGCGGCACCGGCAGTCATTATGATCTCGAACGGTACCGGCATTGCCCCGTTTCTCGGTATGATCAGTCAGAACACGACGCAGACGCCCTGCTACCTGTATTGCGGTTTCCGGAATCAGGCGTCACTCGGACTTTATCAACCGTTCCTTGACCGGCAACTGACCGCCCAACGCCTCGATCATCTGTCGGTTGCGCTCTCGCGGGAGGGTGATAAACAGTATGTGAGTGATCTGATCAGCCGGGACAGTCCGCTGATTGGCCGCGCTTTAGCAGATGGCGGTGTGGTGATGCTGTGTGGTTCACTAGCCATGCAGAAAGACGTCATGGCTATCCTCGATACAATTTGCCAGGCTCAAACCGGCAAGGGCGTGAGCTATTACCAGTCTCGGAATCAAATCCGGACAGATTGTTATTGACACGACAGCACGGAATACCGGTCCGTGCTACATTTTCATATTACGCGAGGTAAATACGTGCCCGTCGTCGCTGATCATAATACAGCGGTAAGCCGGGTAGCGGTTAATAAGGGCGAGTCCCGCTTCCTTTCCCATCACCATCAGCGACGTACTGAAGCCGTTTGCCTGTTCGGCGCTCGGGCCGAACACGGTCACGCTACACAGGCCGGTAGCCGGATAGCCGGTTGCCGGGTTGATGATGTGGGCATAGCGCTTACCGTTAAAAACTACGTATTTTTCATAGCTCCCGGAGGTAACAACCGCTCCTTCTGTTAACGGTACAACGGCAAACAGGGTATCATGCTGAAACGGATTGGTAATACCGATCTGCCAGTCGGAGCCGTCGGGTTGTTTGCCCCAGGTACTCATGTCGCCCGAGCCGTTAACGATACCGGCCTGAACGCCTTTGGCCAGCATCATCGCGCGGCACCGGTCAGTAGCATAGCCTTCGCCGAGGGCTCCGAAACCGATTTTCATCCCTTTCTGTGTCAGGAAGATAGTTGAGGCCTTTTTGTCCAGTACAATTTTCCGGTAGCCAACCTTTTCGACCGACTTCCGGATGGCTTCCGGTGTCGGCATGGCGGTCATTGAGCCATCAAATTTCCAGATGCGATCCATGGCCGCAAAGCTGATATCAAACGCGCCGTTAGTCAGTCTGGACAGCGCAATGGCCCGTTCGGTCAGCGCAAATACCTCGGCGTCCACTTTTACCGGCTTGATACCCGCCTGCCGGTTTACCTCCGAAATCTGCGTTTCGGGTTTCCAGTCCGAGATCAGGTATTCGATGCGGGTTACCTCCGCAATAACTTCATCAATCCGTTTTTCGGCCGTAAGCGTATCGCGGTCAACAATAGTAATGTCGAAGCGGCTGCCCATCAGTTTAACGGTCCGCTTCCGCAGCACCTGTGCCTGGGCCGCAGTTGTCAGGAATACCAGCCAGAGAACAAAAACATACTTCATACTACAGGGAAAAGCGGGTTTGGCCCGAAACGGTTCAGGCCAAACCCGCTTTTTTACAGCAGCGCGTCTTTCACCTGCGTATCAAACACGCCGGTCAGCACCTTGCCGTTTCGTTTCACCTGCACCCAGATGCGGTAATGGCCTGCACGCGGAAAGGCGTACGGAAATCCGACCATGTTATTCGCCGTCATGGCGTGACTCATAGCGGGCATACTGCTCATCAGCAGTTTGTTTTTCTCGGCTTCGGGCAACGCCTTCACCTTTGCCACGTACGCATCAATACTGTCGCGGAACTGTTTGGCATCGGGATATTTAAACGACCGGGTGGTATCGGCAATGCGGCTCAGCATCGTTTCCTCGGCTGCCATCGAATACGTACCGACCGGGTGCAGGTGGATATACACCGTCCCGTCAGAGCGCACAATAGCGGCGTGGCCCTGCATACCCAGATAAGGTTCCAGCGCTGCCGGTTTTCCCGCCTGGTCAGCCACCGAAAACTTAAGCGTATACAGCTGATTGGCTTCGAGAACCGGCCCTGCCTTATCGTTCCAGAACATGGTTGAGCCGTCCTCAAGTTTTACGCTGGCCGACGGTTTCCCGCAGGCAACCATGTCATCGTCGAGGTGTAGTTTCCCGATGGCATTTGATTTAACGCCCATTGGTTCGGTCACGAGCCAGCTGTCGTCGGGATCGGTTTGGGTACGGGCAGCCGCTTGTGCCGCCGATACTTTTACAGACGGAATCTCTACCGTATCCACCATCGTCTCGGCAAAACCACTACGGTAGACCACATCGGCATAAACCAGATATTTCCCGCCCGGCAGATTCGGCAGTTTGCTTTCGTAATTGAGTGTATCACGCCGGTCGGGGTGCAGGTGCGCGAAGGCATCAAGGCCGGGCGTCCGGACCAGGAATACGTGCATCAGTTTACCGTGATCAGGCAGGATAAAGCTCACCATCCGGCGGCCGCGTTTTCTGAACTCGCTGGAATCGATCTGCACCGTCAGCACCGGCTGCGCTTCTCTGACGGCAACGGTCGTGTTGATTTTTGTGCGTTTATACAGCTGGCGGGTCTGATAATTGTCTGCCCAGCTGTTCCACCAGAAACGGCCACCGGTCAGCATCAGCACCAGCACCAGCCCACCGATACCCATCCCGATCAGCCGTTTCCGGCCCAGCCGGGCCGGTGCAGCTGCCCCTGGCTTAATAACACTGTCGGCGGCGCTGGCTCCGATGATCGTCACCATCAGAATCACCAGTAACACACCCAGTACGGCCAGTATGACACCCGTGCCCGCAGGCATATCGCGTTGCGCCGTTGCGATTGATACAACCGGTGCCACCACCATTTGTTTACCGTCGGGGCCGTCCAGTTCAAGCTGGATACTCGATGAACCGGAGTCCATTAACCATACCACGCCTTCGAAACGGCCGGGTGCGCCTTTAACGGGCATGAGTTCGTCGTGGGCCGGGGCACCTTCATCGCCCGACCAGAAATAAACCGGCCGCGCCATGATCGACTGCACCCGGCCACTTTCGACGATGACTGTAACCTTTGCGGTTCCCGGCACCACATCCGGGGGATTCACGCTGATCAGTACCTGGTACTTACCGGCCTGCTTCTGGACAATCACACCCGAGCTGCCGACGTGTGCCCATACCGCCACCGGCATCAGGCAAATCAGGAGGAGGAATAGTTTTATGTATGGCTTCATTGAATTTATTTTTATGAACCACATAAGGCACATAGAGCACAAAAGAGAATTAAAATGATTCCTTACGTGGCTATCCGGTAAGAACAGATCAGCGTTGTACCCGCTTCATCCAGTTGCCCCACCACAGACCGATCCGCGCCGAAACGGCGGCGTAGACCACGGCCAAGCCAAGGCCTTGTAGAAACACCGGCAATGTGTCTTCGTCATTGGGGTAAAATTTATAGCGGTACTCCCAGGTCGGATCGTTGCCGTAGTACCACGACGTAGCCAGGAAAAAGCGGTTACGCGCCAGCGGCGACTCCAGCAGGAAGGTGCCCATCGGCCACTGTACAGCGGCCAGGACCGCCACAAACAAAACCGCTGCAATCAGGGCCAGCAACCAGTCGTTCATCTTACCGCTGTAGCGGTGCATCAGTGTATCAAGCAAAAACCCGGGAATGATCAGCAACTGCGGAAACACAAACGCCTGATAATGGGTGATCGGATTCATGACCGGCCCCAGTTTCGGTGTCGCCGGAAAAAAGGGCAGAATCCAGCTTGGAATCAGCATGGCCAGCATATAGACCGCCGTAATCGTCGTAAGCGGATAACGCAGCAGCGACGCCCGGCCAACCGCCAGCAGATAAACCGGGAAGAAAATAGCAGCCGTCTTGTAATACGACGAGCTGTGGGCATCATAACGCCCCATCTGCTCCGACAGCAGTGTAAATAACACCGCCAGCAGCAAACCGGCGGAAATACCGAACAATACCTTCAGGCGCTGTGCCTGCTGTTGCTGCGCGGCGGTTTCGGGTGCACGGTCACGGAATTTGTTCTGAACGGCCAGTACCCCGATCATCGCCCCGAACTGCACAAACATCATTCCCAGCACCAGCACCGTATGCGGCGGCGTCAGAATCTGGACATCCAGCCCGTAGGTATTGTGCCACCAGTCGTCGAACGGAGCCGATGTAAGCATGGCAATGGCGCCCCAAACGCAGTAGAGCGCCCCCAGCGAGCCGTAAAAAATACCCCAGAAACGTACCGAACCGGCCCGCTCCGGATGGTTCCGCCGCAAGGTAAGATCCAGTATTTTGTAACCGGAAAAAAGGCCGGACACAATCGCACCGACATAGATCAACAGGTGCGGGGGCGACAGCAGGCCGTCGCGGCCGATACTGGTGTGCCACATGATGTCCCAGAGTAAGCCCCAGACAATGCAGAGCGAGGAAAACACGACAGCATAGACATAGGTTGGGATAGTGGCTTCGGCAGGCCTGCTTCCATCCATATGCATGGAAAAAGGTATTGCAGGATTCATAATAGGTATTGTCGGATTGAGATGTTACATGAACGAATAAAACTACTAAAACTTAAGACGATCTGCACTATGCAGTAACAATGAGTGACAAAATTGTATTTAATCCTTCATTACTAACCTTCATATACCAAATCCCGTTAGTTTCGTACTACTTCTATACACACGTTATGACAACTAATGCTTCCGATCCCCCTATGCTGCCGCATCAGATTCCGGCAGATGATTTACCCGCCCGATACAAGGTCGACCTGCACAGCGGGTTGACTGACGCTGAGGCCAAACAGCGTTTTGATAAACATGGCCCGAATGCGCTTCAGGAAGCTAAACGGGAGTCAGCTTTTCAGATCGCCGTCCGGCAGTTCAACAGCGTCATTGTCTGGATTCTGGCTGCCGCCGCCATCATCTCATTCGTTCTGGAGGATACGGTTGAAGGCTGGGCCATCATTGCCGTGGTGCTGATTAACGCCATCACCGGCTTTGTGCTCGAATGGAACGCGCAGCAGTCGATGGAAGCGCTCCGGCAGATGGATACGGCCCCCGCCCGCGTATTACGCAACGGCCGGGTCCGCGAAATTTCGTCTGAAGAGCTGACCATCGGCGACATACTGATTGTCGAAGCCGGAGACGTGGTTGCCGCCGACGCCAATCTGTTCGACGTTAACCAGCTCGAGGTAAACGAATCGTCGCTGACCGGCGAATCGCTGCCGGTGGCGAAGCAAACCGGTACGCCGGAGGCCGATGCCCCGCTGGGCGATCAGCATAACCGGTTGTTTAAAGGTACAGCCGTCACCGCCGGAAATGGCCGGGCCGTTGTTACCGACATCGGACAGGATACCGAACTGGGAAAAATTGCGACGATGGTTGAGGAGGCCGAACGGACCGCCACCCCGCTCGAAGAAAAGCTGGATTCGCTGGCACGGGTCCTGATCTGGGTTACCCTCGGGCTGGCTGTTCTGTTTCTGGGTGTAGGCCTGATCAGGGGCGAAGAAACCGAATCGCTCATTAAAACCTCGGTGGCGCTGGCCATTGCTGCCATTCCCGAAGGTATGTCGGTGGTGTCGACCATTGCGCTGGCTTATGGCATGCTCCGGCTGGCCCGTAAAAAGGTAATCGTAAAACGGCTGTCGGCGGTAGAAACGCTGGGCAGTACCAACGTGATTTTTACGGATAAAACCGGCACCCTGACCCAGAACCGGATTGAGGTGCACGCGATCCAGACCACGGAAGGGTATGTTGAAGTACAGATTGATGCATCGGCAAAAAAACTGGATGTGGTTACCGGCGATCCGCAGCTGACCGCAACAGAAGCCAGCCAGTTCCTGATGCTGACCGGCGTGCTGTGCAACAACGCAGACTACGACACCGATCAGGAGGAAGCCAGGGAAATCGGCGATCCGGTTGAGGTAGCCCTGCTGAAATGGGCTTACAGCGCCGGTAAGGATATTGACAAACTCAAAAGCCAGCTGCCACGGCTGGCCGAAAAGGCGTTCAGCTCCGATACCCGCATCATGGGAACACTGCACGAAGTAAAGGACGGGAAACTGGCCGGTCTGCCGGTCATCAACGGGAAGTACGTGGTGGCCGTAAAAGGAGCGATTGAGGAAGTGATGGAACGCTGCACCGGGCTTGATGAAGCCACCCGCCGCCAGCAGCAGGAAGTATCGGAGCAGATGGCCGCCGACGGACTGCGGACGCTGGGCTTTGCCTGGCGCATCACCGATGAAAAACCGGGCGATGATTTTGACGGAAGCGACCTGACCTACCTTGGCCTGATCGGTTTCCTTGACCCGCCCCGCACCGAAGTGACACCAGCCCTGCAGGAATGCCGCAAAGCGGGCATCAAGGTTATTATGGTTACCGGCGATCACCCGGCCACGGCCCTGACCATTGCCAGGCAGGTAAAGCTCATTGAGGATAACGAAACACTGGTTCTCACGGGTAAAGACCTGAAACCGCTCGAAGAACTGTCGGATGCCGATAAGGCACGTCTGATGGAAAGCCGCGTATTTGCCCGCGTAAATCCCGCCCAGAAGCTCGACATGATTGACCTCTACCAGCAGCACGGCGATATCGTCGGGATGACGGGCGATGGTGTCAATGATGCACCGGCGCTCAAAAAATCCGATATCGGCATTGCGATGGGGCTGCGGGGTACGCAGGTGGCCGCCGAAACCGCCGACATGATCCTGAAAGACGATTCGTTTGCGTCGATTGTGAAAGCCATCGGGCAGGGCCGGGTTATTTTCGAGAACATCCGCAAATTTGTGCTATTCCTGCTGTCGTGTAATCTGAGCGAAATCTTTGTGGTAACATTTGCCGGTTTTCTGAACGTCGGTAATCCGCTGCTACCGCTCCAGATTCTGTTTATTAATATTGTCACCGACGTGTTTCCGGCCCTGGCGCTGGGTGTCGGCCGCGAAAACCGGCAGCTCATGCACGAACCGCCCCGCGACCCGAAACAGCCGATCCTGATTGCGGCCGACTGGCGGCTGGTAGTTGCCTATGCGCTTGCCATGACAGCTTCGGTGCTCGGTATGTTCTGGATCGGTATTCACGAACTGGGCTTTACGCAGGCCGAAGCCAATACCGTTACGTTCTACAGCCTGTCGGTGGCGCAGCTCTTTCACGTGTTTAACCTGTATTCCGGCGATGTAACAGTCAGCCGGCTGTTTAAGAACGAAATCACCCGGAATGGCTATATCTGGGGAGCAATTCTGCTTTGTACAGGTATCTTGTTTCTGACTTATTTTGTGCCGTTCCTCCGCGAGGTGCTCTCGATTCAGGAGCTCAGCGCGGCCCCGCTGGAGCTGATTCTGGCCGCCGGGCTTTTGCCGGTGGTGCTGATTCAAATCCTGCGGAAAGTCACCGGCTGGGGTCATTAATTACCCGTTTTTGCCGCCGCCCGACCGCCCTGGTTTCGTCCATTGAGAAGCTGAGTCTGTCGGGCGGATGGCCGTTTTCATCGATTTTTCCCTGCCCTTCGTTAAACAACAGGGACATTCCTGCTGTCTAACTTTTTGTTCAACCACTGAAAAAGCCACATTATCCCAACAGAAGGACAGGAAAATAAGAATCCAAAACCTTCATATAAGCCTTTCAGTTTGAACAGAAACCGTAAGAAAGTCAGCACTTAAACGAAAAAGAAGATGAAAACGATTCGCAATTTATTCATACTCACACTGGCCTTTGTATTGACATTCGACGCTTCGCTTTTTGCCCAGCGGCGTAAATGGAGCCCGCAGGCCAAGGGCACAGCAATCGGCGCGGCAGCCGGTGGAGCAGCCGGTGCTATTATTAATAAACGGAACCGCGTAGTAGGCGGGGTTATTGGTGGTGTAGTAGGCGGTGCGGCCGGATACGCCATCGGTAAACATCAGGATAATAAGAACAAAGCCCGCGCCCGGGCAGCAGCCGAACGTGCCGCAGCGGAGCGCGCGGCGGCAGAGCGGGCAGCACTTGCCAAAGCAGAAGCTGCTAAAAAGCCGTTACCGGCAACACCGGCCAACGCAGCGGTCAATGCAGCAGCGCAGGCACCGGTCTACAGCGCCGTGGCTGCTCCGGCAGCCTATGTCAATACGGCAGTTTACCTGCCCAATAACACCGTCGGCGATCAGTCGGCACCTTACGGCTCGTCGGAATACCGGCGGAAAAGCTGGTAATCAGACAGGTGTCCGGCAAGGTGCCGGATGCCGTTTTTCATCATTCACCAAAAGCTCAACATCATGAAATCATTTCTTTGGCTCGTTTTCGCAACAGCCCTCCTAACGTCGTGCTCGAAATCGGGCGATTCTGTCAATGTAACAGATCTGAATCAGCAGTTTATTTCGGCATGGAATAACAAAGAACCGGATAAGATTATCGGTTTTCTGGCCGAAGACGTACAGTTTGTACAGGGCAACGCCCATTATAAAGGCAAATCCGAAGTTGGCAGCAAATGGGTACGCGAAACCCTGCCGACGCTCAACGATCTGAAAACAAACGTGATCAGCTCAACCGTCGATGAGAAGACCGCCTACGAAGCCGGGACATTCTCGGTTGACGTGCTGCCCGAAACGCCCGATCAGCCGCACGGCATCGGCGAAGGCAATTTTATTCTGCTCTGGAAAAAAGGAGACGACAATACCTGGAAGCTCAGTTATGCGCAGCTGGAAGACTTACCGGTTCAGGTGAAACGATAAAAAAGAGCCGGTGCAATGCTCCGGCTCTTTTCACCTAACCTATGAGATGAGAAATTATAGTTTATGTCTTTTCAGTAAGTTCTCTGCAAAAGTAAGGCTATCCGGAGCCCTGTTTTAGCGCATAAGTACGCGATCATAAAATTCGGTGTTTTTCGGGGAAGCCTGGTACGTAGAACTACGCATTCCGCTCGGGAAAATTACGGCATTTCTTCATATAACGTACCAACCGGCCCAATTATGCCACATATTTGAAGAAACTACGACTTAATCCCTCAATACAGTGAAAGACATAAAAGAGCCATTCCCGTTTGATCGCGCCGGCCGGCAATTTAAAGTACATGAGGTCCGCCCCCGCATTGATCAGTATCAGAAAGAATTTCCGGACCCAGCCACCCGTATCAATGCTGAAGCCTTCAGTAAGGCCATGTTTGACCAGATTTTCAGCAATGACGACTGCAAGGGCATCCGTATTTACTACGGCCGGAATGACGGTAAGCCAAGCCTGATTCTGGTAGGTATTGATAAACATGGTAATGACATCCATCGTCTGTCGCATAGCCTGAAAGACATGCCCGGCGATGACGATTCCGGTACTTACGGCGATGGGATGCCATGCCCCACACATTGTTCTGGAGGTCAATAATTAACCGTTTATGTGGGATACTATATTAAAGAGTGCACAAAAATATCCCCTCGACTACATTGAAGACATGCTGGTATTACTGCCGGTCGTGATTGGTTTTTATCGTTGGCAATACGAAGAAAAAGCAATCCGGCTGGCAGTGATCTATTTTTTATTGTCCTTCCTGAAAATTAACCTGACGATCTGGTATGCCCTGAACGGCTGGCACAACCTCCACATCTACAACGGATCTATCCTGATTGATATTCTGCTCCTGATTGATATTCTGCTCCTGGGTGGTATTTATGATCAGGCAGCCTCGTTCCCGACCCAACGCTTCTGGATACGCCTGCTGACGGGCCTGGCCTTTGTATCGGTCGCCATCAGCTTCTGGATTGACCTGAAAGCCAACGAATTTTCGGCGTTCGGTCACGCTATTTTCCGGCTGATGATCATTATCATCATCCTCATTACCTTCTCGTGGTGGATGACCCAGCTGCGGGTCCGCAATCTGCTGGTTTATCCCCTTTTCTGGCTCAGTGCCGGACTGCTGCTCTATAGTACAGGCACCTTCTTCATTTACCTCTTCAGTCAGTACGCTTTCACCGAACACGAGGCTGAGCGCTTCGACTTTTACTGGAAAACCAACCAGATTCTCTACATCCTCCTCTGCCTGTTTGCGACCGGTAGTTTCTGGGTCAGCAAATACAACCAGAACAACCTCGCGTAACCTAACCGGCACACGCCGCATACTTATCTGATTAATATCATATTTCGCCGCTGATACCCATCATGTAGCCACAGAGGGGCGGGCGGTAGCTTTGTGTATCCAAAACGACAAAGCTATGGCTGCTATCTATGTACTTATCACCTTTAGTCTGATTGTAGCCGGGGGATTCCTGGTCGCTTTCGTCTGGTCGGTCCGGCGGGGGCAATTCGACGACGACTATACGCCTTCGGTCCGGATCCTGTTCGACGATAACGAAAATCCTTCTTCCGTCCTATAATTACTCAGTGCCATGATTCAAAAAGACTTGTTGAAAGAAACCGCCGGCGGGGGTGTTGCAGCAGACCTGCCCCCGGCACCCGGCCACCGGGATCCGGCCCATGCCCGTCCGGTGGATCTGGAGCAATTTTCCTACGATAACACCATTGTCCGGAATTTCGCCGTTGCTACGCTGATCTTTGGTTTTATCGGTATGCTGGTGGGCGTATTGGCGGCCTTCCAGCTGGCTTTCCCAAGCCTGAATTTCGGTATTCCGTATACGACCTTTGGCCGGATCCGGCCGCTGCACACCAATGCGGTGATCTTCGCCTTCGTCGGTAACGGTATTTTTACCGGTGTTTACTATTCGATGCAGCGCCTGCTGAAAGCCCGGATGTTCAGCGATACGCTGAGCAAAATCCACTTCTGGGGCTGGCAGCTGATCATTCTGGCCGCCGCACTGTCGCTGCCGCTTGGTCTGACAACCGGTAAGGAATACGCCGAGCTGGAGTGGCCGATTGATATTGCCATTACGCTTATCTGGGTGGTATTCGGTATTAACATGTTCGGTACCATCATCAAACGCCGGATCGAGCACATCTACGTGGGTATCTGGTTTTACATTGCTACCCTCGTAACCGTTGCCGTGCTGCACATCGTTAACTCGGTTGAATTACCGATCAGCCTCACAAAGAGCTACTCCTGGTATGCCGGTGTACAGGATGCGCTGGTGCAATGGTGGTATGGCCACAATGCCGTGGCGTTCTTCCTGACAACCCCGTATCTGGGCCTGATGTACTACTTTTTGCCGAAAGCAGCCGGTCGGCCGGTGTACTCCTACCGGTTATCGATTGTGCACTTCTGGTCGCTGATTTTCCTCTATATCTGGGCCGGTCCTCACCACCTGCTCTATACGTCTCTGCCGGACTGGGCGCAGTCGCTGGGAGTTGTCTTCTCGATCATGCTGATTGCTCCGTCGTGGGGTGGTATGGTGAACGGTCTGATGACCCTGCGTGGTGCCTGGGATAAAGTACGCGACGATGTGGTCCTGAAATTCATGGTTGTGGCCGTTACAGCCTACGGTATGGCAACGTTCGAAGGACCGATGCTGTCGCTCAAGAACGTAAACGCCATCAGCCATTTCACCGACTGGACTGTAGCTCACGTTCACGTAGGCGCCCTCGGCTGGAACGGCTTCCTGACCTTCGGGATGTTATACTGGCTGTTCCCGCGTCTGTACGGCAAACCGCTGTTCTCGGCCAAAATGGCAAATTTCCACTTCTGGGTCGGCACACTGGGGATTCTGTTTTATGCCGTTCCGATGTACTGGGCCGGTTTCATGCAGAGCTCGATGTGGAAAGCCTTCACCGATGAAGGATTCCTGAAATACCCGAACTTTCTGGAAACCGTTACCGCCCTGAAACCATTGTACGCCCTGCGCGGCATCGGTGGGGTGCTGTATCTGGCTGGTTTTGTAGTGGGATGCTATAATTTGGCAAAAACTGCGCTGTCCGGCAAACTGATTCCGGAAGAGTCAACGCAGGCCGCCCGTCTGTTCCACGCAACCCACGAAAAAGGCGAGTTCTGGCACCGTGCCCTCGAACGCCGTCCGATCCAGTTCATGGTGCTTTCGCTGGTGATTGTCCTGATCGGTGGTCTGGTCGAAATCATTCCGACGTTCATGGTTGAATCAAACGTGCCGACGATTGCCAGTGTGCAGCCATACACGCCGCTTGAGTTACACGGCCGTGACCTGTACATCCGCGAAGGCTGCTATACCTGCCACTCGCAGATGGTCCGCCCGTTCCGGGATGAGCTGGAACGCTACGGTGAGTACTCGAAAGCCGGTGAGTTTGTCTATGACCACCCGTTCCAGTGGGGCTCAAAACGGACCGGTCCGGATTTGCACCGCGTGGGTGGTAAGTACCCTGACTCATGGCACTACAACCACATGGAAGATCCGACCAGCATGTCGCCGGGCTCGATTATGCCAACCTACGCCTGGCTGCTCGACAACGATCTGGATATTTCGAACACAGGGGATAAAATCAAGGCTATGCGTACACTGGGCGTGCCGTACTACGACGGATACGAAAAATACGCGAACGAAGACCTGAAAAAACAAGCCGACAAGATCGTCGCCAACCTGAAAGGGGCCGGTATCAAGGCCAACCCGAACAAGGAAATCATTGCTCTCATTGCTTACCTGCAACGGCTGGGTACTGATATCAAAGCAAACCCTGAGAACCCTGAGACGAAATAAACATTGACCCGATTATGAAATTCCGTCATTATCTAGAATCAATTGCCGGCGTGAGTGTTTACCCGATGTTCTCGCTCCTGCTGTTCATTGCCTTCTTTGTGATCCTGTTATGGATGGTTTTCCGGATGACCCGCCGGGAAGTAAACGGGATGAAAAATATTCCGTTCCAGGCAAACCTGCTGCCGCTGCTGCTGGTAACGGTGGAAGCGCCCGGCACCGAAGAATTTGTACAGTACCTGTTGCTGGCCCTGCTGCTGATTGTCGCCTTATTTGTGATTGGTCTGCTGGTAGCCATTGTAGCGCTGATGCGTAAAATCATCGGGGTAAACGAGCCTTCGGCGGACACGGCAAATGCCTACGCCGAACCGGAAGGCAACGGGCTGAGCCGCTGGTGGAAACGCTTCGGCGGGGTTAACTACGCGATCTCGGAAGAACACAAACTGATGATGCAGGATCACGAATATGACGGCATTATGGAGCTCGATAACCGGATGCCGCCGTGGCTTCAGTTCCTGTTCTCAACGACGATCCTGTTTGCCCTGGTCTATCTGGTACACTACCACATCACCAAAACGGGTGATTTACAAATGGCCGAGCTGGATAAAACCATGCAGATTGCCAGTGCCGAAAAAGAAGCATACCTGAAAAAGGTAGCCGCGAAGATTAACGAAAACACCGTGACACCGATAGCCGACAAGGCACAGCTTGCCGAAGCAAAAACAATGTTTGAGCAGAAATGCGCAGCCTGCCACGGCGCACAGGGCGAAGGCGGCGTCGGACCAAACCTGACCGACGAATACTGGCTGCACGGCGGCGGTATCCACAATGTCTTTAAAACCATAAAATATGGTGTGCCGGACAAAGGGATGATCTCGTGGCAGAACCAGATGACACCGATTGATATGCAGAAAATCGCCAGCTACATTCTGACCATTAAAGGTACGAACCCGCCGAATGCGAAAGCTCCGCAAGGAGACGTGTACAAGGAAGAGGCTACGAAAGAAGTAGCCCTCAACAAATAATCCGGCCGGCCGGCGGGTATGATCACAGCCTCCATACCTGCCGGTTTACTAATCACACTGCCATCAGCCAGACGCAATGGCAGTTACGATAATTCTCCCATGATTGCCGAACCATCAACTAATAACCTGCCGGGAGGGTCTGAGCCTGCTGATTCCTTCCGCGATCATATCTCGATCGTTGATGAGGCAGGCCACCGGATTTGGCTCCATCCAAAGAAACCCCGGGGAAAATGGTATCGCTACCGTTCCATATTTACTGCCGTACTGTTACTGGTACTGGTAGCGGTACCTTTCCTTCGGATAAACGGCGAGCCACTCGTACTCTTTAACTTCTTCGAACGCCGTTTTATCGTTTTCGGCATTACGTTCTGGCCACCCGATTTCTGGATGTTTGGCCTGGCCATGGTGTCGTTCGTTGTCTTTGTGGCGCTCTTCTCCAGTGTATATGGCCGGTTGTGGTGCGGCTGGGCCTGCCCCCAAACCCTATTTATGGAGATGGTTTTTCGCCGGATTGAGTACCTGATCGACGGCGACGGCCCTAAACAAAAAGCCCTGGCCGCTGCGCCCTGGACCGGTCAGAAACTGGCAAAGCGTACGCTGAAATACACGGTTTTTCTGGCTATTTCTTTCTTCGTTGCCAACCTGATGCTGTCGTACCTGATCGGTACCGACGAACTGCTGAAGGTTATTACCGACACACCGGCCCATAATTGGAGTTTATTTATTGCCATCATAGCCTTTACAGGCCTGTTTTTCTTCTCGTTTACCTGGTTGCGCGAACAGGCCTGTACCATCGTGTGTCCCTATGGTCGTCTGCAAAGCGTACTGACCGATAAGAAATCGCTGACCGTTGCCTACGATTACCGCCGGGGCGAGCCACGGGGGAAACTGCGGAAAAACACCGACCGCGAGATCGGTGACTGCATCGACTGCAAGCAATGCGTATTTGTCTGCCCGACTGGTATCGACATCCGCAACGGGGCTCAGCTGGAGTGCGTACAATGTACCGCCTGCATCGACGCCTGCGACTCGATCATGGAGACCGTAAATATGCCAACCGGCCTGATCCGGTACACCACCGAAGAGTCAATCCAGACCGGGAAGCCGCAGCGTTTTCCGATGCGGGCCATTGGCTACAGCGCCATTCTGATGATTCTGTGGGGCGTACTTGGCTTTGCGCTCGTTACCCGGACCGATACGCGGACAAACATTCTGCGGGCCCCCGGCTCACCGTATCAGGAGCTGGCCAACGGTACAATCCAGAATCTGTATACCTACAAAATCTTTAACCGTACCAACGAAGCATTGCGGCCCGAAATTAAACTGGAAGGCATCAACGGCCAGCTGAAGTTTATCGGTAATCCGCCTGCGGTGGTGCAGAAAGGCCAGTCGTGCGAAGGTTCGGTATTTATTATCCTGCCGGCCAAGGCTTTACGTAAACGCAAAACCGAGCTTACGTTAACCATCGCAACCACCGGCAGCAAACCGGAAACCGTGACAACGACGTTTATCGCACCGGAGAGATAAATCATTTAACAAATAACATTATGAAATTGCATTGGGGTTGGGGAATTGGTTTGTTGTATGGCGGCTTCGTGGCCATGATCGGCGTATTGGTTAGCCTGAGTATGAACCAAAAAATTGATCTGGTTACCGAGAAGTACTACGACGAAGAAATTCAGTACCAGCAAAAAATAGACCGCATGAAGCGGGCGCATGCGCTCACCACGCCCGTACAATGGCGAATGAGCGGCAATGACCTGCTCGTCGATTTTCCGGCCGGTTTGGGTAAGGCAACCGGTACCGTTCATTTTTACTGCCCTGCCAACAGCAGCAACGACCGGACCGTAACCATTACGGATCAGCGTCAGACCATTAACCTTGCCAGCCTGCCTAAAGGCCATTATAAGCTACAGATTGACTGGCAAGCCGGCGATCAGACCTACTGGAATGAGGGCGTCGTGAACCGGCCTTAACCACCAACCGCTATGATTTACCTTGGTTTCACCCTTGGTTTACTGAACAGCCTCCACTGCCTGGGCATGTGCGGGCCCCTCGTTTGGGCCCTCACCGCTCAGGGCGGGCGGTTCAGTGCGCAGACCTGGCCGGCAGTAACGGCGTATCACACCGGCCGTATCGGGGTATACAGCGTGCTGGGTGTCATTGCCGGCAGCCTCGGTCATCTGGTCAGCTGGGCGGGCTGGCAGAGCTATCTGGCTATTTTCGCCGGTATCCTGATGTTACTGGGGGCCGTCGGGCGGTTGCCGCATATTGCCTCTTCGCGGATGAGCAGCTGGCTGCATAAAGGTCACCGGCTCTTTGCCGGTAAACAACATCCACTGGCACGTCTGGCCGTCGGAGCACTGAACGGCCTGCTGCCCTGCGGGTTGGTCTACGGAGCCATGGCCGGTGCAAGCGCGACCGGTACAGCTCAGGAAGGAGCATTGTTTATGGCCTTGTTCGGGGCAGGTACGTTGCCGGCACTGTTGCTGATGCAGGCCATCCGCCCGCAGATTGACCGTCTGTTTTCGGCCCGAATCCGGCAATGGGCACCCATTGGCCTCTTACTGGTATCGATTATTCTGCTGAGCCGTGGTTTCCAGCATGTATCCTTCAGCCATCCGTTCGGCGGGCCGGATGAGATTCCGGTATGCCACGGCAAATAAATCCCGCACTACGGGGTAGTGCGGGCCATAACGCCGATATATATACGAATCAAGCCAGTGTGCTTATTTCGGGATGGACATGTACCGGATTGACTATCTGCCGCTTCTCATTCATTTCACGCAGCTTGGCATATTTCACCACCGGGTACATGGCCGAGAAAAGCGACCACATAAAGCCGGGATAGCCATTCAGCAGATTCCGGCGGATCACATATTCCTTCACAAACGAAAAGGGCATCCGGAAGGCAATTCCGGCTACTGAGGTCTGTTTGCCGCGCGCCGCGAGGTCCTGCGCACCGGACGTTGTGTACCGGTTAAATTTCTCGAAATACTCATGAATGGACGCGTAGCTGTAATGCAGACAATGATTCTTCAAATTAGCTACCTTACCATTAAGCAGCACGTCCTCGTGTACCCTGTTCACGTTGTAGGTACCGTAATGGCGGTTAAACAGGCGCAAGTGACGCATTTTATATTCGCCGCCGTAGCGCATCAGTTGGTTCAGAAATACCAGCGAAATCGGGACCCGGTACCCTGCAATTCCGGGTTCATGGCCAACCCGCTCCAGAATTTCGTCGCGCAGTCCGGGAGTTACCACTTCGTCACAATCTACAACAAACACCCAGTCATTGAGTGCCTGCCGCACCGCAAATCCTTTCTGGGTGCCGAAACCGTCAAAATCGCGGTGCATAACGCGGCAACCGAATGATTCTGCAATGGCAACGGTCTGATCGGTACTCCCCGAGTCTACGACAACAATTTCGTCGCACCACGACAGCGACGCCAATACCCGTGCCAGAACCCGTTCAGAGTTCAGGGTAATCATGACTGCACTGATCGCAGTCTTTGTATGCATAAGCATGCGTTACGGATCTTTTAAACTTGCCGGATAAGATTAGATAGTACAAATATAAGTACCCAAATGGGTACAACCAATTGTTACCATATTTTGTTATTCGCCCACAACACGTTGATTATCAAAGACAAACAAAGAAATTAGAATATTTCTAAGAATAAACTAATCCGCTTCTAAGCAAGTAGCTGAAAGCGTAGAGGTTATAATTTTCCATCATTTACTGTTTACTACGAATCACATTTTTTGCCTTGCGAATGCCCCGGAATGGGTTAACTTTGTTAGCGATTTAAATGCTTCTTTCCGCTACCCGGTTGGGGTAGCCCGTCACTATAATTAACAGATACATGATACAGAACGCTGTGGTTGAGCCAATCCTCGAAGAGGACAAAAGCCGGTTTGTGCTTTTTCCGATTAAGCACGATGACATCTGGCAGATGTACAAAAAGCACGAGGCTTCTTTCTGGACTGCTGAAGAAATCGATTTGTCACAGGATTTAAAAGACTGGGATACGATGACTGACGGCGAGCGGCACTTTATCTCCCACGTCTTAGCTTTCTTTGCGGCTTCGGATGGTATCGTCAACGAGAACCTGGCCGTCAACTTTTTGTCAGAAGTACAGTATGCCGAAGCAAAATGCTTCTACGGGTTCCAGGTCATGATGGAAAATATCCACTCGGAAACCTATTCGTTGCTGATTGACACCTACATCAAGGATCCGGTAGAAAAAGACCGGATGCTGAATGCCATCGACACCATCCCTTGTGTGCAGAAAAAGGCCGAGTGGGCCCTGCGCTGGATTGACAACGGTTCGTTCGTGGAGCGCCTGATCGCGTTTGCTGCCGTTGAGGGCATTTTCTTCTCGGGTTCATTCTGCTCGATTTTCTGGCTGAAGAAGCGGGGCCTGATGCCGGGTCTGTCGTTCTCAAACGAGCTGATCTCCCGCGATGAAGGATTGCACCGTGATTTTGCGTGTATGCTCTACACCGACCACATCCGCAACAAACTGCCCGAGTCATCGATCTACGATCTCATCAAGGATGCTGTTGCTATTGAGCAGGAATTCGTAAGTGATGCCCTGCCGGTATCACTGATCGGGATGAATGCCGAACTGATGAAGCAGTATATTGAGTTTGTCGCCGATCACCTGCTGGTATCGCTGGGTCTGAAAAAGCTGTACAACGTAACCAATCCGTTTGACTTTATGGATATGATCTCACTACAGGGTAAAACCAACTTCTTCGAGAAACGCGTGGGTGAATACCAGAAAGCCGGTGTTATGGCCGGAACCAAAGAACGGGATGCCGCCAAGTTTTCTGTTGACGAAGACTTTTAAGCATAATCGCTTACCAATCACGAAGCCGGAGCCCCCTTGCTCCGGCTTTTTTGTTTCCCGCAAAAGCCGGGACACCGACCGCACAACGTTTCCGGGAATAATCTTAACTTGATGCATCTTTTGAACCGGTTACCCTTCATCCTTCCCTATGTCTGAGTTTAAACCCTTTATTCCTGCCGACCAATCTCCGGCGGAATTTACCCTGAAAGCCATTCTGACCGGGGCAATCTTCGGCGTTCTGTTCGGGGCTGCCACCGTTTATCTGTCGCTGAAAGCGGGACTTTCGGTGTCGGCCTCCATTCCGATTGCGGTACTGGCTATCTCGCTCGGCCGCCGCTATCTGGGCACGACCATTCTCGAAAATAACATCATTCAGACCACAGGCTCGGCCGGTGAAAGCATTGCCTCCGGGGTCGTATTTACGCTGCCGGGGTTTCTGTTTCTGAGCCAGACCGAAGCCGGTCAAAGCATCGGTGCCGATTTTTTCAACTACTGGACCATTCTGACACTCGCCATTCTGGGCGGACTCCTCGGAACACTGATGATGATTCCGCTCCGCAAGTCGCTGATTGTCGACGAGCACGGTAAACTCCCCTACCCCGAAGGCACGGCCTGCGGTTCGGTACTAATTGCCGGCGAACGCGGCGGAGACTTTGCCAAAACGGCCTATCAGGGTCTGGGAGTGGCTCTGCTGTATGCGCTCCTGCAAAAGGTGCTGCACGTCATTGCCGAGGTCCCCGTCTGGGCCACCAGGCAGACCAACCGCTATTTCCCGTCGGCCCAGGTGTCCGGAGAAATTACGCCCGAATACCTGGGCGTTGGCTACATCATCGGTTTCCGCATTTCGGCCGTACTGGTCGGCGGCGGCATTCTGGCCTGGCTGGGCCTGATTCCGCTGCTCGCCACGCTGGTACCGGGCGACATCATTGCGGGCCAGCTCGTAAAACTCGGCTACCTGACCAGCCTGACCACTGCCGGTGGCCCCGGCAACTGGAACCCGGATACGCACGCATTCGGCGATACGGCGGCGGCTGTTTACCGCGCCTACATCCGGCAAATCGGGGCAGGCGCCGTAACAGCGGGGGGCTTTATGACCCTGCTGAAAACCATTCCGACCATCGTTGCCTCCTTTAAACAAAGTCTGGGCGGCAACCGGTCGCTGGGCGCAGAAGCCACATCGGCCAAACGGACCGAGCAGGACCTATCGTTTAAGATTGTGGCAATCGGGAGTCTGGCGCTGGTATTGCTGATGGTCATTATGCCGCAGATTCCGGGCGATACCATCCTAACCAAACTCCTACTGGGCATTCTGGTAATCGTGTTCGGTTTCTTTTTCGTTACCGTTGCCAGCCGGATTGTCGGTCTGATCGGTTCATCGTCGTCGCCGGTGTCGGGGATGACGATTGCGACCATCATGGGCACGGCCCTGATTTTCATTGCGTTCGGACTAACCGGCAAAGCCTTTGAACCGGCTGTACTGGTTGTCGGAGGCATGATCTGTATTGCTGCCGCTACGTCAGGGGCGACCTCACAGGACTTAAAAACGGGGTATCTGGTCGGAGCGACCCCGAAATACCAGCAGATGGCTTTGTTTATCGGTGTGATTGTATCCTCGCTGGTGATTGGGGCCACGGTAAAAATTCTGGATACGCCGACGCCGGATCTGGTTGCGCAGGGCATTACCCATGCCATCGGCAGCGATAAGTTTCCGGCACCGCAGGGCACACTAATGGCTACACTCATCAAAGGGCTGCTGTCGTTTAACCTCGACTGGCAGTTTGTGTTGGTGGGTGCATTCTTTGCCTTTGTCTTTGAATTATGCGGTGTCAGTGCCCTGGCTTTTGCCGTCGGGCTTTACCTGCCGCTGTCGACCACGCTGCCGATTTTCGCCGGTGGTCTGGTCAAAGCCATTGTGGAGCGGAAGGATAAAAACAATCCGCAGGCCGAAGAAGATGCCGACCTGAGCCGTGGTAATCTGTTCTCGACAGGGTTGGTCGCGGGCGGTGCCCTGGCCGGTGTGGCCGTCGCGTTGCTGTCGGTCAACGACGGTATTTTCAACGCACTGGCGAGTATTTCGCTGGAACACGGCCTGACCGGTGTATTGGGCGAGGAAGGCTATATGTTGCTCGGAGCGCTCTCGTTTGCCGGGCTGGCCGCCATGGTCTGGCGTGTCGCAACGAAGTAGGGTTTTTCGGATTGGGCCGAACCTGCAACAAACTCCCCGAAAGTTTAAAACTGTCGGGGAGTTCACACAAGTACCTACCCGAACAGCTCCGACGACAGGTAGCGGTCGCCGCGGTCGCAGATGATGCAGACAATCACGCCCGACTCCAGCTCCTTCGCCAGCTGCAATGCAGCCCAGGTCGCCCCACCGCTACTCATGCCGGCAAACACGCCTTCTTCCTTCGCCAGCTGACGGGTGGTCAGCGTCGCATCTTCCTGCGAGACCTCGATAACGCGGTCAACGCGCTGCGGGTCAAAAATTTTTGGTAAATATTCCTGCGGCCACTTCCGGATACCGGGAATCGATGAGCCATCTGTTGGCTGACATCCCACAATCTGAATAGCCGGGTTCTGTTCCTTTAAAAACCGTGACGTTCCCATGATCGTACCCGTTGTACCCATTGAGGAAACAAAGTGGGTAACCTCACCCGCCGTATCCCGCCAGATTTCAGGGCCGGTAGTCCGGTAATGAGCCAGGTAGTTATCGGGATTGGCAAACTGATTCAGCATCAGAAAACCGCCCTTCTGCACTTGCTCTTCGGCATAATCGCGGGCGCTTTCGATGGTCTCGGTCAGGGTCACGGTGGCCCCGAAGGCTTCCATGGTCAGTACCCGTTCGCGGGTTGAGTTTTTAGGCATCGCCAGCTCAATATCGACTCCGAATAAACGCGCAATCATGGCTAGTGCAATCCCGGTATTGCCACTCGTTGCCTCAATCAGTTTCATTCCCGGCTTAATATCACCACGGTCCAGCGCGCCACGGATCATGCTGTAAGCGGCGCGGTCTTTTACGCTGCCGCCGGGGTTATTCCCTTCCAGTTTAGCCAGGATTTTGACGTTAGGATTAATGCCCGCCGATGCGGCCATGCGATTGAGTTCGACGAGGGGGGTATTGCCTACAAGGTCTAAGAGTGTAGCCATAATCAAAAAGGAGTTTCATACCCTGAACAGCCGGTCCGGTTTCAGAAGTTCAAAATTCATGAAACTTCATCAAACGAAAACAGGGGGTCAGTTATCAAACTCCTTTTTCCGATACATATTCTTTATACCTTCCTGGAAGTTCTAAACTTCTAGGAAGGTATAAAGAATATGTGGTTACTTCTTCAGTTTCGCCAGTTCTTCTTCGCGCAGTGGCCGGCGCAGGATTTTACCCACGTTCGACTTCGGCAGTTCAGTCCGGAACTCAATTTGTTTCGGCACTTTGTAAGCCGTCAGGTTTTCGCGGCAATAGGCTTTAATCTGATCTACGGTCAGACTTTCATCTTTTTTCACGACAAACACCTTCACAACTTCATTCGACCGGGCATCCGGCACCCCGATACAGGCAACTTCCAATACACCCGGGCACTTGGCTACCACATCTTCAATCTCATTCGGATACACATTGAAGCCGGACACCAGAATCATATCCTTTTTACGGTCAACAATCCGGAAATAGCCATCGGCATCTACCACCCCGATATCACCGGTTTTGAACCAATCGCCCTCCATGACTTTAGCGGTTTCGTCGGGGCGGTTGTAATACCCTTTGAACACCTGCGGGCCACGGGCCCAGATTTCGCCGGGTTCGCCCAGGGCTGCTTCAGTGCCGTCGTCTTTCATCAGCTTCAGCTGTGTACTTGGCCACGGGATGCCAATGGTCCCGATCCGCGCATTTCCATCGACCGGGTTTGATGACAAAACCGGCGACGTTTCTGAGAGTCCGTAACCTTCCGCCGGTTTGCAGCCCGTCAGTGCCTCCCAACGTTCGGCTACTGCCGTTTGCAGGGCCATCCCCCCGGCTGAGGTGATTTTCAGGTGGCTGAAATCAACTTCCTTAATCCGCGGATGGTTCAGCAGTCCGTTGTACAGCGTATTCACGCCGGTCATGGTCGTGATTTCGTATTTTTTAAGGTCGTCGATAAATGCATTCAGGTCGCGCGGATTGGTAATCAACAGGTTCATCGCCCCCGACTTCAGCGCCGCTAATGCATTCACGGTCAGTGCATAGACGTGATATAACGGTAACGCGGCGACCAACACTTCACACTTGCCCTCTACCGTTGCCGGTTTCATCCAGGCATCCTGCGCTTCGACGTTGGAAATAATATTCCGGTGGGTCAGCATTGCGCCTTTCGACACGCCGGTTGTTCCGCCCGTATACTGAATAAACGCCATGTCCTGCCCGGTCACGGATACCGGTTTCATCGGCTGGCTGCTGCCTTTCGACAAGGCATCGTTAAACGAAACAGCGCCCGGCAGACTAAAGGCGGGCACCATCTTTTTCACATATTTCACCACCGCGTTGACAATCAGCTTTTTCGGGAAGCCGAGCATATCGCCGATCTGGGTAACAATCACGTGTTTAATATCCGTCTGAGCCAGAATTTTCTCCAGATTGCTGCCGAAGTTGGCCAGAATAACAATGGCCGTAGCGCCTGAATCCTTGAACTGGTGCTGCATTTCGCGCGGGGTATACAGCGGATTTGTATTCACCACCACCAGTCCGGCCCGCAGGGCACCAAACATGGCAACCGGGTATTGCAGCAGGTTGGGCATCTGAATGGCCAGGCGATCGCCTTTTTTCAGACCAAGGTCATTCTGCAGGAACGACGCAAAATTTTTCGATAACGTATCCAGCTCACCAAACGTAATTTTTTTGCCCATGCAGGCATAGGCAGGCTGATCGCGGAAACGCTGGCAGCCTTCTTCGATCAGGCCAATCAGCGATGGATAAGCATCGGGATTGATTTCATAGGGAACCCCCTCTGGGTAAAAGCGTAGCCAAGGGTAGGTCTTTGCCGAAGTTTGTGACTCCATGTCTGTGGGCTTTTGTATGTTATAAAGCAAAAATAAAACGAAATCGTGACAGGTATAGTTTTATTTCCTAAAATATACATCCCTATCGTAGGAATAACCCGGCCTATGACTAAAAGTCGTTACGTAGCTAATTTTCTCTAACTTTTATACCATCCGTCTGTTAATCAGGCAATGAAAATGCAACGGATTTTTGGTTTATTCATCAGCCTTACACTACTCTTTCTGGCCATTGGTTGTAAAAAAGTAAAACCGCAGCCGCCTAAGGCAGAAGGTTTTGACCCGGCCATTCCCGATCAGATTTCGTATCTGGCCGGGCCAATATCGTTTCGCCTGTCCGAACTGGAGGAAAAAATAAATAAATCCCTCGACCCCGTGCTGATCAGCCAGGAATCGAAAAAAGGGAAAAAGGGCGGTCTACTGCCTCTGCGCGTTGAGCGGATGGGTTCGGTGCAGATCCGGTATGTGGGCGAGCGGGTAAGTTTCTCGGCCCCCATTCAGGTATGGCTGATCAATCCGCTTAAATCAGAAGAAAAGCAGACAGACAAGGCGTTCTGCCAGCTTCATGTCAACTTTAACAGCACCCTGGCCGTTACGCCAAACTGGAGGCTGCTCACCAAAGCTAAGTTCGCAGATTATAAATGGATCAAAAAGCCAGGTATTAAGTTGTTCGGCAAAGAAATTGAGCTGACCAAATTGGCCGATGATCTACTGAAAAGCCAGCAGACACGCATCGAAAGCGCCATCGACTCGGCCGTTTATCAGGAACTCCGGCTCGACAAAATGGTGAAACCAATCTGGAAGGATTTGCAGAAACCACTCCAGCTGAGTAAAGAATACGGTCTATGGCTGCTGCCCAAACCGGTCAGTATCGCTGCTGCAACGATCAAGGGCGACAGCCAGTCAATCACGATTCCGCTCCGGATTGCATTTCAGACCAAAACGGTGCTCGGCGAACGCCCTGACGTAGTACCAGATTCTACGCTTCCCCAACTGCAAAAACGTCCCGATGTGCCCGAGCAATCAGACCTACACGTCATGAGTTTTTTGCGCTACGAATCTATTAATGAGGTCTTAGCCAAAACGTTACACAAAAAGAAATTTTCACTTGGCAGCGGGATGCTGACGATTAAAAAGGCCTCGGTATACGGCGGGCAGCGGGCCATTATCGTGAAGGCTGATGTCGGCGGGCTGGTACGGGGCACGCTGTATTTCCGTGGCCGCCCCGTATACGACACCCTGACCAACACCCTGCGGATTGAAAAGCTCGGCTTTGACGCTAATACCGAACAGGTACTGGTAAATAACGCGGCAAGGCTGCTGGAAGACCACCTGCTCGATTCGCTGCAACATGTCCTGACCTTTCCGCTGCACGATCAGATTGAGGCTTTGCCTCGCAAGATTAGTCAGGCCTTTGAGCAATCAAACGCCGGCCAGAAAACCGACCTGACGATTCCGTATTTCCGGTTTGTGCCCCGGCGCGTCGCTGTCCGCCCCGACGGCATTCAGACGCTGATCAACGTACAGTCGCGGGTGGAGGTAAGGGTGAAGGAGTTGTGAGGGGGTAGGCTATTATTCATAGAGGATTACATGCTCCGGTTGAATCGTTACAACATCAACTGTATTCCCCAATTCATTGATGAATTCAACTTCAAGCAACTCACCATTCGCGTATACATGCACCACAGTACCCGTAGCACTCCTATACAGTCCGGCAGCAGGTAAATCTATAGTGAGTACGACCCTATCCAGTTCCTTTATCATAGTAAATGAGGACTTTGACCGACTACAGCAAGGAGCAAAAAAAGGCTAATCAGTTGATTTTGAGCTTTCTTGCTCGCAAACTGATTAGCCTTAATTAGATTGTTGTGCTCCCGAAGGGAGCCAAACTAAAACCATAACGCCCCTGTATTTCAGCATCTTACATCATGAAAAATATTTAGGGGACGAATTAGGGGACGATTCAAAAGAATATTGATCCTTTGGCATCCAATTACCTTAATGGTCCCGTTATCGCTATCTTATTGGCCTGGCCACCTCCGCTCCTACCTTATGTATTCGCCTTTATTCATCGCCTCTATTCTGCTACGGTCGGGCGTATCCATATATACTTATTTGACAGTGTCGAGTCCATTACAGCAGTTAAATATACCTTGGAGGCAAATGAGACTTATTGAACACTTCTCAAATGAGTCTTCCGGAGCAATGACGTACAGAAACAAAGACTAGGGGTATTAAGGCGACCCCAAGTTCTTTTTATTGAAAGTGATGTGTGACGGAGAACATTTGCTGAGGTAATATAGTAAATACTTTATAACCTTTATGAATGTTTGCTCAGCTCTAGGATGCCGTATACATTAAATTCCAGCACTAAGCTCTTTAAGGGTCTGGGATACTAACCGTATGTCGATCTCTTGTATACCTCGAAATAAGTCAAGTTGACCGTTTGGTGAATAGCCTTTAGGCTTTATGTCAAATTGTGTAACGCCCGCCTGTTGGAATAGCTCTTTAACAAAGCTTGATAAATCCTTTGCCTTAGATATATTATTAACCTGTGGCACTAAGAAGTCAAATAGTGAGGCGCGTATACTTTCAAGTGTATCAAGTATTGCATATTTCTCAATCTTAGTCATATGTTTACTTGGCTTGACGCCCTTAATTTTAATATACTGCTCTGTCAGTTCAGTATCATTAAGCAGCTTTAATACTCTGTTTCTCCATAGGTCAAACTCATTCCAGCTATCATCCTCCTCCTTTAGTTCAAAGAAGGTAGCTTTGTGATTTTTATAGTAAGTCAGCTGATTATCTATATATGTGCATAGTTTAACCATCTCCATTAGCCCCAATAACGTAGAGCGGCTCAACAATTGGTTATTTTCTAGCTTAGCATCTAAAGACAATAACCATTGAACAAATTGTTTTTTAAAGCGACTCGAGGAATCTAAAGCAATAAGCTTGGCAAATTCCAAACGTATCAAGTAGTCTTCAGAGGGCCTTTTTTTACTTGAAATCTCACTCCTAGTTGGGTAGGAGTGACCGTTGCTAGATAACAAATCTGACAGTGCTACCGGACCTAGAGGCAGATGGGCAGGCTTCTGTTCGGTTATTAATATGTAGTCATAATATTTTACTGGGAGTGAAAACTCCTTTTTTCCTTGAAATAGGTACTCTTTAGAAAACCAAGCCTTCAAGTTTGCGGAATAGTTGCCAAGGTTCAATTCGAGTACATTATAAAGATCTTTCGATGAGACATATCGCTCTTCTTCGTGAAGTACAATTGGTATGGTTTTCATGTTAGTCAGTTATAGCTTGAAAAGCCATTGATAATTATTAATTAAAAATAATATTACTACATCTCCATTAATATCTTAGTGTGTTTGCTTAACTCATGTTAAGTAAACCTTTTTTATCTCAATATTGAAATTTCAGAAGTTGCTTGATAGCACAATTTTTATCTCTAAAGTACCATCATTTAGCCTTAAACATTAATTATTATCGAAACTAAAACTTGATCAACTCCTGAATAGTCCTATCTTGTGACTCCATTAAATATGACAATAATTGACTTTGGGACCAACCTCTATGAATTACTATAACGCATATGTCTTCTACAAACTCTAAACTATCCAAGTCCTCAGATAAAATCTTTTCAATTTCTCGGGTATCATCGGAGTTAAGAGCACCAAATACATAATCTATGAGCCTATTATACATCTCATCTATAAGCACACACTACATACTATTTATTAAAAAACAAATATAATAATATTTCGTTAAGTATCAGGCAAAGGAATCAGAAACATCATCCTATAAATAGTATAAGGTACAAGAAAATTAAACCGACTGTTAACGGCAATTTTCAGTTCCTCTCCACTTAAATAAAGATATCTATAACTTTCTCGATCCGAAGGGCTTAATTCTATAGAACTAAGAAGGTGTGCCAATTTGGCAAATACGGTAATATCGCCAGAAATATCAAGTAAATTAGACTTTAAGCTCTTTTTGGAAACAATGAAAATGTATGAATTACTACATACATTTAAATCTTTCTCTTTAGAATCACTACTAATGCACTCACCAATAAGCCCTATGAATGAATCTTTCAAAACATCTCGCTTCTTTAAATAGGGGTACCTCTTCCATCCACTTGTGCATTTTTGGCAAATATCCCTATGGGAATTATAGTGTAATTTATCATTAGAAGATAGATCTTTAAAATCTTTCTCCATTATTGATAAATTACCCGTAAGGGATTTTACTATAATTTCAGCCAACTCCTTCATTCCAAGCGGAAGCTATTGATAAATTTCTTTGTTTCTTACCCTCTCTAAAAAAGAAAACTAGCCACAAATTACATTTTTTGAAATCAGGCAATTTTTTTTTCGCTTAAAAAGCACAGACCTGCTATGCATTGCCAAATAACATTGAAGTCAACCATATAAGGGTTCGGAGTTTAGTGTAATTACTCCATAATTTTACGGGCTCATTCAGTCAAGTTGGTTAGTTATTTTATTATTTTTCCGCCACAATAATTCTTCTCGCCTTCTTTATAATACTTTGTCTGATTACAGAAACCTCTCTAGGAGTAACACCCAACTCTTTAGCTATCACATCTGCCTTTTTCCCTTTTTCCAATAAATCAATTACCTTTTTTTGAATTTCGGTAAGCTCTAACTTTTGAAAAATTGAAACATATGTGTAGTAGGGATCTCTCTCATCATACTCTATATCTTCATACTGGCTTTCACTCTCAGTAATCTCAGTAAACATAATTTTCGCTTTTTTACGGGCTATATCCTCACACCTCCATTTGAGCCCATTGTATATCCAACCCTTTAGATCACTTACCCTGTCGGAGAATTCGTTATTATTTAACATCTTCTCAAGCGTTTCAACATAGTAGTCATGGACTAGGTCTTCGGCTTCCATTACATTCCCCAATCTAGCAAGAGCGAAAGAGATAAATTTTTTGTGGTTTACCTTTATGATAGCTTCTAAGTCCGCCCTCATTGCAGCCTAGCTTGCTTCTGCTATCAATGCACCCTACGATTACCCCTCGTAGAGAATTTGGCTGGAACTCGGCCTAACGTGTGCTATTCTTTCCATCATATGCTTAGTGTTTAAATTTAACTGAAATCAATGGGTGTTTTATATCATAACGTAAGAGCTTAACGATATCACCGTCGATTACTATTTTTTTAAAAATAAATATTGTGGTGATTTTTTTTAGTCTGTACGTTTTAGTTTCAAACTAATTTATTTTACAATCATGAAGAAAACACATTTAGAATCTTGGCATTTTAATGCAAAAGACTTGATTGGTATACTATTCTACTTATCGGGCACCTTATATTATATCATAAAGCTTATTTACTTGTAAATAAAACAGCTTTTTTTTACTTTGTATATTATACATATAATCAAGTCAAAAAACTTATTTCTATATAGATAATATACAAAGTAATTATTTTATTTTACGCAAAAAATCGCCACACTCATTAAAGCTACAATAGAATGAATTTATTTCATAATCTAGTAAATTGGTAATTGATAGATAATCGGTTTGTTGAATAATATTACCCTTCAAATACATTATATTATTAGCATCTATTTGATCTAGACAGGTAACAACAAGATTTTTCGTAAATCCATTTGAAAATATTGTATCACACTTGATCGCATAATTTAATAAATCAACATTAAGAATAGCCGTTCGAAAGTTTCCTTGATAATCATTATATATATTTGTTTCGTTTTCAGTATTTTTTAAAATTACGCTATATTCATCATGAAATGTACCAGATCCGTGTCTAGTATGATAGCACCTTGTAACATAATATATATTTATATCTATTTCATTATAGCAATACTTTTTCAATAGCTCTATTGCATTTTTAGAGGATGTATTACTTCTAGTAACATATGGGAATTGCCCAAAATCCATATCCAGTAATATACCTTGGGCTCCTTCAAATATAAATTCACTCCATTGACTATTTGCTCCTAAAACATATTCTTCTTCAACGATTTCTATTATTTTAGTTTCGGCTAATTCTTTGATAGTATTTATACATTTATTAAAATTTTCATCTTCTATATTGTGATTAAAAACATCAAATTTATATTCAGTTTCTTTATCTATTTTTTTCTTATAATAGTCTCTAATCAGTTTAAGTTTTTTTTGTAGAATTGTATCTTCAAAAAGATCTCTTACATATAATTGTATTTCACTAAGTTGATGGCGCTCTATTGTTGCGCCAAATCCTAGTCCACAACTACCGTGACGCTCAGTCTTCCTCGTCAGTTCTAATACTCTATTATACAATATGTCATAGTGAGTGGTCACTGGACAGTTAAGATCTAACAATAATTTAGGAATTATTTTTTTTTGGAGAAGTTCATTATATTCTATTATTAGCATTGTTGGAGAAAATGTGCAGTATTTGGACCAATAACTTGGCACCATTCTGAGCGTTCCAGATCCAAAACAAGAAAAAACGTGTCGTTTCCCCTCTTTTGTTACAACGGTATGCCCTGCCTGATGCCCTCCGTTGTATCTTATTATAATAGAAGATTCTCTCCCTTTACATAGGAAGTCTGTAGTAAAGCCTTTCCCTTCGTCTCCAAAACCCAAGCCAACTACTATGGATGCGTGTTTCTCTGACGGTCCGGTTACCAAGATGCTTTATAGATTGCTGTTGAGATATTAGAAACCACTGTACATCCACTACCCACTAACATTGTTAAATCCTCTTGCTTAACATTTTCTGCTAGCGCTATCACCTTTTTACCTAAAGCCCTTGCATAGCCGACCTCAAATAGGGTACCTGCGTCTAGACCATCAATTATAGCTAATACTGTATTTGAGTTATTCAGCGCTTCTAAGTCCTTAGATACAACTTGTTCTGCACTGCCAATACCCACATCATGAAATGGAGAAAATACATTATTGCCAAACTCTATTAATTTGACCCTCAGTTCATTAACTAACCATCTTTCCCTTATTGTAAAAAAGGGGCCGGCCAAATAGACCCTTTTTGGTTTCTTTTGCCTTTTCAAGGGAATATAGCTTCTGTATAATTCTGTGATCGGCAATATCTTCGTTTCGCAATACTGAGCGGTAAAACATGAGGCCATAATGGCTGATTCAACAGGATTTTTCTTTTCTATTGCCCATTGCCAAGTAAAAATAGCCGAAAAGATATCTCCTGAGCCTATAGGCCATACAGTGTCAGTATCATAGACGGGAATGTGATTACAGCCTGTCTTATCAATGACAAAAGCGCCTTTAGCCCCATCTTTAATTACCACTACCTCAGCCTGCTCTTTCTCTAATAATCTTTCTCCAATCCTTTCCAGATCTTCGCTCTCCGTACATCCACAGAAGTGTACCGCCTCGCTACGATTTAGCACTAAAGCTAAATGTTCAGCGCGGGAATTTGTTTCGTTGAACGGCACCCAGCTTTGGGGATCATATACAAGATATTCGGCTTTAATACTAAATATGCCTTCAATTTGACCATACATTAAAACATATGGCTCATAGCTATATGTGAACTTTAGTGGCTCTTTGACGTTATCTTGTTCTGGATATATTATAGGGCTAGATAGCGGATAGTTATATACAAAAGATATTGTTTTAGGAATTTCAATAAATGACGGAGTAACTCCAAATGCCGAGCAAACAAGCTTTGCACTTGTTAATTTGTCTGATCCTATACATGACTTAAGTTTAAGGCCGCTTATTTTACCTGAAAGTGCAATAGCTCCTCTAAGGCCAGAGCCATAAAGTTCATTAGAGTAGGGGTCATGACATACCTCTATATAAGTACCCCCAATGACAGTAAGCATATATAACTACTTTTTTGTTCTTACCTTGACATCGCACAAGGGGCCTTTAACATTAAGTACTTCAGCTACAAACTTATAATTGTCCTGCATGCACTTATATAGTTGGTCTATTTCAATAATTGCAATTAGTCCACAAATTTCACCCCTATAGTTAATAGCTCCTATTGCCGTTGGGTCGGTCAATATTTTTAGCTCTAACAAATCGCCTTCAGTTAGTATACTTAGTGCGGCTTGATCTGTCTTTTGTAGGCGTGTTATGATTTGTATTGTCTCACAGCTAGTATTAGTGTATTCTAAATTCTCATAAACTTTGGGTTTTCTATTACCATTGCTCATAATAAATAAATGTGGTTATAGTGTTCTGATTAAATAAAGCCTTGTCGCATTTCTAATAAATAGATTTTGTCGCAAGGTTTCACAAAATGGATATGATCTTGCTCATAAAGACCACAAAAGAGTGATATCCAAATATATTCTTTTATTCAATTAATATAAATATTTTAGTGTTTAAATTTATTATAAGGTAAATGTTGTGCAGCCTTTATCAGATGGATTTATATCATAATGTGATTAACAATAAAACCTATATGAAATATAGGCAAAATTCTGACCAACTATATACTATGCTTTGTATCATTTAAATATCTGACTCAATCAGAATGATAACAATATGGGCTTGGTCAATGATTTATCTCCTGCACCTTTACCTACTGTATACATATGAAATTTTAGTGGTATGCAACGAACGACACCTTGAGGATTAAGATCATGCACATACTGCACTAAAATCTACCAACCTAGATAAGAATATAATTAATCGGGGAGTATCTATATGTAAAGCGCTATAGAATCATTGTGTCATTAAAATTCAATATTACTAAGATGTTAGTTTACCTCGATTGACAAACTGCCCTAAGTCATTGTATTATCATTATATTAAGCGGTTTAACAAGAAGTCTGCAAGAAGGCCCTCTTTAGCTCTGAAGCGAGTTAAACTACCCGCCACATAACGGTCCTTTTACCGCTCCCTCAACGCTTTTGCCGCTTGCTCAAGTAAACGAAGATGATCATATAGGTTATTTGCAAATTTGTTTTGATAAAAATAGGCAGAGGTATTGTTTCTTATTTGGCGGTTTCGCACTTTTGGGGTGCGTAGTTCAATCATTAATTCACCTCAACACAAAGTCTATTCTAACTAAGCAGTAGAACATACAATCATATTGGCTGGCATACAGGTGCAAGTCCTGAGTTCTCTTCGTTGCTTTGTGCAATGATTGGGCTACGCAGTGACCAGCCATTCATTTTACTATTCAAACATCTTTGGAAATGCGTAGCCCGAAGAACGCTCAAACGCCGGTAGAGTTATCCCGGCACAGAGTCCCCGACTCATTGGCCCATTGCGGCCACAACCCCCTAATCAGGCGATTACCGCCCCGTTATCACTATTCAGGTCAACAGGCCATAAAACCGCCCGTTAGCTCATTAACACCCCTCCTATCGGCTCCGCCGTGTAGCGGCTCGCTATGCTTTCCCCTTTTGTCTCTTTCCATTAATCCCAATCATTCACAATTAAACCGTTAATCCTATGAGTTCCACTAAGTATTTCGCCCTACCGGTGCACATCAACGACAGTGCTATCAAGAAAGATGACGGACAGGTGTACGGTCGTGCACATGAAATGATGTTTATGGTTTTAGATCATTATGCGGAATTAAAAAAGAAGCTGGATGAGCATTTAGATATGCTACCCGCAACCGATGAGGAGCTTAACGAATTCAAAGTATGGATGGATTCAATGAATATGACTTTTGAAGTTGCGATTGATCTGTACTGGGGACTATTAGGGACGCTTGATGAGCCAGAGAAGGCAAAAAAAGCTAAAAAATGACCCATATTAAATTAACGACCAAAAAGCGGATGGCAATCACCGTCCGCTTTTTTTTGCGCCAACCCGCGAAAGACGCTGACGGCAATAAACGGCCGCTCTCTAATCCACACCCGATCCAATGCCGGGTGACGGTAGACGGCATTATAGACGCCGGTTTCTCTACCGGTGTCCGCGTCGATCCGGCCATCTGGGATCAGAAAGGACAGAAGGCTACCGGCCGTAGTGACCATGCCCAGCGGGTAACCCGGCAACTGATCCAGATTCGTACGAAACTCGAACAGATTCACGACTGGCAGTATGACCGCTACGACAAAAAGCAGGGGCCGAAGCCGACGCCCAAAACAATCCGGCATGAGTTCGATACCGGCAAAAAGCCGGTAGCCGACAGTACCGGCACACCTCAACAGGGGATTACCCTGATTTCGGCGTTTCAGTCCTATGTTACCCAAATGGAAGATCAGCAAAAGACTCCCCTGGGCAGAACCGATTCTACCATAACCCTGTATAAGCAAAACTTAGCCCTGCTGAAAGACTACCTTTCGAACCGGCCCGGTCTGCTGGCTGAGGATGTTACAATAGGGTGGGCGAAAAATTACTATGCGTGGCTGCTTAAGCAACCGGCCGGAAAAAACAAAAAGGGAACGCGTTCCCTGTCAACTGCACGCCGGATCGTTAAGCGGATTTCGTCCATACTGGATTACCTGAACGAGTTTCAGGTACTACCGAACGGTAATCAGGTTGCGCGTATGAAGCTACAGAAGTCCCCCGACAAGGAAGTATATTTTCTCGATCCGGCGCAGATTGACAGATTGTTTGCGCTTACTACGGACGATCCCGCTGAGGCGGTAGTACTCTGGTGGTCGCGGCTGATGGTCATTACCGGACTGGATTACCCGGATGCAGTCCGGTATGCCCAAGACCGCGCGGCGTATACCTACAAGACGCCATACGGCGAAAAAGTGATAATTGACAGAGCAAAGACGTGTGTAACGTCTGAGATTCCGCTGACCGGCGAGGTGTTGGTTCTTCTTAATGCCCTTTTTGATCAGTACCCGACCGGGGCAAGGGTGTATTGTAAGGTGCATGTGAATAATCGCATTGATAATGTGGCCGTTAAGATTGGATTTACCTTGCCGCTATCAATTAAGATATTCCGCAAGACAGCGGGCGCGTGGATGCTTTGGCGCGGGTTCCGGTTGGAAGCCGTCAGTAAGGCGCTCGGCCATAGTAACATTACCACGACCCAACGCTATTACGTGAAAATTACCGGCACCTTAATTGATTTAGAGATGAAACGGATGTATGAGAGTGGCGGAGGTGCTTATATGGCAGCATAAACGGGCGGGGCTGGTCGTATTTGACCCGACTCCCTCCTGTTTAAATTGGATTGTAGTAGAGGCTCGTCATTTGGCGGGCCTTTTTTATTCATCAAATACCAACATTGTTAATCGGCCTCGCCCGTTCGGCCAATACCTCGGCCACCCGCTATATTAGAATAGTTATACGCCATTAGCCATAATAGCGGGGTTTGTTTGCTAGATTTCTTCGTTTTATTCAATAAACCATACTTGCTTGTACAAACATATATATGCGTTAAAAGTACATTTGCTCTGTCGGCTGAAATACTCCACAAATCTGTCACACATAAGGATGATCTTTCGGTTTTTCCCCCTCTTTAAGGGTGTTATCTCCTCGGCAACGAGTACAATATTAATGTGCTTGAAAACAAGAGCCAACCTACTGAATCACAGCAGATATTGCAGTGCTGAGGCACGGGGATATTACTAAGTTTTAGTTTTTTTTCTTAGTTTTTGCTTGACAATATCGCCCAGACGAGGTAGGGTTGTGAAGCTCCGGTAAAGATCGGAGTTATAACTTTTATTAACCTCATCAAAATGAAGATTACACTCGACTTAAGCGGGGATGCTGTTGAGCAACTCGCACAAGTATTAACGGATCGTCTGACCGAACGCCTGTCCAAACAAGCGGAGAACAAAGAGAAAGATGTGCGGAATGACGTACCGGAGCTCCTCAGTAGAAAGCAAGCAGCGAAACTCCTCGGCATTTCACTGCCTACGCTGGCGCTATGGTCCTCAGATACGCCCGACCGCAGTGCGTTGATTACAGCTTACCGGTTTGGCAGAACAGTAAGATACCATAAAGCTGACGTGCTCAACTCGCTTAAAGTAAGAAAAAAGTTTCAGCGTATAAAGTAGCCAACCCCATCCACACCAGCCCATGAAAATTAACACTCAACGTAAAATGTACTATGCTTATCAAATTCAATGACAGTAGCCTCGATTTGAGTAAGGATGCTGACGGGTTTGTTTCTCTTACCGACATCTGGCAAATTGCCGGGGCTGATAAAAACAGAACGCCCTATAAGTGGCTACGGCTAGATGAAACACGTGGCTTCATAAAGGCAACGGCTCGTTTTTTTAAAAGGGCGCCAGAATCCCTTTTAAAAATTACCAAAGGCAAGCAGGGTTCCACAAGGGCAGTCGAGCAAGTCGCATTGGAGTATGCTCAATACCTATCGCCTGAATTAGCCGTATTGGTGAATCAGGCATTCTTTGAACGGCTTGAGGAGGAACAAAATCCAGAGCTGGCAATTAAGCGCGGCCGGGAAAGGGCTGTCCGTGCTTATAAACGTAAGGGTAAGGATGATGCCTGGATCGAGAGCCGTGTCAAATCCATTGAAACACGAAATTCGTTTGTTCGCACACTGGCACGCCACGGCGTTAACGGTAAGGGATTCCGGAATTGTACGAATCAGGTCTATACGCCCCTGTTTGGCGGTTCAACCGAGGTTATCCGCGCCAAAAAGTCTCTGTCTGCTAAGTCGAATGTCCGTGACGCTATGGAGCCTATCGAGCTTGCAGCCGTCAATCTGGCTGAACTACTGGCCAGCGAAAGTATAGAGCGAGACCGGTTGTATGGTAACGCGGAATCAGAATTAGCCTGTATGCGGGCTGGTTCGGCTGTTGCGGCGGCAATTATGGGAAGCCGCAAGAAAACCAATCAATCCACATTTTAACCCGGACGTGAAGATATGGCAAGGCCATTAAAGACGGGGCTTGAGTACTTTCCTTTAAACTGCAAGATGAATAACAAAGTAGAAATGCTTGAGGCTGAGTGCGGGCTTGAAGGTTTCGCCGTCTATATCAAGCTACTGCAAGAGATTTACGCAACAGATAACGGTGAACTCGATATGTCCATAGTTTTCCGCTGGAAAACCTTGGGGAAAAAGTACGGAATTGCTGAGGATAGATTACGTTACATCGTGGATATAGCCGTTCAGGTTGACCTTTTCGACCCGGAAGCCTTCGTGACGCGCAATGTCCTAACCTCCAATGGGGTCAGGAAACGGATAGGGAAGGTATCCCAGCTACGGGAAAGGGATCGTTTCCGCAAGGGGAAAGGCGATGATACGGTTTTCCCTGAGTTATCCGCCGGAAAACCAACGGAAAAGTACATAAAGAAAAGTAAAAGAAAAGTAAAGGGAAATAATTCTTTTGTCGCTGATGCGACTCAGGCAGATAACTTACCTCAACCGGTTTCTTTTACTCACCAAATGCGGCTTGTTGTGGAGGATTTCTCACCCGGCTATTATTGGGACGGTGCGGATGCTAAACATGCTCAATCACTGGAAAAGAAAATCAGGAAACTGGTTGAGGATAGTGCCGGGCAACCTCCGTCCGATGACCAGACACTTGGCGCATTCCGGAAGCTACTGGATAAAACGCGTAGCCTGAAAGACTTTTACCGTTTCCGCGATGTAAAAACGCTGAATCAGGATTTTAACAAGGTTGTTGGGGCTGTCAGAGAGCAACAGGCCACAAATACGGACGGCAAAGCAGATGAGGCAAAAGCCCGAATGTCAGCACCAGCCCCAAATACTGGAGCCATTCGGTAGGACCATGAGCAAGATCGAACACCGTAACTTTTTAATTAATGCCGATGAGGATATAGAGAGGGTTGTCTTAGGTTCAGTGATTAACGAACCTCGGCTGGCATCTGCCCTGTACCGGGCGATCCAGAAGCCGTCGGTTTTTTACAACGCGTTCCACCGGACAATTTACGGGGTCTTGGTTGGATTGTATGAGCGCGGCGAAATCATAGACCTGATGACTGTCTTAAATGAACTCGTTCGGCAGGGTCACAACAAGGCTGAGGCTTTTAGTAAGCTTGATGCGCTTACTCACAACGCCTATGCGGTCAGTATTGATCAACATTGCGCGATCCTATTTGAGCTGGCCATGAAACGATATTTAGGCCAGTACGGTCAGCGCCTTGTTAATATGGCCGCTGACCCTACCTCAGACCCGTTGCGAATGCTCGAAAAAGTTAACGAGGACATCGACGGCATTATGGGCAACATTGCCGCAATGGGGGAACGCTCTATGGTTGACTACCTTCGGGATGTATTCGCTGAACTTGATGAGAAGAAAACAGGAAAGCGGACCGGTCTGACCTTTGGCATTAAACCACTGGATGAACGGACGGGGGGCTTTGAACCCGGTAATTATGTAATCCTTGCGGCTGGTACGGGACAAGGCAAAACGGGCGTATCAACTCACATTATCCGGCATCGCTGCTTAGAGGTCAAAAGCCCTGTCGGCCTGTTTTCGCTGGAAATGTCTGGATCTGAAGTAGTTAAGCGTTTAATTGCCTCGGAGACCAATTATTCTAACTCCGAAATCAACAGAGCGGCCGTAGATGTAGGTTTGGTACATAAGCGTGCAGAGGTGTTGGCCGGAATGCCGCTTTATATTCACGACAAACCTGTACAATCGCTGGAATTGCAGTTCAAGGTACGGGAGTGGGTTCGACGCTATGGCGTAAAGCTTGTCATTATTGACTATTTGCAGCTGGTACGGGATC
>CBDFHU010000005.1:0-19373 GCA_965247375.1 Arsenicibacter sp.
ATTACACAAACTAACCCATTTTTCTATGGAATCACGGCAACCCCGACGCGACAACAGCCGTAATTATCTGATTGCTGCGTTGCTCATTTTAGCCGCCCTAAATGTGCTGGTACTGTATTTTTACTATCAGGAACGCGAAACCAATAAGACTAAAGATGCGACCATTAACGCCAAAACGGAGGAGTTACTGGCCACACGTGCTAAACTAGATTCGATTTCCACGCAGTTAGATGCCAAAATCAGTGAGATTCAGCGGTTAGGTGGTAACATTGACTCGTTACTGCAAATTAAGGCTGAACTGGAGAAGGATAAGCGCAATCTGCGGAACGTCAATAATTTTGACACCCGCAAGTATGACCAGAAAATAAAGTCATACGAAGCTTTACTGGTGCAGAAAGACCAGGAGATTGCCCGTCTGAAAGAAGAGAACGGGATTCTGACGCAGCAAAACCAGACGCTTACCGAAGAAAATACCGGTCTTAAAAATGATAAACAGGTATTAAGTGATTCAATCACGACCTATTCGGTCAAAAACAAGGAACTGGAGGAGAAAGTAACGGTCGCGTCCGCGCTCAGGGCCGAGAACATTGTGGTCAATGCCCTGAATTCACGGGGCAAAGAAAGCGACGGCGGCAGCTATAAGGCCAAACGCATCGATAAGGTAAAGGTATCGTTCCAGCTGGCACCCAACGGACTGGCCAAACACAACGATAAGGAGATTTACATGCGGGTGCTGGATCCGGCCGGGGCGGTCATTGCCGACATGGCAACGGGTTCGGGCGAGTTTATGTACGGCGGTAAAGGCATGATTTACACCGCGATGCAAACTATTCAGTTTGAGAACACCCGTCAGACCGTGAATTTTATCTATGGACGGGGCGGGCAGCAGCGATTCAACGAAGGCCGCCACGTAATCGAAATCTACAGCGAAGGCTTCAAAATCGGCGAAGGTGAATTCACCGTCAAGTAGAGACGCAATATTTTGCGTCTCAGCACGCGCAAGCTCAACAAGCGCAAGCTGAATAAGATAAGCGCAAGCTCAGCACGCGCAAGCCAGATGGGCAAATACAAGCACCTGATGTAGTATTTATAAAATCCGGACAGAGATAGAGACGCAAAATATTGCGTCTCTGTTTTTTTTGTGCTACTTTTGCACCCTCATTTTAAGCGATTTAACGAAATGTTTAAAAAGGATTACGAAACGGTGTTCATCCTGACTCCCGTTTTATCTGAATCACAGATAAAGGACACCGTTGATAAGTTCCGTAAAGTGCTGACCGATAACGGGGCGGAACTGGTTCACGAAGAGAACATGGGCCTCCGGAAACTGGCCTATCCAATCCAGCACAAAAATTCTGGTTACTACCAACTGTTTGAGTTCAAAGCTCCTGGTACGATCGTTGAAAGCCTGAACACAGAATATCTGCGCGATGAGCGTATTCTGCGTCACCTGGTTATTGCTCTTGACAAGCACGCTGTTGATTACAACGAGCGTAAGCGGAATGGCTTAGTGGGTAAGAAGAAATCAGTTGAAACCACAGAGGAGGGCAAATAATCATGAGCTTGCAGAACGAATCAGTTGCAAAAAACGAAAACCGGAAAAAATACTGCCGGTTTAAAAAATCCGGTATCAAGTATATCGACTACAAAGACGCTAACTTCCTGCTGAAGTTGCTGAACGAGCAAGGTAAAATCCTGCCTCGGCGTATTACAGGCACCAGCCTGAAATACCAGCGGAAAGTGGCTCAGGCCGTAAAACGTGCCCGCCATATCGCTATCCTGCCTTATGTTGGGGACTCTTTAAAATAAGTGATAGTGTGGCAGGGCTGATCCGGTCACATACACGAACAGTTTAAGACACAATGGAAATCATTCTCAAAACTGATATTGCCGGCCTGGGTTATAAAAACGACGTTGTAGACGTAAAACCAGGTTACGGCCGTAACTATCTCATCCCGCAAGGGTATGCGATCATGGCGACGCCTTCGAACAAGAAGATGATCGCTGAAAACATCCGTCAGGCTGCGCACAAAGCCGAGAAAATCAAGAACGATGCCCTGGCAATCGCTCAGAATATCGGTGACCTGACCCTGACTATCCCTGCAAAAGCAGGTGAAAGCGGCAAAATCTTCGGTCGTGTGACAAACACACAGATCGCTGACGCCCTTCGTGAAAAAGGCTTCGACATCGACCGTAAGAAAATCGCCATCGAAGACGTGAAAAACATCGGAACGTACGAAGCGACGATCGATCTTCACAAAGAAGTTAAGCACAAAGTAAAGGTTGAAGTTGTAAGCGAATAAGCTGAAACGCAGCTCCTTACCGAGTGAAAGTTTGTAGCAGAAACGGACCTATTCGGTCCGTTTTTTTGTTTTATCAGTATGCAATTCCATACTGAACTGACACCCGGAAAACTGCCGGAACCGCTCCGGCTTACCGACCGGATTGTGACTATCGGCTCGTGCTTTGCCGATGTAATGGGCCGGCAGCTGGCCGACCATAAACTGACGGTACTGGCTAACCCGTTCGGGACCGTGTTCAATCCGGTTTCGATCAGTAAGTTGCTGGTGCTGGCCGCTGATGGCGGAGATCCCGATGAGGCGTTGTATGTTGAGCGGGACGGGATCTGGTTTCATTATGACTTTCACTCGTCGTGCTGGGCACACAGCCGCGAGGCGTTACGGGAACAGTTGGTACAATTACTCGCAACAACCCGCGAGGCATTGCTGAAAGCAGACTGGTTATTCATTACGTTGGGCACGGCCATGGTGTATCGGCATGCAGAAACCGGGCAGGTGGTGGCTAACTGTCATAAAATGCCGGCCGGGCTGTTCGAAAAATACCTGTATGCGCATGAGCACCTGCGCAACGAACTACAGCAGCTGATCCGGAAACTACGCCGAACGAATCCCGGACTGCGGGTGTTGTTAACCGTAAGTCCGGTGCGGCATACACGCGATACCTTGCCTGTGAATCAGGTCAGCAAGTCGATGCTCCGGATCGTTTCTCATGAGCTGACGGTCTGGGAAAATGCCGTATACTACTTTCCTGCGTATGAGATCATGGTCGACGATTTGCGGGACTACCGGTTCTACGAGGCCGATCTGATTCATCCGAATACGCAGGCACAGGAATACATTTTTGAAAAATTTGTTCAGAGCGCGTTTGATACCGAACTTCGCACTTTCGTAACGGAATGGGATAGTATCCGCAAATCGTTGGCGCACCGGCCACTACATGGGCCAACGAAAGCACATCAGGCGTTTCTACAGCAATTACTGACAAAACTCGAACGCTTACAGGATCGGGTTGATGTAACTGCCGAACTAACCCGGGTACGCAGTGGTCTAACTGATTATAAGCATGTCTACGTATAAATTAACCAAAGAGTCGGTATTGGCGGCTCTGAGTCATGTAGAAGAGCCGGATCTGAAACAGGATCTGGTGACGCTCGGCATGATTAAGGATATTGAACTGGGGATCGATCAGGTCTTCTTCACGGTAGTGCTGACAACGCCTGCCTGCCCGCTTAAGGAACTGATCCGTAAACGGTGCGAAGATGCCATTCACACACATATCGGTCCTGCCATTCAGGTGAAGGTAAATCTGACGGCCGATGTAACGTCGACACGCTATAATGCACCGGTGTTGCCGGGCGTGAAAAACATCATTGCCATTGCATCGGGTAAAGGCGGGGTCGGCAAATCAACGGTAACGGCAAACCTGGCGGTAGCCCTGCATAAGTCAGGGGCGAAGGTAGGGATTATCGATGCCGATATTTCAGGGCCTTCGATGCCGGTGATGTTCGGTGCAGAAGATATTCAGCCGGGCGTTAGTCAGGTCGATGGTAAAAATATGCTGCATCCGGTGCAGCAGTTTGGGGTTAAAATTATGTCCATCGGTTTTCTGACCCCACCTGACAGTGCCATTGTCTGGCGCGGCCCGATGGCGAGCCAGGCATTGCGTCAGTTTTTTGCCGATACGAACTGGGGCGAGCTGGATTACCTCCTGATTGACCTGCCGCCGGGAACGAGTGACATTCACCTGACGCTGGTGCAGACCGTACCGGTTACAGGCGCTGTAATTGTCACAACGCCGCAGAAAGTGGCCCTGGCCGATGCCGTAAAAGGTCTGGCGATGTTCCGGCAGCCGCAGATTAACGTGCCGGTACTGGGCGTGGTTGAAAATATGGCGTGGTTTACACCGGCCGAACTACCGGATCACAAATACCCGATTTTCGGTAAAGGCGGCGGACAGGCCCTGGCCGATAAGTTCTCGGTGCCATTGCTGGCGCAGGTTCCGCTGGTGCAGAGCGTACGCGAAGCCGGCGATGAAGGTAAACCGGCTGTTATCGGCAACGATAATCCGGCGACTGAGGCGTTCCGCGCGGCGGCCGAAGCACTGGCACAGCAGGTGGCCATCCGGAATGCCACGCAGGACCAGACAAAACGGGTGGAAATCGTTCGCGGCTAAGTAGTCTGCCAGCGTATATTCGCTTCTTAACTTGCGCTTTCTGACGAATTAATAGTAAATTTACCGACAAATAAGACAATTCATGCAAACGGCGGTAGGACACGATTTAAAAGATAGAGTAGAACGTGCGTTAGACAGCATCCGGCCTTATCTGAAGGCAGACGGTGGAAACGTGCGGGTTGTGGATATTTCGGAGACTAACGTCCTTCGGCTGGAGCTGGAAGGTTCCTGCGGCAGTTGTCCGATGTCGGCAATGACATTTAAAGGCGGCCTCGAAGAAGCCGTACTGAAAGCTGTACCTGAGATTACAAAAGTAGAAGCCATTAACATTACGCCGGTTGCGTAAAGCGGGCTGATCTGTGAATATTTTACCGGAACGTCTGTTTCCGGAAGGCCGTCTGTCTCAAAACAGACGGCTTTTTCGTTTCTTTGTGTGACGACACGTCACTAGTTCGCTCAATCACTCAATCACTCAGTCGCTAATTGTGAGAGTAGGAATTTTCTTCGGAGGGCCGTCGCGTGAACGCGAGGTATCATTTATGGGTGGCCGTACGGCTTACCAGTATTTAGACAAATCGTTGTTTGAACCTGTTCTCATTTTTGTGAGCGGTTGGGGACGATTCTATCACGTTTCACCTGATTTTCTGGAGCATAGTGCCATCCGTGACGCTTTGCCCGAAGATGGTGGCTTCTCCGTGTACGACGAATCACTGGAAGAAGACGAATTTGACGAAGGCGAGTCTATCGAACCGGATTGGTTTGAGGACTATTTCGATATTGCTTTTCTGGCCATGCATGGACCCGACTGCGAAGACGGGGCTATTCAGGGCTTTTCGAATGGTTTAAGATCCCATATACCGGCCCGGGCCTGATCGGTTCGGCGATCGGAATCAATAAAATCCTGCAAAACCACCTGATTGCGCTCGTCAACGGGCAGGAGAAAAAAACGGCTGTTGTGAACCGCACGGACTGGGAACAAGCCGATAAAGCGGCTTATTTCGACTCACTGGTTGAACATCTGGGGCTGCCGGTGGTAGTTAAAGCACCGCATCAGGGCTCGTCGATCGGGGTGGCGATTGTGCGGGAGAAAAACCTGGATAAGTTCATCAAATCGGTGGATCAGTGCTTCTTCAAACAGGTTGTTGAGCCAGCCGGATGGACAGCGTTGAGCGGAGACGAAAAGGCAGCCTTTGCCCAGCAGGTAGCCCAGCTTGATCAGGGCATCGGGTATCCGGTGGTACTGGAAAAAACGGGCGAATACCTGATGGGACCGGTGCAGCTCATTGCTTGTCTGGATCAGCTGACGGCTGAATCGGCGGACAGCATCGTGCTGAGCTCGCTGAATTCGGAGGATGAGGTTCTTTTCGAAGAGTTTATTAGCGGACAGGAGTTTTCGTGCGGGGTGATTCAGGATGATACCGGAACCGCCATTGCTCTGCCACCGACAGAGGTATACAACGTCGAAAGCTTTGACTTTGCATCCAAATACCTGTCGAACGTGACGAAAAAGCGGATTCCAGTCGATACAACGCTCGAAAACAACCGCAACATTCAGCAGGCAGTCAGTACCGTATTCTCAAAACTGGGCATCAATGTGTATTCGCGTATCGACGGCTTCCTGACAGCCAACGGACGGGTATTGCTGCACGACCCGAATACCATTCCCGGCATGTCACCGGCCTCGCTGATCTTTAAGCAGATGGCCGAAGTCGGCATGAACCTGACCAACTCCCTGACGTATCTGATCCGGCAGTCGCTGCGGGAGCGCATCCGGACCGGCAAGGATACGTTCCGGCTGAAATCCATGCTGGCTGAGCTGGATGGCCAGCTGGCGGCCCGTAAAGAAAATCCGTTGCCGGTTCAGGAGGTTGTTTTCGGGAACAGCGATGAGGCTTATGCCGAAGCGAAAGCCACCTACAACGGTTTGGCCGCTGCCGCGCAGGTTAATCCGGTGCTGGTATACGAGGCGGCCAACGGGGAGAAAACGACGCTGGCCGTATGGGCCTTGTTTAAAGACACAGTCGCTGATCTGGAGCAGGCGCTTGCACAGCCGCGTCATCCGCTGCTGACCGAAACCGCTGCACGGCTCCGGCATATTACGGAAAAATACGTTTAATCGGGTAAATACGCCCATCAGCCCACCGCATTTGTAGAGACAAGGCATGCCTTGTCTCTACAAATGCGGTGGAAATTATTCCCGCTGGTATTCCAGCAGGTCGCCGGGCTGGCAGTCCAGTGCTTCACAGAGTGCTTCGAGGGTTTCGAAGCGGATGGCCCGTGCCTTGCCGGTTTTCAGAATGGATAAGTTTGCCATCGTAATGCCGACTTTTTCCGACAGCTCAGTCAGGGACATTTTCCGACGGGCCATCATCACATCTACGTTCACAACAATCGGCATAGGCTAAATCGTTAAGTCTTTTTCCTGTTGCAGCTGGGTTCCGAACCGGAAGGCCTGTGCAAAGACGAGCAAAGTTAAGCCCCCCCATAACCACATCCATTCGTCGGGCCACAAAAAAGGCTGCTGCCAGTCCTCATGAAAACCGTGGGCCGCCAGGTAACGCCAGGTCGCTGCATGACTCAGGTTCAGTGTCAGATTATAGCTTACAAATAAGCCCACGAAAATCCAGCCCACCGCCTGACAGCGTTTCCAGATCAGTTTGCTGAAGTATACTTCATAGGTCAGCGCCCGGAATAGGTTCTTTAGCAGATAAGTAGCCCACAACAGACTGCCGATGTACAGCAACAGGCGAAGGTAACCCAGTAGTATGAGTATTACCGGAATGTGTTGAAACTCCTGCCATGATCTGACCTGAAACGACAGCGTATAGGGGGCAGAGCTATTTTCGGTTTGTAGTATTGTGATAGCAGGACTGACCGACAGGGTATCCCGCCAGAGCGGAGGCGGAAATTTACCGGCGCGCGAGACGGTTCCGAATATGGGGAAGGTAAGTCCCGTATAGAGTGTTCCTTTACCTGATGTCCTGTAGCCGTCTTTATACCGGATAACCCTCACGTTAGGATCTGCTTTCAACAAAGAATCAATTTCGCGGTCCTGGCGTGCCCTTATCCTTTCCAGCTCCGGGGTGTCTAATGCAGCATGCGCTTTCTGTAAACTGTCCAGCGATTGCCGGCGGATGCCACGGCCTGACGCATCTCTGGTTACCAGTTGTCCCGCTTCTTCTTCTGATTTAGACAATATCCGGCCTGTACTGTCGCGTATTTCAGAAGTGAAATTCGGGATTGTGCGGGAAAAGGTAGTATCGTACCGGATACGTTGCCCATCGCCGGTTACGCTCCGTTCATACCAATCCGCCACGCTGAAGATCAACGGAGCACAGAGCGCCAGGCAGTAGATGGTGATCTGCCCGAAAAAGAGGGTGTCGAAGATGCGGTAAATCCAACGGATCATGGGTGTTGATTTCATAAAAGGGGGCTTTTTCAACTCCCCGGAAGTTTTAAACTTCCGGGGAGTTTTGTGGTTTCATCGCTTGATTGAGCATCAGACCATGTCAGGAATGTTCATGTTGCCGCGGAATTTTGGTCATGGCGGTTAAGTCATTGTTAATTCGCCGTAAATCTGAATTCTTTTTTTATAAGAGTCAATATATTTTTATTGATAAACAATAAATTTTTTATGATAGTCAATTAGGCGAATCTACTCTTTACTGACAGGACTTGCCAACATGAAGGAGAATTGTAATTTTGGCAGCACCATTTTTTCTAAACTCTGGCAATTCAATATATAAGACCCAAATGACAACATCGTTTGACGCAACAACCCAACAGGAAATAGACCGCTGGCTCAACGGTAATTATGACGCTGACACAAAGTCTGCCATCCAGAAAATGCTGGATGAAGGCCAGAATACCGAACTGACTGACTCATTCTACCGGACTCTGGAGTTCGGCACGGGCGGGCTTCGGGGTATCATCGGTGTCGGTTCGAACCGGATCAATAAATACACCGTTGGAGCGGCCACACAGGGGCTTGCCAATTACCTGAACCAGACGTTCCCGAACGAAGAAATTAAGGTAGCCATCGCCCACGACAGCCGCCGGATGTCGCCGGAATTTGCGCGTATTACCGCCGACGTTTTTTCGGCCAACGGCATTACTGTATACCTGTTCAAAGCCCTGCGCCCGACGCCGGAGCTTTCGTTTGCGATCCGCCATCTGGGGTGCCATAGCGGGGTCGTGATTACCGCATCGCACAATCCGCCGGAATACAACGGCTATAAAGCGTATTGGGTTGATGGCTCACAGGTCGTAGCGCCGCACGACAAAAACATCGTGGCGGAGGTGAATAAAATCCAGTCGGTTGACGATATCAAGTTTGATGGTGTTGACGAACGTATTCACCTGATTGCCGAAGAAGTTGACGGTGAATATGTAGCCCGGATTAAAACCAATGCGGTAAACCCGGACGTAATTGCCCGTCAGAAAGACCTGAGCATCGTATTTACGCCGATTCACGGAACGGGTATTACACAGGTGCCGCCGGTACTGGATGCGCTGGGTTTCAATAATGTACACATTCTGGAAGCGCAGGCTACACCGGATGGCAACTTCCCGACGGTAGCCTCGCCGAACCCCGAAGAAAAAGCCGCTATGCAGCTGGCACTCGATAAGGCACAGGAACTGAATGCCGACCTGGTGATGGCCACTGACCCGGACGCTGACCGTGTCGGGGCGGGAGCGCGTAACCACCACGGCGAATTTGAGTTGCTGAACGGTAACCAGATGGCCAGCCTGATCATTTTCTACCTGCTGCGCGCCTGGAAGGATGCCGGTAAGCTGCAAGGAAAAGAGTTTGTGGCGAAAACTATCGTAACCACTGACCTGATCGACAAAATCTGCGAGCGTTATGGTGTAAAATGCTACAACACCCTGACCGGTTTCAAATACATTGCTCAGGTAATCCGTGAGCTCGAGGGTCAGGAGCAGTTTATCGGTGGCGGCGAAGAAAGCTACGGTTACCTGATCGGTGATTTCGTGCGCGATAAGGATGCGATTGCGTCCTGCGCGATGATTGCCGAGCTGACGGCTTATGCCAAAGATAATGGCCTGAGCCTGTTTGATCTCCTGATGGAAATGTATCAGGAAAACGGTTTCTACTACGAAGGTCTCGTTTCACTGACCAAAAAAGGCAAGACCGGTGCCGAAGAAATCCAGCAGATGATGGCTGACTTCCGCGCCAATCCGCCGAAGTCAATCGCCGGTTCAGAAGTGATCCGGATGGACGACTACAAAGCGCTGACCCGCACGAACGTGCAGACCGGCGATGTGGAGCCAATCGAATCCGGAAAGCTGGGTATTGAGTCGTCAAACGTATTGCAGTTCTTCACGGCCGATGGCAGCAAAATTTCTGCCCGTCCGTCGGGTACGGAGCCGAAGATTAAGTTCTACGTCAGCGTGGTGGAGCCGTTGAACCGGAAGGAAGATTTTGATTCGGTTTATGCCCAGCTCAAGGCAAAAGTGCAGGGTATTGTGGAGGATATGAATCTGAAATAAGTCTCTTTGTATGCGATTTGTAGTGGTGGCACGACTTAGAGTCGTGCCACCACTTTTTTATGCCCGATCCAACGATTTGTCCCTGGTTGGGGTCATACAGGAAATAGAAAATACAGATGAACAACAAACTATTCCTGGTATTGGCTGCGTGCAGTTTTTTAGGGGCTTGTTCCAATAAGTCGCTGGAATCTGTCGCAACACCGGCCGGTTTAACAGGGGCCTGGATCGAAAAAACAAACCGGAAAGATACACTGGTCTTCAATCAGGCCATCGCCGCCGGCCTGACGGAAGGCAATTTGCTGGTGAAGCGTGGTAAAGAAGTAAATGCAGAGGGGTATCTGTTGCCGAAAATCGGCAGCGGCCTCTACACGTATTATATTAAAGAAGATGAAATCTATTTGCTCAACATGCTTTCCTCTTCGTCAATTTATACCAGTTATCCCATCAGTCAGTCGCAGGGTGAGCTGAAGGTCGGTAATTTTTTTGAGCTGGGTTTTAATAAGCCGCATACCGCAATCCGGACGTTTGTGCGTCTGTAGCGGCAGATTCACATCTTCATGCTAGCTGGTCAGGTTGTCTTCTTCTGAAAGGATTGCCACCTTTGCCTTTGTGATTGCCGGGGTATCATGAACGCAAACCAAACAAGGACAGTCTGTTTCTTCATTATGTGGCTGCTGGTCAGGCCTTACGCAGCGCAGGCGCAGTGGACAGATGTATCGTTTGAACACTATACGTCCGAAGATGGCCTGTCGGGCAATTGCGTTACGGCCCTGCTGAAAGACCGGCGCGGTTTTTTGTGGGCCGGGACCAGTAACGGCCTGAACCGGTTCGACGGGCTGCAGTTCAAAAACTACAAACGGACGCACAGTTATTACCGGAAAGGTAAAGACGGGTTGCTGGGGAACTACATAGTCAATCGCGGACTGACCGAAGATCCGGACGGCTTTATCTGGGTATCGACTAACCGGGGCCTGCACCGCTTTGACCCTCTGCGGGAGCGCTTCGAAAGTATCCCAATCCCGCCCCTCAGCGACCAGTTTGCGGATAATGATTTTGTCTCGCCGCTGGCCATTGATAAACAGGGGTATGGCTGGTTTGCGTCCAGAGATCAGCTTTACCGCATTGACCTGAAGACCTTACAGCTTACGGCTTTTCCGGTGCCTTTTGTGGAGCCAAACAGTTATGCCGACCCTTATTTCGATCAGTGGGGGCATTTCTGGGTGCAGCATGAAGGGGCTCTTTACCGGTTTAATCCGCAAACCCGGCAATATACCCACGTTATTGGCAGCGACAGACGCCACCGCGATCAGCAGGTTTGGGTGGCCGGTCTGTATCAGACTCCTGACAAAAAGCTGTTTGTTCTCTTCTATAACCGGGGCCCGATGGCATATGATCCGGCGACCGACCGGCTGTTGCCCTTACCGGGGGCTAATGCCGGAGCGCTGAGTATGGCCGCCGATCAGCAGCCGGGCGGCGGGCCGTTTTTCTGGCTGGGCGATACGCAGCATGGGCTGGCCGTGTATGTGCCGTTGCTGAAAAAAACGTTGCCGGTAACGGCGCAGGCACAGGACCCGCTCAGTCATAACGGCGGGATTGTGGCCTGTTTATACCGCGATCCGCAGTCAGGAATTCTCTGGCTGGGAACCAATAAGGGACTGGAAAAAGTCGATCCGTTTGCGATCAGGTTTAAGCGGAAAGTGCTCTACAGCCAGACGCCGGTCAATACAACGGGGGACTTTGTAACCATGATCCGGCAGGACAACCGGCAGGATAACCGCTACTGGCTGGCGGTCCGTGAGAAAGGGCTTTTTGTCTGGAATCGCGGGGAAGACGAACCGCATCTGATCCCGTTTCCAGGGGAACCGGCCGAACGGGATACCCGCGGGCTGGCGCAGGATGCTGCCGGACATATCTGGGTCAGTACCAACAACGGGGTATTGATCTATGACCCGGTTCATAAACGGTGGCGTTCTGAGCTGGAAAATACATTTGTTCAGACAGTTTGTGCTGACCACAAGGGCCGGGTCTGGATCGGGACAAATAAGGGGCGGTTGTATTGGGCCGATCCGGTGAGTCAACGGATTGAGCCGTGGGATTTGCCCTGGCCAAACCCGGAGCCGGTGCAATTCGGCAGTATGCAGGCCGACCAACAGCACCGGCTCTGGATACATACCTTTGAGGGTCTTTTCCGCTTCGATCCCGACCGGAATATGCTGCGGAAGCTAAAGTTGAAAGCCGCCGGACCAGGCATTCAAACCTCAGACCGCCTGCAAAGCTGTTTTCATATTGACCGGCAGGGCCGGATCTGGCAGTCGGGAATCGGGTTTGTCGTTTGTGCCGACAGTACCGGCCGTGTGTTATCGACGTACCGGCTTGAAAACGGGTTACAGGCCGATCATGTGTTCGGGATGGAGGATGACGCGCGGGGGCATATCTGGATGATGACCGACAACATGCTCCACGAACTGGACCCGCGAACAGGTCGGTTTCACTACTACGATAAGGGCAACGGCCTGTTCGATAAGACAGTCTTTATGCCGTCATACCCGATGATAAACCGGCAGGGGGAACTGTTTCTGGGTTTTCCCGGAGCCTTTAATTATGTGCAGCCCGACCGGTTACGCCGGAATCTGTTACCGCCGCCCGTGGTGATAACAGGCATAACGGTCAATGCGCAGCGCAGATACTGGCAGCCGGGGCAGACCCTTGCCCTGCATCCCGGCGAAACAACCCTGACCGTTGAGTTTGCCGCGCTGAATTTTAGCCGTGCTCAGCATAACCGGTATACGTATCAGCTCACCGGCTTTGATAAAAAGCCCGTTCCGACCGAAAACCGGCAGGCTACCTACACCAATCTGGCTCCCGGGAGTTACGCACTGGTAATCCGGGCGGCTAACAACGATGGTGTCTGGAACGTAGCCGGGATTACCGTGCCGGTTGAGGTCATGCCGGCTTACTACCAGACCTGGTGGTTTAAACTGTTGATGATTGTACTGGTGGCTGGAACGGGCTACGCCGTTTACCGGTACCGTTCGGAGCAGCAAAAACGGATTGAACTCATCCGGAACCGGATTGCGAAGGATTTACACGATGACATGGGGTCAACGCTGAGTAGTATCCGTATCTTCAGCGATGTGTTGCAACTACAGCTGGCCGAAACCAAACCCGAAGCGGTGCCCGTCCTGCAACGGATCAGCCAGAGTGCTGCCGGCTTATCGGAGTCAATGCAGGATATTATCTGGACGATCAGGAGCAATCAGGATACGCTGGATGATGTGGTGATCCGGATGCGGGAATTTGGTCTGAAAATGGCCGAAGCCCGGCAGATTGCCTTCCGGATGGAGGTGACAGATAGCTTCCAGCCGCTGAAACTCGACATGGCCCGGCGCCGGAACCTCTATCTGATTTTTAAGGAAAGTATCAATAATGCCATTAAATACGCCCAATGCACGGCCATTACCGTTGACCTGCGCGTTGTTCAGGGCAGCCTGCAACTGACGATTCAGGACAACGGCAAGGGCTTTAATCCGGCGGCTGTCCGCGAAGGCAACGGCCTGCCGAATCTGCGGCAGCGCGCTCAGGAAATCGCGGGAACGCTGTCTGTTGAATCGGCGCCAGGGCAGGGGACAACAATCCGCTTAATGGTAAAAAACGCATAAACCATGACAGCACCGGTCACCATAGTGTATTACGAAGATAACCGTGAACTGCGGGAAGGTATTTCATTTTTGATTCAGGCTACGCCGGGACTGGAACTGCTGAGTGCCTTTCCGAATTGCCGCCAGGTACAGGATGATCTCCGCGAACTGCAACCGGATATCGTCCTGATGGATATTGACCTGCCGGGTATCAGTGGTATCGATGCCGTGCCGCTGGTGAAGGCCGTATCCCCAAAAACGCAGATTCTGATGCTTACCGTTTTCGATGACGAGGACAAGATTTTCCGCGCTATCCGGAACGGTGCGAGCGGTTATCTGCTGAAACACACGGCTCCCGCCGACATCATCGCGGCGATCTTTGACCTGTATCGGGGCGGTTCGCCGATGACGGCCAGTATCGCCCGCAAAGTGTTGCTCCACTTTCAGCAGCCACCGCCGTCGCCCGCCGCGCGGCAGGATGATTACCGGCTCTCGGCGCGGGAACTGGACATTATCAAGGGGCTGGTGGCCGGCTACAGCTACAAGCTTATTGCCGATGAACTGCATATCAGCATTGATACCGTACGGTCGCACATCCGGAGCGTATACGATAAACTACAGGTGAATTCCAAAACCGAAGCCATCCTGAAAGCGATGCGGGAGGGGTTGGTGTAGGGCTGGAGGGAATGGATAATGAATAATGGGGAACGCACAATGAGTTGCCGGAAGGGGATTATACATTATACATTCCCCATTATTCATTAACCTTCTACAGTTTCACTACTTTGAAAACGGCTTCGGCCTTCGGATTTTGGTCGGTTGTTGCCGGGTAAGGCGTAACGTCTACGAGCGTAACCTGGTACCGGTCGGAGCCTAAGGTCAGCGTATCAACACTGCCTTTGGTTGTGCGGCAGTCACCCACACAGAGCGTATCTTTTTTACTGGCGGTACTGCTGCTCAGCGTAAAGCCAACGCGGGCATTGCCCGCCCACACACACTGCACATTCTTCGGGCAACGGCTGTCTAAAATGGTATCGGCTTTAATGGTAACGTCCTGACCGACACGGGCTGCTCCCTTATTGCCAATCGATACGGTATCCTGTGGTGAGGCATTGTCGTCGTTTTTCTGGCATCCTACAGCCAGTGCGCCGCCGATCAACAGGGCGGCAATGAGTTTACTGTTCAACATTGAGGTAATAAATTGTTGTTCGTCTGTATGACCCGCTGCCGCTGGTTATGGTTGGAACACGCACTAAAAAACGGCAGATTCACATTTTCATGCGATTGATGGACGTTGCCCGATTGCCCAATTTTGTGGCATAAAACAACAACTACCATGAACGCATACAGTAAACAACAAATACGTTTTTCACTGGTTCCGGGCTTGTGGATTAGCCTGGCGCTGACCCTGCTTTTATCCCACATGCTGTTTGCCCGGCAACCGGCAACATCCGTGGCCGGGCAGGTACAGGATGCAAGCGGTAAACCGCTTGAATTTGCCACCGTCCTGCTACAGCGGGCTGCCGACTCGACGTTGGTAAAAGGCGCCATTACTGATGCTGCCGGTAAGTACCTGATTGAACAGGTTATGACCGGAACCTACCGTGTGATGGTTACGCAGGTCGGGTACAAGCGGGCGGTATCGGCCGTATTTACGCTGAAAGCCGGTGAGGCGTTTGCTGTGCCGGTACTGGTGATGACCGAAGATACCAGAACGCTGAGCGAAGTAAACGTCACCGCCAAAAAGCCCTTCATCGAACAACTGCCCGACAAAACGGTGATCAACGTCGAAAACAGCATTACCTCGGCCGGTGGAACGGCCCTTGAGGTGCTGGAGAAATCGCCGGGCGTGGTGTATGATTCCCAGAACGATCTGCTCAAGCTGAAAGGCCGCGACGGGGTGCTGGTCATGATCGATGGCAAACCCACCTACCTTTCTACGGCCGATGTGATGAACCTGCTCCGGAATACCCCTGCCAACAGTGTGCAGAGCATCGAACTGATTACGAAGCCATCGGCCAAATACGATGCTGCCGGCAATTCGGGCATCATTAATATCCGCCTGAAACGCAATAACGCCGCCGACGGGACTAACGGGAGTCTTCAGCTGGGGGCAGGGTATGGCCGTTTCGGTAAAGGCTCGGCCGGGCTGACGCTCAACCACCGTAAAGGACCGTGGAGCCTGTTCGGTAATTACAATTATGACTACCGGAAAATGTATAGTTCAGTAGATGCCCTGCGGGAGTTCGGTACAGGCAATGCCCGGCAAACGGTCCGTAATCTCGGCTACCGGCCCAGCGAATCGAACAATCAGACCGTAAAGGCCGGGGTTGACTTTTCGCCTGGCAAACAGACCACTTTCGGGTTGATGCTGAATGGCCAGTTTAACGCCAATCAGGCGCAGATCGATAACCGCAATCTGGTCTATAACAACGCTATGGAGCAGCAAAGTCTGGTGACGCTGATCAATGCCTCGGCCCGTAAAATGGGCCGGATGGCGATAAACGCCAACTTCCGTCACAGCTTTGACAAGAATCCGCGCGATGGCGGCCCGCGGGAGTTAACGGTCGATGCCGATTACTCGCATGTGTCGATCAGCCCGACCGATAACATGACTACGCGGCGGTTCAGTACAGGTGGCGAGGAGATTGGAATGCCCCTGATTCAGCGCAATATCCCGCCGTCAACGGTAGCGATCAGGGCCGCAAAGCTGGATTATGTACATCCGTTCGGCAAAACGGGTAAACTGGAAGCAGGCTGGAAAAGTAGCTATGTGATGTCGGATAACGACGTCCTGTTTGAAACCCTGACAGATAGTAAATGGGTTCCTGACGCGAACCGCACCAATCATTTTGTTTACGACGAAACGATCCATGCCGCCTACATTAACGGTAACTGCGACTGGAAAAAGTGGGGTCTGCAAGCCGGATTACGCATGGAGCATACCCGGTCGAAGGGTAACTCCATTACCACGAATAAAGTGGTGGAGCGGACGTATACCAACCTGTTTCCAAGCCTGTTTCTGACCCATACGGTCAATGCCGATAATCAACTGCGTTTTGCCTACAGCCGCCGGATCGACCGGCCGAATTACCTGTCACTGAATCCGTTTGTGTATGTTATGGACCCCTACACCTACAGCGAGGGCAACCCGTTTCTGCGGCCGCAGTACACTAACGCCTTTGAGGTGGGGTATACCTACAAAAACGAAACCAGCATTACGCTGAGCTACAACCGGACCAGCGATGTAATCAGTCAGGTAAACGAACAGGTAGGCGAAGCCCTGAAGCAAACGACGGTCAACCTGAGTGTGCTGAACAATTATAACCTGAGCCTCAGTTTTCCGTTGACGCTGACAAAGTGGTGGAACATGCGCCAGTCGGCCGATATATTCCTGAACCGGTATAATGCGGTATGGCTCGGTAAACCGCTGGATAACCGGGGCATTGCCGCCAACCTGAACATGAGTCACAACCTGGTGCTGCCGCACGGCATCACGGCTGAGATTGTTGCGTTTTACCGGTCTCCGTTTGTCGACGGCATGTTTCAGGGGAAAGGCACCGGCCAGGTCTCGGTGGGTTTGCAGAAAAGCCTGTGGGAAAAGAAAGCCAGTCTGAAGCTGAACGTCAGTGATGTGCTGAAAACGGGGCAATTCGGCGGTTATGTCAACAATCCGGATGTGTACATCCGCTTTACGAGCCGCTGGGAGACGCGGGTCGCGCGGGTAACGTTTACCTACAATCTGGGTAAGCGTGATCTGAAAGGCATCCGCCAGCGCCGTACCAGTCTGGAAGACGAGCAGCGCCGGGTTAATTAGATTAAGTTAAGTGAGGGCGGAGGAGACTCCGTTTTTTTTGTGTTTACACGCGCCTGGCATGAGTCTGAAAGTAGCGTTCCGGCTTAACAACCAGGCTGACGCATACAGCAGGAATGAAACCGTCCATTCCTGCTGTACATCTTTTACGCAAACGCCAGTACACGGCCTTCCCGGCTGCTTTGGCGGGCGAGCTCCATGAGCCGGATAACGGCGTAGATCTGCTCCGGCCGCACCCCGGCCGGGTGTTCGCCGCGGATGGCCGCCGCCAGATCGTTGTAGAACAGATGATAATTGCCGGCCACACTCTCAACCGTTTCCCGGCTGGCTTCCGTCGTCAGCGTACCGTATTGGCTGGCCGGCTCGCGGCCCCAGTCCGGCGTATCCGGTAAAATATCTTTCCGTTGCGTTTCTTCCTGAATATCCAGCCCCGACTTTATAAACGACCCTTGGGAGCCGTGAATGATGTAGCGCAGGTGATTCTCCGGAGCCATCATGTTCGACTTCACAATGACCCGTTTGTCGGGATAAAACAGCCGGATTTCAAAATAATCATCGTTGGTACTTCCCTTGCGGATCATGCGGATGTCGCCGGAAACAGCTTCAGGAACACCAAAAAGCACAATCGCCTGATCGAGCAGGTGCGGCCCGAGGTTATAGAGATTACCGCCGCCGTCCGGTTCATGTTCTTTCCACGAATCGAGCACCACCGGCCGGTACCGGTCGAAATGCCCTTCGTATTCGTTGATGTCGCCCAGTTTGCCACTGGCCAGCACCTGCTGAATGGTCAGAAAATCGGCATCGTACCGGCGGTTCTGGTACGGAATGGCAACCAGTCCTTTCGCCGTGGCCAGGTCGAGCAACTCACGGGCCTGAGCGCTGGTGTTGGTAAAGGGCTTTTCAATCAGTACGTGTTTACCGGCTTCAAGCGCGGCTTTGGCGTACGAAAAGTGCGTGTCGTTCGGCGAACCGACAATAACCAGCTCAATCGCCGGATCGCTGAACAGCTCTTCATGGCTCCGTACGGTAACAATCGCCGGATCAAATAACTGCGCGTCGTTGCGGTGACGTTCAACCACCTTCGTCAGCGTAAAGTTGGGGTTCGTATGCAGAAACGGCGCATGGAAATAGCGGCCCGAAAGACCGAAACCAATCAGGCCGACAGTAATGGGAGATGGCATATCAATCGTTTTTCTGGTGAAAAATCACTTAGTAAAGGCCGAAACTAAGCACTCTTTACCCGTCATCCAACCGGTAGTTTGCTTTTAGGCGGTAACGCGTTTACTTACGGACCGATCAGGCGATTTCGGTGCAACTTCGTTACTTACCTGTGCTGTCTTTTGGTTATCTTTGTCACATGACATTGCACATGGATCAATTGGCGGATCTGGATCAGGCGGCGCGCCATTTACTCGACGAAGGAAACGACCGTCCCGTATGGTTGTTTGAAGGCGATATGGGAGCCGGTAAAACAACGCTGATTAAAGCACTTTGCCGGGCATTGGGTGTTGTCAGTGTGGTGCAGAGCCCGACTTTCGGGATTGTTAACGAATACACAACACAACAGGCTGAATCCGTCTACCATTTCGACTGTTACCGGCTGCGCAACGAAGCCGAAGCGCTCGATATCGGTATCGAAGAATACTTTTACTCAGGCGACTACTGCTTTGTCGAATGGCCTGAGCGCATCACATCGATCTGGCCGGCCAGCTATTATTCGGTCAGTATCGTAGCCGATGCTACTGGAAAACGTACAATCGAAACACAAAAAGTCGGTTAGCCTGCCACTGAGGCGCTGGCTTCCCCCTTATAAACTTCATTAAAAGTGACCGGATTCGAGGAACTAGCCAAGCAAACGGCGCTGTATCCACAGGAGGCACCTGTCGCCCTGAAAACAAGCAAGAACAGCTTACTGATCGGGCTCCCCAAAGAGGTGG
>CBDFHU010000006.1:0-19601 GCA_965247375.1 Arsenicibacter sp.
CAATCTCAATCCGAAGCTTGTGATTTTCCTTTTCAAAAACCTTCATCAGAACAATGAAGTAGGATAGGAGCAACGGCCCGATTACCAGACCAAGAATGCCGAAAATCGGTACACCTAGTACAATGCCAACCAACGTAATCAGTGGATGGACATCGCCCATACGTTTGGCCAGCCAGATACGCAGCAGGTTGTCGATGTTGATAATCACGATGGCACCAACCAGCAATATACCAACGCCCTGGCCTGTATTCCCGCTTGACAGTTGCATGAGGGCGGCTGGGACAAATACCACCGGTGTACCAAGTACCGGGATAAAGGCAAAGAAAAAGGTAACCATACCCCAGAATGCCGGATCAGGTACGCCGAAAATCCATAACGTCAGTCCGGTCAGAATGGCTTGCACAAACGAAACCAGGGCTTGCCCGAGCACGTTGGCGTTTACCATGTTCTTCAGTTCTTCACCTAGATTGTCAAGAGTTGCCGACTTAAACGGCAGATATTTGCGCAGGCCTTTCATGAACGCCTCTTCTTCCATGAACATGAAATAGAGCGCCACGTAGAGTAGGCCCATGATAATGATAAAATCAAGGGTTCCGCTCAGTACCGACGGAAACTGCTTGCTGGCAAACGAAGCACCCTGCTGCACCATCGACCGGATATTTTTCTCATCGGTGATTTTAAACTTTGTCAGTTGCTCCACCTTATTGATCAGGTCAAGAATCGGCTCCGGGTTGCGGCTGTAATACTGAATCCGGCTGGCGAGGAGTAAACTTAGCGCCAGGAAGGGGAGAATAATGACAACAATCGAAAAAACGATCAGCAGGATGGTAACCAGCGTCCGGTTCCAGCCACGTTTATGGACCAGATTATGAAACCAGGGCCGGAAAACAACATAGAGAATGACCGCCCCTAAAAAGGCCGTAATGTATTGGCTGATGCCGACAATGATGAAACCGCCGATAATAAACAGGCTGGCAATCAGTAATATCCGCTGTTGGTTGGGTGTATAGATATTCGACATGGTTAACCTCCTTTCGTTTTGTTGGTTACTGAATGGTGATAGTCTCTGTGTTGCTGCGTTCTGAGTGGCTGCATGGTGAAAAACAATTCAGAACGCAGCAACACAGAAAGCAGTAACGAAAAGACTTGTCTGTTAAACTGCCGGATATGAAAAAAGTTAACATTCTGTAGCGCTGAGTGCCAGGCCGGCTTCGGACGTCTCTTTGTATTTGGTAGACATATCGCGGCCGGTAGCCTTCATAACCTTGATGACCGAGTCGAGGGAAATCTTCTGCATCGACGGTGCGCCGGAAGTTGCCAGCAGGAAGGCGTTATACGCTTTGACGGCCCCCATAGCATTGCGCTCAATGCAGGGAATCTGCACATATCCCCCGATCGGATCACAGGTCATGCCCAGGTGATGTTCGATCCCGATCTCGGCAGCGGATTCAACCGCATCGATGGATTTGCCGGCTGCGTAGGTCAGAAAAGCCGCGCCCATGGCCGAAGCTGAGCCGATTTCGCCCATACAGCCCATTTCAGCACCCGAAATACTGGCGTTGTGTTTAACCAGAAAACCCACGGCGGCGGCGGCCAGCATACCTTTCCGGAGCGTTGCCTTATCGTAATGAAAATGGTGTTTGGCCAGATAGGTCAGGCCCGGGATAACGCCGGAAGCCCCTGAAGTCGGGGCTGTTACCACAATGCCACCCGCCCGCATTTTCTTCGGAAGCCGCCAGACAGTAAGCATTCAGAAATATCAGAAAACTATCTGACGAATGGGACATTCCCTTGGCCTGCTGGTAAAGCAAAGGTGCTTTCCGCCGGAGTTTTATCGAACCCGGCAGCGTACCCTTATGCCGTAGTCCGCGCCGGACCGCTTTGTGCATAAAGTCCAGAATCTGGTCAATCCGCTGATTAATCTCTTTGGCGGATCGTCCGGTCAGGGCGATTTCATTCGCCATGATAAGCTCCTCCAGCGTCAGATTATTCCGGGTCAGGTGCGCTTTCAGCTCTTTCATGGTCTGATAGGGGTAGGGTGGTTCTACCGCCGCCACGGGTGTTTCCGGCTCTCCTTTCCTGATCACGAACCCGCCACCGATTGAATAATACTCTTCTTCCAGCAGCACACTATCCCCGTTGGCCAGCCTGAGCACCATGGTGTTGGCATAGGGCGAATCATAGCGGCGGCGTTCGAAATAAATATCGGCCGGTCCGACCGGATAGGTATGGCCGTTGACTGTAACGGCATAATGCTGATCAGGGTCTTTGAGCAGGGCAAGCAGTTCGTCGGGGTCGGTGGTTTCGGGTTGCCAGCCAAGCAGACCGGCCACAATCGCCCGGTCGGTACCATGGCCTTTTCCGGTGGCGCTCAGCGAGCCAAACAGCAGAATATCAATCCGGTTTGCTCCGGACAGCGTTTCGTCCGGTAATGCGCTAATGCGGGTGCGAAAGTCAAATGCTGCTTTCATGGGGCCGATCGTGTGTGAACTCGACGGACCGGGGCCTACTTTAAATAGGTCAAAAACAGACGTTGTGATGGCTAAGGTACTCATAAAAACTCCGCCGTTAGGTTGATGAAGGAGGCCAAAAATACAAAAAGAAATGCCAGACGGAAGCCTGGCATTTCTTTTTGAGGGGTACTCAGGAATCAGATGTATAGACTAAAGCTCACATCAGTGTATTGCTTACAACTGAGCTGCTAATTTTTGCTCCAGAACGTTTTTCGGAACAGCACCGACGATTTTGTCTACCTGCTGGCCATTTTTAAAGATAAGCAATGTCGGGATGCTGCGGATACCGAATTTAGCAGGTGTAGTTGAGTTAGCATCTACGTCCATTTTAGCGATTACTGCCTGTCCTTCATACTGACCGGCTAGTTCTTCAACAACAGGGCCAATCATTTTACATGGTCCACACCACTCAGCCCAGAAATCAACCAGTACCGGTTTATCAGAATTAATCAGTTCGCTAAAGTTAGCATCAGTTGCTTCCAGGGCATATTTGGTCTCTGCCATAGCTGTAATTGTTTATGTTTCTATTTGTTTAATGGCATAATATTTTTCAATTGGATTAAGTTCCGATGCATTGCGGAGTCGGGGGTTTGCGTGATTTAACAGGCCCGTTTGTGCTGATTCTGCCGGAGTTGTATTATTTTGCGGTCTGGTACTTACTTTAATTCATGCAACCAATCAAAGCATTTCTGTTTGATCTTGATGGCGTAATTGTCGATACGGCCATTTATCATTATCAGGCCTGGCGCCGGATGGCCAATGAACTGGGTTTCGATATTTCTGAAGAATTTAATGAAGGCCTGAAAGGGGTCAGCCGGATGGATTCGCTGGACCTGATTCTGGCACATGGTAATGTGCAGCTTCCCGAAGAAAAAAAGCTGGAGCTGGCAACGCTGAAAAACGAATGGTATCTGAAGCTGGTGAGCCGGATGACGCCAAATGATATTTTGCCGGGCATACCGGCATTTTTTGCGCAGGTTCGGGAGGCCGGTCTGAAAACGGCGCTGGGATCGGTCAGTAAAAATGCCGGTCTGATTCTCGAACGCATCGGGATGACTGACCGGTTTGATGCCATTATTGACGGAAACAAAATTTCAAAAGGAAAACCGGACCCGGAAGTGTTTCTGAAAGGGCGGAGGAACTCGGTGTTGGACCGGGTGAGTGTGTCGTATTTGAGGACGCCGTGGCGGGCATTGAATCAGCGGTTCGGGCGGGTTCCCGGTCGGTTGGTATCGGTTCACCGGATGTCCTTACAAAAGCTGATATAGTTTTCCCGTCGCTGGAAACGTTACGGTTCCGCAAATTTTAGCCCGTTTATAAGCTATGCAAAAGCTCGAAACTGCCCGGCAGCTACAGGAGCGTCTGTCGGCGGTATTAAGGATCATTGATCAGGAATTCCGCCCGCTGACGCACGAACAGCTGAGCCGGAAACCGGCGCCGGATACCTGGAGTATGATTGAATGCCTGCAACACCTGAATCTGGCCGAACGGTTTTATATCCGGAACATCCAGCATAAGGTAGATCAGCTAGGGCTGATTCAGCACCAGCCGGCCGATCAGGTTCTGGAGTCGGGTTGGGTAGGACGAGCCCTGCGATGGGCGGTTGACCCGAACACAAAAATGAAGCTGCCGGCCCCGTCGTTTATCAAGCCCCGGAAGACGGGGGAGCTGGATGTGGCGGATGTGATGACGCAATTCGTTGATTTACAGCAAACGTTACAGGCGCAGATCGACAAAACCATCTATCTGGACTGGAATACCACCAAACTGGCAACCTTATTCGGCAACAGCATCAAACTTCGTCTGGGCGATGCCCTGCTGATGCTGGTAGCCCACACCGAGCGTCATCTCAATCAGGCGATGCGGGTAAAACATACCATCACGGATGGAAATTAATGGTAATAAGACACTAAAAGAAAGGATAATTCTGTTAACGTACTTAAGAAACTTGTGCAGGCGGAAAGGGTAAATCCCCGTTTCCGCAACCTGCTTTACCTCTGATGAAACAATATCTTATCAATGATCCCTGGTGTATAGTCGAAGAAGGCTTCCACCGTGACTACAATGAAATTACCGAAAGTGCCATGAGCCTCGGCAACGGCCGGATGGGGCAGCGTGGTAACTTTGAAGAACAGTTTACCGGCAAAACATTGCAGGGTAATTACGTCGCCGGGGTGTTACTATCCCGACAAAACCCGCGTAGGTTGGTGGAAAAACGGTTACCCCGAGTATTTTGCCAAGGTACTGAATGCGGCTAACTGGATCGGTATCAATATCGACGTTGAATACGAAAGCCTCGACCTGAATCATTGCGAGGTCCGTAATTTCCGCCGCGTGCTGAACATGCAGGAAGGGTATCTGGAGCGCTCATTTATCGCGGTGCTGAAAAGCGGTAAGGAACTGCAGGTGAATGCGAAACGCTTTTGCTCGATTGTTGATGATGAAGCCGGTGCCATCCGCTATGCCATCACGCCGCTGAATTTCGATGGAAAAAATTACGGTCACGCCCTATATCGACGGCGATATCCGGAATAAAGACGCCAATTACGACGAAAAGTTCTGGGACGAAGTCCGGAAGGAAACGGCCTATGGTGAGGCCTATATTGAACTCCGGACCCGTAAAACCGGCTTCCACGTGGCCACCGGCATGTGCGTTGAGATCGAGCAGAACGGCAGCAGGATCGACTACCAGTCGCAGCCGATCAAGTATGAAAAATACGTGGCTAACCGAATGACGCTGGACTGTGAACGTGGTCAGGAAACGGCCATCTATAAGTATGCCGTTAACCTGTCGTCGCTCAATTACGATCCTGATCATCTGATGGCCGACACCCGGCAGTACATCCAGCGCATCACCCGTAAGGGATTCGAAAAGATGCTGTTTGAACAAAAGCAGGCGTGGGCCGACAAATGGAAAATGAACGACATTACCATCGACGGTGATGTGGCGGCTCAGCAAGGCATCCGGTTCAATATTTTCCAGCTCGAACAAACCTATACCGGCGAAGACGAGCGGCTGAACATCGGGCCGAAAGGCTTCACCGGCGAAAAATACGGCGGGTCAACCTATTGGGATACCGAAGCCTACTGTCTGCCGTTCTATCTGTCTACTGCGGATCAGAAAGTAGCCCGCAATCTGCTGGTTTACCGGCATAAACAGCTGGGCAAAGCCATTGAAAACGCACAGAAGCTCGGCTTCAAGGCCGGTGCTGCGCTCTATCCGATGGTGACTATGAACGGGGAGGAGTGCCATAACGAATGGGAGATTACGTTCGAGGAAATCCACCGGAACGGTGCAATTGCCTATGCCATCTATGACTATGTGCGCTATACCGGCGACGAGCAGTACCTGGCCGAATATGGTCTGGAAGTGCTGATTGCCATCAGCCGTTTCTGGAGTCAGCGGGTAAACTGGTCCGGTGCCAAACAGCAGTATGTCATGCTGGGGGTTACGGGGCCGAACGAATACGAAAACAACGTTAACAATAACTGGTATACCAATTACATTGCCGCCTGGACGCTGCGGTATACTATCGAAGCCGTTGAGAAGGTAAAAGCCCTCAATCCGGAAGCATTCTCCGAGCTGGCCGAACGCATCCATTTCCGCGAAGAAAAAGAAGTGGCTACGGCAACGCATATTGTCGCAAATATGCATTATCCGTTCGATGCCGGACGCGGCGTCTATCTACAGCAGGAAGGCTTCCTCGACAAAGAACTGATGCCGGTCAGTGACATTCCGAGAGGGCAGCGGCCACTGAATCAGAACTGGTCGTGGGATCGTATTCTGCGTTCCTGCTTCATTAAACAGGCTGATGTGTTGCAGGGATTCTACTTCTTTGACGACGAATTTGACACGGATTCCCTGCGCCGGAACTTTGATTTCTACGAGCCGATGACGGTACACGAATCGTCGCTGTCGCCGTGTGTTCACTCGGTACTGGCTTCAACGCTGGGCATGAAAGAAAAGGCGTATGAGATGTATCTCCGTACGGCCCGTCTCGACCTTGACGATTATAACAACGATACCGAAGACGGTCTGCATATCACGTCTATGGCCGGTACCTGGCTGGCTGTCGTGAAAGGCTTTGGTGGTTTACGCGTGCAGAACGATACGCTGGTACTGAATCCGTATTGTCCGGACAACTGGCAGTCTCTGGCCTTTAAAATCCGGTTCAGAGGGGTGTTGTTGCAGATTTCAGTAACGCAGGCTGAAGTAATGGTCGAAAACTTCTCGGCTCAACCGATCACGCTGCAGTTGCTTGGTCAGCCACTGACTGTTGGTAAGGAAAGTACTGAGACGGTAACGATTGCGAAATAAGCGAAGCGGCCCCGATCAATCCTGATCGGGGCCGCTTCGCTTATAGTGTATCCTCATTGTCAAACGAGCTGTTGATAATATCGATAAGGTCGGATTTAGTGATAGTCGTTTCTTCAGATTTGTCGTAAATCGTGACAAGATAAACCGTTCAAAGTAAGGAAGTGCAAGAAGCTCAGGCTTCATCTTTAAGCTCAGTTAATAACTGATTCAATGTTTTCGCCTTTAGTTTTCCTTGTTTGATCAGGTTGATCTCTTTCATGCCTTCCCTGATCTGATCAAGTAACGGTGTTTTCTCTTCAACCTCATCCTATGTAATGAGTTTTTTTAGCTCCCGTTTAACGCGTGGGGGCAGCACTTTGTATTGTTCAAATAAAATCTGAGCTGTAGTCATAGGAGTAAATATGCTTAACCGGTAACAGCGCAAAACGCTGGTGTTGACAAAAATAAACAATAGACAGTCACAAAAAAATCCCCCAACCGCAAGGTTGGGGGACTGTATCAGCATAAGCAAGGAGATGAATTACATCATGCCGCCCATGCCGCCGCCGTGTGCATGAGCACCACCACCGGCAGGAGCTTCTTCCGGCTCGTCAGCAATCACACATTCCGTTGTCAGCAACAGACCGGCGATAGACGCTGCGTTTTCCAGCGCTAAACGGGTTACTTTCTTCGGATCGATGATACCGGCTGCGAACAGATCTTCGTACGAATCGTTTTTCGCGTTGTAGCCGAAACCGCCAGTGCTTTCTTTCACTTTGTTGATCACAACAGAGCCTTCGCCGCCGGCGTTCGACACGATTGTACGCAGCGGAGATTCCAGGGCTGTACGGATAATCGCCACACCTGTTTTCTCGTCGTCGTTGATGGTCTGAACGCTGTCAAGCGATGAGATGGCACGAATCAGAGCAACACCACCACCGGTAACGATACCTTCTTCAACGGCAGCGCGGGTAGCGTGCAGGGCATCGTCAACGCGGTCTTTCTTCTCTTTCATTTCAACTTCAGTAGCCGCACCGATGTACAGGATCGCCACACCACCTGACAGTTTCGCCAGACGCTCCTGAAGCTTCTCGCGGTCGTAATCAGACGTTGTGTTTTCGATCTGTGCTTTGATCTGGTTTACACGGCCCTGAATGTCTTCTTTGTGACCAACACCGTTAACAATAGTTGTATTGTCTTTGTCGATCAGGATTTTTTCGGCCTGGCCTAAGAATTCGATAGAAGCGTTTTCCAGTTTGAAGCCACGCTCTTCGCTGATTACCTGACCACCTGTCAGGATCGCGATGTCTTCCAGCATAGCTTTCCGGCGATCACCGAAACCAGGAGCCTTAACGGCTGCTACTTTCAGGGCGCCACGGATTTTGTTTACTACCAGCGTCGCCAGGGCTTCACCGTCAACATCTTCAGCGATGATCAGCAAGGGACGGCCTGTCTGAGCTACCTGCTCCAGAACCGGCAGCAGCTCTTTCATTGACGAAACTTTTTTCTCAGAGATCAGGATGAACGGACGCTCCAGTTCAGCTTCCATTTTCTCTGTGTTGGTTACGAAGTATGGTGACAGGTAACCACGGTCGAACTGCATACCTTCAACCGTTTTAACTTCTGTTTCTGTACCGCGGGCTTCTTCAACAGTGATAACACCTTCTTTACCCACTTTCTTCATGGCCTCAGCAATCATGTTGCCGATTTCTTCGTCGTGGTTAGCTGAGATCGTAGCAACCTGAGCAATTTTGCCGAAGTCGTCACCTACTGTCTGAGCCTGCTCAGCAAGGTTTTTCACAACGGCAATAACCGCTTTGTCAACGCCACGCTTCAGGTCCATCGGGTTGGCACCGGCAGCTACGTTTTTCGCACCGATTGAGTAAATCGCCTGGGCCAGAACCGTCGCTGTAGTTGTACCGTCACCGGCAGAATCAGCTGTTTTTGAGGCTACTTCTTTTACCAGCTGAGCGCCCATGTTTTCCATGGCATCTTTCAGCTCAATTTCTTTCGCTACAGTTACACCGTCCTTAGTGATAGCTGGTGAACCGAATTTTTTATCGAGGATTACGTTACGGCCTTTTGGACCCAGCGTAACTTTTACGGCATCAGCCAGTGTATCTACACCCCGTTTGATCTTGTCACGGGCTTCTGTGTCGAAAAATATTTTCTTTGCCATTTTCTGTTAATGTAAAATGAAAAATGAGGAATAAATAAATGTAGAATGCGAAATGTAAAATGAAGCATGCCTGACCTAGCCGGAAACAGTGCACTTATCATTCATTATACATTGTACATTAAACATTTTTCATTAAGAAATTAGAGGATTGCGAAGATGTCTGATTCACGCATGATCAGATACTCTTTGCCGTCAACAGTGATCTCTGTACCGGCGTATTTGCCGTAGAGAACTGTATCACCAACCTGCACCGTCAGAGGCTCGTCTTTTTTGCCTGTGCCAACGGCCACTACAGTACCACGTTGTGGTTTCTCTTTGGCAGTGTCAGGGATGATGATACCAAAAGCGGTTTTTTCTTCAGCCGGGGCGGCTTCTACCAATACCCGGTCAGCTAGCGGGCGTACGTTCACTTTTACGTTTTCCTCTGCTGCTACCATAGCAATAAAGTGATTAAGGTTATAAATGAAATTTGTTAAATACTGATTTCTATTAGCCCCGATTGCCAATTTCTGTGCCAAAAAAGAAGACTGACATTTTTACAGTTACCGATTATAAGTTGGATAATATCGGGGTACTACAAGCGTTTCTTAGGCAATGGCACAAAAAAAGCAAACAATGTTTTGGACTATTCTCTTTTTTGTGTACATTACTAATACATAGGATTAAGTCCAACCGTAAATAATGTTTGCTATGAAACGTCTGGAATCTGACTGGTTGACACAGGGATGGCTGGATGCCGAATACAAAAAGTATGTCGTAATGGCATATTTGCACGCGGTTCAGCAAAACTTCTCTGACAAGAAACTCTACCCTGATTTACCCGAATTACGTCAGCACTACGAAAAGGGGCTACAATTCAGACAGGGCAAAGGTACGCTTAAAGCCGCGTTTCCCAAGAGTCCGATCCGATTTGATCTCAAAACACAGACACTACGCTATAAAACCGAGGAAGCGGATAATGATTTTCTGGCTGATCTTGACGAGGTGGTTGACTTTGCCATTCCCCGCTTCCGGAAACTGTTTCAGGAAGGGCAACAGCTCTGGAACGAAATTCTGTCGGGGCTGAGCCTGATTCCCATTGGTCTCATGCCATTGCGGCCGGAAGAAGGCTATCTGCTTATTCACCGGACGCGGCAGGCCGAAACCCAGGTGTATACCTATAACCTGACCTTGTACTCAGAAGGTGAGCCCGGCGGGCGCTATGTGCACATCCGGTACGTGGAGTCGATGCCGAAAAGCATTAACCTGACTTTTGAAAACATGAAACTGGATTTGGTCCGCCGCTACCGGCATCTGCCCAATCCGGCGACTTATATGCTGGAAAGCAACTGGAATTATCCCGTGCAGGAGACTTTGCTGCCCATCGCCCGGCAGCTGATTGCCCGGGCGGCGCAGGCGTAGCTGCCCGGAATACAGCAAGCGACATAAAAAAAGCCCTTCCGGTTTGGAAGGGCTTCTGCATATAGCAATGGTAAGTTACTTCGTAGCTGAGCTCGGTGCTGCGGCTGGAGGAGGGGTTGTCCCCGTACCGGCAGGCGCGGCGGCTGGTGTTTGCTGAGCAGGAGCAGGCGCGCCGGCAGGAGCAGCGGCCGGTCCGGCAGCAGGTACTGTACGCGTAGCAGCCCGGTCAACGTTTACCGATGACGACTGTGTACCAACGCCTGATTTGTCAATCATGATGTACGACGCTAACGTCAGTACCATCATACCAACGCCGAGACCCCATGTAATTTGCTCTAATAAATCGGTCGTTTTTTTGACGCCCATTAATTGGTTTGACCCTAATCCGCCAAGCTCACCTGAAAGCCCGCCACCTTTTGAGTTTTGAACCAGTACGATCAGGATAAGCAAAACGGTAATAATGCAGATGATAATAATCGTTGCCGTTACCATGTAAACTGTTTAACTAATTGTAAGATCATTTCTGACAAGACTAAGAAGCAAATTCATTGCCGGAATTTGCTGAACCCGCCCGTAGCTCGTCAATTCTGGACGCAAAGTACGCTTTTTTATCGGGATTTTTCAACAATAGCTTTTCATAGATTTCGATGGCCTGATTTACCTTACCTTGCTTAATAAGTATTTTGGCAAAGCTCTCTGTCGCCAAAGAAAGTCCGGACGAAGTATTGCGCTGTGCCAGGTCAACCTGTTCGACAGGATCCGTGAGGCGGGCCCTGAACGGTGCGATACGCGGTTCGTTACGGATAAACGTATCGATGATTTCTGACTGACGCTGACGTTCTTCCTCATTAGCCACAGGTTCCTTCTCCGGTTCGGTGGCCGTTGACTGCCGGGCTAACTCAGTTTGTAATGTATTTTCCAGAAGAGGGAGCTCATCGGGCTCCGGGATAACTAATTCAGGCATTTTTGGCTCTGGCAATCGAATCAGCGGAACACCCGCCAACCCATTGTTAAGGCCCGACTTTGACTTGAAAAGCGCGTAACTTTCCTGTTGATAATCGTCAGGAATCGATACCTGCCCGGCCGAAAGTTCATTCAGACGGGAAAGCAGATGATCTGACCATTGGAATTCATTATCAATTAACCGGCGTAGTGCGTTGCGGCTCAGTGCATAGGCAGCCGCTTTACGGACATACGTGATGGTCTGGCTTTTCTGATGAACTGAAGCGGCTTTGGCTGTCAGCGAATAAAGCGCCTGACAATAAGGATACACTTGCAGGCTTTCCTGCAACTGCTGAAAATCACTATCCGTTAAATCATTGGGATGCGTTACCCAATATGAAAGTGTTTCCTTATCAAGAGGCTGCATTACCGGTGGTGTCGGGTGTTATTAATTAATTTTCTAAAGTAGGTAAAAACCTCGTTCCGGCAAAAAAAGTTTCGTGCCGGAATAAAGTTAATGTTAACAAGTTACTGAATCTGAATACACTACCAGTCGGCGGCTGTTTTATTAAAAATATCCAGTACCAACTGATCCAGAATTTTAGGGACCAACCGGCCTTCATTCTGGGTTAATGTCTGATTCTGGGGGAAGTCCTGGTAAAATGAAAATGACTGCTCGAAGTTTTTACTTTCGTCCTTGTTGTTCACAAACCGGACCTGCACGGTAACCTGTAACCGGTTCAGACCGGCCTGATCGGAGGCGGTAGGGGCAACGGCCAGCAGGTCATAGTTAGTAATTGAGCCTTCCAGCGACAAATCCCCGTTGTTAGGTAATACCTTCAGGTTGGTATACCGCTGGTAGTATTCTTTTAACTTTTCGTTGAAATTCAGCGCAAGGTTGGCCGGACCACCTGCCGTAGCCATCGTGAAGTTGCTGATCGTGATCGACTTCAGATCCGGCGAAAGGGTGGTTCCTGTAAAGGAATACACGCCGCAGGAATTAATGCATAATGAATAATGAATAATGAATAATGTCCGGATAGCCCATCTGAAACCGGAAGCCGGTTTCAGCATTATCCGTTTTGCCTTATTCATTTCAGCTATTACCTGCTTACTCTTCATCAATCTGGTACTGTTTAATTTTCCGGTATAACGTCCGTTCGGAGATACCAAGTGCCTGAGCCGCATATTTTCGCTTGTTGTTGTTCCGGCGAAGGGCTTTCACAATCATTTCCTTTTCCTTTTTCTCCAGTGAGAGCGAATCATCTTCCTCCGTCTCGTGGGAGATGTCTTCGATTGTGATCTCCTCATCTTCGTCGAGATCATTATAATTTTCGATGCTCTCTACAGGCGGCAGCAATTTGGCTACATGTGTATCCGATGGCTCGGTTGACGGTACATAGGTATCGGTTTGGAGCGTATCGAACAACTCTTTATGATTATTTAAGATTTGCCGCCCGTACTGCTCATTCCCCAGTACTTCCAGTACAAGTTTCTTCAGGTCGGTCATGTCGCGGCGGAGGTCAAAAAGCACTTTGTAGAGGATTTCCCGCTCATTGAAGCTCTCCGCAGACCCGCTCCCGGTTGCCGAAGGCACCATAACCGGCATCCGGCTGGTGGGCTGTTGTTGTGGCAGATACCGGCCCAGTACATCGGTATCAACCGGCCGCGCATGATCTGATTCGAGAATCGAAATCTGCTCGGCCATATTTTTCAGCTGCCGGATATTGCCCGGAAACGGGTAGCGCAGCAGCATCTGCTTGGCCGGCTCAGTCAGCTGGATGGGCTTGATCCGGTAGCGTTCGGCGAAATCCGTTGTGAATTTCCGGAAGAGCAATTCGATGTCTTCCCCACGCTCGCGTAGGGGAGGTACGAAGATCGGGACGGTGTTGAGCCGGTAGTATAAATCTTCCCGGAAACGCCCTTTATCGACCGCATCCATCAGGTTGACGTTGGTCGCTGCAACCACGCGCACGTCGGTTTTCATCACTTTCGACGATCCCACGCGGATAAACTCGCCGTTTTCGAGGACACGTAGTAAACGGGCCTGAGTACCGATGGGCATTTCCCCGATTTCGTCAAGGAAGATTGTCCCGCCGTTGGTCGTCTCAAAATACCCTTTCCGCTGATCGACGGCGCCGGTGAATGAACCCTTTTCGTGGCCAAACAGCTCAGAGTCAATGGTTCCTTCCGGAATAGCCCCGCAGTTGATGGCGATAAACTGGCCGTGTTTACGGTGACTGAGGCTATGGATGATCTTCGAAAACGATTCCTTACCGCTTCCGCTTTCACCCGTGATCAGTACTGTAAGGTCTGTAGCAGCCACCTGCATCGCCACGTTGATGGCGTAATTAAGTGCCGGCGCGCTGCCGATTATACCGAAGCGTTGCTTAACGCTTTGAATTTCCTGTAGATTCATGCTGTCAGGGTAAATGTTCTAAATCACCCAAATCTTTTACCCGACCTGTAGAGGTGTTGTGAGGTACTGGATCAGGCTACTACTTCGCCCCGTAATGTCGCTGCTGTACAGTCGGTTACGCGGACGTGAACATATTGCCCCTTTTGCAGGTCACCTTTCGGGAACACCACCATTTTATTCTGGTCGTTACGGCCGCAGAGCTCTTCGGCCGAGCGTTTTGAGGTGCCTTCGATCAGTACTTTATGTACCTGACCGATGTGGCGCTGATTCCGTTCCAGCGAGAGCTTCTGCTGCAGCGCAATGATTTCGTTCAGCCGGCGGAGTTTGACGTCATGCGGCACATCATCGGCATATTTTTTGGCAGCAGGCGTGCCCGGCCGCTCTGAATAGGCAAACATATACCCGTAGTCGTAGCGGGCGTATTCCATCAGCGTCAGCGTATCCTGATGTTCCTCTTCGGTTTCTGAGCAGAAACCGGAAATCATGTCATGCGAAATACCGCAGTCTTCGCCCAGAATAGCGCGGATCCGGTCGATTTTCTGAATGTACCAATCCCGGTCATAGGTCCGGTTCATCAGCTTCAGAATCCGGCTGTTACCGCTCTGTGCCGGCAGGTGAATATACTTGCAGACGTTTTCGTACTTTGCCATCGTATGCAGTACGTCATCCGTAATGTCTTTCGGGTGAGATGTTGAGAACCGGACACGTAGTTCAGGGCTGACCTGCGCGACCCGCTCCAGCAACAGCGCAAAATTGACATGTTCAGTACCGTCGGCACTGGTCCACTTGTAAGAATCAACGTTCTGGCCAAGCAAGGTTACCTCCTTGTATCCGTCTGCCACCAGCTGTTCGGCTTCGCGGATGATCGAATGGGCATCGCGGCTCCGTTCACGACCACGGGTGTAAGGTACCACGCAGAAGCTGCACATGTTGTCGCACCCGCGCATAATCGAAATAAACGCAGTAATGCCGTTTGAGTTGAGCCGGATCGGCGCAATATCAGCATACGTTTCTTCACGCGACAGGAAAACGTTTACCGCTTTCTGGCCGGTTTCGGCTTCTTCAACCAGCTTCGGAATATCGCGGTAGGCATCCGGTCCGGCCACGATGTCGACGATCTTTTCTTCTTCCAGAAGTTTGGTTTTCAGGCGCTCGGCCATACAGCCCAGCATACCGACAACCAGCTCCGGTTTCCGCTTCTTCAGGGTGTTCAGCTGTTTCAGTCGGTTCCGTACCTTCTGTTCGGCATTGTCACGGATAGCGCAGGTATTCAGGAAAATCAGATCAGCTTCGTCGGCAGTTGAGGTCGTGGCAAAACCGGCATTCCGCATGACGGCGGCCACAATCTCACTATCGGAGAAGTTCATCTGACAACCGTAGCTTTCGATATACAGCCGCTTTTTGCCCACTGCCAGCTCATCTTCCGAGACGCGGGGTAGTTCAGTAGCTTCTTTATCTTCCGGGGTTAATATTGTAAGTGTTTCGGCAATACGTTCCATTGAAACAAATGTCAGTTCTGTGTTGATGTCTGGTTTGCAGGCGCCTGACTGCCTGAGTCTGGCTGAAATGGGTAAACAGCAAACCAAAACCAATTGGTTCTTGCAAAATTACAAAGATTAGGGGAAGTTTTCTGACATTTTGGCAGGTTAATTTAAAACGGATAACCAATCCCGAAATTAACTACCAGTGGATTAGGACCTTTTGAAAGCTGTCGCAGGGAGAACTTCGGCAGGATAAACCGCTCATCTACCAGCTCTCCCGTGTCAGCATGTATATACCGGCGGGCCGGGTCCCAGACCCTGATGGCCGCATCGAACCGGATGATGAAGTACGAGAAGTCAATCCGGACCCCGTAGCCGGTTGCTACGGCAATGTCAGATAAAAACCGGTTGGCTTTCAGGGTGGCCAGCGGTTTATTCGGGTTCGGGCGCAGGAGCCACACGTTACCGGCATCAACAAACAGCGCTCCGTTTACATCGGCCCCGAAATGAAACAGGCGGTGGCGCAGTTCCGCAGATCCCTCCAGCAGTAAGTCACCCGGCTGTTCGAAACGATAGGCAAACTGGTCGTACCGGACGGTAGAATCCCGGCTGTACCGGAATTTCGGGATATCCGGGTTTGTCTCATCGGTTTCCGGCAAGGCTGAGCCCGGCCCTAACCGCCGTGGTAGCCACCCCCGGATGCTGCTGCTGCCTCCGACAAAGAACCGGCGTTCGTAGGGAGCGGTTTTGTTGGGTCCGTATCCGTACAGAATTCCGGTATTGAGCCGGAAGGCGAGGGTTGTATGCGGCCGGATCGGAATATACCGGCGGTAATCAATGTTGAGCCGCAGGTATTTATAAAACTGCAGACCGGTTACACTTGAATCGCTCCAGTGCTGAATGGTTTTGTTATTAAACAGATTCAGCGTTGTGCCGCCGGATTCCAGAGCCATCCGGAAGAAATTGGTCCGGCGGTTCAGCGTGGCGGCATTGGCATTGTAGGTATAGGCAAAGCTGATGTTTGATGAAAAGGCCGGATTAAAGCTGTTGGCCAGAATGGTATTGCCGCTCCGGGCCTGGTTAATGATAAAGTCGCGGTAAATCTGGCCGAATTCCCGGTTTGCAAAGCTTGAATTAATAAGGTTGATGTCGGCAATATAAAACGTGAACTGACGGGTCTGGGATAGTTGCCAGTTGTAGGCCATGGTGGCCCGTAGGGTCCGGCGCAGGTAGTCCGGCCGGCTGGTAAACGTAAACCCGAGACCTACCTGAGTACGCGGGGTAAAGTGGCTGAAAATAAAACGTGATTTTCCCGGAAACAGAATTTGCGGGAAGAGCAGAGAAGTACTCAGTGAGACTTCGGTAGCCATCAGCGCCCGGTCGACACCCGGATAACCGGCCTGCGCTTCCAGACCATACCGGAAGTTGGTTTCCAGGGCTTCCAGTCCGTTGAACATGTTCCGGACGCGGAACGATACGTTACCGAAAGGCCCCGGAACACTCTGGTTCTGATATAAGACAAAAAGACCCCCTTCAAAAGTTGTTTCATACTTATCGAGCGGGCTGAGCGTGATGTTGGTACGGAGTTTCCGGTTGGTAGTGTCGGTGATGTTGACGCTGATATATTTATACTGGTTCAGCATAAACAACTGGCGCTGCGTTTCGGCCAGATCTTCCTGCCGGAACGCAGCGCCGGGCCGTAACCGGATTTTCGTGCTCAGTAACCGCGTAGCATACCGGGGACCGGAATAATAGAAACGAATCCCGTTCCGGACATCGCCGGATGATGCACGCAGGCTGTCGGTTTTAGGCGGAGCAGTTGTCACCCCGTTCGGATTGTCGTTGATCGTAACCTGTACCTGACCGATGGTAAAACGGGGGTGAGCAGTCTGGCCTGCCGGATTAACAATCCGGAACAACCAGTCGACCTGGCGGCGGGTCGAATCGCGGCTGAGTACAACCGAGGTATCGGGCTCGGGCAATACATACTGGCGGGAAAAGCCATAATATCCGTTATTCCGGAGCAGCGTTTCAATCCGTACACGTTCATTCAGCGCCTTATCGGTGCTGTACCGTTCGCGGGGCTTAACATAGGAATCAGCTTTAGCGCATTTGACGATTGAGTCGACGGCCGGATCTTCGGCTTCAAAATCGACCTGACGGTTAAAGAAACCGCTGCGTTCGTTAATCTGGTAGGTAACCTGCACCTGACGGCGTAGCAGCGTATCCAGCCTGTAGGTGACGTAGGCATTAAAGAATCCGTTGTTAAAGAGGTACTTCTGGATTTTCGACGCATTCGCCTGCCCATCGCGCGGGTAAAAGTAGGATGGTGGTTCGCCGAGGTTACGCATCCGGCCGTTACCTTCTTCAATGTATTTTTTCAGTTTCTTTGCCTGTCGGCCAAACCGGCGGTTCAGTTTTTTCAGCGCCTTCGGATCGTTGGTCAGTTGCTGGCTTTGTTGTTCAAATTCGGTAGTTTTGGCCTCCAGTTGCTTCACAGCGGCCTCCCGGTTATAGCTTTTTAGGCCCCATTCGTAGAACCATAGCGCAGGGGTAATCGGTAAACGTAAAATCCGGCGGTTAGGCTTTTGGGGCAGCAGGGCTTCCAGTTCTTCGGTGGGAATGGAGCGGTTACCCCGGATGGTCTGGCCATAGAGTAAATACTCACCAGTGCGTACTGAGCGGTTGCTGATACAGCCAGAGACTAACGTGGTAATGGCGGTGAAAACAACGAGCCAGCGCTTTGATAATACCATATATGCTTACAAATAATCAGCGAAAATACATCCAATCACTCCATCAGAAAAAAATTCCGGCAACAATCGGGCGCTTTTCTGGTCGAAGGGGCCAAAAGTGTGCAGGAAGTGATTGCTTCTGACTTTACCATCGACATGCTGCTGACCACGGAGGACTTCCGCAAAGAAAACGCCCGGCTGATAGACAGTCAACGCGTGCCGGTCGAAATTGTGTCAGTTTCCGAGTTAGAGCGTGTCACCACGCTGGAAAGCAACAATGCCGCTGTGGCTGTCGTAAAAACGAAAGAAAACCGGCCTTTAGTCGCCGGACCGGATGAATTTGTGCTGGTGCTTGACGACATCCGCGATCCGGGAAATCTCGGAACCATTCTCCGCATTGCCGACTGGTATGGTATCCGCAAGCTGATTTGCTCCGAAACGACGGCCGAAGTATACAACCCCAAAGTAATTTCGGCCAGTAAAGGGTCGTTTACCCGTGTCAGCTGGTGGTACGGCAATCTGGCCCGTTTTTTTACGGAAGTTAACCCGCAGGTGTTCCGGTTTACGGGGCCTTTCTGGACGGCAGGGACGTACATGCTATGCCATTCAGTAAAGGCGGTTATCTGGTCCTGGGAAACGAATCGAACGGTATCGGACCGGATATCAGTCCGTTTGTTACCGAAAAAATTACGATTCCGCGCTTCGGAGATGCCGAATCGCTGAACGTTGGGATCGCAACGGCAGTTATAGTAGATAACTGGAAACGTTCAATCAAGTAACAGACGGCTTCTGCCGCCGCAACCATGGTAAGTCCTGTCATTATTCATAAAGTGGTCGATGGTGTGCTGCTGGACCCGCAACCGGATTTGCTGGCCATTGAAGAGCCGCTCGAAATCCGGTTGGGTTATGGCCCGGTCGACAGCCGTCAGCAGCGCAGTCTGAGTGTGACGATGCGGACGCCCGGTGCCGACGGCCCCGGAGCCGATCAGGAGCTGGCGCTGGGGTATCTGTTTGCCGAGGGCATCATCCGTAATGCATCGGACGTGGTGTCCTGCCGGCATTGTGTGCAGGATGCGACAAAGCAAGGGAATGTGCTGCGGGTGGAATTGCAGCCGTCGGTTGTTATTGACTGGCAGTTGCTGGAGCGGCATACGTATGCGTCGTCGAGTTGCGGCATCTGCGGAAAAGCCTCGATTGATGCGGTTCGGGCCAGCTGTCCGGCTACGATCACGGCCACCGGGTTTCCGGTGCAGGCCGACCTGTTACATGGCTTAGCGGATCAGGTACAGGCCGTTCAGCGGGCCTTTGCCTACACGGGTGGAGTACATGCCGCGGCCCTGTTTGATGCCGCCGGCAAGGTACTTATGCTCCGCGAGGATGTCGGGCGGCACAATGCGCTTGACAAACTGATCGGGGCAGCACTCTGGAATGACCAGGTGCCGTTACACCAACATGGAATCTTTCTGAGCGGCAGGATTGGTTTCGAACTCGTTCAGAAAGCCTGGATGGCCGGTGTGCCGGTGCTGGTTGCCGTTGGTGCTCCTACGAGTCTGGCCGTTGACATGGCGAAAGAGGCAGGTATTACGCTGATTGGCTTTATGCGGAACCAGCGCTTCAATGTGTATACCGGCGTT
>CBDFHU010000007.1:0-9441 GCA_965247375.1 Arsenicibacter sp.
ATGTGCCCGCGTTCGATCCTAAATCTGCGGCCTATTTGTTGCCCGCCTATACACTGCAAGCCGAACCCGGCGATGTTGTGGTGGCGGTTGTCGACCCCGGCGTGGGGTCTGAGCGCAAATGCGTCGCCCTGAATGCCGATGGCGTGTGGTTTGTGGGGCCTGATAACGGTCTGTTGTCGCAGGTGCAACGTCGCGCCAAACGGTCTCAGGCGTTTCAGTTGCCGGTGCCAAATGCGTGCAGCGCCACATTTCATGGCCGCGATGTCTTTGCCCCTGTGGCGGCACAGTTGGTGGCGCAGAGTGAACTGCCTAACGCAATAGACATAAATGCAGTCACACTAGACCGGCCTGATTGGCCGGATGATCTCGCAGCAGTTGTTTATGTCGATGGCTACGGCAACGCCCTAACGGGCCTGCGCGTTGAATCAATGACAGCAGGGGAAAACCTGACAGCGGGGGGGACGGGTGCTGTCGCGCGCCCGTACATTTACCGATGTTCGTGTTGGTGACCTCTTTTGGTATGGAAACTCCAACTTATTGGTTGAAATTGCCCAAAACAGCGGGAATGCCGCAAAATCCCTGGGTTTGCAGGTTGGTGACAACATTGCGCGAGTGGCCTCTAAGGATTAGTCTCAAATGACCTGTGGATAAAAAGTGCAGATTTTTGAATTGTTTAAGCAATTTCCGTCACATAGTATCTCGGTATGGGGATGGGTTTTGACGTGGCGTTTGCAACCGATTGTTGCTGCCGGGATACCCCCTGATACGGATGTGATATGAGCGTTGCCGTTAAATTTTGGGGCGTCCGCGGAAGCATAGCTTGTCCGTCACCACAGCACGTGGTGTACGGCGGTAATACCTCGTGCCTTGAAATCTATGCGGGTGATCACCGCATTATTCTTGATGCCGGGACGGGGATCCGTAACCTTGGCTTCGAGTTCATGAAAGACGGCGTTCAAAAAAGGCGTGCTGATGCTGACCCACTCGCATTGGGATCACATCAATGGTTTCCCGTTCTTTGGCCCGGCCTTCATGGCCAACAGCGAATTCACAATTTGTGCGGGCCACTTGTCAGACGTGGGCGGCATTGAAAATGTGCTGGCCAATCAAATGGCAAACCCCACATTCCCCGTGCCGCTTGCAGCCTTACAGGCGCAGTTGCACTACGAAGATTTCAAAGCCGGTGCCAATTGGACGATGGATGGTGGCGTTGTGGTGAAAACCGCGCCGCTGAACCACCCGAACGGCTCTACGGCTTACCGCATCGAACATGGCGGTAAATCGATCTGCTACGTGACCGACACCGAGCACATCATCGGTAAGCCTGATGAAACTGTGCTGTCGTTGATCGAAGGTGCAGACATTGTAGTGTACGATTGCACGTACACCGACGCTGAATTCAAAGCCAAGATCGGCTGGGGCCACTCGACGTGGCAAGAAGGCGTGCGCTTGTGCAAACAAGCCGGCGTGAAGCAGCTCGCGATCTTCCATCACGACCCTGATCATAACGACGACTTTATGCGCCAGGTGGAAATCGATGCGCGCGAGATGTGGGACGGCACCGTCGTCGCTCGCGAACAAATGATCCTGACGCCGGGTCCATAAATCGTCGCATTTTCTGAATGACTGACGTTCTTGTGTATGCGGGGCTGTTCTTCACGGCCTTTCTTGCTGCGACACTCTTTCCAGCACAATCTGAAGCCGCCGTAGCAGCGTTGCTGTTGAATGACTATGCGCCATGGTTGGTATTGCTTGTGGCCAGTGCGGGCAATGTGTTGGGGAGTTGCGTGAATTGGCTGCTGGGGCGGGGGATTGAACGCTTTAAGCAGGCGAGGTGGTTTCCGGTCAGCGATGCCGCGTTAGTGCGCGCTCAAGGCTGGTATCAGCGCTATGGCAAATGGTCGCTGCTGCTCAGTTGGGTGCCGATTATTGGCGATCCACTGACGGTTGTTGCGGGCGTGTTATGCGAGCCGCTGCCAGTATTTGTTCTGCTGGTGACCATTGCAAAAGTGGGGCGTTATCTTGTCGTGGCCGCGGTCACATTCGCCGTCTGACGCCTTGAACTGACCATGCTAAACCTAAGTGAACTGCATATTTTCCTTCTGACGCGAGAGTGTGAAACACCGCTATGATTATTCTGGAAATGATCGTTGTGATTGGCTTGATCTTGATCAATGCCGTCATGGCGATGTCCGAAATGGCGGTTGTCTCGTCGCGCAAAGCGCGGCTGCAACAAATGGCGGCGAACGGAAGCCGGGGCGCTAAAGCAGCGCTCGAAATGCTGGAAGAACCCACCAGTTTTCTCTCGACCGTTCAAATTGGCATTACCTTGGTGGGCATCAGCGCCGGTGCGTTCAGTGGCGCGGCCTTGGGTGATCGCTTGGGCGATTGGCTGGAGCAGTTTGAAATTCTGGCCGCGTACAGTGACGGCATCGGCACTGGCGTTGTGGTTCTGGTGATCACGTATTTATCGTTGATCGTGGGCGAATTAGTGCCCAAGCGCATTGCGCTGGTGTATGCCGAGCAAATTGCCGCCGCGATTGCCTTACCGATGCGCATGTTGGCGAAGGTTGCAGCACCTGCGGTGTGGCTGTTGCGGCACTCCACGCAAGGTATGTTGAAGCTACTAGGCATTAATAAGCTGCAAGCCAGTGGTGTTACTGAAGAAGAAGTAAAAACCATGGTGGCCGAGGGCACAGCCTCCGGCGTGTTTGAGCAACAAGAGCGCGATATGATTGAAGGCGTGTTGCGCTTGGCAGATCGCACTGCCAAAGCGGTGATGACGCCGCGTATTCATGTGGCCTGGATTGATCGCAATGCGACAATTGAAGACTTAAGCGAAGTGTTCAGCAAAAGCGCTCATTCACGGCTCTTAGTGTGCGACGGCACGGTCGATCATCCGGTTGGCGTTGTGCAGGCGAAATTCGTGATGCCGCAAGTGTTGAGTAACCGCGCGGTCAAGTTGGCGGATGTGATGGAGCCTGCACCGTTTATCGATGACGCAACGCCGGTGTTGGATATTCTCGACCGCTTTAAACGCGAGCACATCCACATTGCCATCGTGATGGATCAGCAGGGGATGATGGAAGGTATCATTACCATCACTGATATTCTGGAAAGTATTGCGGGCGCGTTGCCGGACAACAGCGAAGACGCATCGCCCATGATTACACGCCGCGATGATGGCTCGCTCTTGGTCGATGGCTCGATGCTGATTGATGACTTCGAGGATGTGTTGGGCATTTCAAAGCTTTCGGAAAGCGATACCTTCCATACCGTTGCAGGTTTGTTGTTGGAGCAACTGGGGCATATTCCCCATGAAGGAGAGGTTTTCTTGTTCCGGGGCTATAAGTTCGAGGTGGTCGATATGGATGGCCGTCGCATCGACAAACTGCTGGTGACGCCCCAAACGCTGCCCCCAGCCTAAAAAGGCCTGTTTTCAGTCTCGTAAGTCCTTAATTATCCACAGATAACGCCAAAAACGCGGACAGTCATGCGTTCCGCCTGTTGCTCCCCAAGCCGGGACCGGGTATCCCCACCGCAACAAAACCGTCATCAAAACGTAACGTACAGAGTGGCGGACCGCATTCGTAAAGCGCTGGGGAGACTGGGTCAGTGTTCAAGTGGTTTCAAAAACTTCTGCCGCAAGAAGATGCGTTTTTTGATCTGACAGGGCGCCATGCCGCGCACCTAGTGCAGGGGGCGAAAGCCTTACGCGAAATGCTGGACGGCGGCGCCAACGTGATGGCCTGCGTCGATCGCATTGTGAAACATGAAACCGATGCCGATGTGATCACGCCGCGAAGTGTTGCTGGATATTAAGCGCAGCTTCATCACGCCGTTCGAGCGAACCGACATTCAAGAGCTGATTACCTCGATGGATGATGCCATCGACCAAATGCGCAAGACCACCAAGTTGGTGCGCTTATATGAAGTGACATCCTTCGAGCCGCATATGCGCGATATGGGCGATGTGGTGATTAAGTCAGCCAATAGCACCGCTGAAATGATCGCGCTGTTGAAAGACGTGCGCACCAATGCGCACCGTTTGGGACAACTATCGGAAGAGATCGTGCACAGCGAAGATGTGGCCGATGAACTGCACGAGAAGGGCTTGAAGACGCTTTATCTGCAACATCGCGACGGCAAAGCCATGCCGTTCATTGTCGGCACCGAGATTTATGATTCTCTCGAAAAGATCATGGATCGGTTCGAGGATATCGCGAACGAGATCAGCGGCATCGTCATTAGCCACCTATAATAGGCGAAAGCCATGGATCCGATTTCGCTGCCGCTTCTGATTGCACTGATTGGTGTCGCGCTGGTGTTCGATGCCTTGAACGGCATGCACGATGCCGCCAACTCTATCGCAACTGTCGTTGCTACCCGCGTGATGAAGCCGTTTACAGCAGTGCTGTGGGCGGCTTTTTTTAATTTCATCGCTTTTTTGTTTTTCGGTGTGGCTGTCGCGAAAACTGTGGGGTCAGGGATCATCAGCGCGGACGTGATTGATCCGGCTGTTATTTTTGGCGCGCTGACGGGGGCGATTGTCTGGAACATCGTCACCTGGCTGTGGGGCATGCCGTCGTCCAGTTCGCACGCGCTTATTGGCGGGCTTGTTGGCGCTGGCGTTGCGAAAGCAGGTGGCACCGGCATTGTCTGGGCTGGTTTGTTGAAAACCATTGCGGGCATCGTGCTGTCACCCCTGGTGGGCTTGTCGCTCGCACTGTTTCTAATGTTGGTGGTGTCGTGGACGTTCCGGCGCGTGGCCGCGGCAACTGGCGACCGCATCTTTCGTCCGTTGCAGGTTGTCTCCGCTGCTTTGTATTCGTTGGGCCACGGTGCCAACGATGCGCAAAAGACGATGGGGATCATCGCGGTGCTGCTGTACTCGCAAGGCATGATGGAAGGTGGTTTTCATGTGCCGTTCTGGGTCGTGCTGTTATGCCAAGCTGCGATGGGCATTGGGACGCTGATGGGCGGCTGGCGCATCGTGCGCACCATGGGCTCGAAGATCACCAAGCTTTCGCAGCAACAGGGCTTTTGTGCAGCAACATCTGGTGCGGTCGCGCTGTTTATGGCCACGGGCTTTGGCGTGCCCGTGTCGACCACACAAACCATTGCGGGCTCGATTGTGGGCGTGGGGGCCGCGCGTAATGCCGGTGCCGTGCGCTGGAATATCGCGCGGGATATTTTAATCACTTGGGTGCTGACCATTCCCGCCGCCGGTTCGATTGGTGCAGTTACGTACTTGCTGACGCGCCTCTTCTAGCAAAAAAGGCGCACAGTACTCTGTGCGCCTTTTGAAAATCACATAGCGGTGTGGATTAGGCTTTGACCATCGCTTTAAAGCCACCAAAAATCATGCGCTTGCCATCGAATGGCATTTTTGCTCATGTCCGTTCCGAAAGCTTTCATGCGCTTATCAGCCATGACTTTCTTATTCACCGCATCGCGGTGTTTGCGGTTCTTGTAGACGATGTACGAGAACCATACGGTTTCGTCTTTCTTCAACTTCACGGCTTGTGGAAATGACGTCCACTTGCCTGGCTTTACGTCGTCGGCAATGGCTTCGACATAATCGAGCGCGCCATGGCTGAGCCAGACTTTCTTCGCGACTGTTGCCATCTTTTTATAGGCGGCGACCTTTTTCTTCGGTACCGGAATCAAAAATCCATCAACATAACTCATCGTCATATCCTCCCTGATTTCGAACGATGTTATCCAAAACTAGCTGCTGTTTTCTGCTTCGGCATGGGCCCGGCTAAAAACGGCTCTATCAACGACAACAGCAAATCCGGTTTGTAGACCGGCGCGAAATGATTGGTGCCGGGCAAGATTGCCAATTGTCCCTTCGGTAATAACCGAAACATATCCACGGCGTGTTCGGGTTTCACAATATCGTCATCGCCGATCATAAAAAGTGTCGGTGCCGAAATGGATTTCAACTTGTCCGCGCCCCAGCTTTCTTCCGGCAACGTCATAACTTTGGTTTTATCAATTAGGCGGTTCCATTCTTTACGTGGCGCAATTTTTTCGTAAGCCTCACGCAGGTCAGCCCCAAAATCATTAGCTGTTGCGGTTGCGAAAAACTCAATGATGTGCGGATACAACGCATCAATGCTGCAAAATGATCCAAACACCGCAAGTTTTCTCACAAGTTCAGGATGGCGCAGCGCCAATTGCATGCCAGTGTTGCCGCCATCACTCCACCCAAACACATCCGCTTGCGCGATGTTGAGGTGACGCAGCAGCGCTGCGGTATCATCCGCCATGCCCGCGTAAGTAATCTCGCGGTCGATATCAGCCGTGCGGCCATGGGCCTGCTGTTCAACCGCAATTGTCGTCCAGCGTTGCGCTAATTTCGGCCGCAGTTTGTTGAACGAGTATTCAATCGTGGTCAGACCGCCATGTAGCAACAACAATGGCGGGCCTGAACCCTCGATGTCGTATTACATCTCCAAGCCATTAACAGGCGCAATCGGCATGAACGCTCTCCCCAGATGTTCCTCCCGCAATCATGACGGGGCGAAATAGGGGATGTCTAGAGTATTACCCACCACAACATAAAGCGCGGGGTGGAGCATAGGCGGCTGTGTGTGTCGACTGGCTTGTTTTCGTACCGATCATGATGACGTACCCACGACATCGTGAAAGCCAAGCCATCTTCATCCCGTCCCTTTGGGGTGAGATCGAGCAAATTGTAGGTGCTCACCAGCATATCGCAGCCGCGCGCGTAGCTAGAGTACGTGTGAAACACTTCGCCGGCGTCGTTCTTATAAAACACGCTAATGCCTTGTAGTTCATCAACGGGGTAGGGCGTCATCTGGCCGTAATTGTAGAAGATCGATCCGCTATCCAACTCTTCTTTAGTGAAGGAGACATGGAAGTCGTAATTGAAATCGGACCCAAAGGAGGACACCCCACGGAACCGACCAGCCCATGCGCTTCTTGAAGGCTTCAAGCTGGGGCAGGGGCGCACGTGATACAGCCAGGAACGTGACATCGCGCTGATTGACGTGAACGATGGAGCCATCAATGCCGTCAGAGACGAACGAGCAACTGGCGCAGCCGTGTTCCCAGTCTGGGCCGAACATGAAGTGATACACAATCAACTGGCTGCGGCCATCGAACAGTTCGGACAGTGTTTTGCGCCCTTGCGGGTGTGTCAAACGTATACGCCTTATCCACTTTCACCCACGGTAATTCACGGCGTGCTGCACTGAGGGCATCACGCGCGCGGGTGAATTCTTTCTCGCCGCTCTAAGAACCGCTTTATGCGCGGTCTGAAATTCCGATGGGGAGACGACAGTATGTATTCATGTGCTTTGTCCCTATTTTACCGGTGTCCAGAGTTCAACGCCGCCGTCTTTACACCCGGCGCCCAATTTTCCAAGTACACTTCCACATGCAGTTGCCGGGACGCGTCTTGCTGGCCGGATGATTGTGACCATTTCCAAGCGGCATCAATCGTGTTCGCGAATAGCCGAGATCGGCCCGTTGTGAACAAACACCGCGTACTTGCCTGCGGGCACATGCAACGGCGTCAGGGCTTTGGGCAGATCAGAGGTTTTTGAAACTTCAACGCCTGCAAAGTAATCAAAGCCGCCTTTGTGCATGTTGTGACACACGCCATAAGCGCGACGGCCCACTTGGTTTGGTGTCGTGCCGATATAATGTTGGATGCGATCCCACTGTTCAGGGATGTCATTCATATTCTGGAAGGCGTAGCTGACATTCATGCCAGCCATATCCATGCCAGAGATTGTCTCGTAACGCGCTGGCTGTAGGCTCACGCTGCATCTCCTGATAAAACTGCATCCAATTTCTCAAAACGCCACGGTCCAGCCCTTGGTGTGGCCGTCGCACGCGGCTTGATCGTAGAACTGTTCGTGAATAAACGTCATCACTGTCTCATCGCCATCGGGCTTTAAGTTGATGCGGATGTACGATTCACGCTCAGGCGTTGTGTGCCAGTACCACGTGAACTCCAGCGCTTGGCCTGGCTTCACGACTTTGTACACGCCACGGCATTCGTGCTCGTCGGGGGGCGACTTAAACCGAATGGCAAAGCTGCCGCCTTCGCGCACATCCATCTTCGCGAACATCAGTTCGTCATTGGGGCCAGGGCCCCACCAGGCCGCTAGCTTTTCCGGGTCAGTCCAGGCTTCGTAGACTTTTTGCGGCGGCGCTTTGAATTTTCTTTTGAACGTAACGCTTGGTTTTGTGGCTTGGTTGAGCATTGCTCGTTCTCCAAAAAGGCGGCGAGGCGGTCGAATTGCTGAGTCCAGAAGCGCTCATATCGAGCAAGCCAGGACATGGCATCCTCCATGGGCTTTGCGACCAACGTGCAGGTAACAGTGCGGCCTTGTTTTTCACGCGAGATCAGGCCTGCATCGGTCAGGATGTCTAAGTGCTTCATCACCGCTGGCAGTGACATCTCAAACGGTTTGGCCAGATCGCTAATGGATTGCTGATCTTCCTGCTCTAAGCGCGCCAGCAGCGCGCGGCGCGTGGGGTCAGCCAAGGCCGCAAACGTTCGATCCAGGTTCGGGTTATTGAAGGGCAGCATTATTTGCCCTCAAAGGCGGCTTGCAGCGTCGGCAGATGTAATTTTTTCATCTGCATCATCGCACCCATGGCGCGTTGAACTTTGACAGGGTCTTTATCGCTGATCATGCGCAGCAGGGCGACAGGGGCGACTTGCCACGTCACACCAAATTTGTCGGTGAGCCAGCCGCAAGCCAGTTCTGAGCCGCCGACCAACAATTTGTCGTACACCGCATCAATTTCCGCCTGCGTATCGCAGGGTGCTAAGTACGACGTCGCGGATGTGAATTTGCTTTGGTTGTTGCCATTGAGGCAGCTGAACTTGGTGCCGTTCAAATCCATCGTCACCGTAATTACAGTGCCTTCAGGCTGCGGCATGTTTTTGCCCCAGCGCATCACGTCGGTGATTTTGCTATTCGGAAAAATCGACACATAATAGTTGGCGGCGTCTTCAGCTTCTTTCTCGAACCACAAAAACGGAATGAGGGTTTGCATCGAACTTCTCCCGATTGCTGAAACTTAACCATGTGGTAAAGTAAACCATAAGGTTAAGTGTCGAGTCAATGCCGTATCAGAACCAAAATGGAGATAGACTGATGAAAATTTACTGGTTTAAAACGCAAGCCCCACGCCGTGTATTGGGGGTGGCCAAGCATTTGAACATCGATTTCGAATCTGTGCCTGCCGGACATTTACTGCAAACACCTGAGTTCGCAGCGCTTAATCCCAACAAGAAAGTGCCCGTGCTGATCGACGGTGACACGGTGTTATGGGAATCATCAGCAATGATGATTTATCTATGTTTGAAGGCGAATTCTGATTTGTGGCCCGCGCATAAACCGCAAGATCAAGTCGAGGTTATTCGATGGTTGTCGTGGAGCGATTGCCATT
>CBDFHU010000008.1:0-28868 GCA_965247375.1 Arsenicibacter sp.
GACGAGCTCGACCGGATTCTGCGGGAAGAGATTGCAGCCCTCCTCGCTGACGTTGATAAACAAACGAACACACCGACTCAGGACGACTTTTCCCTGCCGGCCATCAAGACCCCGTACGTGATTATGGTCGTGGGCGTCAATGGCGTTGGCAAAACCACTACCATCGGAAAACTGGCCGCGCAGTACCACAAGCGTGGCTACAAGGTTGTTCTCGGTGCCGGGGATACGTTCCGGGCTGCCGCAGTTGATCAGCTTAAATTATGGGGTAACCGCGTTGGTGTACCGGTTATTGAACACGGCATGAACACCGACCCGTCGGCGGTAGCGTTTGACGCGGTGAAAAAGGCCGTTGATATGCAGGCCGATGTCGTTATTATCGACACTGCCGGCCGTTTGCATACCAAGGTAAACCTCATGAACGAGCTGACCAAAATCAAGCGCGTCATGCAGAAATTCCTGCCGGAAGCCCCTCACGAAGTCCTGCTGGTGCTGGACGGCTCAACCGGACAGAATGCATTTATCCAGGCCACCGAATTTACCAAAGCCACCGATGTTACGGCTCTGGCCATCACCAAGCTGGACGGTACCGCCAAAGGTGGCGTAGTGATCGGCATTTCCGATCAGTTCCGGATTCCGGTAAAATACATCGGCGTCGGCGAAAAAATCGAAGATTTACAAACGTTCAGCAAGATGGAGTTTGTGGATTCGTTCTTCAAGAAATGAAGTAAAACAACCGATTATGGCAGCTGTAGTGGATATTAATTCCGTCAATAACGACGTGACTGATATGCTGAAACAACTCTACGGAGACCGGTTGGCAGGCATTATCCTCTATGGTTCTTACGCAAGGGGCGATTTTCGGGGAGACTCAGATGTAGATTATCTGGTTCTTCTGGAAGACCATACGGTTTCTCCTCATAAAGAAGTCGGCAGGTACTCGTCCATGCTTGGCCGGTATTTCGAGAATACATCGATCGATGTATCAGTTGTTGTTATGGCCTATACCCAATTCATGAATTCAACCCGGCTTTTTTATCGTCAGGTAAAAAAAGAAGGACTGGCTGTCTATGAGCGAAGATCTGGTTTTCAGTATACGTAAGGCAGAAGGGTATCTTGAAAATGCCAAAGTCCTTGCAAAAACACCATTTCCAAACGGGGCAATCAGTTCCAGTTACTATTGCTTCTTCTGGCTGGTTCGTGGTTTGTTAGCCGACAAGAACATCGTTACCAAAAGGCACTCTTCTGCGCGTGAAATGTTTTCGCTTCATTTTATCAAGACCCGTGAAATTCCGGAGCAGTATAAAGATGACTTTAACGAATTGTTTAATCACCGTCAAATAGTTGATTATGACATAGATGGTGAATTCCCGCTGGAAGAAATTAATACCTGTATTCAAAAAGCCGAAGACTTTCTCAATTTCGTTAAAACCAACTATGCGTAATGCCTGCACGTCCCGTTGGGCCTGCAACCTGTCGGCCTGGCTTATTCTTGTCAGTTTAGTGTTAGGGCTGGTATGGGCCGCTTCGGCAGCGCCCGGCATAAAGCCTGCCCATAAACCGGTTCAGGGCATTTGTGGCACCGTTACCGAACTGACCGGCAACCAGATGCCACGCATCACGGAAGACGGGAAAGATCCGAAGACCGGCAACGGCAAACGGGTTATGCGTGAGGTACTCATCTATCCGGTGCTGACCGCGCAGCAGGCCCCTGCAAACAGTGAAGGCTTTATTGAATCTGTCGCCATTAAACCGGTGAAGGTAGTGAAGTCCGACGGCAGTGGCCGCTTCTGTGCCTATGGTCTCGCGCCGGGCGTATACTCGGTGCTCGTCCGTGAACCTCAGGGGCTGTATGCCAATCAGTTCGACGACAAAAACCGCATCTTTCCGGTACGGGTTTCGAAGCGGAAGGTTACGAAAACAGAGATTATCATATCGCATCAGGCAGCGTTCTGATGCTTATACCTCAACTTCCAGGAACAGAACCGCAGCCGCGGACGGTCGCCAGGCGGCCCTGTTCCTGGAAGTTGCTTGCAGGTTGAAGTTGCTGAAAAACTACGCGTTCAGCTTCTTTACATTCTCAATGCTGATAGCAATCGACTCCAGCGGCGGGCGCTTGCACACATCCTGTTCTACGAAGAAGTGCTTCATGCCTGCCAGTTTGCTATTATTCAGAATACGCTGGAAATCAATCGAACCGGTACCTACTTCGGCAAACTCACGCTTCTCGGTCTTCGCAACGTCCTTAAAGTGCAGCAGCGGGAAACGGCCCGGATTCTGCTTGAACAGGTCAACCGGATCTTTACCGGCGTAGACGACCCAATACAAATCCAGCTCCATCTGCACCAGCTTTTTATCAGTACCTAACAGGATATCATACGGCATCTGCCCTTCCAGCGGCATAAATTCGAAATCATGGTTGTGGTAACCGAACTGGATACCATGCTTTTTGCAAACTTCACCGGCTTTATTGAACAGCTCGGCATAGCCTTTGTAATCGTCCAGCTTCTTGCGTTCGTCGGGAAACAGGTAAGCACACATCATGTACTTCTGGCCCAGTTCAGCCGCATCAGCCACAGCACGTTCCCAGTCATTTTTCAGCGTTCCCTTCATGTTCGGCATCTGCACACCGGCCAGATAATGTCCGCTTACTGCCGTCAACCCCAGACCGCTCAGAATCGCCTTAAACTCTTTCGGATTCTTATTGAAGAACTTGCCGTCTGAATACCCGAACGTTTCTACTTCCTTGTACCCCAGTTCGGCCACTTTTTTCAGCGTACCCTCCAGATCTTTCGGCAGTTGGTCACGCAGGGTATACAACTGCAAACCAATATTTTTAGGCGCTTTCGCCTGTGCATCAAGGTTAAAAAGTAACGGAGAAGCCAACGCAAGTGCACCGGCTTTTAGGAAATTTTGTCTGGAGATTTTTTCTGTCAGCATCATAGCATTGTTAAGGAATTGGTAAATAGGGTCAAAAAATTCTTTGCAAGGTACTAAAAGTTCGGTCTTTACGTACAATTAACGGTTTGCCGTGAACTGATATTTTCCGGACCCGACCTGCAAAATCACATACCCTTTCTCCTGACCAATCTGCTTAACGCCTTCTGCCGCACTCAATGGCTTACCCCCTTCCTGCACCCCGTCGGCACCGGCCGCCGGGACGTAGACCTTCGCCGTAGTGTTGACCGGAATGTCAACATCCAGCGTCAGCTTTCCGTTTTCTGTTTTCCAGCCCGAAACAGCCTGCCCGTAAGGCGTCATCAGATCCGCTTTAGCGGCGGTCAGCTTCGCCCCCAAATGTGGCTGAATCCGGATTTTGTGGTAACCCGGCCCGTCATCTTCAGTGTCCAGACCAGCAACGACCCGATACATCCAGTCGCCGATAGCTCCGTAGGCATAGTGGTTATACGAGTTCATACTCGGAGTCTGGAACGTACTGTCCGGCTTGATACCGTCCCAACGTTCCCAGATAGTCGTTGCCCCCATTTTCACCGGATACAGCCACGACGGGTAGCTTTCCTGCATCAGCAAGGCATAGGCAACATCGTCGTGTCCGAACCGGCTTAGCACATGACAGAGGTACGGTGTCCCCAAAAATCCGGTAGTCAGGTGATTACCATAGCTTTTTACGTTATCGACCAGTCGCTGTGCGGTTGATGCCCGCAGGTCTTCCGGCAACATATCGAAATTTAATGCCAGTACGTAGGCCGTCTGCGTGCTCGACACCAGACGACCATTCGGCGTCATGTACTCACGGCGGAATGCGTCTTTTATCTCCTGCAACAGTTTTGAGTAGGTCTTCACATCCTCATTTTTACCCAACACCCTGGCCGTTTTGATCAGCAACTGCGTTGAATGGGCAAAAAAGCACTGGGCAATCAGGTATTTATCGGTCACCGCCGCGCGACCGTCGTTATCGTCAAACGGGCGATAGAACAGCCAGTCGCCGAAATGAAAACCGGAAGCCCAGACCGGCGAACCAGCGGCATCTTTCTTACTTTCCTTCTGCATGTACCCTACCCATGCCTGCATACTTGGGTACTGCTGCGCCAGAATCCGTTTATCACCGTAAGCCAGGTACATATTCCACGGGGCAATCGTGGCGACATCGGCCCAGCCGGTGCTGCCCACCGCACTTTTACCCAGTACGTTCGGCACCACAAACGGAACCGAACCATTCGGCAACTGATCGGCCGCTACATCTTTCAGCCATTTGGCAAAAAAGTTTTCTACGCCAAAGTTGAACGCCGCCGTCCGGGAAAATGCCTGGGCATCGCCTGTCCAGCCAAGCCGCTCATCGCGCTGCGGGCAGTCGGTCGGCACGTCAAGAAAATTGCCGCGCTGTCCCCACTGAATATTTTTCTGAAGCTGATTGATCAACGGATTGGATGACGTAAACTGACCCGTCAGATTCATGTCAGAGTAGAGTACCACGGCCAGAAAGTTTTCCGGTTTCAGGTCGTTCATGCCCTCGACCTTGATGTAGCGGAAGCCCTGCCAGGTAAAGTGCGGCTCGAATTTCTCAAACCCGTCGGCAGCCGGTTTGCCTTTCAGCACGTATTTGTTCTGACAGACAGCCGCCCGCAGGTTTTCGGTATAGAAGTTGCCGTATTTGTCCAGCACTTCGGCATGTGACAGCGTAAGGGTATCACCGGCTTTGCCGTTTGCGCGGACAACCACCCAACCCACCAGGTTCTGGCCGAAATCAACGACCTGTTCGCCTTTGGGCGTCCGTATGATGTTAACCGGCTGAAACGTTTCGCGTTTCCGGACCGGTTCGTTGTAAGTCGCAATCAGGTGATTCTTCGCATAGTTGTGTACCTGTACTCCCGACCAGTCCGCATCCTTATAGCCAGGGCGGTTCCAGCCGTCCTTTTCCATACGGGCATCATAGATTTCGCCGTTATAAATTTCTGACGACCGGATTGGCCCCGTTGCCGTCGATTTCCAGCTGTTATCAGATACAATACGTTCAGTTGTCCCGTCGGTATAGGTAATCTCGATCTGACACAGCAGGGCCACATCCTTACCGAAGTAGTTTTTCTGACCGCTGAAGCCGATAAACCCACGGTACCAGCCATTACCCAGCGTCACGCCAAGGGCGTTCGGGCCTTGTTTCAGCAGTTTTGTCACGTCATACACCTGGTATTGCAGCCGTTTACCATAGGTTGTCCAGCCGGGTGTCAGGAAAGCGTCACCGACCCGTTCGCCGTTCAGCTGTGCCCAGTACATGCCATGTGACGTCATATAAGCAGTCGCCTTCCGGATGGGCTTACGGGCCGTAAACTCTTTGCGGAACATCGGGCTCGGGCGCATCGTACTGTCTTCGACATAGCCGGGACCGATCCAGCTTGCTTTCCAGTCGGACTCGTTCAGCAATGCCATCTGAAACCAGGCGGGTGCGCTCCAGGCCGACACCTGTCCGGCGTTATCATAGACCCGCACTTGCCAGTAGTACCGTTCGCCCGATTGCAGGGGCTTACCGGCGTAGGCAACATGGACGGATGAATCCGACATGACCTTACCGGTGTTCCAGACCGTACCTTTTGCCAGCGCTTTCTCATCAGTGCTCACGCGGATTTCGTAGGCAGTTTGCAGCACATTCCGGCGCGGTGAGCTCAGCTGCCAGCTGAAACGAGGCTGTACAACATCCAGACCAAGCGGATTTGACAGGTTTTCACAGCGTACGTCCTGTATACTCACCTGCCCCCATACCATCGTATGGAATACGTAAAAAACAAGGGTGAAAAGCGCTATTTTTTTCATTGGGGTTCGGTATAGGCAATCAATGAGCAAAGAAGCATCTATCAGTATCCTACTGCAAAGAGGTAAACCACGAAGACAGGAAACCAGGAAGCAGCACGAAGTTCTGGTGAAGGTATAAAACCTTTCTTTGTGCACCTTATCCCCTTCGTGCCTTTGTGGCAAGCCCCCCTGGATCCCAGGTTAAATTCTTCCGTAAACGGCTGGTTATTAAAAATAATCCGTACTTTTGCGGTCAATTTCTCAAATAAGTAACAGAAAAATTATGAAAATCGCAGTCGTAGGGGCTACCGGCCTGGTCGGTGGCGAGATGCTGAAGGTGCTGGAAGAACGTAACTTCCCCGTAACAGAACTTATTCCGGTCGCTTCCGAGCGTTCGGTTGGTAAACAGGTTACGTTTAAGGGTAAACAGTTTACGGTCGTTAGCTTTGAAGATGCCATCGCTGCCAAACCCGCGATTGCCATTTTTTCAGCCGGTGGCAGTACTTCACTGGCCCTGGCACCGAAGTTTGCCGAAGCGGGTATCACCGTGATCGACAATTCATCGGCCTGGCGGATGGACCCGACCAAGAAACTGGTCGTACCGGAAGTAAATGCAGACACGCTTACTGCCGGAGACAAGATCATTGCCAACCCGAACTGTTCGACCATTCAGATGGTAGTGGTACTGAAACCACTCCACGAAAAATATAAAATCAAACGCGTTGTCGTATCGACCTATCAGTCAGTGACCGGTACCGGTAAAGCGGCCGTTGACCAGCTGTTCGCTGAGCGTACGGGTGATGAAAGTGTAGCGAAGGTATACCCGCATCCGATCGACCTGAACGTGTTGCCACACATCGATGTATTCCTCGACAATGGTTACACTAAGGAGGAAATGAAGATGGTGAAGGAAACGAATAAAATTATGGGCGACGACTCGATCCGGGTCACGGCCACAACGGTTCGTATTCCGACCATCGGCGGTCACTCGGAGTCGGTAAATATCGAGTTTGAAAACGATTTTGATCTGGACGAGGTACGTTCGCTGCTGAGCTCAGCCGAAGGTGTTGTTCTTCAGGATGATCCGCAGAACAAGGTATACCCGATGCCGCTGACTGCACACGGTAAAGACGAGGTATTCGTGGGCCGTATCCGCCGCGACGAAAGCCAGGATAATACCCTGAACCTGTGGATTGTTGCCGACAACCTCCGCAAAGGAGCGGCTACCAATGCCGTTCAGATTGCCGAATACCTGGTAAAACACGATCTGGTTAACTCAGCGGAAGCAGTGGCGTAAGTGATCATGGTTCCTTATAGAAACGGGCCGTTACCAATCCGGTAACGGCCCGTTTTGTTTACCTTCCTGACGACTTATTTCAGTTTCACCCGTACTGTCGACCGGTTATATCCCGCAAAGCAGCCAAGCCCGCCATCGATATTCGACGGGATTGATACCGGTTCGGCAAACGGATTGCCATTGCTGGCAGCAGCCAGATTGACCGACTTCTGAAACCGGTAATACGTTTCATCAATGTGCAGCAATACAGCTGTCAGTTGTGCCTGCCGGAACGCCTTTGCGAATGTATTCACCTCCCCGCCCGCTGTCTTCGCCGGTTCGGTGCTGACCAGTCCGTCCGCCGACTGCATCAAAACCGGTTTCCCTGCCGGGCTACTCAGCAAGTCAGCCGGATTTGCCTGCGTACCAAACTGTACCGGCACACTTTCCCAGCTGGTTGCCGGGGCCGTACTCTTAATGTACTGAAACGCCCCCGCTGTCTGGTAATAATGGCTCTGTTCACCGCTATCCAGCCATTGATACCCCACCAAATATTGTTTTTGTCCGCCATTACTTACCGAATCGAGCCGCACTGCTGCTAAAGCAACGGCCTCCGGAATCGTACAGCGGCTCTGCACCCGCTGACCCTCTGTACTCGTCACAGTTACTGTATAGGTAGCTCCGGCTTTTACCGGCAGCTTACGGGCACTAATCTCGTAATACATTTCCTTGCTGTTATACGTCAGCTTAACCGATGTTTTGCCATCGGATAGCAGTACCGCTGCATTCGTCAGAATACTGCCGTTGAACGTCCCGCCCAACGGAGCCGACCGGCTCACCTTAATGGTCAGTACAGAGTCCTGTGGTGAAAGAAAGCCCATCACCACCAGCTTTGAGTTTTGCTGATCCAGATTGCCCAGCACAACCTCTTCTTCAATCTGCGGCCGGCACCCTACCAGTGCCAGGAGTATACCGAAAATGATGTTTTTCATGTGTGATTGAGTACGTTGCGATTCAGCGAACGCTGCGTATCATAATAAGTCCTTTGTTCCCTCATGTGGCTATGTGGTAAAAAGTCAAAACTTAACCGAATAATTCAGCGAGGGTACGGCAGGAAACAATGAATACCGCCGGAGCACCGTTCTGGATACTTTGGTGACGGGATCTTTTTCACTTTCCATGGCGTAGTAGAACGGATTTGCCCGGTTATAGGCGTTATATACCCCGATTTCCCAGGTTGAGGTAAACCGCCGCCCCTGCCGCTGGTACTGTACATTCACATCAAGGCGATGGTAGGGTTCGGTCCGGAAACTGTTCAGGTCGCCGTAATCGCGCACAGTAATGTTTTTGTTTAACCGGCTGGTTGATGGCTCTGTGCCGGTCGTCGGGCCGGGCACCACCTTATTCGTATTCACAATGTAACGCGATGTCGGCAGCGTCAGCGACTGTCCGCTGCCATAGGCCCAGATTGCCGACAGCCGCAGGTGTTTGCTCAGATCGTACATTCCCACTACCGACAGATTATGCCGGCGGTCGTAACGCGGGAAAAAGACTTTCCCGTTATTCAGTTCATCGAATTGCCATTTAGTCCATGACAGGGTATAGCCCAGCCAACCCGACAACCGCCCGGTTTGCTTCTGCAACAGCACTTCAGTACCGTAAGCCCAGCCCCGTCCGGCTGTTACATTCTGCTCCCAGGCGGCATTTCCGCTCAGGGGATTCATAAACGTCGCGCCCTGGCGCAGGCCAATGATCTGGTTCATGCGTTTGTAATAGCCTTCTACTGTCAATGTAAAACCGGCCTCCGGCGCTTTTGTCCCAATATCTTTGGCAATACCGGCAGCGACCTGCTCCGACTGCTGGGGACTAACCTGTCCTGTAGTCGGCACCCAGAGATCCGTCGGCAGGCCCGGTCCTGTGTTCGACAGGATATGTACGTACTGGTTCATACGCGCATACGACGCTTTCATGGACCATTGGCGGGGTAACACATAGGCAACCGACAACCGCGGTTCCGGCCGCAGATACTGTATGTCAGGATGTGCGTAATGACTCAACCGCAACCCGGCCTGTATCCGCCAGCGGGCATTCGGCGACCAATTATCTTCGGCATACAGCCCGCTCTCAACAGCATTGGTCAGCTGTACGCCACCCATCTCTGCATCGCCCGACGCCTCCTGCACGACTGCTCCGAGCTTAAATTGATGCCATGTACTGGCCGCCCCGAACCGGAGCTGGTGCATTTTACCGACCGACCAGTGCCAGTCATATTTCAAGGTAATGTCCCGGATAGTCGACAGGTATTTCAGCTGGAATACACGGCTGAGCGAATCGAAGGCAATACTTTCCTGATTAGCCACTTCCAGCTGATAGCCGCTGTAGGCCAAGGAAGCCGTTGAGGTCAGCTGATCCGAATACCGGCGCTGCCACCGTAGTGTCCCTACCTTGTTGCCCCAGTTCAGCGCTGATTTGTAGGTAGTAATATTCTGCATACGGCTGCTGCTGAAATCATCGTACCCCATATATCCGCTCAGGCTGAGTTTATCCCGCTCTGTCACCTGCCAGGTTAATTTCATGTTAAGGTCGTAGAAGTACGTTTTCGACACCATATTGCCCGTTTTTTTCGGCTGAATCAGTGACGATAACAGGCCGTAATAACTCCGCCGGCCGGAAATCAGAAAGGTGGCTTTCCCGTTGGCAACCGGCCCGTCAAGCGTAAACCGCGACGCAATTACCCCGACACTGCCCTGACCATGTATCCGGTCTTTACTGCCTTCTTTCATCGTTGTTTCGATAACCGACGAAAGCCGGCCGCCGTAGTTGGCCGGAAAGCCGCCTTTGGTCAGCGAGACGTTGCGGAGTACATCGCCGTTAAACACCGAGAAAAAACCGAACAGGTGACTGGGGTTGTAAACAATGACGTCGTCAAGGAGGAACAGGTTCTGGTCGGGGCCGCCGCCCCGGACATACATGTTGGTACTACCTTCTGTGCTTTTCTGAACGCCCGGCATCAGTTGCATTACTTTCAGGACGTCTTTTTCGCCGAGCAATGCCGGGATTTTTGATAGCTGGTTCAACGGGAACCTGAATCCGGCTCATGCCCGGCCAGTTCACTGATTTTTTCTGCGGACGATGAACTTTTGACGACTACTTCCTGAAGTGTCTGCCCTTCCGACAGCCAGATATCGAGTGTCGTGCCGGCCGCAACTGCACGGGCCTGTGACTCATAGCCAACCAGCGAAAAAAGCAGGGTAACATCGGGGTTGCTCCCGGGCTGAGTGGTTTTCAGGCTGGCTTCGGCCTGCGGATCGGGGAGATTGAGTGTGTAGTAGCCATTGGCATCGGTCGTGGTTCCATACTGACGACCACCGGAGTGCCGGCCACCGGATGCTGTAGCGTTCTGGTGCATGGCCGTTGTGTACACATTCACATTAGCCAGGGGCTTGTTGCCTTCACGGTCTCGCACGTATCCGCGGATCACACGGGGTGACTGCGCCATCACGAACGCGCTGGAAAACAGCACAATTACGGCAAAGAGCGTAGATTTTACACCCATTGTATTTCTATTCTATATAGGACAAGTTACGTTTAGTAAAAATAATGAAAGATATTGGAAACTAAATGCGTAAGTCCCGGCCGGGTTACACTTTTTTATTCAACAATACATCCGCATATTTATAAATTAACACACCCGTAGAGACGCAATATTTTGCGTCTCAGCTTGCGCAGCAGCCTCAGTAAACGGAAAACCATAGGTATATGAGACGCAAAATATTGCGTCTCTACGCTCCCGCAGCAGCCTCAGTAAACCGGAAAACCATAGGTATATGAGACGCAAAATATTGCGTCTCTACGCTCCCGCAGCAGCCTCAGTAAACCGGAAAACCATAGGTATATGAGACGCAAAATATTGCGTCTCTACGGGGGATGCTGAAAACAGACGCCATATTTGTGTACTATTACAGTCGGAATAAGACGTAAAGGATTTTGTCTCAACACGCATCGCATCATGACTCCTGTAATTGAACTTCAGCAGCTCGAGAAATACTATGGTTCTACGCATATCCTGAAAGGGATTGACCTGAGCGTGTCGGCCGGACAGGTGATCGGCTATATCGGACCGAACGGCGCCGGTAAATCTACCACGATCAAAATTCTGATCGGGCTCATTCCGGATTTTCTGGGGGAGGCCTCGGTACTGGGCATGGATGTGCGCAAGGATTCCCTGGAAATCAAGCGGCGGATCGGGTATGTACCCGAGCTGGCTTCGCTGTATGACTCCCTGACCCCGCTGGAATATTTACAGTTTATCGGTAAGCTCCATAAACTTGATCCGGTGATGGTTGAGCGCCGGACAATGGACCTGCTGCGGCTGTTTACCCTCGAAGGCAACGCCAATGACCGGATGACGACTTTTTCAAAAGGCATGCGGCAAAAAGTACTGCTCATCTCAGGGCTATTTCACAATCCGGATGTGGTCTTTCTCGATGAGCCACTATCCGGCCTCGATGCCAATGCCGTTGTGCTGGTAAAGGAAATTATCCGGCAACTGGCCGACAGCGGCAAAACAATCTTTTACAGCTCGCACATCATGGACGTAGTTGAGCGTCTTTCCGACCGGATTGTCATCATCAACCAGGGACAGGTAATTGCCAACGGTACGTTTGAGGAACTGAAGGAACTGCGCACCACCGGCTCACTTGAACAGCTCTTCACCCAACTGACCGGCAACGACGAGCAAGCCTCTATTGCCGGTGCGTTCGTGCAGACCATTAACCAATAACCCGCCATTCTGACTATGCAAGGTTTATTACTCATGATCCTGTCGTGGATGCGGCCATTATTCAGCCGCCTCGGGACCGATCCGGATCAGGTTGAAGCCATTGTGGCGCTCAAACTTACCCTCGACAACCGCCGGACATATTCCGCGTTCGGGCAACAGCAACATAAACAGAAAGACCGGACAAACAGCTTCTGGCTCATGCTGCTACTGTATGCCTTTATGGGCTCATTCGGCTGTGCCGTCCTGGTCGGCGTCTATAACCAGGCACCGGTTTTTGCACTCAGCTTCGCCTTCGTGATTCCAATGCTGCTGGTAGGCATGGCCCTGATCAGTGACTTTTCGTCGGTGTTGCTCGATTCGTCTGATAATGCCATTATTTTACCCTGCCCGGTCAGCGGCCGTACGCTGCTTATTGCCCGCATCACGCACATTTGCCTGTATCTGATGCTGATGTCCGTTGCGTCGTCGATTGCCAGTGCTGTAGTCATGGCCATCCGGTTCGGGTTAGCCTATGCGCTGTTATATATCGTTTTTGTGCTGCTGAGTAGCCTGCTGGTCATTTTCCTGACTAACCTCCTCTACCTTGTTCTGATGCGGTTTACGAGCGAAGAACGGCTGCGGGAGGCGATTATGTATGCTCAGATCGTGATAGCCATCATTTTTTATGCCGGTTACCAGATTCTGCCCCGCATGATCAGCAACGTATCCGGTATGGTGCAGCTTAACATTCAATGGTGGCATTACCTGTTGCCGCCGGTTTGGTTTGGCGGCAGCATGGAAGCCTTTCTGACCCCCGTTTTCGATCCGCTGCACCTCTGCTTACTGGCCCTGGTGGTGATAACCCCGTTTGCAGGACTCTGGATAACGGTGAATTACCTGACACCGCTCTACAACCAACGAATGGCCTCCATTGATGTGGACTCCCGTCCGGTTCATGAGACTACCCCGCAACAGACCGTAACGAACCGCGCCGACCGGCTGGCCGGCTGGCTGACACAGCATCCGCTCGAAGCTGCGGGCTTTACCCTCACATGGCGCATTATGCTGCGCGACCGCCAGTTTAAACTACGGGCTTATCCGAATATCGGCTATATGGTTGTCCTGTTTTTCATGTTTGTCTGGCGAACCGGATCGTCTATGCAGGATGAAGGCGTCGGCCAAACCTTTGCGTCTGTTCTACCACTATACTTCTGCTCATTGCTCCTGGGAAACGCCATTAGCTTACTGCGCTATTCCGATCAGTATAAAGCTGCCTGGGTCTTTGCAAGCACCCCGCTGGAAGAACCGGGTCAGATTATGCTGGGCGCCATCAAAGCCGCGATTACGCAGCTGTTGTTGCCGGTACAGGTTGTGGTTTCAGCCTACGTGTTGTACGTGAGCGGGATGGATTCGCTGGATGATGTTTTACTGACGACCTTCGTAAACATCAGCATTGCGTTCCTGCATGCCATCAGCAACGGGTATTTTTCTGCCTTTTTCGTCTCCGCCCGGCGAAATGACAAAGGGTGCGAACGTAGCCCGCACCCTGTTGATTATGATTATGGTCGGCGTCTTAGGCGCCATGCATTGGGGACTCAGTAAAATCCCGTACGGCGTCTGGGCCGGTATTCCGCTTATGGCCGGTATCGCCTATGCTTTGCTGCGGCATATCCGCAAAGCCGGATGGGAAAAGTTTACGGTGTCGTAACGGGCTTGTACGAAACAAAAAACGTCAGCCATGTACGGCGGGCCATCCGGAAAAAATAAGGTGTCAGTACGATCAGGGCAGGCACTAATCCGGTCAGAAAATAATCGACATCCAGATTCAGCCATACGACCGATACCAGAAAGGCAATCACCGTAAAGGCAGTGTAGAACGCGTAGCTCACGAACATTGAGCCCCAGTAAAACCCGGGTTCCGGTACCAGTGACAGGTGGCAGTGCGGACAATGGGTGTGCATTTCATCGAATTTACGGGTGAACGCACTTGATTTCACAAAGAAGTCGCCTTCGTGACAACGGGGGCACTTATTGTACAAAACGCTATATAACGGGCTATCTTTCAGCATGGCTCTCAGTCATTAAAGGTCTTCAGCAGTCCGGCCAACCGGTGGCCTGACTGCTGGGACAAAGGTACTTTACCCCTCCTGCGGCATCAAGGACAGAACAGCGTTCGCATGGTACAAATCAACGATTCACCTGAAGCGAGGTTCTGAATTCAGCCGGTGTCTGACCGGCCTGCCTGCGAAAAAAGCGAACAAAATAAGACGGGTCTTCAAAGCCCAGCTGATAGCCGATTTCCTTAACCGATCGGGGACGTGTGCGTCAGCAGACGCTGTGCTTCAATCAACACCCGTTCGTAGAGCAGCTGGCTGGCCGTTTTCCCCGACCACTTTCTTACATATCTGGTTCAGGTAATTCGGGCTCAGGCTCATTTGCTCTGCATAGGCCTGCACATCGCGGACAGTCAGAAACTGATCTTCCAGCAACTCTTCATACTGCCGGACGCGGTCATACAGATGCGTATCCGATCCAATCCAGCGCTCACTATACAGCCGGTTGGCCGTTTCTAGCAGGATATGGATAAACGACAAAAATACATCCGCCCGGTTAGGCAGCTCCTGTTCATACTCCCGATACGCATACGTATACAGATCGCGGAGAAAATCCTGCTGACCGGCGGCATCAATCAAAGGCTCATGCTGGTGAGAATGGTAAAACGGATACTGATAGAGCCGGTTGCCGAAACGTGTCCGGAAAAAGCTGGCGTCAAAAAACAGATTATAGCCCTTCGTGTCCGGCGACAATACCCAGCTGTGCACCTGACCAGGCGTCAGAAAGTAGAGCTGAAACGGCACGATATCGTAGGTTTTAAAGTCGATGGTGTGTGTGCCGCTCCCCTGACTAATCCACATGACCAGATAAAAGGTGTGTGAGTGGGGTTTATCAATCCCTTTAAACTCCTGCACCAGCTTTTCGAGCCGCGTCATGTAAAAAGGCGTTTCAACCCGCGGGGGCTGAAACGCCTGAAGCGAATATACGGGAACTGACATACGAGCTATTCAACGCCTTTCACCTTCATCGGCACGGTATACACCGCGTCGGAGGCCGTAATAAATAAGGTTTTCCGGTCTTTACCGCCAAAACAGACATTGGCCGTCCAGCCGGCCGGCACCGGAATGTTCATGATCTTTTTGCCACTGAGGTCATAGATTGTTACACCACGGCCGGTAATGTACAGATTACCTAGTTTATCGAGTGTCATGCCGTCGGACCCCTGCGAAATGAACAGCTGCTTGTTGGTCAGTGTTCCGTCGGGCTGAATGTCGTATTTATAGGTTTTGCTGGCACGGATATCAGCCACATACAGGTGTTTCCCGTCCGGCGTACCCACGATTCCGTTAGGCTGCATCAGCTGGTCATCGAGCAAAACCGGTTGCTGTGCGCCTTTCGGCAGATAATACACCTTCTGTCCGTCGATTTCCGGCTTTTTATGTGACCAGTAATCGCGCGGATAAAACGGATCGGTAAAGTAAATACCGCCTTTCGGATCAATCCACAGGTCGTTGGGACCGTTCATACGCTGACCCTTGATATCCTTCAGCAGGATCGTCACCTTTCCGTCCGGACTGATTGCCCGCAGGTCGCCGGTTTCATCGGCACAGGCCACGATATTGCCTTTCTTATCGACAAACAAGCCATTCGAGCGGCCGGTCTTTTCCATAAACATCGACAGATTTCCGTCAGCGGCGTATTTCCAGATCCGGTCGTTGGGTTGGTCGGTAAAGTAAATATTGCCCTTTTTATCCACGGCCGGTCCTTCCGTGAATTTGAACTGTTTCGCCACCTGCGCCGGTCGTGTACCCGGTGCCACCAAATCCGTCGAATCAGTTAGTGCCCGCGCTGAGGCGAATGCATACGACTGTCCGGCCCAAAGCGCCGCCACGATAAAGCCTGTTTTCAGAGTTGTGTACATCAAAGATGCTGGTTAAGGTATTTTCTGTGGTCTGGTGATGCCCTGACCGGGCATCACCAGACCACTACGGTTTTCAAAAGTAAGGCATTCCCCGGATTGTTCTACTGCCTTTCGTGATCATGATACCATTCATACCAAATGGCTTGGAACACCGGCTGTCAGCCAGTATCTTCGCTTACAGACAAGTACTACAATTATGAAGATGAACAGCTACATCCGGCACCTGTTAATGGCGGCGGGCCTCACCGCTTTCCTCAGCAGTTGTGCGCCCCAGATCACCCGCTATCGTCTGGAACCCGTCTCCGGCGATGTCGCCCGGATTGATGGCAGATCTACCACCAAAGCCGAACAGAATAACATCGGCGTTGTTGCTTCGTTTGAGCACGAAGACATGGAATACGTTGTTTTTGACATTGAAGTTAAAAATAAAACAGAGCATCCTATCACCGTCAATCCATCCGATTTCCGGTATACCTTTCTGGACGCCGGTCAGGATACGCTCCGGATCATACAGCAGAATGAAGCCCTGGCAGTCCTGCACGCCGTTGATCCCGACTATGCCGCCAGTCAGGTTGCTCTGCGCCAGAAGAAGGAAGAAAAGCGCCTGAAAACGGCTAAAGTCATCAATACCGTACTGTTTGCCGCCATCCTGATCAGCGATGCCTCATCGTCCGGGAAAAGCCGCAACTACGGCGAATGGCGCCGGAACCGTGTTAATCATGATCTGGCGTGGCAGGCACTAAACGTTAAACGGGCCGCCGATTATGGCACACACGCCAACCGCATGCAGAAATATGACCGGGAATCCTACCGGTGGCAGGCGATGGCCCTGAAAGCAACGGAGGTGGCAGCCGGCGAGTCGGTCCGGGGCTTTGTATATGTCCGCAAAAATCCCGAAGCCCGTTACCTGAATCTGGTTTATACGCTCCCCGAAGAAGCTGCTGTACCGATTACGTTTCAGCAGGATCTGGTCACGACCAAAGCGAGTAAAGCAGGACGGCGGTAACATGCCGGTTTTGTAAAAGTTGATACCGTAATGCCACCCTTTTGGCATAAAACTTGTCTATACAGCAGAAACCCATAACTCTGCTGAAATGAACAACATTTTCTACTTCTTGCTAATGATTGGATCAGGAATTACGGGATCAATTCTGGGCTTTTTAGCAGCAGCGGCCTTGCTGGCAGCGGTTGTTATTCTGATTATCCCTTACATGCTACTTAGCCTGCTGGCGAAATACACGCCTTTCGGCAACATTCAGATCAAAGTGTCACCGACATAACACCGTTAAAACCGAAAAAGGGGAGCGCCGTCAAAACGCTCCCCTTTTTCGGTGCTTATTCTGCTACTTAGCCCGTATTGCCGCCGCTCCCACAACGGCCGTCCGCCTTCTGACCGCCGAGGTTACAAAGAAGCCGGTGGCTTCCTTCCCTCCCGTTTTCGCATTAATGATATTAGTCGGTACGTTTGCCGGCGGTGTCGCAAACAGTCCGCCGTTTGTAATCTGCTCATTCAGCAGTTGCAGGAAGTAATACGCCTCTGCGGGAATCGACTGCAGCTCGACCCGTACCGTATCGTTCATCACATATAAACCTTCCGGATTAATGGATTGCCGGATGGGCCGGATAAACGCCAGCCCGTCGGTATTACCACTACCGCTGAAGGCCCCGTCGTAGGCCAGAATCAAATCCTGCGGCCGGTTCTGTAACTGGCTGTTCCGGAAATACCGGACGCGGTAATAATCTGTTCCGTTCGGCGGGTCGTTGGCGTAAAATTCGGCCTGATATCCTTCTTCGGTTGATATCGGATTGATCTTTTCTTTCCGGAAAATCAGCGAATCAATGGACGGCACGCGGTTCATCTTCGATTGTGAATAATACTCCTCGCCCTGAAAACGGATGCCCAGGTAATAGGTACGGCCGATCCGGGCAAGCGTATCGGTCGCCTTTGCCGGTGTCCAGATATACGTTCCGTCGTTGTCGGGATCGGTGAAAAAATACAGCTTCTGTGCTTCATCCATAACTACCACCGTAGCGTTAGTCGCGGGTGTTGCCACGCCGTTGTTGAAGTAGGCCGTAGTCTGCGTAAGGCGAACCGACTGCGCCCCCGGCTGATCCGTGATCCAGGCATCTACCGATAATTGCGACGGACCTTCGTCCAGCTTTGCATCAATCACCGTTTCGCAACCCGTCAGCGCCACGGCCATCAGGCACAACAGCCCGATCATTGAAAATAAACGATTCATGGTTTGTTTTGCGGGGTGGGTGTTCATCAGAATTTGAAGTTATAGGTTACCGACGGAATCATGGTCGCAAAGATTGAATAGCGTACGGCTTCCGTTTTGTTACTGCCCTGAAGCTCTTTGGTGTCAAAGGTAACCTTACCGTCAGCGCTGGTCAGCACCTTATCCACATAGGTCGGAACGGCTTGCCGGAAGTACACGGAGAACGGATTCTTGCGGTTGTAGAGGTTATAGACCGAGAATACCCAGTTGTCCTGATTTTTCCGTGCCTTACCATTCGACCGAAGGCGTTTGCCCTGCAAGGTAGCCGCTACATCAAGCCGGTGGTAGACCGGAATCCGGTAGTTGTTGCGGGCGTAGTCTGCATTGTGTGGCACTACATACCCCTGATACTGGAACTGGTTGGTCGGGAAGGTAGCCGGGGTGCCGGTACTCAGCACAAACGTCCCCGAAAAACTCCACCGCGACGGGTTCCCATTCGCCTTGACCGGATCATAGAGCAGTACGGTATTCAGCGTATGCCGGCGGTCGAACCGCGACGGGAACCACTTGTCTCTGTTGATGCCATTGACCTGTCGCTCGGTTTTGGCCAGTGTGTAGCTGATCCAGCCGTGAACCGCACCGGTGTTTTTCTTCACAAAGAATTCAGCGCCGTAGGCTCTGCCTTTACCGCTGAGCAGATCACCTTCCAGGTATTTGTTCAGCAACAGATTCGCCCCGTCGATGTAGTCCAGCTGGTTCTGCATCCATTTGTAGTAGACCTCCACCGAAGCTTCGTAGGCATTACCCGACGGACCAAAGTTTTTGAAATACCCGCCGGCCAGCTGATCGGCGAGTTGCGGCCGGATGTTGTTGGTCGACGGTGTCCAGACATCCAGCGGGGTCGATGCCGTAGTATTCGAGACAAGGTGAATGTACTGCGCCAGCCGGTTGTAGCTTACTTTCAGTGAGCTGTTATCGCTCAGCTCATATTTGGCCGAGAAACGGGGCTCCCAGTTGCCATAGGTCTGAATGCTCTCGCCGCGTTCATAGGTTTTTGTCTGACTCAGGACGGGAAAACGCCGCTGACCGGCCGGTACATCCGTCTGAAACGAATAGGCTTCGCCTGGGCCGATGTAGTTGAAATAGGAGTACCGTAATCCATACTGCAACTGTAACCGGCTGCCGATCTGCTGCTCATTGCCAACGTACAGGGCGGCCTCAAGCGCATATTTACTTTCCAGACCAAACGTACGCACATCCCCCGAACTGGCGGCAGTAGCTGTTCCCGGCTTGAAGTCATAGACAATCGCCTGTCCGCCGAAACTCAGTGTGTTGTTTTTCAGGAACAAGGTAAAATCCGGTTTCAGACTATAGTTGATGATTTGTGATTTCCAGCGGAAATAGTCGTTTTTGTTTTCTTCCTTCTTCTTCAGGTCCGAGTCGAGCAGGTAGTCGTAGTTGCTGTAAAAGGCCGTGGTATTCAGGAATAACTTATCACTGAATACGTGGTTCCAGCGCAGTGAGGTCGTTGCGTTGCCCCAGTTAAAGCCGAAATCAGAGCCAAACACATCACGCCCCAGATAGCCCGACAGGTAGATGGTATTGTTGGCATTAATCTTATAATTGCCTTTGGCAGTCAGATCGTAGAAATAAAACTTTGACCCGCGCAGATCACTGTTCAGGAACGGCTGCGCCAGAATATCGGCGTATGACCGGCGGGCCGCCACAATGAACGAACCGCGCGACGTACCGTCTTCTTTTTTCAGGAACGGCCGCTCATAGGCCAGTCGACTGAAAATCAACCCGATGCCACCGGTCAGTTCGGGCTTTTTGGCGTTTCCTTCCTTCATCCGCACATCAAGAATCGACGAAATCCGGCCACCGTACAGCGCCGGAATCCCGCCCTTGATCAGCTTCACATCCTTCACTGCATCGGGGTTAAAGACCGAAAAGAACCCGAATAAATGGGAGGAGTTATAGACCGGTGCTTCGTCGAGCAACACCAGGTTCTGGTCGATATTCCCCCCGCGTACGTTAAAGCCTGTTGCACCTTCTCCAACCGTTGTTACGCCGGGCAGCAACTGGATACTGCGGATCACATCAACCTCGCCCAGCAGAGCCGGAATCCGCTGAATGGTTTTCACGTCAATCTTATTCACGCTCATCTCGATATTCCGGACGTTGTCCTCTTCACGTTCCGCCTTTACCGTCACTTCGGCCAGTTCCTTGCCTTCTTCGCCCAGTTCGATGTTCAGTTTTACATTCTGATCGGTAAGGGTTACCGGTAGCTGCTGTTTGGCAAAACCGACGTATGTCACCGTTACCGTATACTGCCCTTTCGGTAATGAAATAGCGTAATAGCCATAGTTATTCGTTACTGCACCCGTATTAGCTTCCTTTACATAGACTGAAACGCCGATTAACCCCTCACCGTTGGCTTTGTCCTTCACGTATCCGCTGACCGTGAGCTGCCCCTGCGCCCAACTCTTACCAGCTCCTGCAACTGCTGACAGCAGTGCGATTAACCCTAAAATCAACCTGTACCTCATCGTTTACCATTGGGTTTACTGCATAAAAAACCAGTTCATTCCATTGTTGTTTTCACAAGACACAAAGGTAAGGTCATATATCAGGTACTTGACTAAAATTTAGATGAACCTGAAAAATCCGGGTGGGAACGGCACTTTTCGTAGGATAAAAGAAAGACGCTATACGTTCAGACCGTTGATTCTGCCGGTATGGCTGCCGGCTTACCGGTAAAGCAGCCTTCCTGCGGCCGCCGGCGGACCTGCTGCTTCCGGTACGGTGCGCCCCTGATCAAGTCATCTAACCATCAGTAAAAGGTACATAAACGGGTAATTACGGGTGATTTAATGAAGTTACTTTTCCCAAAAGTCCAGTCTAACAATCAATCCCTGAAGCAGTCGCAACACGATCAGTTTTATGTATACTTTTCACCCCGTAAGCTATGAAAATTTTGCTTTTAGAGAATGACTTAACATATGCGGCAGAGATGCAACGTATCCTTACCGATAATGCATTCACGCTGGTAGGGACCGTAACATCCGTCGAACAGGCTGAAATATGGCTGCATCCGGAGAAGATTGACCTTATTATTTCAGACCTTGCAGAACAGGGCGGACGGAGTACGCTCCCGCTGCTGAATAAGACACAAACACTCTCAACACCCATTATTTTTACCACTGCCCATCCCTACCCGCTTGCCTATGAGCGTATCCGCCAGTTTCCGCACGCCGCCCTGCTTATTAAACCATTTCACCGCTTAACCCTACAACGCACAATTGATCTTTTGTATCCGGCTGCTGAATACGCACATAATGCCCCGATTCAGGCCGTGTTTGTCCGGAACAACCAGAACAAAATGGAACGGGTTGATTTACAGGAAATCCGGTGGATTGAATCAGAAGGAAACTATGCCATTATTCAGACCGCCGGCAAACGCTATGCCGTTAAACGGTCGCTCAATAAAATGACCGGCTTACTGGACAACCGCTTTCTGCGGGTTCATAAAAGTTATATTGTCAATCTTAATGTAGTTGATGACATCAATCTGTTAACACAGCAGATCACCATTCACCAGCAGGTTATTCCCATCGGGCGTACGTACCGGAAAGACATTCGCGACAGCGTTCCGATTGCTTAAGTTTAGTATCTAGTCCAAAAAGTAAAAAGCGGCTCCGGGATTCCTGAGCCGCTTTTTTGTCATTTATTCACCGTCTTGTTCGCGAATCATCTGCGCCATTTCCTTCAGCGACGCCAAGTGCTCTTCGGTCGGTTCCGGATAACTGCATTTCAGGTCCGACAATTCATTTACGATCAGCTGCGCCACAATCAGCCGCATATTTTTCTTATCATCAGCCGGTATTATATACCACGGAGCCTTGTTGGTTGCCGTTGCGTTGATGGCCTCTTCGTACGCATTCATGTACTTCTTCCAGAAACCGCGTTCAACCACATCCTGCTTCTCGAATTTCCAGTTCTTTTCCGGTTCATCAATGCGTTTCAGCAGCCGTTTACCCTGTTCCTTTTTCGATACGTTCAGGAAAAACTTGATCACCCGAAAGCCGTTCCGGTAAAAATAGGTTTCGACATGCCGGATATCCTTATAACGGTTCTCCCAGAGTTTATCCATGTTCTCCGTCAGTTCTTCGGGCAGCCGCTGGCTCGTCTCAATAATTTCGGGATGCACCTTTACAACCAGCACCTCTTCATAGTATGACCGGTTGAAAATAGTAATGGTGCCGCGTTCGGGCATATCCAGAAAATTGCGCCACATAAAATCGTGGTCAAGTTCCTTATCCGACGGCCGTTTGTATGAGTTTACCCGTACCCCCAGCGGATTAACCCCGGCGAATACGTGCTGAATGGTACTGTCCTTACCGGCCGCGTCCATAGCCTGGAAAATGATTACAACCCCATACCGATTATGGGCATACATCCGCTCCTGCAAGGTATTAATCTGCTCTACCAGTTCCCCGAGCTTATGGGTGTAATCGTCCTCATTTTCGTACAAATCGTCAATTTTGGTAGGTGCGTCTCTGTGCCAGAATTCGTCCGAGCCATCGGCCAGAAAATTTTTATTTTTAATGGGTAAGAAATTGCCAGACATAAGCGATCGGTAAACTTTATGAAAATCGGGAATGTTATCAGTGCAGAACAGCTTCTGTGCACTAAGCTACACAGAAAACAATCCTGATCGGTTTGAATAACGTAGGTTTAATAACCTTTTAAACAACTGTTAATAATTAACGTATGTTTGTTAACGCTTTTGCTCAGAAGTATGTTGCAGGATGGCTGCTGGCTCTACTCACGGCTGTCTCTATGGGCTCCTGCGCCCAATCGGCCAACCAATCCAATCAGCAAAAAACCAAAACCATGAATACAGAAAACACAGCCGCGACGCCAGGCACCGGTAAGCTGGAAAAAGCGACATTTGGAACCGGATGCTTTTGGTGTACCGAAGCTATGTATGAGTCGCTCGACGGCGTAATCTCGGCCGTTTCGGGTTACGAAGGCGGACAGAAAGCGAATCCAACCTATAAAGAAGTCTGTACGGGCACAACCGGCCATGCCGAATGCGTGGAAGTAACGTATGACCCGGCTAAGATTACCTATGCCGAATTACTGGAAGCGTTTTTCCGCAGCCACGACCCGACCTCGCTGAACCGTCAGGGTGCCGATGTCGGAACGCAGTACCGCTCAGTGGTTTTCTACCATAACGAGGAGCAGAAAAAACTGGCCGAAACGGCGAAAAACGAACTGAATAAGGAAAATGCCTATGGCAAGCCGGTCGTAACGGAGATTAGTCCGGCATCTACGTTCTACGTGGCAGAAGACTACCACCAAAACTATTTTGCCCAGAATCCGGACCAGGGCTATTGCGCCTTTGTGATTGCACCTAAACTGGACAAGTTCAAGAAGGTGTTCAAGGAAAAACTGAAGAAAGACGCGCTGGCGAATCACTGATTTCCGGCATCCGGTAGTTTTTTTAACCTTCCAGGAAGTTTAGAACTTCCTGGAAGGTTAAAAAAACTACCGTTTTTATCAAAAGACGTAGAAAAACAAATACCAGGAAACGGCCACTAATACACCTTCCACAATCCACATGGTCCGGATGTTCCGGAGTGAAGCCCGCCAGACTACCCAATGGGCAACTAACGCACCCAGCAGCACCGGAACGCCGAAAATGAACTGCAATGCGTTATTTTCCCGCCCCATGTGCATCAACCCCTCGACGATCATCATCACGCCGAGTATGGCTACAAACATAAAAGGCGTCAGGAATTCGGCCACTTTTACCGGTTTCGTTTCCATCAGGCTGCTTTTTTAGCGTCTGCATTCCGTTTCCGTGTTGCCGCGGCTTTTTTCGCCGACGCCGAACGTTCCTCTGCCGTCCGTGAAGCGGCACCACCGGTTTTAGCCGGCTCCTTATTCACGGCATGTCCACGGCCGGAACCGCTTTTTTTGCCGCCACCTGACAGTTTATTCACCGTTGACCATGCCCTGCGTTCGGCCTCTTCGCCCGATACGCCCTGCTCCTCATAGCTCTCCTCAATGTGTTCAGCCTGCCGGATCTGCTTGTCGGTATAGGCTGATTTGTCTCCTTTAGGCATCGTTTTAAACCATTAAGTAAAACAACGTGATGCCGTCAAACCAGACGTACCCGCCTGAACAGCATCTTATCAGTGGGGTAAACAGGTAGCCCTGTGTTATGTTTTCAAATATTCACCAATGGTTACAGAGATAGACCAGCCAGCCTTTTTACCGTAAAGAATTGGCGACATTCTATTACTTTTATGGCCTTGTTTAACACGCGTGACGCTCATTACCACCGATGACCTTTTGTTTTAAATCGTGCTGCCACACATTGCTGGCCACGTTCTTTTTATACAGTGCTGCGGCGCAAAGTCAGTCTCTCGAAAAGCTATCAGCTACTGTCGTTACCCGTCAGGTACAGCAGGGTAAGTCCGTTACCATCAAAGGAGATATCTATTACCAGCGTAACGGGAACATGGTAACCCACTTCACGTATCCGCGCGAAGTAGTTATTCTGGCCAATAAACTCGGCGAAACCCGCATTTATGACCCGAAACAGAATGCAGTACTTCGTTACCAGAACGCCATGTTCAGCACCCAGACAACTCAGCTGGCGTACTTCCTTAACGGTAATACGACCGATATGGGCCTGACGCAGATCGGCTATGTGCAGGACAAAACGTATTACGTTCAGAAACTGCTCGTCACAGAATGGAAACTCAAAGTGGCTGATCCGAAAGCGCAGATACAACGGGTAAAGATTGTGTACGACAAGATGAATCCGGTGTATATGCATTATGCCGCCGGCAACGGAAAACTGATCCGGAAGGTATTCTACTACAACTATCAACCCATTGAAGGACGGCCTTTCCCGACCACCTCTACCGAAATCGTCTATGCCGAAAAAGATTCATCGGTAGCCAAAACCACTTATGGCGGTTTTCAGCTCAACGGATCGGCCAATAGCCCGTACTTTAACTACACCATTCCGGCCAATGCCAAGGTTAACTAAGCCCGTAACAGCACTGCTGCTGATGCTGTTGGCGTTCACAGGAACGATGGCACAAACCCGCCGGCAACAGGATCTTAACCTGATTGCGGGGCGCAACTTCCGGACCGGTCAGGAATTCGCCCAGTACCGGCACCCCGGCAATAACGCCAATGTCGTTCAATTCCGACAACGCAGCTGGATTGCGAAATACAATCCGGTATCGCTGGCACTGAAAGGCGCTATGCTGGGCTATCAGCGCCTGATGTCGCAGCAACTGGCCCGCTCCTGCCCTTATCAGATGTCCTGTTCTAATTTCAGCAAACAAGCGATTGAACAGTACGGTGTACTGAAAGGTGTTTTTTTGAGTGCCGACCGCATCATGCGCTGCAACCGCATCGGATTGCTGGATGTGCATGCCATTGACCTTGACCCCGATACGGGTATGATCATCGATTCCCTCAGCCGCTACCGCTAATGTTACTGCATTCTGTTCTCCGTTTTCTATGGCTGTGCTGCCTGAGCCTGTCCGGTTCGCTGACACTAGCCCAGACAAAGCCCGGATTTACGCAGGAATGGCGATTTGCCCAGTATCTGTCGGATAAAGATGCATTCGACGAAGCAGCCTATGTCCTCGACAACATCAAACCTGACGGCCTGACACCGGCTCAGCTCGATTCGCTGCTGTTTTTCCGCGGCTGGATTGCGTACAGTACCAAGTCACTCGATGAGGCCAGTCAACAGTTGCTTCAGGTATCACCGAACTCTGCGTTTTACCTGAAATCACAGTACTTCGGGGCCTATTGCCTTGCCTTTCAGGGGCACCGGCAGCAAGCCGGTGCCGTACTGCAAAACGCCCCTGCACCCGACTCATCCCTGCATGAGTTACGGGCATTGCAGCTCGGCGGCATTGCGCTGTTGCAACGGCAGTATGAGCAGTATGACCGCCAGCGGCAGGCCTTCAGCTATGGCTCCTACGCCATGGCCAATGAAGAAAAACGCATGGACGACTACCGCAAACAGCTGCAATCGGTCAAACGCCGGTCGCCGGTAGTGGCGGGGTTATACAGTGCCATCGTACCGGGATTAGGAAAAGTATATGCCGGCAAAGCCAAACAAGGCATTGCCTCCTTTCTGCCCGTGCTGACGCTGGGGCTGCTCACCTACGAAGGGCTTCGGAAAGACGGACCGCTGAGTGCGCGGTTTATCGGCTTCGGCTCTCTGTTTACCGTCTTTTACGTGGGCAATATCTGGGGGAGTGTGGTCTCCGTCAACATCAAACGCAGTGAAATTAACCGGGTCTATGATAACAAGATTTTGTTTGATATGCATATTCCTATCCGGAACTTGCTCAATTAAGGCACAGTCGTTTCTACAACAGGCGGATTCCCTGCTAGCTGCCGGCCAGTATCTGGAAGCCAGTGTGGCTTACGAACGGGTATTGTTTACTGAAACTGCCCCTGACCTTCGGTTTGCGGCAGCATCGGGTAAAACACAGACGCTTAAATTACGGGGCCGCTATACGCAGGCTATCGACTTTCTGAATACGCAGATTCAGCAGACGGGTACCGACAGTCTGTTGTTTCAGCTCCGGCAGGAGCAGATTCTGTGTGCCTATCTGGCCGGACAGTTCGAAAACACGGTTTCACTTACTGACCGCATCGCTTACATCCACCCCGACCTGCCTCTGTCGCCGGTTACGCAGGCAGTCCGGATTCTGTCGCTGAATGAGTTGCAGCGCTGGACGGAGGCGGCAGCCCGCTTTAAGCAGCTCGCCCGCGGCCGCCGGGCAGGATACAACGCTGATCACGGCATACAATCAGTTACCTAAGCTCAAAAGCGCGAAAAAAGCCCAGTGGCTGTCGACGTTTATTCCGGGGGCGGGGCAGTTCTACGCCGGCCGGCCGGGGGAGGCAGTATTGAGTATTCTGGTACAATCGGCGGGATTATATTTTGGGGTGGTCAGCTTTATGCAGCATTATTACCTGTCGGCATGGGGCGTGGGGGGCAGCGCTGTTCGGATCGTTTCATGCTGGTGGCGTGCGCCGCGCCGAGGTACTGGTCAATCAGTATAACGCAAAGAAGATCAATGCGTTCAACGAAAAACTAAAAGAACAAACCTTACAGCTCGCAGGCCAGCAGAAGGAATAAAAAAAGGTGGTACAGTCAGAATAGCTGTACCACCTTTTTTAGTCAGTATAAAGCGGTGTGCTTATTTAGCCCACATGAAGAACTTAGGGTTGTCAACAAACTGAGACAGGTTCTCATTGTTGATAATGATCACGATAATATCAACCAGCGGAACGATACCGAAGATACCACCGCACGTCAGAATATAGCCGATCCAGGTCAACGGCTTCGTGCCCAGGTACAGACGGTGAATACCCAGACCACCCAGGAATAAGTTCAGCAACAGAGCCGGTACGAATTTCTGATCTGATGTTTTTACTTTGGCCGGTTGTGCCAGAGAACTCGCAGCTTCTGTTGTCTGCATCAGGTCAGCCTGGGCCACCATCATGCTCATGTCTTCGCTCTGAGCAATCAGTTGTTCTACCTGCTGATCGTCAACCATATACATTTCGGCTGTTTCGGCAGCTATGGCATTATTTGAGATAAAGAATGTTACGGCAGCAAAAAATGCAAGGATTAGTTTTTTCATAAAAAGGAATGATGGTTTTAATTGTTTACTCGCTCAAAACAACAGCTTTATCCCTCACCAAGCAACTTCTTGTAAACATTTTTCTGATCCGGTAAATCGTTGAATCCCACCTGCTAACCGGGGTTTATTACCTGGCCACCCCGAACCCAAAAACTTATTAACTGGTAATCAGCACGTTTTGCTAAAACATACTTTGCGGCCACCTGTAGCCTTTTTATCCTTCCGAATCACTCATATGTCCCGTTGATAAAGATCATTCAAACTTTTTCAGACATCCGCTAGTTTGGATTTGACTTGATAAAGTACACATAAAGTCACTTGAACACAGGTTTGATACTGATGATTTAGTTGATTTAGCCACTTATTAGCTCAAAATCGCGTTTTGTTAACCGATTTCGACCGAATAATAAGTCATCGCTACCAATAGTTGTTCCGTTGCTTTTGATGTCCGTTTCTTTGCACTGTGTTTTCACTCAAAACTCTAATCAGGATGAAAAAAATTCTCGCGACTGTTCTTTTCATATTTGCCCTGGCAGCGAGCCAGCAGGCATTCGCACAGTACCAAAAAGGGGATAAACTGCTGAATCTCGGCCTTGGTTTAGGATCTTATTACGGTGGTGGTGTTCCTATCGGTGCTTCTTTAGAATTTGGTGTTACAGACAATATCAGCGTAGGTCCACAGATTGATTACTATTCATGGAGCTACGGTTATGTGGGTTACAAATGGCGTTATACATTTATCCCTATCGGTGTTCGGGGCTCGTATCACGCAAACGAATTATTAAATCTGAATAACGATAAACTTGATGTGTACGGTGGTGTAAGCCTTGGCTACTACATCTCGAAATACAGCGACAATACGGGTTATACCGGCGTTTATGACAACGCATACGGCGGCCGCGCTTTCTTAGGTGTACACGTAGGTGGCCGTTATTACTTCAAACCAAATCTGGGTGGTTTCGCAGAATTAGGCTACGGTGTATCAACTCTGAAAGTTGGTGTAGCCTTCAAATTCTAATACAAGCTATCTCAAAAAGAAGTGGCCGCCGGGCAAGTCCGGCGGCCACTTCTTTTTATACATCTGCCTATTACTTCGCCGCGATTTCGCGCAGGCTCTTCACGCCCATATTCCAAAGCGTAAAGGCGTAAATATCGGCCATTGTTTCAATGTTCTTTTTGGTATTGC
>CBDFHU010000009.1:0-125789 GCA_965247375.1 Arsenicibacter sp.
AAAAACGCATTCCGGCCTGCGGAAAAATATAGCCCGCCCAACAACTGCAATAGCCTTCCGGTTACTGAACGCCGTATACTAGGTGATTTCTGACGATTGGGAAACGGCATGGTTATACCTTATACTATATGGCGCAACGCCGGCAACTGGCTTATATCCTTTTGCACAGTCCTTGTTTTACAGGGATGTCACTCTCAGAAGCGGCAGGAACAGCCTTATGTCGACAAGGCTTTCTGGCAGGAAGACCATAAACCGTATCCGGTCAGTACGGATCCCGCCGACAACGACGTACGCAGTATTGCGGTCGGGCCCGATCAGACGGTCTGGATTGCTACGGCCACCGGTATTTTCCGGAAACCACAGGACACCTCCGTCTGGGAGCTTGTTCTGAGCGCCGACCGGAAAGGCCCTGCCTTCTCGGTCGGCATCGACAAGGCAGGCACGGTCTGGCTGGGTACGTGGCAGGGGTTATTCAGGTACGCAGGTGACCGTCCGGAAACCGTTGACGGGATCAGCGGGCCCGTCACGACTGTCAGCCCGGCGCCCGAAGGCACGTACGCCATTGGTCCGCAGGGGATCTGGCTCGTAACGAACGGACAGGTTCTCAAAAAAGGCTATGCTATCCCGAGATCAGTACGGAACGCTTTGCCGGATGGTCAGGGGGGCATCTGGATCGCCAGCGATGTGGGCCTTTACCACTGCACCCCCAAAAACGTCGATATATATCAATCAACAAAGCATTTACTGAGCGCTTACGTAAAAGGACTGGCCTACGACAGTAAGCAACAACTCTGGGCAGCCGGTCTGGGTGGCGTTTCCCAACTGGCGAACCACCGCAAAACTGGTACGCTGACACCCGACGACGGCCTGCCCACCATTTATGCCACCTGCGTGGAGCGAGCACCCGACAGCACCATGTGGGTCGGCACCGAACAGGGTGTGGTGCGCTTCCGGCCCGATGGTACTCACTCGCTCCTGTTCAGCCAGCGCTGGCTGCTCGATGACCGGATTGCGGACATCGCCTTTGATAAAGCCGGAACGGCCTGGATCGCTACCCCTAAAGGTGTCAGTGCGATCCGCAAACGGTCCATGACACTGGCGCAGAAAAGTAATTTTTTCTACGATGTGCTGATGAAGCGCCATATCCGTGAACCGTGGATTGCCGGTCAGTGCCGGTTGCCGGTTGCCGGCGACATCGCAACATGGGAACCCGAAGACGACGATAACGACGGCGAATATACCGGCAACTACCTGGCCATGGAGGCGTTCCGGTATGCCGCCACCAAAAGCCCCGATGCCAAAGCAAAAGCGGCGAAAGCGTTCCGGTTTCTGCGGTTGTTGCAGGAAGTAACGGGAACCGACGGCTTTTTTGCCCGCACCATCGTGCCGGCCGGATGGGATAAAACCATACTCCATGACGGAAACCGTACGTATACTGCGCGGGAGCTGGCGGATGAACTGGCCAAAGAACCCCGCTTCAAACCGGTGCAGGTCCGCTGGCAGCTATCCAAAGACGGCAAATGGCTCTGGAAAGGCGATACCAGCAGCGACGAACTATGCGGCCACATGTTCGGCTACTTCTTTTACTACAAACTGGTTGCCGACGAACCTGAAAAGGCACTGATCCGTACCCATATCCGGCACATTGCCGATCACCTGATCAAGCATAATTTCAACCTGACCGACATCGACGGAAAACCAACCCGCTGGGGTGTCTGGTCGCCGCAGCAGCTGAACCACGACCCGGAATGGGCACCCGACCGCAGCCAGAACTCCATGGAAATGCTGACATTTCTGAAACTGGCTCATTACGTGACCAATGACCCGAAATACCAGCAGCAGTACCTCCGGCTCATTCAGCACGAAGGCTATCTGGATAACATGGCCAACATTCCGAATCAGAATCCGGCCTGGTTTATCTACTTCGACGTAGTGCTTCAGGCCTATTGCTATCCGATTCTGCTTGATTGCGAAAACGATCCGACCGTACGGGCCTTTTACCGGAATCACATGGATGCCTGGTTTGACCGCCGCCGGAACGACCATAATCCGCTGATTAACTTTCTGTACAATTATGCCCGCAACCGGCAGGATGAGCTACAGAACTCCGTCGCCTTCTTTGAAAATACGCCCCTCGACCTGGTCGACTGGCCGATTGACCATACTAAACGGGAAGACATCCGGATTGTCCGTAAGCCTGTGCTCGACGACATACAGGTCAGTGAACTACAGCCACCGGCTCTGCGTCTGGCCATCCGCTGGGATAAAAACCCCTGGACGGCTACCGGCGGTGACCCGCACCGTGAACGCGAACCGGTCTTCTGGCTACTTCCCTACTGGATGGGACGGTATCTGGGCATGATTCGTAATTAATGTAAACTGAGCATTATTGATTATCAACTCTATGAAACCCACAATTCACTTCCTGTTTCTGGCCCTGTGGATCGGGCTGGCGGCGCCCGTGCTGTCTCAGCCGGCCCCGACCTATGCCGAAAAGCTCGGCTGGCCCAAAGGGTCAAAAGTGGTTATTCTGCACGTAGATGATGCCGGCATGTTTTTATCGGCCAATCAGGGTACGCTGAAGGCGATGGAGCAAGGTACCGCTTCGTCGTGCAGCATCATGATGCCCTGTGCCTGGGCAGCCAGTTTTACCCGGTACGCCATTAACCACCCGACCCTGGATGTGGGCATTCACCTGACCCTGACCTCCGAATGGAAAGACTACCGGTGGTCACCCTTGTCGGGAGGGAAACAGGTGCCGGGTCTGATTGACGGTGAAGGGGCGTTCTGGCCGGAAGTTGCCGATGTGGTGCAGCACGCGTCGCCGGATGAAGTCGAACGGGAGATCAGGGCACAGCTCGACCGGGCAATCCGCATGGGTCTGAAGCCGACCCACATGGATTCGCACATGGGAACGTTGTTTGCCAGTCCCGGCTTTCTGGAACGGTACATCAAGGTCGGAGCCGAATACCGGATTCCGGTGATGTTTCCCGGCGGCAACAATAAGCTGCTCATTGAGTGCCAGAACTACCCAGTTATTAAAAAACTCAAAGCTGAAGGGAAGTGGAAAGAAGGCATGACCCTGCCGACACCCGCCATTGTGCAGCAGGCAACGTCAGTCGGCGAAACTATCTGGAAGGCCGGCCTGCCGGTCCTCGATGATCTGCACACGATCAGCGGCGACTGGAAACCGGAAACGGGCGGCGACGTTAGCCCGGAAGCCTGGGGCAAATACAAGGTGCAGCAGTTTAAAGACGCTTTTACACGCATGGAGCCGGGTGTCGCCATGTTTATCGTGCATTGCAACGACCAGAACGAAAGCTTTAAGTATATCAGTTCGTCGGGCGGTACCCGCTATGCGGATATGCTGTCGATGATGGACCCCGAACTGAAGGCTTACCTCAAAAAAGAAGGTATCATCCTGACCACCTGGCGCGAACTGATGGAACGCCGGTCGAAGGTGAAATAGTGGTCTGAACGGCTGTAATTCAGGGCGACCACGTGGGGTCGCCCCTACATAACATGAAACAACTCGCATTCATTTTCCTCTTTTTAACCTTCCGTCTCCAGGCCCAACCCATTGTCCGCGAGCAGCTGATTTTCCCCAGACAATCGCAGCACGTACATGGCAGCAGCCTGGTCGCGCTGCCCAACGGCGATATGCTCGCGTGCTGGTTTCAGGGCAGCGGCGAACGTACCGCCGACGATGTTAACATCATGGGGGCACGGCTGCGGAAGGGCGCAACTACCTGGAGTACGCCGTTCCTGATGGCCGACACCCCCTATCTGCCTGACTGCAATCCGGTCCTGTTCCTGAATCATCAGGGCAAACTGTTTCTAGTCTGGATTGCGGTACAGGCCAATCAGTGGGAGCAATCCATTCTGCGGGTACGTACCTCGACTGACTTTTCGGGAGCCGGTGCACCGGTCTGGAACTGGCAGGACAATATCCTGCTGAAACCCGGCAAACGCTTTGCGCAGGAGGTTGAAAAACGGTTTAAGGAGCTGCCTCCCCTGCACCACGGCTGGGCCGGCTACGCCCCGAAATACGACGACCTGATTATTGAAGCCAGCCACGATCAGACAAAACGCAGCATCGGCTGGATGACGCGGATCAAACCCCTGCTGCTGCCCGGCAACCGCATCGTGCTGCCCTTGTATTCCGACGGCTACAACTTCTCGCTGATGGCCATTTCGGATGACGACGGCGTTTCATGGCGACCGGGGCTGCCGGTCGTCGGGCGCGGCCCGATTCAACCGGCTCTGGCCCGACGCAAAGACGGAACGCTGGTGGCATACATGCGCGACAGCGGCGATGATCCGCCGCGCGTACACCTGAGCGAATCGACCGATCAGGGAGAGACCTGGACGGCAAGCCGGAAAACCGATATACCGAATACCGCAAGCGTTGACGTGCTGGTCCTGAAAGACGGTAAATGGGCCTTTCTGGGCAATGACCTGGACGATGGCCGGTATCGCCTCAGCCTGTTCCTGTCCGATGATGAAGGCAAAACCTGGCCGTGGAAAACCAGACTGGAAGACAAGCAGCCGGGTAAAGGCGGCTACTCCTACCCCTGCCTCATCCAGACTGCCGACGGGTTGCTGCACATGACCTATTCGCATCACGAAGGCGAACAACAGAAATCGATTAATTATATGGTCGTTGATCCGGCAAAACTGATAAAATAATACACATTACCCTATGCATACAACCCATTATCCGGCGCTCGTAGCGGGCACCTTGTTTTACCTGAGCACCCACCTGACCGCCTTTGCGCAACAACCGGTTTATCAGGATAAGCCGTACGTACAGGACTACAGCATCAAGTTCTACAGTGATAAACAGGACCTTGAACAGGTTTTTACCGACCGGAACGGCAACATCAAAATCATGTCGAAAGACGGTATGCTGCACCCGTATGACGGTCAGTTTCTGTACCCCGGTAAGCTTTCGGCCGATGACTCTTACCGGACCCTGAAAAACAAGAAAATCACGGCGTTGACGCTGTATGACCAGCAAATTGTTTATCTCGACGACAAAGCCGTACTGAGCAATGCCTGGGCGGGTAGCCTGTACTGCAAACACGAATTACCAACCGCCAATAAAGCCGTTGGCGGACGCGACTTTGCCTTTCTGATTACCGATGGCAAAGCCCTGCACCTGGTAAAAGACGCCAAAACGCTGTGGAAAGGACAACTGACCGGCGACGGGGTTATCGATATTCGTTTTCAGGAAGCAACCAACATGTTCCAGGTACTGGGAAAAAACGGGCTGTATACCTTCAGCCCGGCGACCAATACGCTTTCGAAAGTAATCGACGGCGCGGATTTCACGGCCTTTGCGCTGAAAGGGACCCGGGCTTACATCGGTACAACCGACGGTTATCTGGTTGTTGATCTGGCCACGAAAAAACCGGTGGGAGCCATTCAGCGGCGGCTGCCGGTTACCCGGATTACGGCCGTCGAAAACGTTGACGGACGTATCTGGTTCGGTTCTGAAAAAGGTGCGTTTGCCCTCCGTCCCGACGGCAAGTACGACTACTACAACGGTGAACGCTGGCTGCCGGGCGATGCGGTGGTTTCGCTGGCCCAAGGGCCGAAAAACTCGGTACTGGTGCTGACAAAATCCGGTCTGGGTCAGATCTGTTTTAAACCGATGACGCTTCAGGACAAAGCTGATTTTTACGAAGAACAGGTACGGAGCCGCCACATCCGGAACGGCTTCAACGCCTCGCTCGACGGCATGGAAAAAGGCAACATCAGCACCGGCTACATGAGCGACTCGGACAACGACGGTCTGTGGACATCTATGTACCTGGCCGGTGAGGCCTTCCGCTACGCCGCCACCAAAGACAAGAACGCCTTGCAGAATGTCCGCGAGTCACTGGATGCGATGGATCGGCTGTATACCGTCAATCCGGTGCCGGGCTTCCCGTCGCGGTCGTTTGAACGGAGCGGATTCGGCAAACACCTCTCTGATCCGGAACGCTGGCAGCATGCCCCTGACCCGGAATGGGACTGGAAATCTACTACCAGCAGTGATGAAGTAATCGGCCATATTTTCGCGTTCGGGGTCATTGCCGAGATCGTGGACGACAAAGCCCTGAAAAAACAGTCGGTTGCGCTGATTGACACGCTGATGAGCCATATCCTCAAAAACGACATGTACCTCATCGACTTTGACGGCAAACCGACGATGTGGGGCAAGTGGAATCCGGCGTACGTTAACAATTTCCCGACCAACGTAGGTGACCGCAAGCTGAACTCATCGAACATCGTCGCGATGCTCCAAACGGCGTATCACTTTACGAAAAAAGAAAAGTACAAACAGAAGGCACTTGAGCTGATGACCAAATACGGCTATCTCGAAAACCTGATGCGACCGATGCGTGAAATCGGTCAGGCACCGGATAATGCTGATGCACATGCCAAAAACATGTCGGAGAGCTGGAACCATTCCGACGACGAAATGTACTTTGTCGGCTACTGGGGCCTCTACCGCTATGCCTTTACCGACGAGCTGAAAGCCAAATACAAACAAGCCATTCTGGACCATTGGCAGGCGGAACGGCCGGAAAAAGAAGGTGCCTGGAATATATTCACGGCCCTGACCGGCACCAAAGACTTTGACCTGCCGGAAGCGGTCTGGTACCTGAAGGAACACCCGCTTGATATGATCGACTGGGCCATTATGAACAGCCACCGGAAAGATATTGATCAGCTACCGGAAAACTTCCGGAATCAGACCACAAAAGAGGTGTTACCTCCGGACGAGCGTCCGGTTCAGCGCCATAACGCCAACATGTTCAGCCTTGACCGGACCCGCAACGGTAATTCCGAACACAGCGCCGGTGATATCTGGCTGTTACCGTACTGGATGGGGCGTTATCTGGGCGTTATCAGCGCACCGGTTACCGGCACCGCCAAACCCGTCAGCAAGAAATAACCCAGGGTGATTTCGCAATGCCCCGTAGGGTCATGATTGATAAAAGACGGCTATTATCCAATGTCCCGTAGGGACGAAACAGCGTAGCGTCGGTAGGAATACAATCGTTTTAATACAATGTCCCGTAGGGACAAAACAGCGCAGTGTCGGTAGGAATATAATCGTTTTAATACAATGTCCCGTAGGGACAAAACAGCGCAGCGTCGGTTGTGTCGGTAGCAATGCCATTGCACAATTCCAATTTTGCCCCGTAGGGGCAACGCAAGATGCCTGTTTCGTACCTACGGCACGACACGAAGCTTACGCGTTATTATTTTGCTACCGACGCTACGCTGTTTCGTCCCTACGGGACATTGGATAATAGCTGTCTTTATTAATCAACGCTGCCCTGTAACGTCCCTGCGGGATCCTGGTTACTGCATAGTACCCACTTCTTTACGATTGTTATGAAACAACTTTTCGCCTTCATCCTGTTGATTTCGGCCCTGCCGCTGTCGGCTCAGCAACCGGTTTATCAGGATATACCTTACTGGCAGGACATCAGCGTCAAACACTACCTGCCGGATACGGCAAACCGGCTGAAAGCTGTTTTCCGCGACCGGAACGGGGTGATTCAGGTGTTGTCGGAAAAGGGATTGCTGCGGCCGCAGGGTGGGCAGTTTCAGTATCCGGGGACGCTTCTGCCCGAACGCGCCTATATCCCGATGCGCGACCGGCACCTGGCAGCCATGACGCTGGTTCAGCATCAGTTTGTTTATCTGGATGATGTTGCGGTACTGAGCAATGCCTGGGCCGGAAAGCTGTACCAGAATCATGACCTGCCGCAGGCCCGTCTTTTCGCCGGTGGTCAGCCCGGGAGCTGGCTGGTTTCAGACGGCAAACGCCTCAAACTACTGAAAGAAGGGCAAACTGACTGGACCGGTCAACTGCCGGATGACGACGTACAGGCGATCCGGTATGATGCCGTCCGGAACCGGTTCTGGCTGCTCGGAAGTCAGTCTGTAAGCTATCTGTCAGTAGCGGATAAACAGCTTAAAACCGTTCTCCGGCAACCAGACCTGACGTGTTTTGACCTGACCGACAACACACTGTACATCGGTACCCGCAATGGTTACCTGACCGTGGATGCGGTGCAGGGCAAACCGACCGGCCCGCTTCAGACCCGACTCCCCTGCCCCGACATTTCGGCAATCGCCTATGTCCACGGCAACCTCTGGTTTGGTTCGCCGATGGGGGCTTTCATGCGCCGGTCCGACGGTAAATTCAATTATTACTTCGGTGAACGGTGGCTGCCCGGCAATCAGGTTGTCCATATCGCGGCGGGCGAAGGCCGTAATGTGCTCATCTTAACGACCAAAGGGTTGGGCGAGGTTCAGTTCAAACCCATGACGCTACAGGACAAGGCCCTGGTCTATGAACAACAGGTCCGGCAGCGGCACATCCGCTACGGATTTAACTGCGATGTAGTTACGCTGAAACACGGCGACCTGTCGACTTTCGAAATGGGGCAGCGCGACAGTGACAACCTCTGGACGTCGATGTACCTCGTCAGCCAGCTGTACCGCTACAAAGTGACGGGCGATCCGGAAGCCCTGCAAAACTGCATGGAATCGTTCGATGCCATGGAACGGCTGTTTACGATCACGGACATGCCGGGCTTTTTTGCCAGAGGGTTCGAACGCAAAGGGTATCACAAGTTCAAGGCCGAAGCTTGGGACGGCGGGCTTACCAACGGCTGGACCGTGGCCAAAGACCCCGAATGGAACTGGCGCGGCACCACCAGCAGCGACCAGACCGTCGGACAGTTTTTTGCGCTGACGCAGCTGGCCGAAATCATGGACGGCGACGTCAGGAAGCGGGCCATTACGCTTATGGACAAACTGATGACCAACATCATCAACAACGACTGGTATCTGCTTGATGTAGATGGCAAACCCACGCTCTGGGGCAAATGGAACCCGGCCTACGTCAACAGTTTCGACATCATCGTCGGTGACCGGAAGATTATGTCATCGAACCTGATCGCGTTTTTACAGGCGGCCTATCATTTCACGAAGAAGCCCGTATACAAGGAAAAAGCGATGGAGATGATGCACAAATACGGGTATCTCGACAACCTGATGCGGCCCATGAAAAGCATCGGTCCGGCACCCGCCAACGCCGGCGAGCTCGCTGCTTCACTGTCGGAAGAATGGAATCACTCCGACGACGAAATGTATTTTCTGGCTTATCACAGCCTGTATGCCTACGCCTTCGATGCCGGATTGAAAACGAAATTCCGCGAAGCCATCCGCGACCACTGGGACATTGAACGGCCCGAGCGCGACGGCCTCTGGAACCTGTGTTATGCCGCAACAGGAGCCAAAACCTTCGACCTGCCCGAAACTGTCTGGTACCTCAAGGAATTTCCGCTGGATATGGTCGAATGGCAGGTCAAAAACAGCCATCGCAAAGACCTGACGTTTGTACCGGCCAATTTCCGGGGGCAGACTACCACCGAAGTACTGCCTCCCGACGAGCGGCCGGAACTGAAACACAACCGCAATCAGTTCAAACTCGACCGGAACGAAAACGGGGTAAGCGAGCTCAGTGCGGGTGACTCGTTTCTGCTGCCTTACTGGATGGGCCGGTATCTGGGCGTTATCAGCGGACCCAAAAAATAGCAGCTCATGCGAACCGGAACCCGCCTGCAAACCCTGTGCATTGCCCTGTACCTCCTGTTACTCAATCTGACAGCGGCAAAGGCTCAGGCACTGGACCTGAATCAGGCACAGGTTGTTTGTCTGGTGCAGGATAAGACTGTATTGCTCCGGAGCCTGGCTGTTTTGCAGGAAGAAATCGAAAAACGGAGCAACATCCGGTTAGCCGTGACGAACCGGTATAACACCGGCCGGCAACCTGTAATCGGCTTAGCGCTCACGGCTTCCCTGGCAAAACTCCCTCAGGCGGTTCAGGCCGCGGTCCGGAAACTCCCGCCCACCCGGGCAGAAGGGTTCCGGCTGGTCAGTCTACCGGCCCTGAAGGAGGTATGGATTGTCGGGCACGATGCCCGGGGCTTGCTCTATGGCATCGGACAGTTACTCCGGAAACTGGAAATGCGGCCGGGGCAGATTCAGCTCAACCGGACGCTGGCCGTTTCCAGCTCCCCGCGTTACCCGATCCGTGGCCATCAGCTCGGCTACCGGCCCAAAACTAATGCCTATGACGCCTTTTCCGTCAACCGGTTCGATCAGTACATCCGCGATCTGGCCCTTTTCGGAGCCAACAGCATCGAGATTGTACCACCGCGTACGGACGATGATGTCAGCAGCCCGCACATGACCTTACCGGCCATTCAGATGATCGGCGAACAATCCCGGATTTGTCAGGAATACGGACTGGACGTCTGGATGTGGTACCCGAACATGGGCCTCAACTATACCCATCCCGATTCCGTCCGGCAGGAACTGGCCGAACGGGAAGCCGTGTTTGCGGCCGTTCCGAAGCTGGATGCCTTATTTGTACCCGGCGGCGACCCCGGCGATCTGGAGCCCTCAGTCCTGTTCCGCTGGCTGGGTCAGGTTGCCGCTGTGCTGCACAAACACCATCCGAACGCTAAAATCTGGGTCTCGCCGCAGGTCTTTAAACCGGATCAGCGCTGGTTCGACGCCTTTTATGCCCACATCAACAAAGGTTATCCGTGGCTGGGTGGTGTGGTGTTCGGGCCGTGGGTAAAAACGCCCGTGCAGGACATCCGGAAACTGGTTAAACCCGGCATTCCGATCCGGCACTACCCCGACATTACCCACAGCCTCAGCAGCCAGTATCCGGTACCCGACTGGGACCTGGCGTATGCCATGACCGTCGGCCGCGAATGCGTTAATCCCCGACCGGCCGACGAAAAGCTGATTCATAATACATTTGATCAGTTCTGCGCCGGCAGCATCAGCTACTCCGAGGGCACAAACGACGATGTGAATAAATTTATCTGGAGCGATCAGGACTGGAATCCGGAGACGCCTGTGATCGAAACCCTCCGTGATTATGCGCGGCTGTTTATCGGCCCCGACCATACCGAAGGCGTCGCGCAGGGGCTGCTGGCACTCGAACAGAACTGGCGCGGTCCGCTGGCCGCCAACCCCTATGTCGAACGGACGCTGATGCAGTGGCAGGCTCTTGAACACGGAGCGAGTCAGCCGGTATTACAGAATTTCCGGTTTCAGATGCACCTCCTGCGGGCGTATTATGATGCCTATATCCGGCGGCGGCTGATCCGGGAAACCGGGGCCGAAGCGAGCGCGTACCGACAGCTGGAAGCCGCTACCGAAGGCCGTTCCCGGGAAGCCATACGGGCAGCCCGTCAGCAACTGCTTACCGGGCAAAACGACCCCGTAAGCCCCGAACTGCGTACCCGTTGTTTTGCCCTCGCCGACTCGTTGTTCAGCAGCATCGGCGCACAGCTGACCATGAAAAAACACCTGGCCTCCGACGGGCGGGGTAATTTTCTGGACAACATTGACATTCCGCTGAACGATGCGCCCTGGTTGCTGGATCAGTTCAGCCGCATTGACAAAATGAGCACCGAACGGGAACGTCTGGCCGCTATTCAGGCCATTATTCACCGCACCGATCCGGGGCCGGGCGGTTTTTATGATCATTTTGGTACGGCAGAAAGCCGGAAGCGGGTTGTTTCGGCCAGGCGCTGGGCTGATGATCCGGGCGGGCTCGTCTCACCCGGTCAGGGGTTCGGTGTGGGGCTTCACGGCGACGAATGGGTGCATGAAATCCGCGCGACCGGCTTCGACGGGAAGGCCACGCCGCTTGCGTGGATGAGTCAGGTGAATACGCTGTACGATACACCTTTGCAGATTGACTATGCCGACCTTGACCCAAGTGCTACATACCGCCTGCGGGTGTCTTATACGGGCGCGTTCCGGTCGAAGATGAAGCTTATCGCCGACAAGGAGCTGGTTCACGATTTTATCCGGACCGGCGACCAGCCGACCTATGAATTTGTCTTACTCAAAGCCATTCATGCCGACGGTAAAATCCGTTTTACGTGGACCTGCGGGCCGGGTGAACGCGGCGCTCAGGTAACCGAAATCTGGCTGATCAGGGAGCAGTGACGTGAATCTTTATTTTACCACATAGCCACATAAGAATCATAAGAGAATTATATTTTTTTTCGTTACAGCGTACAACAAGCTACTTACAGATAGCCCATTAGCAATGAAAAATCTTATTTACTTTCTTCTGCTCAGTATAGCTCCGTCTGTAGCTACGGCGCAGAAAAACGTCAGTACCGTCCGGATCGGGATGTGTGCGGATGTGCACCTGCCAACCATGCACGACGCCGGTTACCGCATCAAAACCTTCATCGACAGCATGCAGGTCGCAAAACCCGATTTTCTGCTGGATCTGGGTGATTTCGGAACCCCTGCCCCGAAATATGCCCCGTACTTTGCGATCTGGAACAGCTACCCGGGGCCGAAATACCACGTCATCGGCAATCATGAGACCGACGGTGGGTACAGCCTTCAGCAGGCCCTCGCCTACCGCAACATGCCCTCATCGTACTACTCGTTCCGGCGCAACGGCTTTCAGTTTATTGTACTCGACGGCAACGACAAAAAATCACCCGAACTGAAAGGCTATCAGGAACATATCGGCCCGCAGCAGCTCGACTGGCTGAAAACCGAACTGGCCAGGGCCACCGACCCGATTGTAATCTTTTCGCATCAGGGGCTGGGCAAAGACGGTGTGGACAATGCCGCCGACATCCGCGCCCTGCTGGAAGAACACAACCGAAAAGCCGGACAGGCAAAGATTCTGGTCAATTTCTACGGCCACATTCACTACGACCGCGCCGACGAAATCAACGGAATCTGGTATGTCTGTATTAACTCGATGTCGTACAAATGGATGGGCGAAGAGTATGTTCACATCCGCTACAGCCCTGAGGTGGATAAAGACTACAAATGGATAAAATACACCGCCCCCTATAAGGAACCGCTGTTTACGGTGGTCGAAATCTCTACAGCCGGTACCATTCACATTGCCGGTAAAAAGACCGAATGGGTCGGCCCGTCGCCCTGGGAGCTGCATTATCCGGAAACAGACAAAGCCTACATCAAACCCGAAATTTCGGAACGAACGCTGCGGTTCAAGCGGATTAAATAGAAAAGCGGTGGTCCGGTAAAATCCGGCCACCGCTTTTCTGGTTTTATAGCTACCCTTTCCTACACCCGCAGGAATACCTTTTTCTTAAACATAAAATAAAGGAACGCCCACTTCATGGCCAGGAACGCCAGCACACCGGCCACGGCTTTTACGGGTTCGTTGCTGATAAACCCGAGAATGCCGCCAAATACCTCCCGCGTGGTGTACCCGAAGTCGATGAAGCTTTCCGACATGTAGATCATGATGGAGTTCATGCCGATGACAGTAAAGAAAAACGTCCAGCCGGTAAAGCCTTTCACATCGATAATCCAATAGAAAATAGCCAGCAGCAGCAAGCTCAGACCACCCGTAACGAGCATAAATGAGCTGGTCCAGAGGTTTTTGTTGATCGGAAAAAAGACGCCCCAGATCAGGCCAACCAACAGACAGATAAAGCCCATAAAAATCAGTTGCCCTGTCTTCTGCTGCTGACTCAGCGTGCGGCCGTCGGTACGCAGAATGTTACCGGCAAAAATTCCCAGCAACGCGTTGCAGATGGCCGGCATCGTTGACATTAATCCTTCCGGATCGTGTACATCCTTGTACAGGTGGCCGGGTACCAGCAAGCGGTCCACATAACCGGCAAAGCTGCACTCCATCGTCAGGACACCTGCCCCGCAGCCTGGTACCGGCACAAAGGTCATCAGCAGCCAATAGCCGACCAGCAGGCCGCCAAACCAGCCGTACTGTGCTTTCTGATTCGAATAAATATAAATCAGCTGCGCAAACATACCGGCCAGACCAATCCGGCCCAGTACGCTCGGGAGGCGGGTATCGGCCAGCGACCTGGCCAGAATTCCGTTGTTGTAGATAATGCCTAACAACACCAGCAGCAGGCCCCTTGTGATCACCTTACGGGCCAGTCCGGCCTTTGAGGCTCCTTTTTCCAGACGGCTTCCCAGCGAAAAGGGCGTCGAGACCCCGGCCATAAAAATGAACAGCGGAAAAATCAGGTCGTAGGGAGCAAAGCCGTTCCAGTCGGGATGAACAAACTGATCAGCCAGAAAAACGGCCCAGGCAGCACCGGTTGTTTTGGCCAGCACATGGAAGATTTCCTCGCCGCCCATGATCCAGAACATGTCGAATCCGCGCAGGGTATCCAGGGATAAAAGCCGCTTGACCGGGGCTGGCTGAGCCACCGATGCCTCAGGGGCTTGTGCGGTAGATGTTGCGTGCATATGTAGGTTAAGTTTACTTTTTCAAGGCTTCTTCAACCGCATTACCCACGTTTCCACTGGGTGGTAACAGGTGCAATAAGGCCGCAATAGTCGGTGCAATGTCCGAAATAGTGGTTCGCCGCAGGGTTTCTCCCTGCTTCACCCCCCAGCCGTAGAGCAGGAACGGAACCTGCGTATCGTAATTATAGGGCGATCCGTGGTTGGTGCCGGTGGCACTGCCGGGAAACCAGCCTGGCTGCGTTACCAGCTGAAGGTCACCGCTGCGTTTCGGGTTCAGGTTATTTTTGTACAGCGATTGCAGGTAGTCCGGCAACGTTGAGGTATTCATGCTGTGCAGGTTAATCACATCGGCAATGCCCGGCAGCGGCAACAGCGCCTCACGGAGTACGGTATGTACGGCCTCGACCGATACATTTTTTGCCCGCAAAGCTTTGTGATCTAAATATATCTGAAAGTTTTCACTTGCCAGCATGAATTCATTCGGCCCGAATGCATCTGTCATGGCTTTTTTAACCGCCGCCGCAATCGCACGTTCATTCAGCAGACCGGCGGGGAGTTTATGCTGCTTCCAGAACCCGGGCACATCCATTACCCCGTGGTCGGCGGTCAGAAAAACGGTATAGTTTCCTTTGCCAACCCAGCCGTCGAGGAAGTTCAGCAGATCGGCAAATTCGAGATCAAGGCGGAGATAAATATCCTCCTGCTCGACCGAGTTCGGGCCGAAAGCATGGCCGATGCGGTCGGGCGTAGAAAAGCTGACGGCCATGAAATCCGTAAAAGCCCCCTTACCCATGTTCTCGCCTTTGATGGCGGCAATGGCCATGTCTTTGGTCATGGTATTTCCCCAGGGCGTCGATAGCACCGTTCCGTAGGCATCACCGGCGATGCCGGCCAGCTCATACGGAAAAACCGGTTTCGTGGCTCCCGGCAGTTTGCTTTCATACGGCTGATCATCGGGCGTACTTTCGGTATACTGCTCAATTGGCAGCATCGTTTGCCAGCCGCGTTTGGCGTAGGTCGAAGGCAGCTTCTGCGCGTTGAGATCTTTAGCCCACTGCGGCAGCTCGTTCATGTAAAACGTACTCGTCACCCAGTTCCCGGTTTTAGAATCGAACCAGTACGCGCCGGTTGCGGTATGGCCCGCCGGCAGAATCGAACCACGGTCCTTGATGGCCACCCCGATCGTTTTCGACCGGAAGCTGTTGGCAATCTGTAACTGATCGGTAATGGTACTCGTCAGCAGGTTTTTAGGCGACATTTTCCCGACCCCGCCGTTGGTGCTGCCCACCGTTTGTACGGTACTGTCCTCGACGCAATACACCCCTTTGCGGGCAATCGGGTCATACCATTCGTTGCCGACAATGCCGTTGATGGCCGGAATCGAGCCGGTATACACGGCCGCATGCCCCGCAGCCGTCACCGTCAGAGCGTACGGATAATGGTTATTGCGGCAGTTAAAACCCTCATTCAGCATCCGCTTGAAACCACCGGTACTGTATTTGTCGTAAAACCGGTAAAAGTAGTCGTACCGCATCTGGTCTACCACAATACCAACAACCAGTTTCGGCCGCTGAAGGGTAGCATTAACGCCATTTGCCCGCTTCGGCAGCGGCTGCGCCAGTGACACGGTACTTAACTGGATAAGAAAACCTATTGCGTATAGCTGAAAACGCTTCATAGTAATCTGTTAATCAATAGAAAAAAACTTTGTTAATCTATGTGGCTATGTGGTAAATAAAGTAAACACGACTACAAAAATTACTTTTTCCGGGCTTTGTATTCCTTAAACCGGCGGTTGTATTCTTCCATCTGCTGCTCGTTAAAGCGCTTTTTATACTCGGCCGGCAGCTCCAGCCGTTCAGGGGCTAGCGCCGGTGCCTGATCGACCAGCGTATTCTGCCCTTTGGCGTTTTTCGTCAGGTCAAACGAATCGTATAGCTGACCGGTAACCGTATACGAACGATATGCCAGCTTACCGGCATCAACTGAAATAATCTGATACAGCTGTGTGTTCGAAGCCGCACGGTCCATCCAGTCCTGCAACCCGATGTCATACATTTTCGGGCCGCTCACCGACACCACATAAATCGGCCCGTCGGGCCGTTTGCGGCTGGTACCCAGGGGCATATTCAGCCCGCGCCCATACGTATGATCGTGGCCCTGCAAAACCAGATCAACGCCGTATTTTTTGTAGATCGGCTCCATACGGGCCCGCCATTCGTCATTGTCACGGCCGCTCTTGGTCGAATAAATCGGATGGTGATGCACCACAATAGTCCAGCGGTTGGGGTTATTGGTCAGGACATTGGTTACCCATTTTGCCTGTTCATCCAGCACGGTGGAGTCGAGCAGCGCGCCCTGCGAATCAAGGGAAATAAAGCGGGTGCCCTGGTAATCGAAGAAATAGGCCGTTTCCTTCAGGCGGTCGGGGCCGTTTTCGGGCAATACAAATGAAGGGCGCCAGTGGTACGATACCCGCCGTTTGCCGTCGGGTGCCTGGAAATATTCGTGGTTGCCGGGTGTTGCCAGCGTCGGCACCATGCCGTTGATCCAGCCTCCGGCCTCAAACCACTCACCCCACTGCCAGTCGGCGTTCGATGTAGTGATCAGGTCACCGGCGTGTACCATCAGATTAGCCTTCGGCAGGGTCGAATAGGCCCCACGAATGGCTCGTGACCACAGCGACCGGATATCATTCTGGGCATCGCCGAAGTAGTAGAATGAAAACGGAGCCTGCCCGTCGGCGGCCGTCGTAAACGGGAACCATTCGCTCCAGGTCGTCCCGTCGCCGACCCGATAGCTATATTGGGTCAATGGTTTCAGGTTACGGAAATGCACCGAATGATACAACACGGTCCGGCCGTCAATCTTCACCCGCTCGGTCGTGCCGGGTACCAGGGTGGCTTTCCCCACAAAATCAGGCGACGGATCGGCCTCGGCAATGGCCCCCACCGCATTAGTGACAGTCGAATCGGTCCGCCAGTTAACCGACTGTGTGGTGGCCGGATTATCTTGCCAGCCCAGAATCAGCCGGTCCGGATAAGCGGTGGGTACATACGGCTTGTGGGTCTGCGCCATCACGCCCGCCGGTAGCATAAACAAGGTAATCAGTTGCGTAAATACACGTTTTACTGACATAAGGTATGTGAATTACACCTGCGTCGTGCACTACTTGTGTGGTGCATTCTTCAGATTGGGTTTTGCCCGCCAGCTGGCTTCCTGCCCGAAGCGGGTATGATAATGTTTGGTATCTAACTGTTCGTAGGGCGGGTACTGATAAATTATCCGGTTTGTACCCATAAACAGGGTTCCGGCCACGGCTGCCACCCCGACAACAATCTTCCAGTTTATACGATAGAAAGCGTCAATCCGCCCGTCTGTACTGATTAATAAATTATTATCCTTTTCGCGGGGCAGGGTCAGCACAAGCCCCGTAGCCAGGGCCGCATTCACGAAAATCACCCATTCGGTCAGTAAACGGGCCGGGTGCCAGCCAACGAGAGCCCGCTCAAAATCACCGGTCATCATGACCCAGAGCAGGATCAGAAACACCAGTTGCCCGCGTCCAAGCCAGGTTTGCGGAATCAGGGCTACCGGTTCCTGCCGGTGCCGCCGTATGACCAGCACAAACACCAGGACCAGGAGCAGCCAGCTTACGTTATACCAGACTTCCGGTGTGAATGACAGCGCCGTTACGCCCGGCAGACGACCCAGATAAGGCATATCCCAATGAGCCGGTACGGTTTCCGTCGTGCCTCCGGCACCGGTAATGGTTTCTGTCCAGGCACCGGATTTCAGCTGCTCTCCCCACTCCTTTACATTTTTGACGAGGTTCAGGTAGGGTACCGTGAGCAGCACAAAGCATGCCGCCACGGCAAGCGTCCATTTCCGTCCCCCCTGCCGGGCTGCGTCATCAGCCGGATGAACCGGCAGCTTAACGGCCAGCACACCAAGGGCTACGGCAATGCCCAATCCGTTCACAAAGCCATAGGTCTGTTCCAGAAAGCTGTGCCAGTTCTGATCCTGCCAGTGTGCCCAGCGGGCAATCTGCGCCTGGTAGTCGCTGCTTTCGGGAATAAATCCCTTCGCGGTCAGAATCCGCGGGTTGCCGGGCGCCATCATCAGTTGCTTAATCCACTGTACGCCCGAAAAACCAAGCCCGCCGATGGTACCGCTTAACAGCGATGCCTTGATAACCGCCGTATGCTTGCGGCGGTACATCCAGAAAATCAGTCCGCCAAATACGCCTGTAACCCCGGCCCAGTCGTCGCCACGGGGAGGGGTCATACGCAACCCACCGGCTTCGGTAAAAAATATGCTGCCCAGCACCGGAAACAACAGAAAGCTGATCAGCCACCCGCCGGCCATGTACACAATCAATGAAGACCCGTTGCGGAACCGGCCGAACCAGGCAAAATAAACGGTAATGCCCGCGACCAGGCCAATAAACCAGCCGACATGCTGCGGATAATCCCCGAACCACTGCGGCCAGTTGTTCAGGAAGTTATCGGCCGTAAACTTCAGTCCGCCCGTTTCGGGATCAATGTAGGACGGATCGCCCAGCGTATAGGTCAGCGACGAGGTCAGGGCATCGGTCAGACCGGCAATGTTCAGCAACGTCTGAATCCCGTAACCCAGCGAGGCCCCGCCAGCCATCGCTACCGGCAGATAGCCGATGTTGCGGCCCCGCCGCTCCCAAAGATCGTATATCCCGACACCCAGCAGCGCAAAAAAAGCCGCCAGATAATCGGCGTCGAACCAGTACAGCGGGCTTTTGTGTCGCCCCCACGTATGATCAAACGAAATATGCTCCTGCATGGCGGCGGCAACCGGGTCCTCGATCCGGTCCTGAACGAACCAGGCCGCAAACACAAACAACACCGGCGTAAACAACCGCGTCAGCTCGTCGCGGCTCAGGACCGCCGGTATAGCCGTTCCGGCTCCGCCCAGCGACGCCCACAGAAATCCGATGTAAAACAAGGCCGTATACCCATACCACTGCGAAGCCAGATGCCCGCTTTCGGTAAAGGAAATGACCTGCATATACGAAACCGACCCGCCGAATCCCCAGCCAAGGGCCCCGAAGAAGCCGAAATACAGTACCCGTTCCCGCCAGTCGGGGCGGCCGGAAAGCAGGCATACCGTCAACGCGGCCAGACAACCGGCAAACATCGCGCCGTATTCATGGCCGAAATCACCACGGATACCCCAGCCGATGGACAGTGAAACGGCAATCAGCAGCATGGTACTCCACCGCCACGCAGGGTGTCGTATCGTAGCCGGAGGTACGTCCGGGATTGCGTCGGAAGCAATCATGTCATAAACGTTAAAAAAGAGAAAGAGAAACTGTATTCTGCCGCTCCGGTTAAACGACCGGGAACGATTGCCTATCGGTATTGACTACCTCTCCCTGTGCTTCCCGGATGATCCGCATATCCTGTTGCAGACGCTGGCTGAACATGGCAATATCAGAACTGTGGATGACCAGATTCACCCCTTCCTGTATCCACTTGATCTGCCGTTCGGGAGCCAGCGAAAAATGGATGCCAACCGCCAGTCCGTATTTCCGTGCCGTCTGAATAATATACCGGACAGCCTCTTCAAACACCGGATGATCGTACTGCTCCGGTAGTCCAAGGCTGATGGATAAATCGTGAGGGCCGATAAATACACCGTCTAATCCGGGTATACTCAGCAGGTCATCCAGCCGTTCGAGGGCCGGGACACTTTCGATATTGGCAATACACAGCTGACCGGCATTGTAGCCGGCGACGTACTCCGCCAGTTCGGCGGGCATCGGTTCATGCCCGTAGAGGTATTTGGTCAGCAGTTCGCCTTTAAGCGGACGGTATTTCGTAGCCCCGACAAGTTCCAGTATCTGATCAGTTGTTTCCAGGTAAGGCGCAACGACTCCCGCAGCCCCGCCGTCAATTGCCTGACAGGCCAGAAACGGGTCCGGCTTCGGAATTCTGACGATGGGTGTAATCTGCATGGCCTTAAATGCCTGACACAACTGCGTCAGCTCAACACGACCGAGCGGAATGTGTTCGGTGTCCAGAAAAACGAAATCCAGTCCGGCGCGGCAGGCCACGGCCGGCCACATCGGTGCGGGTGAGGTGATACAGGTTCCATACACCGGCCGGCCCGATTTTATTTTTTCCAATAACGATATGTTATGGTCGTTCTTCATGCGTAAGGGTCTTTTAACGTGGTTGAGTAGCAGCGGGCTCCTGTCTGAGTTTCGCTAATAGTACGGCATGCTGTTGGCGAAAGGCTACTTCTGAAAGTGAATTATCAGAGGAATTTAATAGTCTGAAAAAAGAATTGCGGCGTATAACGTAATACCACGAAGACGGGAAGCGCCGAAGGAGCACGAAAGTTTTTACGTCAAATCCGTTGTGCAGTCCCCGTCAATAGTCCCTTTGTGGCAAACCATTAGTTAACTCAGACCGGTTTCCGGCCTTTTAGGAACATAACATACACAATAACCCCCTATATCTTTGAAAACCCTTCCGATCATAGACCTGCTGGTCATACTTGCCTACCTGGTCGCCATGGTTGCCGTCGGTGCGTATTTTTCCCGTAAAAACAAAAATGCCGATCAATTCACGACGGCATCGGGCAAAATTCCGGGCTGGGCCATCGGTCTGTCAATTTACGCAACGTTTCTGAGCAGCAACACCTTTCTGGGCGTACCGGGCAAGGCCTTTGGCGGCAACTGGAACTCATTTGTCTTCAGTCTGTCGATGCCGCTGGCGGCCTGGGTAGCCACCCGCTATTTCATTCCGTTCTACCGCAGTACAGGCGAAGTCTCTGCCTATACGCACCTCGAACACCGCTTTGGTCCATGGGCCCGCACGTACGCGGTGGTTTGCTTCCTGCTCACACAGCTGGCCCGGATGGGATCTATTTTCTTCGGCATCGCGCTGAGCCTCCAGGCCCTGACCGGGTATCCGATGGCGACCATCATGATTGTGGTCGGCCTGTGTATCATTCTGTATACTGTGATGGGCGGCATGGAAGCCGTAATCTGGACAGAGGTTGTGCAGGGAGTGATAAAAACCGGCGGGGCCCTGCTGATTCTCTGGCTGGTGGTTGACGGTCTCGACGGAGGGGTCAGCAAAATTATCGAAGTCGGCAAGGCAGAGGATAAATTCAGTCTTGGCAGCTTCTCGCCCGACTTCACGCAGGCGACGTTCTGGGTCGTGTTACTTTACGGGTTCTTCATGAACCTCAACAACTTCGGGATGGACCAGAATTACATTCAGCGCTACCATACCACCTCGTCCATGAAGGAGGCCGCCAGCTCGGTCTGGTTGTGTGTGTACCTCTACATTCCGGCCTCGCTGATGTTTTTTGTCATCGGCTCGGCGCTCTATGCTTACTACCAGAACAATCCGGAACTGATGGATGCGGTCCGGATGCAGGTAGCCGGTGAAAAACTGCCGAACGGCACACCGGACGCCATCCGGCAACTGGCAGCTACTCTGAAACCGGCTGATTTCGGGGACAAGGTTATGCCCCACTTTATGGTCACAAAAGTACCGGCAGGTATGGTCGGTCTGATTGTAGCCGCCATCATGTCGGCAGCCATGAGTACGATCAGTTCCGGCATGAATGCCTCGGCGACGGTCTTTTCGCTCGATATTTACCAGCGATACATTGACCGGGACATGACGGAGAAAAAATCGCTCCGGCTGCTGTACATCGCCACCACCGGTTTCGGACTACTGGGCATGATTACCGGCATTGCTATGATCGGGGTTAAAAGCGTACTCGATGTCTGGTGGATGCTGTCAGGCATTTTTGCGGGCGGTATGCTCGGCCTGTTCCTGCTGGGGATGATTTCCAGAAACACCCGCAACACCGAAGCCCTGACAGCAACGCTGATCGGTATTCTGGTGATTGTCTGGATGACCTTCTCAAACCAGCTTCCCGACGAATATGCCGCTCTGCGCAATCCGCTGCATCAGAACATGATTATGGTGGTCGGTACGCTGACAATTTTCCTGACAGGTTTGCTGCTGACAAGATTAAAGGCCAAATCGCCGGCCGATCCGGTCAAGGAACTGCACTGACCCCACCCCGGCCCTTCCCTGAATTCAGAGGAGGGAACTTGCTCTAACGGGGAGCTTCTGCTAAACCCGGAAGGTTCTCCGATGCCACAAAGCGCATAGGGGGCGCTCTTTCACTCATTCACTCTTTCGCTCTTTATAAACACATGCGTCCGATTGTTCAGATATCGCTTGATTTAACCAACATTGACGAGGCCCTTGAAACCGCCGCTATGGCCCTGCGGGCTGGTGTAGACTGGCTCGAAGCGGGCACACCGCTTATTCTGGCCGAGGGCCTCCACGGCGTCCGCAAACTACGGGAGGCCTTTCCGGGGATTCCGATTGTCGCCGACCTCAAAACCATGGACGGCGGTTATCTGGAAGCCGAAATGATGGCCAAAGCCGGTGCGACCCACGTGGTGGTCATGGCCCGTGCTCATGCCGAAACCGTTAAATGCGTTGTGCAGGCCGGCCGTGATTTCGGCGTTAAGGTCATGGGTGATAATATGGTTTGTCCTGACATGGTCGCCGGCGCAAAGTGGCTCGAAGACCTGGGCTGTGACTACATCGTTCACCACATCGGGTACGACGAACGGCGCGGTATTGCCGCACAAGGCCACCGGATGCCCAGTCCTATGGACCAGCTTCGGGAAGTGGTCGAAGCGGTCAGCATTCCGGTGCAGGCCGTAGGCGGTCTGTCGCTCGAACAGGCCATCCGTTGTCCGGAGTACGGTGCCCCGCTGGTTGTACTGGGCGCACCGCTGACCATCGACGCCGACGCGTTTAAAACCGCCAACGGCGACCTCGAAAGCTCCCTCCGCATGATCTGCGACGCTGTACACGCGTACGGGAATTAAAGAGTGAAAGAGCGACCCTTACGGTTACGGAAGTCAGCCATTCTTTCGCCGCGTGGCGGCCACCGCGTGCCAGCCACTCTTTCGCTCTTTTGCCGCGTAGCGGCCACTCTTTCACTCTTTACCGCACAGCGGTCACACTCTTTCACTCTTTAAAATATATGCTTGCAGTAGTAAATTATGCGCCGGAGCGCGGCAGTGTTGAGCTCCGGGATATTCCGAAACCAACCATTGGTGACGATGATGTTTTGTTACAGGTTGCCAATGTAGGCGTGTGCGGCAGTGACCTGCACCAATGGACGGCCGATCATAGCTGGCCGGTTAAATACCCGGTTGTTTTAGGCCACGAGTTCGGGGGCCATATTGTGGAAGTGGGTAGCCGGGTGACCGGCTGGCAGGAAGGCGACCGGGTTGTCAGTGAAACGGCGGCCATTGTCGATCTGAACAACCCCATGACCCGTCAGGGCATGTATAACCTCGACCCGACCCGCAAAGGCTTTGGCTACGGCGTCAACGGAGCCATGACCGAATTCGTCCGGGTTCCGGCCCGCTGTCTGCACACCGTTCCCGATCAGCTCCCTTTCGAGGAAGCCTGCCTGACCGAACCGTGCTGCGTTGCCTACAACGCAGTCGTCGGCAACAGTAAAATCCGTCCCGGCGACCGGGTGATCGTGCTCGGTCCGGGTACTATCGGCATCCTGTGTGCGGCCGTTGCCCGACTGTGCGGCGCCGAAGTAGCCATCGTAGGCCTTGAAAATGATCGCCAACGCCTGGCCATTGCCGAGAAGCATTATGGCTGCACCGGCATCATCGGCGACGCGACGGAATGGGCACGTCAGCGGGACGGGCTGGGTGCCGACTGCATCATCGACGCGGCCGGGGCCAGTGCGACCCTGCGGATTGCCCTGCAGTTGGTTCGCCCCAACGGACACATCACCAAAGTAGGTTGGGGACCGCAACCGCTCAACTTCTCCCTTGATCCGCTGGTGCAGAAAAACGTTACCCTGCAAGGCAGCTTCAGCCATAACTGGCCAATCTGGGAGCGGGTAATTGCCTTGTTAGCCAGCAGACAGCTCAACGTGAAACCGATTATCGGCGGTGTCTGGTCAACGGCTGACTGGCACGAAGCCTTTGAAAAAATGCACCACGGCGACGTTGTCAAAAGCGTCCTTAAGCCGGGGTCTTAACTTTTTTGTTTTTGTCATCCCGACGAAGGAGGGATCTTTGGCCTTTGACCGCAGTAAGATCCCTCGTCGGGATGACAAAAAAACAGCATAATGAAAAACATGCGTTTAGCAAATAAAGTCATTATCATTACCGGCAGTTGTACGGGAATCGGCAAAGCCATTGCACGGCGGTGTGTTGCCGAGGGCGCGCGCGTAGTCGTTCACGGGCTGGATCAACAGGCTGAAGGCGAAGCGCTGATCGCGGAACTGGGTCCGGATAAAGCTGTCTTACACCTGGAAGACATTACGGCAGACGGGGCACCCCAACGGCTTGTCAGCCGCGCCCTCGACGCATTCGGTAAGCTCGACGGGATTGTCAACAACGCGGCGATGATCGCAACGAGCAACATTCACACAACTTCGCTGGCTTTTTTCAGAACAGTGCTGGAAGTAAAATACCCTTGCGCCGTTTGCCCTGATTCAGGCAGCATTGCCCCACCTGACCCAAAACCGCGGGGCTGTGCTCAACATTGGTTCGGCCAACGCCTGGTGCGGTGAGCCTGATCTGGTACCCTACAGTGCGTCAAAAGGGGCGTTGATGACGCTGACGCGCAATCTGGGCGACACGCTGCACCGCGAAAACCGGGTACGTGTCAATCAGGTAAATCCGGGCTGGGTATTAACCGAAAAGGAACTGGTTCAGAAACGCAATCAGGGTCTGGCCGATGGCTGGCATCAGGAATTACCCCGGACGCTGGCCCCTGCCGGCCGGATTCTCCGCCCCGAAGAAATCGCGGCGGCGGCCATCTACTGGCTTGCCGACGAAAGCGGCCCCATCAGTGGTCAGGTTGTCGATCTGGAGCAATATCCGCTCATCGGCCGCAACCCACCCAAAGACGCCGACGCGCTGCCGGAGCTTAAAGAGTGAAAGAGCGGCCGCCAAGCGGTGGCCGCCACGCGGCGAAAGAGCCAAAGAGTGATACGGCAAACGGCCTCTAACGCTTAAGACAGCTGCTCAAAGTGACTGATGGTTCTATTAGTTTTGCGTTACCCTAGTGGTGGCACGACTCAGAGTCGTGCCACCACTACCAGCAACCACCAGAACAACTCAGTAACACCCCAGCAACACCCAAAAATCCAGTAATCCAAAAGATAATGCCTAAACTAGCAGCCTTTCCGAAAGCCTTCATGCATGCGTTGTGCAAAGATGGCACGATGACCGTTTCCGAGTGGATTGAGTTAGCCGTTCAACTGGATATTGACGGACTGGAATGGTACGCCGGCTTCCTCGAAATGGCCGACGAAACCAACTGGCCTAAATTCCGGCAACAGGTCGAAGCACACGGCAAGGTGATCCCGATGCTTTGCTGTTCACCGGACTTTACCCATCCCGACCCGGATTTCCGGGCCACCGAAATCGCGAAGCAGAAACGCTGGATCGACATGACCCACGTACTTGGCGGATCGTACTGCCGCGTATTATCTGGTCAGCGGCGGCCTGAACTGACGATTGACGAGGGCGTCCGGCTGGCCGCCGAATGCATTGAAGCGTGTTTACCCTATGCGCAGGAACGCGGCATTACCCTGATTATTGAAAATCACTACAAGGACGATTTCTGGAAATATCCGGAATTCGCCCAGAAAATGGACGTATTTTGCCAGTTGGTCGACCAGATTCACCACCCGAATTTCGGCGTGAATTATGACCCGAGCAACACCTTTCTGGCGGGTGAAGAACCGCTAGAACTCCTCAAACGGGTGTCTGACCGGGTGGTAACCATGCACGCCAGCGACCGCTACCTGCTCGAAGGGACCATCGAAGACCTGCGACGCGAAGAAGGGGGTGTCGCCGGTTATGCCAAACGCCTCAGTCACGGCGAAATCGGCAAGGGCCTGAATGATTATGACGCGATCTTTACAGAACTTAAGCGGGTAGGCTTCGATAGCTGGATCAGCATCGAAGACGGCGTTGACGGCATGGATCAGCTGGCGCGGAGCGTCGCCTTTGTCAGGAAAAAGATGGATCAGTACTGGCCTGAATAAAAAAGGGCGGCTGATTACAGCCGCCCTTTTTTATTCAGCTTACCCGCTCCACAGCTTCGCTATAAATCAGGGTGCCTTTATTTTTTCCCGCTACATTTCGCCGTCTTATTCCGGCCTTTTTTCTTAATCCTTAATTAATCCGCCAGTTGGCTTCTCCCCCATTTTGGGTGACGCACATAACACTCATTTTGTATTAAAACAATATTTAAAGGGGATAGACCGTTGATTTGATATTTATTGAATGGTATTTAAATATACTTAAACGGGATACTAATATATAGTATGCTTTTGTCTATCTAATACTCACCATATATTATTTTGACCTCTTCATGATATTGCTACCTAAATCCGGCATATAGTCTGGAATCGCCAAATAAGCCGAAAAAAGTATACTCTAATTTTTTTCTAATGTATTTGTTGGGTAGAATGGTAAATTTTTAAGAACTTCGTATGTTAAAAATTGTTTAATCAAACTTTATCGATTAACTAAAATCAAACTTATGTCTAAGTTTTTACGAAGTTTTATCGTACTGTTTGCACTTCTCTGGACAAGCAATCTGGTGCTTGCTCAGTCAGTTGTCAAAGGGACTATCACCTCAAAAGAGGATGGGACTACGTTGCCAGGCGTCAGCCTCCTGGTAAAAGGCACTACCGTGGGTACTGTTACAGATAAGGATGGAAAATTCTCCATCTCAGTAAACAGCAATTCAGCAGTGCTGGTAATCAGCTCAATTGGTTTTATTAAAACTGAAATTCCGGTTAACGGCAAAACACTGCTTAACATTACGCTGGAATCTGACTCTCAGTTACTGAACGAAGTAGTTATTGTGGGGTATGGTACGACGAACAAGGCCACTCACGTTGGTTCGTCGGCACAAGTTTCTTCTTTAGATATCTCAAAAAGAGCACAGGCTAACCCGCTCAACGCGCTGGTAGGTGCTGCTCCGGGTATCCAGACAACCAATGCCGGTGGTGCGCCGGGCTCAGCCCCTACTATCCGTATCCGTGGCTTTGGCTCTTTATCTGCCTCCAACTCAGCTCTGTATGTTGTTGACGGCGTGCCCTTCGATGCATCTACCGTAAGCCTTAATCCTGATGATATAGAAAATATTTCAGTCCTGAAGGATGCCTCAACAACCGCAATCTACGGTTCACGCGGTGCTAACGGTGTGATCCTGATCACGACGAAAAAAGGCAAGGAAGGCCGCAGTAACTTTACCGTTAACGCCTCTGCCGGTACGATCTCACGGGGTTTGCCGGAATACGAAACGGTTAGCGCACAGCAGTATTATCCGCTGATGTGGGAAGCCTACCGGAACAACCTGGTCTATGGCGCGTCAAAAATCCCGCTTGCTGATGCAGGTGGTATTGCTTCAGGTCTGACAACCACTTACGGTGGCAGAACCTATAATGGTATTGCTGACCTGCTGGGTTACAACCCATTCAACGTGGCGAAAAACCAGATCGTTGACGCAAACGGCGTACTGAACCCGAATGCACAACTGCTGTATGCCGATGACCTGAACTGGGCAAAAGCTATCCAGCGGGGTGGCCAGAACCGTCAGAACTACTCAATCAACTATGACGGTGGTACAGCGAAAACGGCCCACTTTGCCTCTTTCGGTTATACGAAAGAACAAGGTTACCTGTTAAAATCGGATCTGGAGCGTTTCACCGGCCGTGTCAGCGTTGATCAGCAAGCGACAAAATGGCTGAAAACAGGACTTAACCTGAGCGGAAGCTACAGCCGGTCAAACCTCGATGCCGGTTCAGATGGCGGTACATCCTTCATCAACCCGTTCTATTTCTCGCGTTTCGCCGGTCCGATTTATCCGGTTTACAAGCACGATCCGACTACCGGCGCGTTTGTACTGGATGCTAACGGCAACAAAATCTACGATCAGGGTGATTCACGTCCTTACTCAAGCGGCCGTCATGCGGTTTGGGAAAATGAACTGAACGACCGTAAACAAATCCGTGGTACAGTGGGTGCCCGTACGTATGCCACCGTTACGATCCTGCCAGGCCTGAAAGCAACAACAAACCTGAGCTTTGACTTACAGGATACCCATTACCGGACGTATGATAACCCGACACTGGGTGATGGTGCTCCTGCCGGCCGTGCGTACCACTACCTGTACCGGACAACCAGCTCTACCTTCAACCAGTTGCTGGAATATGACAAGACAATCGGTAAACACCACTTTAACATCCTGGGTGGTCACGAAAACTACTACTACGCATATAACTATGAAGTAGGTGCCCGGTCAGGTATTATCGTTGACGGTATCACTGAACTGCCAAACTTCGCTACGGTACTGAACGTATCGTCTTACGAAGACAATCACCGGATTGAAAGCTTCTTCAGCCGTGCGAGCTACGATTACGATAAGAAGTATATCATCAACGCGTCAATCCGCCGCGACGGTAACTCACGTTTCTCACCAGGTGTCCGTTGGGCAAACTTCTGGTCACTGGGTGGTGCGTACAACATCGAGCGTGAAGAGTTCTTCAATGTACCGGCGGTTGACCTCCTGAAAGTACGTGCATCCTACGGTGTTGTGGGTAACGACGGTGGTTTAGGGTATTATCCGTATCAGGCACTGTACACACTCGGCCGTAACAACAACGCTGAGCCAGGCTTTACGCAGGCAACGATTGCCAACGAAGCGCTGACCTGGGAAACAGCGAAAAACTTTGATGTTGGTGTTGATTTCAGCCTGTACAAAGGACGGATCAACGGTAGCATTGAATACTTCAACCGTGCAACAAGTGGTCTGATCTTCAGTGTTCCGCTGGCTCTTGCTAACGGTGGTACCACAAGCGGTGGTTTCTCGGTAAACAAAAACATCGGTAACCTCTACAACCGTGGTATCGAAGTACAGATTACAGGTGATATCGTTAAGCGTGGCGACTTCACATACTCGGCAACCCTGAACTGGACTACGTTCAAAAACCAGATCACGAAAATGCCGGATACGCAGCAGCTGATTCAGTCAGGATCTAAAGCGTATAGCGTAGGTCACTCGATTTATGATTTCTACCTGCGTGAGTTCTACGGTGTAGATGCTGAAACCGGTACTGCCCTGTATCGCACAAACGCGATGACAACGAATGCCCGTGTTATTGGCACTGATACAGTGACAACCGTTCTGGCAGAAGCAAACTACCGGTACACCGGTCAGTCATCGATTCCTAAGTTCTACGGCTCAATGAATCACAACCTGTCATACAAAAACTTCACCCTTGGTATCCAGTTCACGTACCAGGTTGGCGGCAAGATCTATGACACGGCCTATGGTTCACTGATGCACGGTGGTACTTACGGTACAGCCATGCACGTAGATGCCCTGAACCGCTGGCAGAAGCCGGGCGATGTAGCCTCTGTTCCCCGTCTTGACGCCGGAAACGTGGCAAACCTTGCCGGTGGCAGCACACGCTGGTTGACGGATGCCTCGTACTTCCAGTTCACAAACGTTAACTTATCATACCGCATGCCGGCTTCTGTATTAGGTGCTATTGGCGCTAAAGAAGCCAGTGTATATGTTACAGGTGACAACCTGGCACTGTTCTCTGCCCGTCGTGGTATGAACGTAACCGGTTCATTTAACGGTACAGTAGATAACACGTACAACTTCAACCGTGTACTGTCAATCGGTGCCAGATTACGTTTCTAATTCGATTCATTTCATACAGACTATTCAAATGAAAAGTATCATAAAGAAAGGGATTGTGGGCTTACTGGCCGTGATGTCCCTGACCGCTTGTGAAAATGATTATCTGGAGACCAAACCGACCGACCAGGTGGCAACGGCTGATGCGTTCAGCACCACCAAAAATGCATGGGCGGCCCTGAATGGTATCCACCGGATTATGTATTCGCAGATTTTCTCAACTCAGGCACAGGGTGGCCAGTCAGGGAACATGCTGTACATGGATATTATCGGCGAAGACCTTGTTTTCCCGAACGTATCAAACTCGTGGTTGCGAAACGACTACCAGTGGATCGCTCACCGCGACCCGAACAGCTCGAGCGTATTCTACAACTATACGTTCTACTATGTAATTATCGGTAATGCTAACATGATCATTGCCAATATTGATAATGCGGCCGGTACCGAAGCAGACAAAAAAGCGATTAAAGCTGAAGCATTAACGTACCGTGGCTGGGCCTACTTCCAGATGGTGCAGCTGTATGGTGAGCGGTTTGCTGCCGGTGCAGCCAACAGTGGCTTAGCCGTTCCGCTTATTCTGGAGCCGGGCACTACCTCGAAAGCACGGAACACAGTAGCTGAGGTATACACGCAGATCAATAAAGATCTGACCGACGCGATTTCGCTGTTCACCGGCTACACCCGTCTGGATAAGTCGCACTTCGACATCAGTGTTGCGAAAGGCATCAAGGCCCGTGTGGCGCTGACGCAGCAGGATTGGGCTACTGCCGCTACCCTGGCGAAAGAAGCCCGCACCGGTTACACGCTGATGACCAATGATGAATACCTCGGCGGTTTCAATAACTACACGAATAAGGAATGGATGTGGTCGTCGCGCATTGTGGCCGATCAGACCAACTACTTCTATTCATTCTTCGCCTACATGTCGAACAACTATAGCTCAACAGCGATCCGTTCGACGCCGAAGGTGATGTACTCGGTACTGTACAACCAGATTTCAACTACCGACGTTCGTAAAAAACTGTGGGATCCGACCGGTAAAAACACGACTGATTTCCCGCTGCCGGCGTCTACGTTCCAGCGTTATGCGTACCATCCGAAGAAATTCCGCGTGGCCGATGTTAACCTGTCAATCGGTGATGTTCCGTACATGCGTGCAGCCGAAATGTACCTGATCGAAGCCGAAGCGCTTGCCCGCTCAGGTAATAACGCCGGTGCTCAGGATGCCTTATATACACTGGCCGTTAACCGCGATCCGCAATACAAGAAATCAACCAATACAGGTCAGGCGCTGATCGACGAGATCATGATCCAGCGCCGTGTTGAGCTGTGGGGTGAAGGTTTCCGTTTCTATGACCTGAAACGTACCAACAGCGCTCTGAACCGGAACGGTGGTAACCACAGCGCTACGTTTACCAACGGTGTCATGGACGTTCCTGCCGGTGATAAGCGTTGGCAGTTCCTGCTTCCGAACGACGAAATCCGGAACACAAACGGTCTGGTAACACAGAACCCGCAGTAAGCAGCCGGATTATTAAATAGTTAAAAGGGACTTCGAAAGAGGTCCCTTTTTTCATATCCGGCGTATGGTCAGTATAGCGCAGAATTCTGTAGCTTTTAACGTGGATAAACCGGATATGAAACACATATTGACTCTGCTTTGCCTCCTCGGCACCGCCTCTCCCCTGCTGGCCCAGCATTGGTACAAAGGAAACCTGCATACGCACTCGCTATGGAGCGACGGCGACGAATACCCGGAAATGATCATGAACTGGTATAAAGCCAACGGCTATCAGTTTGTTGGCTTATCGGATCACAATATCCTGCAGGAGGGCGAAAAATGGATTACGGTTCCGCGCCAGAAAGACCGGCGGCTGGTCTTTGAACGCTATCTTCAGACGTTCGGCCCTGATTGGGTAACGTACCGGAAAGGGGCCAATGATACGCTGAAAGTCCGTCTGAAAAACCTCAGTGACTATCGGGGGCATTTTGAAGAACCCGGCAAATTCCTCATCCTGAAAAGTGAAGAAATGTCAACGGGGTATCAGGGAAAACCGATACACATTAATGTAACGAACATCCGGAACCTGATCCGTCCGCTGCCCGGCAATAGTGTGGCGGAGGTCATGCAGAACAACATTGATCTGGTGGTAGCCCAGCGCCGCCTCACCGGTCAGCCCATGTTTACCCACATTAACCACCCCAACTTCTACTATGCAATCACGGCCGCTGACCTGATGCAGGCTGAAACACGAGCGTTTCTTTGAGGTGTTTAACGGGCATCCGCTGGTGAACAATTACGGTGACGCCACCCGCGAAGGTACTGAATCGATGTGGGATAAAATCAACGCACGGTTCCAGCAAAACGGACAGCCGCCCATGTATGGTCTGGCTACCGACGACAGCCATAACTACTCACTCTTCGGACCGACATACAGTAATTCAGGCCGTGGCTGGGTCATGGTCAACGCACCGGACTTATCGCCCAAAACCCTGATCGAAGCCCTGGAGGCCGGCCGGTTTTATGCGACTACCGGCGTCGAACTGAAGCGATTGCCGCAGCAGAATGAATCACTGGTAGTGCAGGTAAAAACAACCCCGAAAACCAGCTACACTATTCAGTTTATCGGTCTCCGGAAAGGTAAAGAGCAGGTGGAAATGCTGCGGGAAGTATCCGACTCCACGGCGACCTATACGATGCCTGACGATGTCTGGTTTGTCCGGGCTAAAATCATTTCCGATACGCCGAAGTTTAACCCGTATTCACCAGGCGATGTCGAAACGGCATGGACGCAACCGGTTTTCCGGGCGGTTTATCCAAAAATCCGTACCGGCATCAAACCATTGCCACAAGCTCATGCGCATAACGATTACGAACAATACCGGCCGCTGTTTGACGCTCTGGAACATGGCTTTACCAGTGTCGAAGCGGATGTTCACCTGATCAATGATACCCTGTACGTCGCCCATGACCGGCCTGCCTTCACTAATCCGGAAAAAACACTTGACAAGCTTTACCTGCAACCACTCACGGAACGGATCAGGCAACAGCAGGGACAGGTATTTGCAGGATATACCAGTCCGTTTTACCTGTGGATTGATGCCAAAACAGAAGCAGAGCCTACGTACCGGGCGATAGAAAAGGCGCTGAAACCGTACAAAGCCCTGTTGCAGCAAAGCCATACCACAGTGGTTTTGTCCGGAAACCGGCCGGTTGAGACCATGAAAAAAGCTAAAAATCAGCTATTGACCATCGACGGGCGCCCGGCCGATCTGGGTAAAGGGGTTAAACCGGCGCTCATGCCGGTGATCAGTGATGCCTATCCGAATCAGATCAAGTGGCGGGGTCAGGGGGAAATTCCCGCTGACGAGCTTAATAAGCTGAAGCAACTGGCGGACAAAACCCACAGGGAAGGGAAAAAACTGCGGCTCTGGGCAACTCCGGAAAACCCTGCCGTCTGGGTTAAATTACGGGAAGCAGGCGTCGACCTGCTGAATACGGATCAGCTGGCGTTGCTGAAAGAATTTCTGGAAAAGTAAGACCGCTCCCAACAAAAACACCCCGGATTAAGCCAATCCGGGGTGTAAATCTATACTTGCTACGTATTATAATCTGCTTTTTGTTTTCCGGATGATCACCGGTACACAGATTTCCGCCGGACACTGGCAGTTGTTTACTAAATCGACGCGCAGATCGCGGTAACAACCCAGCGCATTGTATACCCTCACGACATACGGCCGGTCACCGGCCAGGTTAGCAGCGATGACCCCATTCGCCGGAATCGCCTGCAACGCCGGGTTTACAGCTGTAAAGCTGGTCCCCTGTGTAATGGCATAGCTATACGACGACGGGCTGGTGCCAAGACCCAGGAGCGTGATGGTACCGTCTGTGTTTGGTTGATTGGCGACACAGGTCGGCGCTTTCGGCAGAGCGGTATACAGCGGAATACTATCCGCTTCAATAATCACCGGACAGCATGAACCGGACGGACAAAGCCCCGGCACATTGTCAACAGACACCGAATATTCGCCGGTTTCCGTAGCCGTAAAACTGTTGAGCGGACCGGAATATACCTGCACGCCGTCTTTCAGCCATTGATAGCTGGTATAGCCGGCCGGCGCTTCCAGTTCGAATGAGAAGGTGCTGCCTTTACAGACTTTATACGGAACACTCGTACAAACCGTTTCGGTAATACCCGGAATCTTAGCGGTATTATAGGCAATACCCTCTGTGGTCAGACTGGCCGAGAACGTCAGCGTTGCAGTAGCATTAGCCGGTAAAGTCGCTACTGACCAGCTGCTCACCGGTGTACCCTGAGTAAATGTACCAGTCGACGTAGTGACCGAAGCCGGGATGATGACTACACCTGCGGAGATAGAGTCACGAACCACCGTATTAATCGCCGGTCCGTTACCGGTGTTGAACAGAACGACCGTGTAACTTACCACATCGCCAACTTTGCCTTTTGTTTTGCTAACCAGTTTTTTCAGGTTCAGCTGCGGGGTCAGTTGCTGGCCGACGGTTATCGTTACCTGTGCTGTGCCGGCACATTGCGGTCCGGCCGTACAGGTGACGGCATAGCCTGTAGTTACCGCCGGGTTAACGACGATACTTGTTTTACCGTCATCAACCGGTCCGGTTGACCAGTTCAGGGTTCCGCTCTGGCAACCTGCCACCGTAACAGTCGCTGACTGACCGGCAGTAACGGTAAGCGCCGATGCACTTACTGTCAGGCTTGGTGTTGACGTAACGGTAACCAGCGCCGCTGCTTCCAGCGCATTACTTCCGTTTGTACAAATAGCAGTATAGGTCGTTGTCTGCGACGGGTTCACGATCACACTGTTTGTCGTCTGACCGCTGATTCCGTTCCCTAACCAGCTGACAGTTCCGGCACATGATGCTGTTACCAGCGTAGCACTCTGACCCGAACAGATCAGCGCGTCATTTACGGTAAACTCATTGGTGCCGCCACTTCCGCTGCCGACAAAAATCCGGCCGGTAGCAATACAGCCGGGCCCGCTCACACAGGTTACCGAGTACAGGCTATTGACAGCTGCCGGCACAACAATGCTTGTTTTACCATTATCTGCCGATCCCGTTGACCAGGTTAACGTTCCGTTTGCGCAGCCACGGGCTGAAACCGTAACCGATGTTCCTCCTGATAAAGATGTCCGGCTTACCGTCAGACTAACCGGAGTCATGACCGTGGCCGTGCCCACTACCGAAGTCGTTGATGTCTGCGTCGTACAGGTCGCCGTGTAGTTGGTCGTCTGCGTCAGGTTCGGTGTAATCAGGCTGGTACCTGTCGTATTGTTCGACCACGTCACCATACCGTTGGCACAGCCCGTAGCCGTCAAGGTCGCGCTGCTGCCGTAGCATACCGTCGCCGAAACGACCACCAGCGAGGCCGATGGTTGCGTATTGACCGTCACCGTGGCCGTTGTTGTACAGCCCGGACCTGTCGTACAGGTCGCCGAATACGTCTGCGTTGACTGCGACGGCGTCACACTGATCGTCGAACCGCTTCCGCCCGTCGACCACGTCAGCGTGCCCACACAGCCAATGGCCGAGATACTCACCGGTGTACCCACCGTCACATTCGTTGAACTGGCCTGTAAGCTCAGCACCGGCTGCGGCATCACCGTGGCCGTGCCCACTACCGAAGTCGTTGATGTCTGCGTCGTACACGTCGCCGTGTAGTTGGTCGTCTGGGTCAGGTTCGGTGTAATCAGGCTGGTACCTGTCGCATTGTTCGACCACGTCACCGTACCGTTGGCACAGCCCGTAGCCGTCAAGGTCGCGCTGCTGCCGTAGCATACCGTCGCCGAAACGACCACCAGCGAGGCCGCCGGTTGCGTATTGACCGTCACTGTGGCCGTTGTTGTACAGCCCGGCCCTGTCGTACAGGTCGCCGAATACGTCTGCGTTGACTGCGACGGCGTCACACTGATCGTCGAACCGCTTCCGCCGGTTGACCACGTCAGCGTGCCCACACAGCCAATGGCCGAAATACTCACCGGTGTACCCACCGTCACATTCGTTGAACTGGCCTGTAAGCTCAGCACCGGCTGCGGCATCACCGTGGCCGTGCCCACTACCGAAGTCGTTGATGTTTGCGTCGTACAGGTCGCCGTGTAGTTGGTCGTCTGCGTCAGGTTCGGTGTAATCAGGCTGGTACCTGTCGTATTGTTCGACCACGTCACCGTGCCGTTGGCACAGCCCGTAGCCGTCAAGGTCGCGCTGCTGCCGTAGCATACCGTCGCCGAAACGACCACCAGCGAGGCCGCCGGTTGCGTATTGACCGTCACTGTGGCCGTCGTTGTACAGCCCGGACCTGTCGTACACGTTGCTGAATACGTCTGCGTTGACTGCGATGGCGTCACACTGATCGTCGAACCGCTTCCGCCGGTTGACCACGTCAGCGTGCCCACACAGCCAATGGCCGAAATACTCACCGGTGTACCCACCGTCACATTCGTTGAACTGGCCTGTAAGCTCAGCACCGGCTGCGGCATCACCGTTACGGTAGCCACCACATACGTGGAAGACGTTGATGTTGTACAGGTCGCTGTGTAGCTGGCATTCTGCGTCAGAGCTGGTGTTGTTATTGACGAGGTTGTCGCGCCTGTCGACCACAATACCGTTCCCAGACAACCGGTACTGCTTAACGTTGCCGTGGTACCATAACATATTGTGGCCGAATTGACAGCAATTGCCGCCGGAGGACCGGTAGTAATCGTAATAGTTGCCGATCCTTTACAGCCTTGTCCGGTAATACAGGTTGCCGAATACGTATTTGTCGGATTCGTTGGTGTTACACTGATAACCGACAAAGAAGATGCCGTCGACCATTGTAATGTACCACCCGCACATCCCGAAGCCGTCAGACTTACCGGTGTGTTTACGTTCACGTTCGTGGCGCTTGCCTGAATAGTGACTACCGGTAACTGAGAAATGCTGACGGTACCGACAGCAAAGGTTGTCGAACCACCTGCGGTTGTACAGGTCGCGGTATAGTTTGTCAACTGTGTCAAGGCCGGTGTAGTCAGGCTGGTACCTGTCGTACTATTTGACCAGGTCACCGTTCCCGAGCAACCTGTTGCATTCAACACAGCCGTTCCGCCCGAACAAACATTGGTCGAAGTAACAGTGATGGTCGCTACATCCGAAATAAATCCGAAGTCGATTTTATGGTTATTTTCACCGGGAACACCCGTTACTACAACCGCATAGACGCCTGTTCCACCACTGATAGCATTGCCATCCGAGTCACGGGTGTCTTTTGTGTTGCTACTGACGTCAGTTGTTGTCGCCAGTTTATTTTTCAGCACACCGGTTGAATAATCCGTTGCCTTATTGATGACAACGATGTACTTCGTTTCGAAATCAAGGCCATCTGTCCGGTCAAAATAATACTGTCCGCTGGCATTAGTAGTGGTCGAGGCAATCGGTGTTTCATTAGGCAAACCGTCATTATTGGTATCTTTAATCAGGCTTACCGTCACGCCGGCAAGCGGCAGATCAGACGGATCCTGAATACCGTTTTTATTGACATCCTCAAATACATAGTTACCAATTTCAAGCGGTGCCGGTTCCAGCAGCGCTTCAACTTCACCCCAGAGGTTTGCCTTATATACCTCGCCACGGGGGGCCGTCCCGCCGTTTGCCAGGCTACCCAGCAACAGAATATCACGGGTCCGGGAACCATCTCCCCGCTTCATGAACATAATCCCACTGTTACCAGCCGACTTTACGTTATCAACGGCCGCGAGGGCTACTTCAGTAAAGCCAGGGATAGCAGCAATGTTTCCGGTACCGTTCGTTCCTTCCGAACCGTGTACGTTAAAAAAGACACCATTACCACTCCGGGCGGAAAACCATGGAAGCGTCAGGACGTTGGCTGTTGTCCGGTCACCAGCTGTCCCACTACTTTCCAGCGTCCAGCTACTCCCGTTCTGCGCGGCGAGCCAAAGCCCCTGACCGTGGGTAATCCGGCTACCGGAGGTGGCATCCATAAAGCGGTTACGCCCACCGACAATCATAAAGGTGGTACCATCAGGCTCAATGTCAAACGCAATATCCGCCATCCATGCATGATCTGAATAGATATCGGTTACGTCAGCGTTATTCGCAACCGTTGCCCAAGGGTCATTCGTTGTGGTGGCATAACTACCTTCCGTTCCATCATCACCCGTCTGAAAGCTTATATTCAGCGGAATCTGCAGCTCTGTAGTAAATTGTGTTGTCGACGCAGCAGGATCAAACGAATATACGGTTCCGGTTAAGCTGGTTGCAGCAGGCCCCGTACAGGTTACTGTACAGTATATCTTACCCGTTTCCGGATGAACCCCAAGACCTAATATAGCATTGTAGGGCCGCACACCGGCCGGTGTTGCCGGGTCCGTGGTAAAGCTACCTGGCGCACAAGGCGATGGCGGTGTAAAGGTTTTGATAGCTCCCGTGTTAGGTGTCCCGTCGGCATTGATCGGGATACTATAAATTTGTTTCGAGTAGAGGTTTACAACATAGACCGTTTTTCCATCTGGTGACACTTCAAGATCACCGAGGCTAATGTGACCGATTTTATTGTGCTCAAAGCGGGAAATAGTTTTCGGTGTTGATGACACAAACGATAACCCGCTAGTTATTGCCGGATCAGTACCGGCAACGTCGGCGGATAAGGCCGTTTCCAGATCTAGCCAGGCAGACGTTGATACTGCCGAACCGCTGGTGGCCAGCGTTGTTACATAAATTTTCCCTTCACCACCAGCTCCGTTTGCCCCGATACCCGTATAGGCACGCTCAAAAGCACTGGTAAATAACCGGTTACGGCGCTTGTCATAAGCTACTCCATATACTGTACCGGTCTGTCCGAATGTTGTCAATACCTGTTTGGTAGCAAGCGGGGGGTAGCCGGTTGCCGAATAATAGTTCTGGCCGGTACCTGTCGTCGCTGCCCGTGTCCCGTTTACCAGAGGTCCTCCGCTTATATACGGAAACCGGATTACCATTGGCTCTGAAGAACCCGGATTACCCGTAGTATTAGATGGGTTAGGCAACGCAAAGCAGGCTAAGGCCAGATCCGGATTGTCCTGGGCATGCTCAGAGCCCAGTCCAAACGTAAAGTTGACATTCGTGGCCGTCTTCGCCACCCGGGCGACTGTCGTTGAATTGTCATTACCAAAGGGGCCGGTCTGTAGAAAGGAAAGGCCGGCCGGTGGCTGACACTCTACAATGACGTTGGTAGCGGTATAACTTACGGGAACCGTTACCGTCCAGCTACCTGTTGCGTTTGTGGTAGCAGTACCAAGGATTTGTTCATTATCCCCGTAAACGGTAATAGTTGCGCCGGGTATTCCCACCTCAGCGAATCGAGTCTGAATGGTCGTCGCGTTTGCACTCGCCTGATCCCTGAATGTGTTGGAAACGGCAGCATCGGCCTTGCCATTCATATTAAACTCACGGTATACCCTACCGGAGACCTGAGCAAAAACCTGACTAACCCCAAACGTCAATGCCAGAAGCAGCGGAATAAGTAATTTGATAAACCGAATTTCCGTGTGTCTTTTCGTTGGAATAAGCAAGTTTTTCTCTTTAGGAAGAGAAGTTAAATAGAGTATCTGCATAAGATAACTATGAGGTATTTATCATGCCTCATAGTTACCAAAATCATGCCAGACATTACACTATATTAATATATACATTAAAGATTTCCGTCACAAATTCATAAATAACATCCTGTATATGAATACTATACGCACTTATTCATACAGAACATCCAACCCGTTTTTTTTAAGAACACTTTATGATTACAGCCATTTTCTAATCACAGACAACAGGTTAATATTCCCGGCATTATAAAGGCATACAAATTGTGTGGCCCTGGCTGCGTCTGCCGTTACAGGCGGATAAAGATCTTTTTTTATACAGCCAGTATGCCGGTATATAATTGAGACCGACAAACAACAGGCCGTACAGCATACTGACAAATTTCGGAGCCATTCCGGCACCGGTCAGTGCCAGCTGAAACTGTTCATTCAGGGGCAGGCCCCCTACCGGCAGACGGTAAAAAATCACACCCAGCAAATCACCGATCACATAGACCGCAATGGCGTTGGCGCCGAACACGATGCCCGGCTTCGTTCCGCCCCGGTGCCCCTGCAAATCCACACTGAAATACAGGGAACCCAGTACCAGGGCCGCAAAGCCCGAGGTTACCAGCACAAACGAACTTGTCCAGAGGTTCTCGTTAACCGGAAAAATCAACCCCCAGAAATATCCGGTAGCAGCCGAAAGCAGCCCGGCAGTCATGAGGTAATTTACTTTTACATGCGGTGGCATGGGCTCCAGCATCAGCCGGCCCGCCAGCATACCGGTGAGCCCCGAAACGACCGACGGAATGGTACTCAGTATACTTTCGGGATCCCAGGTGCCCTGCCACATCTTACCGGGCAGATACAGCCGGTCGAACCAGGCCACCAGATTAACGCCCGGCTCCAGCATCACCTGCCCTACCCCCGGCGTCGGAATCTGAGTCAGCGCCAGCCAGTACCCAACCAGCAAAACCGCAGCCAGCCACGCCTGCTGCTTCCAGCCGGTGTTCAGGAAAATGAACGCACACAGCATAAAGACAATGGCAATTCGGTGCAGGGTACCGGTCCAGCGGATACTGCTGAAGTCAAAATCGGGCTGCAGGTTCAGGAACATCCCAACCGCAAAAATTTTCAGCGACCGGACGACTATTTTCCGGTACATCTCCCCTTTCGGTTCACCGGACCGGAGCCGCCTGTCGTAGGCGAAGACAATGGATACGCCGATGATAAACAGAAAAAAGGGAGCCACCAGATCGGTAAACGACAACCCGTTCCAGATGGTATGGTGCAGGGTGTGATAAACCTGTTCGCCGTCGCCCGGAAAGTTTACCAGAAGCATGGCGGCAATGGTGAAGCCACGCATTGCATCCAGCGAAATCAGCCGGGTGGCGGCAGGTGAAGAAGAAAGCGGTTCGCCGGTTCCGGCAGCGGGTTGAGCAATCATGGCAAACGGTGAAAAGTCCTGGCCAACAATGGTATTTTTACTACGCATTCCCGTATTATTAGGACTACTTAACCGTTGTACCGATGAGGACTTTTTTTGCTACGCTGCTACTGATGACCGTACTGTCTCTAACAGGCTGTCAGTCAGATCAGAAAAAATCAGAAGCTGATGCCGGGATCGCCGTATCGTGGGAGCTGCTTACCAATTTCACGGACATACCAACCGGCTTCAATGCCCGTTTCACGATCACCAACAACACCGGTGATCCCCTCACCGATACGAACTGGAAACTGTTCTTCAATATGGCGCCACGGCCGATACTGGCCAATAAAACGCCCCAACCCGCTACGGTGCAGCACATCAACGGTGACTGGTATACACTCGTCCCCGAAAAAGGGTTTTCGCTCAAGCCTGGTGCCAGCGTCGAAATCAGCTACTCCGGAACGGAAGCCGTTATCAAGGAAACCGACGCACCATTGGGTTTATACGTTGTCTTCTACGACGAGGCCGGTAAGGAAAAACAGATTGCCCGGGTAGGCGATTATACCATCAAACCCTTTGTCCGCGACGAACAGCTGCGGCGAGGCACCGACGAACTGGAGTCAATCATCACGCCGCAGACACGCTATGCCGAAAACCTGTCTGCCAGTCTGATTCCGGCCGACAAACAGCTTCGGGTACTCCCTTCGCCGTTCCGGCTAACAACCCTGCCGGGCCAATTTACACTTACCCCGCAGACAACCATTTATGCTGACAAGGGCCTTGACAACGAGGCCGCCTTCCTCCGCGACAAATTAAAAGCTATTACGGGTGTCGACTTTACCATAAAACCAGCCGGCAACGCCGCCACGGGTATCTTCCTGAAAACCGGCACTGTATCGGTCGACGGGAAAACGCATGAAGCCTACAAACTGACCATTGATGAACGGGGTGTGACGATCACAGGTGGTGATGCGGCAGGTACGTTTTATGGCGTTCAGAGTTTATTATCAATGATTCCGGCCGAAGCCTACCTTAAAAGCACAGCACAAATTCCGCTCGGCTTTGTGCAGATTGACGATGCACCGCGGTTTCCGTTCCGGGGGCTGCACATGGACGTCAGCCGGAACTTCCAGACCAAAGAAACCATCCTGCGTTTTCTGGATCTGCTGGCCTTCTATAAAGTCAATCACTTTCTGTTTTATACTACGGAAGACGAAGGCTGGCGGCTCGAAATCGACGGGCTTCCTGAGCTGACGCAGGTCGGCGCCCAACGGCAACACACGTCAGGTATGGAGGCCCCTGCCTTGCATCCGGCCTATGGCTCCGGTCCGAAGGCCTACGACAAGGGCAAATACGGCAGCGGGTTCTACACCAAAGCCGACTTTGTCGAGATTCTGAAATACGCCAAAGCCCGGCATATCAAGGTTATTCCCGAACTCAACTTCCCCGGCCACGCCCGCGCTGCCATTAAAGCGATGGAGGCCCGCTACCAGCGGCTGATGAAAGAGGGGAAAGAGGCCGAAGCCAACGAATACCGGCTGATTGATCCTGACGATAAATCCGTCTACCAGTCGGCGCAGGGTTATAAAGACAATGTGGTCAGTGTGGGCCGCGAATCGACCTACCGCTTTTACGAAAAGGTCGTGGATGAAATCACGAAGATGTACAAAGAGGCCGGTTTACCGATGGATGTGATGCATGCCGGCGGCGATGAAGTGGCGGGCGGTGCATGGACCAAATCACCCGAGGCGGCAAAAGTTCTGCGCGACCACCCGGAGATCGGCGACCCGAAAAACTTACAGGCGTACTTTTTCCGCGAATTGGTAAAGCGGCTGAAAAAACGTAATCTTACCGTGCATGGCTGGGAGGAAGTGGCCCTGCTGAAAGCGCCGAACGGTGACTATATGGCCAATCCGGAGTTTGCGGGCGGCAGCGTTGTTCCTTACATCTGGAACAACCTGTTTGATTATGACCTGGGCTACCGGCTGGCCAACGGCGGGTATCCCGTCGTCCTGTGCAACGTGTCCAACTTCTACTTCGACCTCGCCTACAACAATGATCCCAAAGAACCGGGACTTTATTGGGCCGGGTTTGTCGATACCCGCAGCAACTGGACCTTTGCGCCGTACGACATGTTTAAGACGACGTTTAAAAATAGCATGGGCAAAAAACTGGATAAGGAGTTCGCCGGTAAAGTACGGCTCAAACCGGAGGCCCGGAAAAACATTATCGGTATAGAGGCCCAGATCTGGAGCGAAACCATCAAAGGCCGCGACATGATCGAATATTACTCCCTGCCGAAACTGCTCGGTTTTGCCGAAAGCGCCTGGGCGCCGGCCCGTCCGTGGGAAACCATTGAAGACAAAACCGCCCGTGAGCGGTCAATGGCGGAAGGCTGGAATGTGTTTGCCAATACCATCGCCCGGAAAGACCTGCCCCGGCTGGCCCGCCTCAACGGCGGCTACACGTATCGCCTCCCGCTGCCGGGCGCAGTAATCAAAAACGGGCTGCTTAACGCCAACGTCGAATATCCGGGGCTGACTATCCGGTATACCACCGATGGCTCGGAGCCAACCCCGCAGTCAACGGCCTATACCGGTCCGGTAAAGGTGTCGGGAACGGTAAAGCTCAAAAGCTTTGACCTTGCCAATCGCTCCAGCCGCACAGCCGAAGTCAAATAATAGGGCGGAAACCAGTTATTCAAAGCAAGCATAACTGCTTTTGAAATCTATCCGGCACAGCCCGCTCTTTCACTCTTTCGCTCTTTTACTCTTTGACATGAAGTCCAATACCCTGATTGTTGTCCTGATTCTGCTTATTTTCTTCGTCATTTCCTTTCTGACGAATATTCTGGGGCCGATTATTCCGGATATTATCCAGAGTTTTCACCTCAGCATCGGGCTGGCGGGTTTTCTGCCGTTTGCCTTTTTCGTGGCGTACGGAGTCATGTCGATTCCGTCGGGGATTCTGGTCGAAAAATACCGCGAAAAGCGGGTACTGGTCTGGGCTTTTGTACTGGCCTTTGCCGGCGCACTCCTGTTTGCTCTGGTACCGGGCTTCAGTGTCTCGCTGCTGTCGCTTTTCCTGATCGGGATTGGTATGGCTATGTTGCAGGTCGTGATTAACCCGCTCCTGCGCGTGGCGGGGGGGGAAGCCAATTTTGCCTTTAACTCGGTGCTTGCCCAGCTGTTTTTCGGCGGGGCGTCTTTTCTGAGTCCGTTACTATACAGCTATCTGGTGCAGCATGTTCATAGCGGTCAGACCGATTCGGCTGTGATCGCGCTGTTCAATCAGCTGGTGCCGCCCGACCTGAAATGGGTATCGCTTTACTGGGTATTTGCCGTCACGGCACTGCTGATGGTGGTCATTATCTGGCTGGTCCGTTTCCCCGAAGTAGCGCTCAAAGACGATGAACGTATAGACACCGGCAAAGCGTTCAGCGACCTGCTGGGCAACCGCACGGTCTGGCTCTTTTTCTTCGGCATCTTTGCCTACGTCGGTACGGAACAGGGCGTTGCCAACTGGATTTCTAAATTTTTACAGACCTATCACGACGTCGATCCGGCGACAACCGGCGCCACGGTAATTTCATATTTCTGGGGACTCCTGACGGTAGGTTGTCTGCTGGGGCTCCTGCTGCTTAAATTCCTCGACAGCCGCCTGGTACTGAGTCTCTTTACCGTAGGGGCTATTCTTTCACTGGCGGCCGGTTTGTTCGGTTCACGGGAAGTGGCACTTTATGCCTTTCCGGCCGTCGGCTTTTTTGCGTCGGTTATGTGGTCAATTGTCGTATCACTGGGTCTCAATTCCGTTCCGCACCACCACGGCACGTTTTCGGGCATTCTCTGTACGGGTATTGCCGGCGGGGCCATTGTGCCGCTCATCATCGGCGGCCTCGCCGAACTGACTGAACTGCGCACCGCCATGCTCTTTTTATTTCTGACACTTGGTTATATCTTCAGCATCGGCATCTGGGCCCGCCCGCTGGTCACCAACGCGAGGATCAGTTTAAAGAGCGAAAGAATGAATGAGTGAAAGAGCGGTCCGCCGCGCGGTGAAAGAGCGAATACTGCGCCTAAACTTTTTCGCCGCGCAGCCACTCTTTATCTCTTTCGCTCTTTCACTCTTTTCTTTAACCCATGTATAAAATTATTCTGCTTATCGACTTTTCGGAGGATTTCAGCAAGCGGTTGCTGCAGGGGATTGTGAAGTATTCCCGCGAGCACGGGCCGTGGGTATTCTGCCGCATGCCGCTGTATTACCGCGAAACCATCGGTATCGACGGGATTCTGAAGTGGGCTCGTGAATGGGGTGCCGATGGCATCATCGGGCAGTTGTATAAGGAAAAAGATAAAGACATCAGCAAGCTGGTCGAGTCGGGATTACCCGTCATTGCGCAGGATTTTGACGAACGGTTTACCGACATCCCGAACATTACGGGAGCTTACCAGGAAACAGGAAGGCTGGCCGCCGACTATTTTCTGGCAAAGGGTTTTAAGCATTTTGCCTTTTACGGCTTCCGGGAAATTGTCTGGTCAAGAGAGCGGCTGGAGGGCTTTGAAGAACGGGTTGAGGAATCCGGATTCACAGTTCATACCTTCAGGCAAAATCAGAAACGGGCGAGCGATCTGTGGTATTACCTGCCAAGTTCGCTCAGTGAATGGCTGATGTCGCTGCCCAAACCCATCGCGATCATGGCCTGCGACGACCGGCAGGGCCAGCACATTACGGAAGCCTGCCGCCATGCCGGCATCCGGATTCCGGAGGAAGTGGCCGTTATCGGGGTTGATAATGATGAGATGATCTGTGATCTGTCGGACCCGCCGCTGTCGAGCATTGCCCTCGACGCCGAAAAAGGCGGCTACGACGCCGCCCGTCTCCTCGACCAGATGATTCAGCACGGTACAAAGGAGTATTACGACATTGTCATTAAGCCGATGCAGGTAGTAACCCGGCAATCGACGGACATCTACGCAACTCCCGACGACTACATTGCGTCATCGCTGAAGTTTATTCACCAGAATATCGACAAAAATCTACAGGTCGATGATGTGGTAAAGCAGGTGCCATTGTCCCGCCGCGCGCTTGAAAAAAGGTTTCTGGAGATTACCGGCTATCCGATTTATAAGTATATCGCCAACCTGCGCATCGAAAAGTTTTCGAAAAAGCTGCTGGAAACCGATATGACTGTCTTCGAAATTGCCCTCGACATGGGCCTGAATGACACCAAAAACATTGCCCGCCAGTTCCGCCAGGTCAAGGGCTGTACGCCCCTCGAATACCGGCAGAAACATCTGGCGGGGAAATGACTTTCTCGTTACGGTTAACGTTTGTTGCTGGTTGTACTGAGTTGTTGTTTGTTACTGATGGTTGCTGATGGTTAAAAGCGTTGATTATCTCCGGCAACCACCTGAACCATCAGCGACTCAGCAACCATCAGAACCACCAGCAACAAATAAACCTTATTTAAACGCCCGGGCGCTGACTGCCTTTTCCGTCGGGAAGTCGGCAGGGACCGGAATGTCAACTTTGCCGGTAGCGGCCCACTGTGCACCGCGTTGCAGACAGGTGATGAAGCCGACACACTCTACGGAATAATCAACATGGCCCAGCGGCGTATGAAAAATACGGCCCTTGCCATAATCAATCACCATCAGCATCGGTTCGTTACGGTCCGTACCGCGGTTGTCTTTCGGAGAGAATGCCGTGGCCAGCACGGTCATTTTTTCGGCAGGACCCCGCAGACGGTCATACATCTCGTCTTTAGTATGCATCCAGTTCAGCGGCATCCCCTTCGTAATCGGGTGATTCGGTTCGCGGACCGTAATCAGAAATTCCTTCTGCGCCCCGTGCGAACCAGCATTGCCCGGCTGCATGTCGCGTACGAGCTTACCCTCCTGATTGTAATAGACGTAAGGCCCGTCTTTTTCGGTGCGGTCGCCCCAGCCGCCCAGACCGATCATTTTGTTGTAAGCCGGCCAGGTAGGGAACGAGTTGTCGGCCGCATGGACCACCACCAGCCCGCCGCCGCCTTTGATAAACTTCTCAAAATCGGCCTGGGTTTCGTCAGACCACGGTGCCGCATTCCAGCCGAAATTGCTGATTACGACATCATAGTCCGAGAACTTCGGGTGAAAGCTGGAATCCATGCGGGCTTTCGGCAGGGCTTTTGTGGCCGGTACTCCCTCAATTTTGTATTGATCGATATCATCGCCGTTCCAGGTAAAATACGTGCGCTTTACGTCTACGCTGAACTTCCCGGTTTCCTCCAGGTACTTCTTCATCATGAACGTAATTTTGGGCCACTGCGTATGGTTATTTTGCCCGTCGATAATCAATGCTTTCAGCATTTTTCCTTTTTTGCCGGACTGTGCCCGGACCTGCTGACCTGCCAGGAGGCATAACACCACCAACAGGATGTATTTTGCTTTCATGTACGGAAGATTTTTTTCTTTGCTCACCTATTTAACCTAAAAGACAAAAATCCGCAAACCTTACCGCCGTTTTTAGTAGCATTTTTGGCATAACGCCTTTTTCAGGCAAGTATCTTCCTGCATACAACAAGCGCATGAAACGGAATACGTCTCCCCTGTTTTTGCTGGTGACCGGCATCCTGCTGACCATCCTTACGTCGGGTTCGAAAAGCAGCACATCGAGTCCGTCGGAACGGGCAGTCCGGCTGGAAAACGCGTTTCCCGGACTGACGTTCGAGCAGCCGGTGGAGTTCACGCATGCCGGCGATGGCAGCAACCGGCTGTTTGTGATCGAACAGCCGGGGCGCATCCGTGTCTTTGCGAATGATCCGGCCGTACAATCCGCCGGTACCTATCTGGATATCACAAACCGGGTCTCCTCAGAAGGCGAAATGGGCTTGCTGGGGCTGGCTTTCCACCCTGATTTCAGGCACAACGGGTATTTCTATGTTAATTACACCAAACGTAAGCCACTGGAAACCATCATTGCCCGCTTTCAGGCAAAAACGGCGGATGCAGTCCATATTGATCCGGCTACCGAAACCGTAATTCTGCGATTTCCGCAACCGTACGACAACCACAACGGCGGTAAACTTGCCTTTGGTCCTGACGGGTACCTTTATGCTAGCACCGGCGACGGCGGTGCATGGGGTGACCAGCACAATTATGCCCAGAACCGGAGTTCACTACTCGGTAAAATCCTCCGCCTGGATGTCAATAAAACGGACAAGGGCACTTACGGCATTCCGGCCGACAATCCGTATGCCGGTAATCAGGAAGGCTACCGGGAGGAACTATACGCGTACGGGCTCCGGAATCCGTGGCGGTTCAGCTTCGACCGCCAGACCGGGCAGCTCTGGGCCGGTGATGTTGGCCAGAATGAATTTGAAGAAATCAACCTCATTACTAAAGGCGGCAACTACGGGTGGCGGCTCAAAGAAGGAGGCCGTTGCTACAATCCCCGCACCGATTGTGACAACGGGCAACTGACCGATCCGGTCCATACCTACCCACGTACCGATGGCGTATCCGTAACGGGCGGTTTTGTGTATCGGGGTTCGCAGCTACCTGCATTGCGCGGCAGGTATATCTTCGGCGATTACAGCAACGGCAAGATATGGGCACTGAGCGTCAGCAACAACCGGAAAACCGGGCATGAGCTTATTTCCGGTGATGGCGGTTCTGTTTCGGCTTTTGGCGAAGACGCGGCCGGTGAATTATACATTCTTGACCATTCCACCGGTAAAATCAAGCGTTTTGTCCGCTGAATGGTCAGGCAGCCAACACAAAAATCTGAAAATCAAAACATAATCCACCCATAGAAACATAGACAAACAAAGATTTCTACATTCCAACCTGTCATGAAAAATACGGCTTATCTACCAGTCATTACCTTTTCGGTCCTGGCGTTCCTGTTCAGTTATACACTAAGCAAGCTACCGTTTCCGTCTCCGGCCGGTATCGACCTGCGTGACATTGCCTGCGGATTCGGCCCTCTGCTGAGCGGGCACCTCTGCTACCTGTTGTTCAAAACCCCGACGACTTATAGCGTTGACGGTAAACAGCCCCTGCTGGTATGGAGCATCGTTCTGATAGCTGTCCTGACCTTTATGTTTACCAGCACCAGACAACCACTGACTGACAGTCTGCGCTATGCCAGTCTGCAACTGTTGTATTGCTTTGGCGAGGAGTTTGGCTGGCGACATTATTTACAAAGTGCTACCCGACAGCTGAATAGCTGGCTCCAGGCCTTTCTGATTGGTACGATCTGGCTGATCTGGCACTATTCGTGGCTGGAAAACCCCGTTAAGGCGATGCTGGGTCAGGCACCCGATGCCCCCTTGCCGGTTTTGCTGCTGATGATGACCGTGATGCTATCGTTGTTCTCAGCCTTTACCGGTCAGGTCATGCGCCGGACCAATGCCTTGTTGCTGCCCGTCCTGCTGCATTTCAGCTTAAAGGCCAATTCCGTTACGCTATTGGTCAGTGTGGTGCTGATTGTACTGGTCATGATCAATTGGGGAAAGCTGACCGCACGTTTTCAGAAACGTGACTAAGCCGTTTAACTGGTGTCTGAAACTATGTCCGTTACTACTGCTGGTCTCCGCTGTCACTTGCATGGTAGACAACACCTTTTTTGGATACCACACAAGCAGGGGTAAAGTTAAGAGAGCCAGGTAGTGGTGTTATCCATTTGATTTCCCCTGACTTCGTATCAAATGCAACAAATTTACTGACAGGACCAATTGCTCCCGCATAGACGAAATCACCGGCAGCTGTCGGGCTTGAATCAATAACATCGGTAGTCGGCTGCCGCCATTTTCTGGTTGCAGAAGGCATATTTACGGCATGGAATGCATACGTTTCCCCAAGTGAATATATTCCGCCGCTACCAAGATACACGGTCCCGTTCTGAACCACAGGATTCGCTCTGCCATCCCGGAGAAAGTTAAAGCTCCGCAGGTATTTCCCTGTGTGACGGTCAACGACAAACACACCGTCTCCTTTCAGGTAAATATAATCGCCCTCAATTGTCGGGCAACCGATCGCTTCAAACACGGAAACCCACTTCTGCCTGCCGGTAGACAGGTCATGCGCATAAAACCTGTATCCACAGTTTGTGTAAACAGTACCATCTACAATTGAAGAGTTTGTCGGTTGCCACCTGTAATCTTCTGCTTTCCATTTTAAATCCCCCGTCAATGCGTCCAGAGCGACCAGTTTGCCGGTAGCACCAACACATACAATTCCGTCAGACACTGTCGGAGTAACAGGATTCATGCTTTGCAGGCTATACGACCACAGTATACTTACGTTCTTTACATCAACGGCTACCAGTTTGTTGGCGTCTCCCCTTACGCTGACATAGGCAATGTCATTCACAACCGTCGGAATAGACCATATATACCCGAGCCTATCCCGATTTCCCAGTGTAATCGCCCATTTTTGTTTGCCGGTAATAGCATCAATGGCGACAAGCTTTTCAGCACTACCGATGTAGACAACTCCCTTTGCGTAGGCAGGACCGGTAGCAAATAAGTTTTCAAGGGGCAGATCCCATTTTCTGGTACCAGTCTGCGCATCGAGCGCGTATAAAGTCCCGGCAAAACTTCCGACAAAAACGGTTTCGGGCGTATCTGGTTCTTCAGGCTTTGGCGTACGCTTCCCGCAATTTGTAAGTCCTGCGAGGCAAATGATGATCAGTAACGTAAACAGTATGGATCGCTGCATCTATTCCGATGATTGTGGAGTAATTTACCCTACAAAGACTACCATATTGATTTGCTACTCCCGGATGAGTCCATAAAAAAATGCCCTGGTGAGCAACAAGGCTACCAGGGCATGTCTGCAGCTTATCGCTTCAACAGCCAGACATCGGAGATACGGGATTGCTTCCGCCAGTTCAGATGAGACTCCTCCGGCTCATCGAACGTGACCGACAGCTGACCGTCCATCGTCAGACTGAGCGGCACAATCCACTCCTTAAACGTCTCGGCTTCGCGGTTGTAGACGACCGGCTCAAGCCGCTTCCCGTCTACCCGCAACAGGGCTTCCCCATATCCGGCCACGCGGATGACATACCGCGCGCCCGGCTCCAGATTGGTGTAGATCAGGGCCGGTGCCCGCTGGAATAACTGCGACGACAACCGCGCTCGGCTACTGCCATTGTCCCACCAGGCGATATCGGTCGCATCATCCGATACTGTCGTTACGCGGGGCCCCTTGCTGACATTTGATACATCATCATAATAGCTGCCCGGCCCCGGATTTTCCCAGCCTGCCAGGACATGTATCCGTTCCAGCTGCGCCGCTTTCGTCGGCAGTTTTTTTAGTTTTTCACACTCATCGGCCAGCCACCAGCGGTTGTTCAGCGGATAGTCGACAAAATCGAGCAGCGCTCCCCGTTCGTACCCTTTGGCTTTGTATTTCGGCACACTTGTCTGAAGCCCGATGGAGGCGTACAAATCCGCACAGAGGGCCTCAATTCGTGCACGGAGATCCGGCGAAACCGGTGCTTTATCGGCCCGGTTAATCACATCCAGCGCTTTTGCTACCGCATCGTCTATCGTTGATTCAGTCGCACCGGCAAGGATAGTATTGGCCTCCTGTTCCAGTTTCTGCTCGTAGAGTTGCCGGCGGCGCGTGTAGGCATCATAGTTGGCCCGCAGCAGACACAGCTGCCACCGCCAGTTGCCCGCCAGTTTCGGATGACCGGCCTCCAGCGACTTCCAGAAAGTATACGTAGCGTCAACGCCACCGTTTTGGGCCAGCGGGCCCTTCCAGTTCTGTTCCAGGGCCAGAATACCACTTGCCGCCTGTCCGGCCACTGTCGGATTAAAGAAAAAGCGACTGTATTCGGTCAGAATTTCGGTTATGTCTTTCGACGGTTCAAATGCCCGCATGCTCCAGATCACTTTGTTCACATCGTCGTGGCAACCATCCGAATACGCCAGAAACCCATCCGTAAACGGCCCGAACGTCGCCTGGATCCGCGCTGATGCAAACGGTCTTGGATTGGCGGGCTCCCGGCCCAGCGTCAGCGCATACGCCTGATCCCAGTGTTCTACCCGGAAACTCGCAGCGGACAGTATGCGTAATGTCCGGATACTGCCGGTGTCCGTATTGTTTCGGCAACCGGTACCGCGTTTCGGCCATCGGCGGACTGCTTGGGCCCGACACCACACCGGCAAACCAGGCAGGTTTCTGCTGATCGAGATAGCGGTAGAAATAATCGACCTGCTCTACGCTGAAGCCCTGCAACGACAGCCAGACTTTTGCCTTCGGGTGGTACTTCACCAGCCGGTCGTGCAGGTCTTTCAGAAACGGCATGACGTCCCCGCGGATGGTTATCGCCGGGATCACCGCCGGGCACGAATATATGGTCAAGACGCGGACACTCACGGTAAAAGGTTTCGTGCAGTTCCAGCTCGGCTTTTCGTTTCGCCGCGGCATGCAGTTCAAACGTCACCGGTGTCCAGACCCAGTAGTCCATGTCATACTGCCGGCAGATTTCGCCCATTTTAATCCGCATCTGAGCCGCCGGTATTTTAAAATGCACGCTCGGCGTTTCGTCTTCATGGAACGGGATACCTTCCACGGAATTTGACCCGAAAATGGCCAGATCACGGATGTATTGTTCAAACTGCGCCACCGTCCAGGCATCGTAGGAATTGGCGGTGGTCCGGTAGCCGAGCTGATGCCCTCGGATCGGATACGCCGGCGACAGCGCCACATCTGCCGCGTCGGGCAGCCGGAGCTGTGTGGCATCCATCTGCAACTGCCGCAGCAGCCAGCCAGCCCCGAATAAGATCCCACGCGCGTCGGCCCCGATTACCCAGACGATTGTGTTCCCGCCCTGCTGTCCGGTGACTACCCGGAAACCTTCCGGTTTGCGTTCAGCCACGTCGCCTGTCCGTACCGGTACACCGGTACCGTATAAGGCCGCGTCGGTTGACAAAGCCAGCGCAATGACTACCCCGCCTGCCTTCGGCCATGTTTCGGTCTGGTTAAGCGTTGTGGCCGTGCGTTTTGCGATTTCCTCACGAAGCATACGCGGTGCTGTTTCCCGCATCGGTTGCGGAATCGACGGCGATACGATCAATACAGCTTTTTGGAGATTGACCGGTCCGGCCAATAGCAGCTGAAGGCTGCACAGCACAACCCCGATCGCACTAATCAGAAATGTCTTCATCGTTATTTTTACGTTGGTCAGACTGCCCGTACAGCCCGCTGAATTTTCCGGATGGCTCCGGCAAACAGTTCCATATCTTCTCTGGTGCCCAGCATGGCGTGTTGCAGAATCCAGACCCCTTCCTCGCGGCAGGCCCGTTCGGCCACCTCGCAATACACCTGACTGTAATCGACCGTCTCCGGCAAGGCGTAGCACATAAACGTCTTGTTCTGAAACAACGGCTGCCGGTAAAGCGGATGCGGATACCCGCGGAAGCAGGGCACCCCTTCAGCTGCCAGCCGCTCCACAAACTCAATTTTGGAAAGCCCGCCCCCGAATGCAGCCGCATCATACCGGAAAATATAGAGGTGATAACAGTGCAGGGTTTCGCCGTGGCCGCGCGTCAGGGGCGTAATACCGTCCACATCAGCCAGTAATTCATTCAGGTACAAGCCATTCCGGTTACGGGTCTGCGTCTGTTCCTCCAGCCGTTTCAGCTGTTCGGTCAGCAGAACGGCCTGCATCTGCGTAATGCGGTAGTTACAGCCGGGATTATAGTGATCATACCATTGCCCCCCTTCGATCCGGCCAACGTTGCGGAGCGAATGCATCAGTTGGTAGAGTTCCTCATCGTCCGTCACAACGATGCCGCCCTCACCACTCGTCAGGTTTTTGGACGACTGAAAGCTAAAGCTGCCGACATCGCCGATTGAGCCAAGTTTACGGCCCTTGTATTCGGCCCCGTGGGCATGAGCAGCATCCTCAATAACACGAAGCTTATACCGGCGGGCGATGTCCATGATGGCCTCCATATCACAGGCCTGGCCGGCAAAATGCACCGGAATAATGGCTTTGGTCCGATCCGTGATGGCGGCTTCAATGGCTTTGGGGTCAATGTTGTAGGTGTCCGGATCAATATCGACAAAGACCGGCACACAATTGGCTTCTACCACTGTAGAGGCCGTTGCGATAAACGTATACGGCGGAACAATCACCTCATCGCCGGGCCGGACACCACAGGCGATCAGGGCCAGCCGCAGGGATACCGAGCCATTGACACAGGTGATGGCATATTTACTGCCACAGTACGCCGCAAAGGCTTGCTCGAAGGCCTCGACCTCATCCAGACAGTCGGGATTTCCCCATTTGCCGGACCGTACAACGGCAGCAACGGCATTAATCTCCCGCTCATCAAATACGGGCCAGGGAAAGGACTTAGTCACGGTTGGCTGACCACCATCGAAAGCCGGCAAATCTATTGTAGATGGATTCATGTTCCGGAGAGTTAACTATCCGTAATACGTCAAAGCGCTTTTGACGTACTACTTTTCAACCCTTTTTTCTGCGGCGGTAGTCTGTTTACCCGACCGGACCGTAGTATAAAGAGTTCGTTGTCAAGGACACTCCACAGCTAATCACATCATGCTAACCAACAAACAGTATATCACAGCCTTACTACTGGCTGGTATGTCGCTCGGCACTGCCTGGGCAATCCGCGGACAATTCGGACATGAACAGGGAGCGGCCTGGGCGGGGTCTGTCGGCGCCCTTGCAGTTATTCTGATTGCCAAACGTGCAGATTGGTATAACAAAGCGCTGAAAGCAGCGCTGGCCGCCGGGCTGGGCTGGGGCATTGGCGGCATCATGAGCTACGGAAAAGTGTGTCGGTTTCGGCCGTGGCAATGATTTCGGCAATGTCTATTATGGTCTGGTCATGCTGCTGCTTATTGGCGGCATTCAGGGCTTCCTGGGTGGCGGGTTGTTCGGGCTGGCCCTATCTGATTCATCCATAAAACCCGTTAAATGGCATTTGCTGGTCATCGAAATGACCGTCGGGGCGCTGCTGACCTATTTTTTCCTTATCGAGCAGTGGGGCTGGCTCATGACCCCGCCGCGTTCCGAGCTCTGGGCCGCATGCCTGGGTATGGGACTGGCGCTGATGACGTTCACGGTCCGCAACCAGCAGCGTGCAGCCCTGCGTGTTGCGGCATTCAGTAGTCTGGGGGCCGGTTTCGGATTTGCGTTCGGGAATTTTCTGCAGGTAATGGGCAGTGCGTCTGATCTTTCCTTTAATTTCTGGAATGTGATGGAGTATTCGATCGGTTTTTTTGGCGGCGTGGGTATGGCCTACGGTGCCTTTACCTCGCAGTGGGAAACCGTGGTCGAACGGCAGGGGGCACACCCGGTCTACATACCGCTAGCCGTTATCAGTGTGCTGATTCCATTCGTCGTATGGGAGCAGTCGTTCGAGACAGAACGGCTTGAAGGCATCTACCGGAACCTGATGAGCGGCGACGTATTTATGGCGACCCGTTTCACCCAAATCACAGCCCTGGTACTGATCGCCGGGGTAGCAACGTACTGGTTTTCACGCTTTCAGACAGCACAGGACGGCACTTACCTGCGGCTTGGCTACAATGATGTCCAGCAGTTTTTTCTGGTCCATTTTATCCCTGTATATCGTACTGAGCTTCCTGATTACCGGTTCTGTAATCAGCACCTACCGGCCGGAGCAGTTTCTGTACATTGTTAACCTGATCCTGGCAGGGTTCTTTCTAAAACGTACCAAACCGATTTTTTCGGAACAGGTGTTTCACTACAGCAGACTGGCGCTCGGGTTTGTCATTGTACTTGTATTCATTGCGCTGATTACGCTGGTAGCCATTCACTCGCACGAAGAACTGGCGGGGGTAAACAAGCGGTTTGAATTAAGCCTCAGCTATCCAGTTTATTGAACGGGGAGGGCGTTTCTGAACCGTCTAACGGCTTTTGCGGCAAACTGACGACATCGCTCCAGTACTGGCGCAGGGCGCCCATATGCTGTTTCCAGCCACCGAAACTCATAGGTTTTTCCAGAAACGAGGTGGCACCGGTTTCGTACGCCTTCCGGATCCGTTCGTCATCGGCCAGTGATGACAGGATTACCGTGGGCATCTGCTGTGCTTTCGGATGTTTGCGCAGCTGTGGTAAAAATGACAGCCCGTCCATCACACCCGGGCCAAGATCAATATCCAGCAGGACAAGCTTGGGCAGCGTGTTATCCGCATTTTCGAGGTAAGATAACACTTCCTGCGGGTTTCTGAAGCTCAGAAATTCTGCCTGAGGAAACGTTTTGCGGGACGCTCTTTTTACAATTTCAAGTACATCCACATCATCATCAATCAACAGAATTGGAAATGTTGTATGTTGATCAACCATTGCATCCATGATACAAGTGCGTTATAAGGAACGAAAGACTTCATATCAGAACGGACGTAGATCATTGAAGCCTATACTCTATAAGATAAGTAAAGATACTGCATTTTTACAACTTCCTGCCTTCAATTACCTTTTATCTACATTATAACTATAATACTCTCATTTTGTTGTACCGGCTTTATTTTTGATGTTACCAACATTATTTTTGAAAGACTTTACATAAATTTTATAAACCGATTTTAGATTTTACGATACATATTTAAATATTCAATGATTGTATTGCATCCTTATGTAAATTAGTTGATTTATATTTCCAAACGGTTTACTTTTAGGTACATATCAAACTCAACAACGCTATGGCTCCCCTGCTCCCCTATGCCTGGATTGTACCTGTAGTTTTATTGATTGCTTTTTTTGCCTTAAGTGTCAGGCTCAAACCCGTTTGTCCGAATTGCGGTAAAGATTCAACTGACCGCATCAGAAGGCCCCTCCTTGTTAAACGGCTTCCTGTTTTTCCTTCCGCTGGTACGCTACGAATGCTGGTCCTGCCACAAAAGATATTATGTGATTGGGTTCAGCAAAAAACAAAAGGTGAAACGGAGCGGATTGCCAAACCAGGCCGTTTCCTTCAGGTAAAAAATTACTTTGCTTTACAGCGTTTCCTTTACCCGTTGTACAAAATCAGTCTGAATGACATCAATACCGTTTTGCACCGCAAGGCGGTATTGATCTTCCGTTTCAAAGTAATCAAGCGCATCCGCAAAAACAAAGATCTTCAAGGTATGCAGCCTTTGGGTAAGCGACGGTGTAAGCGCCTGCCACTTCATATCAAAGGCATAGGGCTTCAGCCGGGCAACTTTGGACTCAATATCGGCTTCGCTTTTCAGGCCCGGCATGATGCGGGCAGCCGGCAAGAGTTTCCTGAGCGCTGCCAGGTAATCGTCTGTCCCGTAGAAAACCGATGTTTCGGCCAGCCCATATGCTTTTAGTACCGCCAGTAACGGCTCCGGAGCAACGTCTTTACAGTCAACGTAAAGTGCGGCCTGTTTTTGATGCGTCTTGTTCCAGTCGTTCAGCAACCGGCACACCTCCTCAAGTGCAGGAATCCGCTCCTGTGCGTACGCCTCACCGGTTCCTTTACCTGCCGAAAGCTGACGCAGTTCAACGGCTGTTTTTTCCTTCAGCGGCCCATGTCCGGTGGTCGTCCGGTCCAGGTTACCGTCGTGCAGGATAAATAGTTGCCCGTCTTTACTCGTCCGGACATCAATCTCAATGTAATCGACCTGCATGGCCAGTGCGGCCCTGAACGTAGCCAGCGTGTTTTCGGGCAAGCCAGGCATAGCACCCCGATGCGCCGAAATACCGATGTATTTTTTCTTCATGGCAGATTGTCCTTCGGTTTGCCCGTAAAGCAGCACCAAACATAGGGCAATCAGGGTAATAAGCAGACTGTAGTTGATTGTCCGGGTCATTTTTTCTCAATCTTTAATTCGTCCTTTACCTGCCCGTCGGAGCCGTAACAGGTATAGGTCAATGTTTTCCCGTTTATCGTAATGTGCTGATAGTAATTCCCTTTCGGATACCGGATAGCTGCATACGGCTCATCGGGCATGTTGGTATGGCTGTCCGGAATCCCCACCGAAATGGTATAAATGGTTCCGTTGGCTGGTGAATCAACCGGTTTTTTCAGCATACATCGGCTTCGAGCGCATGTAGTAATGCACGTGTCCACCCATCACCATATCCACATGATACTGATCAAACAGCGAGCACCATTCTTTCCGGATCAGCGCGTAATCTTCTTCGTAGTTATACGGCGGGAAGTGAAAAAAGGCAAACTTCCAGTCCGCTTTTGAACCGGCGAGCTGCTCCCGTATCCAGGCCGATTGCTGCTCAACCGGCGCAGTCCCGTCGATCATCAGGAACAGGGCATTCTGATACATGAAGGCATAAGTCTGCTCTTTCGGGGCAGCAGCCGGTCCGTTTTCGGGCAAACTGAACATTTCCTGATACATCCATGCCCCCAGGCCATCCTGACTGTCGTGGTTACCCGGAATCGGCATCAGCGGTTTCCGGGCAAAAAACCCTCCCGAATGCTGCCAGAGTTCATCCCATTCATCGCGGTGCAGCCCCGTACTGACCAGATCACCGGCAATGTTGAAAAAGGCCGTCTCGGGGTGCCTGGCAGCGGCCCGTTGCGCCATCAGTCCCCAGTCCCGCGATTTATGGGTGTCGCCGAACCAGATGTAGGAGAAGGCCGCCGGACCGGCCGGTTTGGTCGTAAACGTTTCCGGGACCGACCATACCCCGCCGGTTACCCCGACGCGGTAGCCATAGGTTGTGGCGGGCCGTAAGCCGGTCAGCTTGCCGGTGAACCGGTGTACATACCGGTCATTCTGCAACAGCCGGTCTTCCATCACAAACCGGTCGGCAGTTTTGGTCAGCGTATCCTTACTACCGGCTACCCAGTACTGTACTACCCCTGCGGCCACCGCCGGACTGGTCCGCCACTGGATATTCATGGTAGTCGACGGATCGCCGCTCCAGGTCAGGAGCAGCTGATCCGGGGCAGTTGAGGACGGCGTAGTCGTTTTCCGGAATGCCCCGACGAGGTGCGCTTCCCGTGCACGGCCACGAATCGTTTGCAGCAGGACCTGCCCTTTCAGCGATTCCGGCACGTCATCAAGTACCAGATCATCCCAATCGTGGTACGTAAACGCCCCCTTCTGCATCGGCACCTGCGTCTGGGCAGGGAAGCTGTTGGTAACCTGTAGCTTATCGCCGGCCTTTTGCGGACCGACACAGACAAAATATACCGGCCGGTGCTTGTCGAAACCGTTGATACCGAGCGCTACCCGACCGGCATTGACCCGTTTCTGCCAGACTTCATACGTATATTCTTCATTTTTGACCTCCATACCGGTTTTCACAAACCCGCTGGTCGCCAGCCAGAACGGCAGGGTTTTCTGCGCCTTGTCGCGCATGATGGAAACGACAGCCGGCACGTTGACATCAAAAGTCAGGTAGCGGGTTGCCAGTATGTTTTTGTCGGCGGGGCTCAGAAAATTGAGGATAAACGGTTCCCGGATCGTATCCAGCTGTTGCGGAGTAAGCTGCTGATACAACCGCGTTACGGCCCTGTCCATCACTTCCTTCACCCCCTGCGGTCCGCTACCCGCTTGTCCGGAAGCCGTTGTTGCCCCCGCTGCCAGCAGCAACAGGCCGTATGCATATGTTTGAAAATACCTCATCAGATGAATCTAAATAAATAATGGACAATGAATGATGACTACTGAAGCCACATTCACTGTCCATTAGCAATACGCGTCAAATAGCCGTCAGTACTATCCGGATAATGGGTAATGTACATTATTTCAAAAACACCTCATCATTATCTGTCAGGAACATGCGGGTGCTCTGGATATACGAACCACCGCCCGGACTTTTATATTTCAGCGACACGTAGAAGGCTTTGTAGCCGGTTTTCGGATAAGCCTCCGTTACGTCAACTTTGGCCTGATTGCTGACACCCAGACTCCGGCTTTCCCACTTTTCGTCCTGGAAAATCTTGTCGTCGGAATCGGCTGACCACACGATAGCGTCTTCGAGCAGGTCAGGGGTGGTTTTCACAGATACTTTTACGCCTTCTTTGGTGGTTGACACCTCCCACTTGCAGAGCGGATATTTCTGTTTCAGCAAGGTTTCGCCGAAGAACGCGCTCAGGGTTTCGAGGGCCTGCCGCTTGTCGCCCAGGCCGTGACCGGCGTTTGGTACGTAACTGATCAGGTTGACGCCCGGAATGTCGTCGTAGTAATTTTTGATGGCATCGACCGTCCAGTACTCATCATTCGTACCCATAAAAATCATTTTCGGCTGGGTCAGTTTTTTGCGGTACGAATACGGGTCAATCATCTGGTTGATGGCGCGGCCTTCCGGCGAGGTCATGGTATTGGTCAGTCCGAGCTTCACGTAATCGTTGATCTGCTCACTGTATTTATTCCACGAATCAATCTGGTATTGCAGGTTTTTCGGCATGTTCAGGATGTCGATTACCATCGGCGCAATCGCAACGGCACGGCTGTCCATGGCGCCCGTCAGCCAGGTCGTCCAGCCCGTTTTGAAGCACCCGACACGACAAACCGCTTCACCTCATGGTTCAGGTTTTTACGGGCAAACTCCTGCACGGCATCCATACCACGGATGGCGCTCTTGGTCATCGGAAACAGTAACGGCCACGAATAATCGCCATCTTTCTGAAAGTTATGCAGCGTATGCGAGATCAGGGCATCTTCGGTCAGGTTACCGAAAAACGGCTGATTCGGCGTTTGCCGCAGCACCGCAACGATGGCCTTATTCTTCTGCGCAATTGCCCCGAACGCCATGGCATCACCCTGATTTTTACCCCAGTTCGGCTGTTCGTTTTTGTTGGAACCACCCGTTATAAACAGCAGTGCCCCGTCGTGCTGATTGGCTTTCGGAACGAGTACGGTCAGCTGGTGGCGCCACGTAAATTCCCGCCACTTCTGCGACGTGAGCAGGAGGTTGTAGGCCGTCACATCGCCCAGACTCATGGTATCCTTCAGCTCCCACTGGTAGGTTTTATCGCCGTTATTGAGATAGCTCTCCAGCGCATTTTCCGGTGTGATGGCCTTTTTGGTGGTGATGAATCCCGCCATGGTCAGCGCAAGCATCAGGGCGGTTACGATAAAAAAACGATTCTTCATATTGCGGTTAATTTACTTTAACGAAATTGGTTCAGGAGTTTCGGAGAGCCATTTCAGGACCTCATTCATGTAAATTTCAGCGGTCTGCTCACCAAGGCTTGTCCGGCTGATGTATTCGTAGCGTTTAAAACTGGCAAAGTCAACTTTGGTCAGCATATAGCCGAAGGCATCGTTGGTCAGGCCAAATAAGAACGGTTGCCGGGTCCGCATGTTGCGTTTCAGGTAATAGCCTATGTTGGGCAATGCCTCCCCCGGAATGGTCAGCACCTGCGCCGACCCGATGTTCAGCAGATTGACCTGTGCCGACACCTGTTTCCCCGTCATCTCGTAATGCAGGGGCGAATTTTTAATGATGTACTGCATGACTTCAGAGTCAACGGGAAAGTTGATTTTCCGCATCGCACAGTACAACTCAGGATTCGCCTGCACGGGTGCATCGGCCACGATGCGGAGCGCTTCGTCGGCCAGCAACTCGCCGATCCGGACGCATTCGGCCCAGTCGTTGGCTTCTTTGCCGCCCTCACGCCGGTTGTCGGCCGTTACCATGCCGCCCTGGGCGCTGTTCATAAAAATTGCCATGCCACCGGTCCGGGCCTCAATGCGGTCATAGAGCGGCCCGCACAGATCGGGGCTCAGAATGCCCCGCCCCGATCCGATGATTTCGGGATGGATGGCATAATTCACCAGCGTCGCAACCGGCTTGCCGTCTTGCCCGACCGCCTGAATCACGCCGCAACGGGGATCATACAATTGGTCAGCGTAATAGTTGTAGGCGATTTTGCCTTTGGCTTCACCGACCGCAATTTTCAGCGATGCCGGTTTGAGATTCCGGACGGCTTCGTTGACGGCATCGGCCATGTCTTTCACGCACCGGTCCAGATAGGCCAGATCCGCATAGGACTTGCCCGACGCATCCGGAAACCCGTAGGCATCCGGACCGCTGTGTGTATGGGTCGCCCCGATGAGTACATTTTCCGGCGGAATCCCCTTGATCAGTGCCCGCGACTTATTCCCCAGCACCGATGGCCACCCAAGGTTATCCACACTGACGATAGCCACCCGCGTGTTGCCGCGTTCGAGCACCAGCGCCCGGATAAACAAATCACCCTGCTTTTGCTGAGCGGGTTTGGGCGTACCGATCCCGCCGGAGACCGGCAACAACGGATCGGGCGTAATTTTCCGCAAGGCAGCCCCCGCCTTAAACGACTGGGCCTGAAGGCTCAGCCCGTACAGACATATCAAAAAAAAGAGCAGCCTCATAGAGATGTTTGACCCCTACGGGGTCTGTTTTTAGTACTTGTTTGCTGTTCCGGTTTTTTCAATCCGGAACTAATTAATACCGGATTTATAATCCGGTTCCGTGCAGGCGGATTACAAATCCGCTGTCAGGCTGCGACGGGTTTGCAAATCCGTCGCAGCCTCTTCGTTACCACGGTTTACCAGTTCCCTGAATTACCCACGGTTTAGACCACGGGCTGTTTTTACCGTCGGCTTCGGAGTAGGTTGTTTGCTCCAGTTTGCCCATGGCGGCTTCGGTATTGGTTTTGTTCAGATTCCGTTCGTCGAGCATGTAGTAGAAACGGACCGGCATGACCTTACGCTTGGCCTGTGGCCCGGCCTTCAGCTCCGGATAGCCCGTGCGGCGGTAGTCGAACCAGGCTTCGGTAGCGGCGGTCCAGCTGGCAATCCATTTCTGCTCGATAATCTGCTTTTGGGTAGCGTTGTAGGCTACTGTTTTCTGCGCGATATAGGTTGCGTATGAGCTGGTCAGGCCCCAGGTATCGAGCGAGGCTTTCACCCCGGCATCGTAATGCGTCTTGGCATCACCGGCTGCCCAGCCTTTCAGTGCCGCCTCGGCCAGAATAAACCGGACCTCGGCCGCCGACACCAGCCGCGACTTCAGCAGCGGACCTTTTGCCTGCTTATAGATGTCGTTCAGCCACGATACGTGCGGGTTGTTGGCCGCCTGCTCGGCCGTCGGGCTCAGGTTGTAAGAAGACCCACCGACAATAGCCACCGGCAGACCGACGTAATTCGGGTCGGTGTTATACTCTTTACCGGCCACTTTATCCGGCGACAGATAACGTTTGCCGTTTTCAATTTTATCGATCCCGGCCGGCAGACTGGCATCCACCACCAGCGGAATCTGCACCTTATTGGCCCAGACACCAATGCGCGGGTCATTCAGGGCCAACAGGGCTTTCACGAATGTATCGCACATTTTCAGGCGGCGGTAATTGCTGGCGCTGGCATCATAGACCGTATTGGCCGGCCACGAATCACTGTCACTGTTGCCGGCAAACGGCATGGCGGCATCGTCGGTAGCCGCCAGAATGATCGGGTACTGTGTCGGATTGGCTACGATTTTTTCAATACCGGCTTTGGCCACATCCGGCTTCTTGCCGGAAATCCGCATGAAGTAACGCAGTGCCAGCGAGTTGGCTAGTTTCCGCCATTTTGCCGGATCACCGGCATAATACACATCAGCCGCGTCCATGGTGCTGGTATACTCGGCTTTTGTTTTCGACAGCAGGGTATTCGCCTTTTCCAGATCAGCCAGGATGCCGGTATAAATGGCCTCCTGCGAATCGTAGGCCGGGAAGGTATTTTCGGCACCACCCAGTTCGCCTTTCAGCGCACTCGAGTATGGTGCATCGCCCCACAGGTCGGTAATCAGACCGAATACCATCGATTTCATCACCAGCGCGACACCCTGTTGTAGCTCAAACCCCAGCTGCACCGACCGGTCATAGACATACTGGTTATTCCGCAGGATGTCGTAATACGGGCTCCAGCTCTGGCTTCCGCCCCAGTCATACTCGTTATGGCCACCCGACCAGCCGTCTTTCTGGGTATGCTGCATCACCCCGGCCATATCCTGATAGCCAAGGTTCACAAACGCCTTCCCTGTTTCGGTCAGAACCGTTGACAGCACGAGGTTCGGGTTGGCCTTCGTCGGATCAACCCCGTTCGGGTTTTGGTTCAGTTCGGTCAGGTCTTTACACGAAAAAACAGACAGCGACAGCAGAACCGTAGTCAATATATGTTTGTAGTTCATGAGTTCTATTAAAATGTAAAATGGATAATGACTAATGTATAATGCGCCCTTACATCCTTTTGGTCAACACATTATACATTGTACATTATTCATTAGAAAGTAAGGTTTACTTTGAAACCAACCGGAATTACCCACGGCATTACGTTGTAGCGCTCGATACCCTGCTTAAACTGGATGCCGGACCCTTGCAGACCCGCTTCCTGCTGAAAAGCCATTTCGGGATCAATGTTGATCTTCGCGGCCGTCCAGAGAATGATGTTCCGGCTATAGACCGACAGCGATGCATTCTGCAAACCCACTTTTTTGATCAGATTCTGCGGCAGATCGTATGAGAACGAGATTTCGCGCAGTTTCAGGTACGACGCATCATACAGGAAAGCTTTTGTGAACCCCCAGGCCGTGCTGCCCGCAAACGGCAGATACAACGTACCGGTATTGCCCAGGTTTTCCTTGTAGCCGGTCGGGTTGCCGTTGGTATCATAACCGGTAGCAATTACCCCCGGAATAAACGTACCGCCATACGGGAGGGTATACGGGCCGTATTTAAACGGAAAGCTGCCGTATTCCGGCGTCGGACCACCTACCAGCGGAAAGTAGTTGCCATGCTGGCGGATCAGTTCATCCTGATTCGCTACGAGGTAATTCCGCAGGGCATCACCCGTCAGCCCGTTCGGGTTGATCAGTTTGTCGAGGAAAAGCTGCGACTGACCGTTTTCTTCACCGTAGCGGTAAGTCTGCGACACAAAGTCCCCGCCGTTACGCCAATCGAAGGTCATGTTTACGCTGAACCGCTTGTATGATACCGAGGCCTGTAATCCCATGATAAACTTCGCGTTGAAGTTCCCGATCTTATTTTTGGTATTGATGGCATCAATTGACTGCCATTTACCGGTCTGGTCCAGAATCGGATAGCCGTAATACGGTGACGATTTGTCTTTTACCGTTACCAGCTGGGCATCGTAAATATCGCCGATGTCTTCGCCCACATACGTCCAGGCCCCGCCTTTCGCATCAGTCCAGAGCGTGTAGTACGGCAGGTCGTCCGACAGTTTCAGGATACGCGTCCGGTTGCGGGTCAGGTTGGCGTTCAGATCGACGCGCCAGCCCGAAGCCGACTGTACCGGTGTTCCGCCCAGCGTCAGCTCAAAGCCGCGGCTCGCCAGCAGACCGGCATTGATGTTTTTGGTGGTATACCCCGACGATGGCGGCAGTTTGGTGCTCAGGATCTGGTTTTCCTTTTCAACGCGGTAGTAGGTACCGGTAAACCGCAGACGGTCGCGGAACAGATTCAGGTCAAGACCCGCTTCATACGACGTGGCAATTTCCGGTTTCAGGTTCGAGATCAGCAGGTTGCCGGGCACCGACAGACGCGGCACCCCTGCCCACGTACCGGCGTTGGTCAGCGTACTGAGGAGCATGTACGGATTGGCATCGTTACCTACTTGTGCCACCCCGCCGCGCAGTTTCAGCAGACTAACCTGCGTTGAGGTCGGGAACAGCATCTCGTTGACCAGCATACTCAGCGAGGCCGACGGATAAAAATACGACCGGTTGGCGGCCGGCAGCGTACTCGACCAGTCGTTCCGGGCGGTCAGGTCAAGGTAAATCATGTCTTTGAACCCGATGTTGGCCAGGCCGTACACGCTGTAAATAGCCCGCTGAAACTTCGAGCTGGCATAATCGAGGTTTTCCGGCAGGATGTTCTGGATCGTAAAGACGCCCGGCACAATCAGACCCGTGCCTGCCTTGGTAGCCGTCGATACGTTACCACCGTTCTGATACCGCGCATTGCCCCCCGCCGACACTGAGAACTGAAACTGCTTCAGGCTCTTTTTATACGTAGCCAGGAAATCGGCGTTGCTTTCAAAGTTGTCGAGGTTAATAATCCCGTAAGCCCCGCGCGGATCGCCGGTATAGCTGTTCGCAATCTTCATTTCCCGCTGCTCTTTGTAGGTATCAAGCGCGTAGCGGGCCATCAGGCTAATGTCCGGTGTAATCTGCCAGTCGGCTTTCAGGTTACCGAAAATCCGGTCACGGACAAAGCTGTTGTTTACCTCATAGGCCAGGAAATACGGGTTATTGTAAATGCCTTTGGCCTGCGACCGCTGCTGGATACCCTCCTGCCCCGGCAGCCAGTAGTTCTGCATGTTCTGGATATCGATATGCGGCGAAACGGCGTAGGCCCACTGCAACGGGTTTGTGCCCCGGTTGCTGGCCGGCCGGTTGTTTGAGTTATTGCGGCTCACGTCCAGATTCGTGCTCAGCCGCAGTTTGTTGCTCGCCTTAAAGCTGGCGTTGACATTAAACGTATTCCGGAACAGGTCCGAATTCGGAATAATGCCTTTATTCCGCATGTTTGAGTATGACAGACGGTAGGTAAACAGGTCGGTATTGTTGGCTACCGATACCCCGTTGGTGGTTGTCACACCCGTCTGCACAAAGTTCTTTACGTTGTCTTTGTGCGAAACGAGCGGCATCGCAACGGGTTTGCCGTTGGCGTCGAGCGGGCTATTCCATTGAACTTCCGAGTACCCCTTGTCCAGCTCGGCACCGTAGGTAGCCCCCACGGTTTCGTCGATCAGCTTGCCGAACGGATTCGTCAGCGGCGTACCACTTATGGCCGGCGGGATTCCGGAGAACTGCCCCGGCCCGAATTTAGTCTGCCATTTCAGGAACCGGTACGGCTGGTCAAAGACTGTGCTGGAGGTAATGGTAACGGTCGGCTTTTTGGCCTTGGCCCCGCTCTTGGTGGTGATCAGTACCACCCCGTTACCGGCCCGCGAGCCATACAGCGCCGCCGCGCTCGGGCCTTTCAGGATCGATACATTTTCAATATCGTCGGGGTTAAGGTTAGAAATGGCGTTCCCGAAATCGGCGCGGTTGTCGGTACCGACCTGACTGATGTTGTTGAGGGTATTGGCAATCGGCACCCCGTCAATCACAAACAAGGGCTGGTTATCGCTGCTCAGCGAGGTAGCGCCGCGAATGACCATGCTCACCGACGAACCGGTGCCGCCGGTCTGGCTGATCTGCACACCGGCTACTTTACCGGCCATACCATTGAGGACGTTTTCCTGAACGACGCGCGTAAATTCCTTACCCTCAACTTTGCCAACGGAGTAACCCAGTGAACGTTCATCGCGCTTAATCCCGAGGGCGGTTACCACGGCTTCCTGTAAGGTTTCCGCGCTTTCGGTCATCGTCAGGTCAATTACCGTGCGGTTGCCGACAACCACCTCCTCGGTTTTATAGCCGATGTAGGAGAAGATCAGGACGGTATTATCCCCGTTGACATCCAGTGAAAAGCGGCCGTTGCCATCCGTAGTAGTACCGGTCTGGGTGCCTTTGATGACGACATTGACACCCGGCATAGGTGTATTGTCGGCACCGGTCGTTACTTTACCCGTAACTTTCCGGGCAACGGGCGCGTGAACCGGTACATCCGGATGCACTTTGTGGGGGGCGGCAATTACCGGGTCAATGGGGATGACACCAGTCAGCAGGGCCACCACCAATACCCCGATTTGTTTTTGCCGGGCAGTAAAATTACACTCCATACGTGTACTTTTAGGTTTAGGAATGAACAGAATTCACATTAAGCAGGTATACAGAACACCATCAGACCGGCACAGAGCACCTGTCTGACTGATTTCGTTATTGAGGCATTACCACGGTAGACTCGTCCCCTGAATGATCCAGGGTTTAGACCATTGGCTGTTTTTTCCCCGCACCCTGGTATGGCTGTTTTCTTCCAGGCTTTGCAGGGCATTCATTGCGTTTGCGTAGTTATAGTTTGTTTCGTTATCTCCGTATATGAACCTGACAGGAAGCACGTTCTCGGCTGCCGCAGGGCCGGCCTTCAGGGCCGGAAAGCCCGTCCGGCGATAATCAAACCAGGCTTCGGTAGCGGCGGTCCAGCCGGCAATCCACTTCTGTGTCATCACCTGTTCAAGGGTATTCGTAAACGCTACCCCCGGCCGCTGCATGTAGCCGGCAAACTCCCCGTCGACACCCCACGCGGCCAGTGAGTTGCGGATTCCCTGCCGGTAATGCGTCTCCGCCGCACCAACGGCCCAGCCTTTCAGTGCGGCTTCGGCCAGTAAAAACGAGACCTCTGCCGACGAACATAGCCGGGCTTTCAGAATCCCCCCGTTGCTGTTCCGGTACACCTCAGCCAGCTGCGATACATGCTGATTCTGAACAACCTGCCCCGTTGTCGGATTGTAATTATAGGCACTTGGGTCAATCAGCCCCGGTGGCAGACCCACGTATGCATTGGTGTCCAGCGCTACTTTAAAGGCTTTCGGGTTAAAGCGGCGGGTAAACTTTGCACCGGCTTTTACCTCAATCAGATATTTAGCATCTGTCAGGGCGGTCACGCCCTGCTGGATAACCCCGTTTTTCCGGATATACAAATCGACCGGCTGGTTCAGGGTCGAATCGGCTACCCACCGGACATAAACCGGCGCAAACCAGACTTTCAAACGGGGATCACTATACGCCGTTAGTTTTGCGAGCAACGTCTGACAGGGTTTTCGTCGCCGGAACTCCGACGGATCGGTTTCGAAGGCAATCGCCCCGGGCCACGAATTGGAGGCCGTTGAGCCGATGTAATCCATCGTCGCGTCATCGGTCGCATCCTGCATGTACACCCCGCTTTGGTACACCGTTTCCATACCGGCTTTAGCGACCTGCGGCAGTTTCACCGAAAGGCGCATGTAGTAGCGGAGCAGCAGCGAATTCGCAAATTTCTGCCACTTCAACGGATCACCGTTATAGTAAACGTCATAGCCGTTGAGGTATCCGGTCGTTTTGCCGCCTGCGAATAAGGCGGATGCCTGTTTCAGGTCCTCAATGATACCGAGGCAGATCGTCTGCTGTTTGTCAAAGGCCGGCAGCAGCAAGTCGGTCGGAAGTGCCCCTTTCAGCGCATCCGTATAGGGGGCATCTCCCCACAGATCGGTGATCAGGCCAAACAGGAAGGCCTTCATCGTTAAGGCTACTCCCTGATGAAAGGTATAACCCAGCGTTTTTGACCGTTGCAGCAGAAAGTCATTATTCCGCAACAAGTCATAGTACGGACTCCAGTCTTTCGGGCTCCAGTCATAGTGGTTATGTTCACTGAACCAGCCGTCTTTCTGCGTGTGCTGCACGACGCCGGCGATGTCGCCGTACCCCAGATTGACGTAGTTCATGGCCAGACCGGTGGCTATCGTCGGCAGCATTAGATTCGGATTGGCCGTTGAGGGGCTGACGACATTCGGGTTTTCGTTGATTTTTGACAATTGGTCACCACAGCCACTCATGATGAGTAGCAGCGTCAGTACAAACAGCCATTTTGCGGCAAAGAGTCTGTTCATGACCATGCGGATTACAGTGAAAAACCAAGTTTAAAGCCTACCGGGATTGTCCATGGCAGTACGTTCTGCAACTCTACCCCCTGCCGGAACTTACCGCTGTCGGCCAGAAAGGCCCGTTCGGGGTCTATTCCGATTCCGGCGGCTGTCCACAACATAATATTCCGGCTATATACCGACAGGTTTACGTTCCGGAAACCCCACCGCTGCGGCAGATCAATACCGAACGAGATTTCGCGGAGCTTCACAAACGACGCATCAAAGGTAATCTGCTGGTTATAGCCCCACGGATAGGTATCGGTAATCGGGTAAACTTTAGTACCGGGGCCACCCAGATTTTCGCGGTACGTTCCGTCAGGATTCTGGATAACTCCCGGGGCAAATGCCCCGTCATACTCCGGAATGCCGTCGCCGTCCGAATCCATCGGCATACCGCCGGTTTCCTTCGTATGGCCCCCGATCCGCGGGAAATTCCCGTTTTGCGGGATAATGTATTTCGCCGGATCCGACTTCAGTAAAGCGACCAGCTGATCGGCAGTATACAATCCGCCGGGAATCAACTGATCCAGCTGCCGCGCCGACCGCCAGTCCGACTCGAAATAGCGGTAGGTGTACGACTGAAAATTTCCGCCGCTGCGCCAGTCAAAGCTGGCGTTCAGGCTGAAGCGCTTATAACGGATGGCCAACTGTCCGCCCATGATAAACCGGGGGTTAAAGTTGCCGACTTTGACCCGGGCATTGCGGTCATTCACCGGAATCCAGTCGCCGTTATTATCCAGTATCGGCCAGCGATAATAGGGTGATTTCGGGTCAGTTACGTAGGCATAGCCGCGGCTGTACAGGTTCCCGATCTCTTCGCCGACATAGGTAAACGCGCCGCCGTTGTTATCATCCCATAACTGGTAGTAATCGACGCCGGGGGCCAACGCCCTGATGTATGTCCGGTTGCGGCTGAAGTTCACGTCTACATCGATCTGCCACCCATCTTTCTGCTGCACCGGTGTCCCGCCGAGATTCACCTCCCAGCCACGGCTTGCCAGCAAACCGGCATTAATCAGTCTGTTGGCATACCCGGACGAATTGGGGGTTGTGACGCTGAGAATCTGGTTTTTATTCTCTGACTGATAATAGGTTGCCTCCAGCCGGAGCCGGTCCTTAAACAGTTTCAGATCAATCCCGCCCTCGGCCGACGTGGCAATTTCCGGCTTCAGCTGCGCATTATACAGCGTTCCGGGCACATTGGTAGTTACCAGACTACCCCATGAGCCGGTCCCCAGTGCCTGTTCCAGCTGATACGGGGCGGCGTCATTGCCTACCTGCGCCCAGCTTGCCCGCGCTTTCAGCAACGAGACGTAATACGGCAGCCTGAACGTATAGTTCAGCAGCCAGCTGCCCGACACGGACGGATAAAAATACGACCGCTTATGTACCGGCAGTGTACTCGACCAGTCATTGCGGGCAGTCAGATCGACATACACCTGATCCTTGTACCCCACTGATGCCATGGCATACAGGCTGTAAATGGCCTTACGGGTCGTTGTGTTATTCACCGACAAGGCCGTAACCGGTACGTTCGTGATCCGGTACAGGCCCGGCACCGTCAGTTGCGAACCGCCCATAAAATTGTCCAGATACCGCTGCGTCATGTAATTACCACCCACCGATGCACTGATGTCCAGATCGCCCCGTTTTTCGTGGCGGGTCAGCAGGAAGTCGGCATTCAGTTCGCGGCGGACCAGATCCTGCAGGTAATAGCCTCCTTTTTTCGCCCGCGAATAACTCCAGGGTATTCTGGTCTCCCGGTTTTCACCGTACTGGTCCAGCGCCAGCCGGACAAAGCCGGTCAGCAGCGGCGACGGCTTCCAGTCCAGTTTTGTATTACCGAAAATCCGGTCGCGGTTAAAGCCATTGTTGATGCCATACGCCAGAAAATACGGATTGTCAGCCGTCTGGGCGGGCGTCAGTTGCTGTATGTTTTCGTTGCCGTTGACCCAGTAATTTGTCAGCTGACGAACGTCTACGTGCGGCCACATATACACCGCCTCCAGCGGGTTGGCTCCCCGGTTGGCGGTCACCGGCCGGTTATCCGAATAGGTACGGACCAGCGTAAAGGCCGAATTCAGGGTAAACTGCCGGTTCAGGGTATAGTTCACACTGGAATTCAGGGAATTGCGCAACAGGTTCGAATTCGGAATCATCCCCTTATTGATCATGTTGCTGTACGACACCCGGTACGATACCTTATCGCCTGCTCCGGACAACGCGATGTTGTTAGTCGACGTAATTCCGGTTTGCAGAAAGTTTTTCATGTTATCGGGGTACGAGACCAGCGGTGTCGGCACCGGCTGGCCATCAGCACCGGCCGGACTGTTCCACTGCACCGCCAGGTTACCGGCATCAAGAGCCGGTCCACCCCAGTACATCGAACTTTCATCGAGGCGGTTATTCCGGTCGCCGGAGGCATATTTGTAGTGCAGATCCAGAAACCGGTATGGCTTTTCGAACACATTGCTGGTCGAAAAGGTAATCCCGAGGCCTTTTCCTTTTTTGCCTTTCCGGGTCGTAATCAGAATGACCCCATTACCCGCCCTTGAGCCATACAGGGCCGCGGCACTCGGTCCCTTCAGGACCGTAATCTGGTCAATGTCTTCGGGATTAAGGTCAGCAATGGTATTGCCGTAATCGACATTATTCCGGTCACCCATCGTCCGCAGGTTATTCAGTGTATTTGCCACCGGCACTCCGTCGATGACAAATAAGGGCTGATTATCGCCCGTCAGCGACTTAGCGCCGCGGATGATGATGCTCACCGACGAACCGATCCCGCTGGTCTGGTTCAGTGTCAGGCCGGCCACCCGGCCAGCCAGTGAATTAACCACATTTTCCTGCGGTACCCGGGTTACTGTTTCACCTTTCAGATCAGCGACCTGGTAACCCAGTGCCCGTTTTCCCCGCTGAATGCCCAATGCCGTAACCACGGCCTCTGACAGCACTTCAACGTTTTCGGAAAGCGTTACCTCCATGACATTTTTCTGATCGACCAGCACCTCTTCCGTCAGGAAACCAACGGACGAAAACACCAATACATCATCCGGATTCACGATATCAAGCTTGTAGGCACCCGACGCATCGGTCGTTGTGCCCAGACTGGTATCCTTGATCCGGACAGCCACCCCCGGAATACCGATGCCATCCTGCCGGGCTACCACCCGGCCAGTCACCTTAAACCGTTGATCACCAATTGCATGCACGGCCACCTCGCTTACCTTCTTACGGATAATGATGTTTTTGTTTACGGCTTTAAACTCCAGCGTTGTCTGCCGGGAAATCAACAGCAGCACATCCCGCAGATTCCGGCCGTTTTCAATCCGGATCAATTTATTCAGCTCCGGCTTCAGATTATCTTCGAACAAAAAAACGTATCCCGACTGCTTTGTAATTTTATTGATCACATCCAGCACCCGTCCCTCTTCATGCGTCAGCGTCAGCTTTACCTTTTCAAGATCTGATTCCACCGGCCGTATCATTGCCCGTGTATATCCGGGGATAAGGGCCGTAACAGCCAGTATCCAGACATAAAGGACATATCGACACGCTCGGTTGGTCATCGCTTTGTAACTGATGTGCGAAAATCAATAAATATGACGAACTACAGATCAAGAAACTTTTATTTTTTTGTAAACAAATCTCCCACTCCCGTTTATGCAGGAGTGAGAGATCCGGAGAAATCATCTGTATACTAAACTACTGCAGCAACCAGACTTTTGACTGCTGATCATCGGCGGCCGGACTCAGGGCACCCACGCCCAGGTCATAGGCGGTTTTGTTCTGGCCCAGCTCATTACCCGGATAGCGGTACCGCAGCGGGAAGGCATATCCGCTCAGACGGCCGTTATTGAAAATGTTCGGCAGTTTGGTCCGGCGCAGATCCAGATACCCTTCTGAACCAACCAGGAACAGGGAAATCCATTTCTGATCCGCAATCTTAGCCAGCTGACCGGCTTTATCCGACGGCAGCGCAATCGCCGACTGCGCCAGATAGGCATCCACATCCGCCTGTTTCACGCCCCAGCGCAGCAGCGAGTTGGCAATTCCTTTCCGGTAGTACGTATCGGCATTGCCGGTAATCAGGCCTTTTGCGGCAGCTTCAGCCAGTATAAACTGCACCTCATCGCTGTTCATAATCATGGCTTTCAGCAGGTTATGCTTGTTTTCACGGAACAGTTTTGAAAACTTCGACACCTTGAAATTGCCCACTACCCCACCGGCAGCAGTGTTGTAATGGCCGTTCCCGTTTTTCCAGTCGCTCTGCATACCGGCCACAAAGCCTACATACACCTTGTTGGAGTCAAGCAGAATGTCCGGCGTAGCATATGCCGCGATATCCTTACTGGTCCGGTCAATGTATTCCCAGGTCGACGAGTACGTATACCCGTTCGGATCGGTTGAGGAGAATGTTACGCCGTTTTTAGTCTTATCACTGGTCCACGGCCGTTCTACCGGTGCAAACCAAACCTGTAACCGCGGGTCTTTCAGATCAGCCAGTTTATCAACCAGCGTTTTACACGGCCGGCGGGTATCGAAGTTGTCGATGGTTCCCCAGTTCAGCGGCCCGCCGGTCCATGAGTTGTCGGCAGTTGTACCCACGTAGGCAATTGATGCGTTTTCCGTGGCTTCGGTCAGCAGGGGCTGGTTGAGCAGGGCTGTCATCCGGGCACCGGCATCCGCCAGTTTGCCCGACGCACGCATCAGCAGGCGCAGTTTCAGCGAGTTGGCAAACTTCAGCCATTTTGATTTATCCCCCGCAAACATCAGATCATAGGTATTCGAGATCGGCTCGGTACCGGCATTAATCAGCGTCGTCGCCTCGTCCAGTTCCTTGAGCAGACCGGTATAAATATCGGCCTGATGGTCGTACTTCGGATACAGAATACCCTGACGGGCTTTCAGTGCCTCTGTGTAGTATACGTCGCCGTAAAAATCGGTCATGTACGAGAACAGCAGCACGCGGAAGGCCGTAAAAATGCCCTTGTGCACTTTTGAGCCACGCTGATCGGCCAGGCCGATAGAACCGTCTACCAGTTTAAGGATATCCATCGCCGTATACATATCGTCAATCGGCGACTTGAATCCGTTGTAGAAGTTATCCCCGCTCTGGTAGTTACTTTCCATATGTTGAACGGCACCCGGCAAACGCCGGTTATCATACCCCATTTTCTGGTAAAAAATTGAGGTTTGCTTGATGATTGATGCCAGCAGATACGGATCATTTACCGATTCAACCGCATCTTTTTGTTGCAGGGCATCGAAGCTGCGGAGCTCATCCTGACTACACGACGCCAGGCCGGTGATCACAGCCGCAATTGATGCAATTTTTATCAATGATTTCATGTCTTTTCAGTTTTAGGAAGATGCCGTTAAAAATCAAGAGCCAGCTTAAAGCCATACGAACGGATACTTGGCAGCGTTGCCCGCAGAATGCCCTGGTTGGTACCTACACCCGTGAACGCCGATTCAGGATCTTCGTTGCGACCTGATTTGTTCCACTGGAACAGGTTACGGCCAATCAGTGAGAAGGTTACATTGTTGAGGTTGTATCTGGTCGTTAACGCTCTCGGCACTGAATACGAAAGGGAAATTTCACGCAGCTTGAAGTTGGTGGCATCGTAGGTTCTGGTAGCCGTAAAGTTCCAGATGATATCTCCGTAACCGTTATACGGGAAGTCGTAGAACGTATTTTTCGGATTCGCCCCGTTTACGATGTAATCAGCATCGGTCGCCTGCGACGGATCGCCTTTGTAGTTCGGATTCAGGAAAACCCCTTTCACGTAACTGCCATCCTGGAAATCAGACCGTTTGGCGTCGTTATTAGCGTTGATGGCTGCATACTCGCTGGATCCTGCCGCCGGCCATACCAGACCACCGTTGGCGGCATCGCGGCCACCGACCCACCACGGGTTGTTGTCGCCCGAACCAAGGGTAGTTACCGCACGTCCGTTAGACTCGGCATACTGCTGGTTTACAGACACATACTTTCCTCCCATCCGCAGGCTACCGACAACGTTCAGCGAGAAATTCTTGTAACGGACACCCGTGTTCAGACCCAGGATATAATCCGGGTTGAAGTTGCCCAACCGGCCCCGGTCACGCTCGTCGCTTGACTTCTGGATTTTACCTTCGTCTGATGTCAGCAGCGGCATACCCGCATACTTACCGGTTTTCACCCGCAGAATCGGGTTCTCTTCGTAAATATTACCGATAGTCTCGCCCTGCGCGATTTTCACCTTTGTTTTTCCGTCGTAGCTGGCAAATACATAGCCGTTCGGGGCAAACTTATCTGACAGACGGGTAATGGTAGCCTTATAATGCGTAAAGCTGGCTGACACATCCCAGGCGAAATCACCCGTTTTCACCGGCGTGAAGTTCAGCCCCCATTCAAAGCCTTTGTTACGCACATCGCCGATGTTGGTCAGCAGCCCTGAGTAACCGGTCCCTTTCACCAGCGGAATGTTGTCGATCTGGTTTTTCTGATCCTTGATGAAATACGTGAAGTCGAATTTCAACCGGTTCCGGAACATCCAGATATCCACACCGGCTTCTTTGGTCAGCGAGTGCTGGGCCTTAATGTTCGGATCAACAATCGTCGCGTTCAGGCTGACCGTGTTGATTGCTCCCCACGGGCTGGCATCGTACGTATAGGTATCAATTGACCGGCGGCGGGTCAGGCCGTTTCCGACATCAGCAAAGGCCAGACGGGTTTTCACGAGGTCAAAAACGGCCGGTAATTTTACCGTTTCGGTGGCCACCCAACTCAGTGACGCTGACGGGTAGAAATAGCTGATTTTTTCTTCCGGCAGAATACCTTTCCAGTCGTTACGGCCGGTCAGGTCGAGGAACAGTTTGTTGTCGTAGCCCAGGGTTGCATAGGCATAGGCGCTCATGGATTTGGTGTTCTGGAACGGTATACCGTTGACCGTCATGGTACCGGCCTTGATGTTTGCCAGCGTAAAGAGTGCCGGCGAGTTCAGGTCACCACCCGTAATTTCCATGCTGTTCAGGTTATTGAACCGGTAGTTACCACCACCCGATACACTAACCGACACTTTTCCGAACGTCTTATTATACGACAGAATCGCATCGGAGTTAGCTTCCAGCGAGCTGTTGTTACCCGATACATACTGGCCGTACGCATCACCCTTGGCACCCCATGACTGACGGAGTTCGTAGTTTTCTTTTACGTTTTCCATACCCGTCCGCAGCAACAGCGAGAAGTTATCGTTCAGTTGCCAGTTCAGCTGGAGCTTGCCGAAGAAGTTGTCGCGGGTAAAGCGGTGCAGCTTTTCGTAGGTCAGCCACCACGGGTTGTTCTGCGACACATCAATGCCGTTGTCCTTCATGATCGCACCATTCTGGCGAATACCCGCAAAGCCCGGCATCCAGTAGTCGCGCATGTCGGCCAACGGCTGGAGGTTGGTCGGAATGTTGAATAACAGGTCATTAAGTACGCTGTTTGACCCGACACTGTTTGCCTTGTTGGGTGAGTAGGTGTGGATATAACTAGTACTGACTGATACTTTCAGCTTATTCGTAATGTTATATTCGGTATTGAGCGAGATGGATTTCTGCTGGGTTTTGGTATTCGGCATTACCCCTTTATTGTCCATGTTCGACATTGACAACCGGAAAGCACCTTTATCGTAGTTGCCGGTTACGCCGATGTTGTTTGTAAACGTACTGCCGGTTTGCAGATAGGCTTTCACACGGTCTTCATTGGCCGACACCATCGGGCCGTTGTTCCACTTTTTCAGCTTCACATCCCAGTAGTTTGATTTGAACGTACCGTCAAGACGAGGCCCCCAGGTATCCGTGTTATCATACTGCCATTCGTAAGCGCGTTCGCCCTGGCCGTAGAGGGTTTGTTCCGGGAAGAACATGTAGGGTTTATCAGCCGTGTAGGCTGTTGAGAATGAAACACCCAGACCTTTTTTGGCGCCTTTACCGGATTTTGTCGTGATCATAACCACCCCGTTACCACCTTCGGCGCCATAAAGGGCACCGGCGCTACCACCTTTCAGGATGGTAATATTAGCAATGTCGTTCGGGTTAAGCTGCGACAAAATGTTTCCGAAATCGACACCGTCTTTTGACGTAAATGTCTGTGTACCAACCGGCACTCCGTCAATAACGTACAGCGGCTGGCCTTTGATCGACACATCTGACCCACCCGCGCTGGTTGTCGGCATCGCCGTCGTACCACGGATGTTCACCAGTACCGATGAGGTCGGGTCACTGCTCAGGTTCGTCAGGTTTACCCCGCTTACCTTACCGTCGAGGGCTTTCAGTACGTTCGGGTTGGCCGCTTTGACCAGGTCTTCTGATTTGACTTCACTGATTGAGTACGCCAGTGATTTCTTTTCGCGGCTGATGCCGAGGGCGGTCACCACAACTTCCTGTAACTGACTGGCGTCTGATGTCATGACCACATCGACTACGCTCCGGTTACCGACCGGCACTTCTGTTTTTGTGTAGCCGACAAAGGAAAATACCAGCACCGCATTACTGCCGCTGACATCAATCGTGAACTTGCCTTCGGCGTTGGTGCTGGTCCCGCGCTGGCTGTCTTTAATAAGCACGTTCACGCCGGGCATGGCCAGACCATCGTCCTTCGACGTGATTTTACCCGTGATTGTGCGGACCTGTGCCATGGCGGCGGTCAGGCATCCGGCTGCTACGACCATTACCGCCATCAGCAGCGGGCGCAGTAGCCATTGAAAGGTAGATCTGTGTTTCATAGTTTTCAGGTAATTAGAAGGTACTTATTTCCGGATCACGACAATCCGGCCTTTTATTTCATATTTAGCGCTGATCGCGAAGCAGATGGATTCCAGAGCGGATACCAGATTTTCATTAAGATGTCTGCCGGTCAGTGAGGTTTCCAGCAAGGATTTATCTTTCACCTGAATCTCAACATCATAGTATCGTTCCAGGGTTTGAACGACCGTGCTGAACGGGGTATGGTCAAACAGCAGCACACCCTCTACCCAGGCATAATCGGGCAGTACGTCCTGCCGGACAATCCGGTACTTCTCTGTCCGTTTGTTGAAAATCAGTTTTTCATTTTGGGTTAGTACAACGGCCGGTAACGAGGTTGAATTGATTGAGACACTGACGCGTCCCGAGCGTACCGACACCGCAACGTCTTCGTCGGCATCGTACGATTTAATGTTGAATGAAGTGCCCAGAACACTTACCTTCAACTCATCAAGGCTGATCGCAAAGGGCCGTTGTTTGTCTCTGGCCACATCAAAGTAGGCTTCCCCCTGCAAACTGACCGGCCGGCTCTTTTTGTCGAAAGCGGCCGGAAATGTCATTTTGCTTTCTGCATTGAGTTTTACATAGGTTCCGTCGGCCAGCCGTAAGCTCTTCCGGCTGCCTCTCGGAACAACCTCCTCCCGGTGAGCAACCAGCGGAGTCTGTTTTCCGGAATTACTTACTTTCTGCTGCCGGGCGTGGTAGGGAATCAGATACAGAATACCCAGAAACCCGATTGCCAGCACAACGAGCGCGGCCATTCGGGTATAGCTTCCCAACGAAACCCCGAACCGGCCTTTTACCTGCGCTCCGGATGGTACCGTATCCGGTGCAGGTATTTCCGTCCGGAATAAATCAGCGGCTTCGCTTTCCTCAACGAGTGAATTAAAGTAGGCTTCCAGTACGTCCGAAAAATCGTCAAGCGCCCGCTCATTGCCCATACTCCGCAGCAGCTCGTCCAGTTCAGACGGGGTCAGCTGGTTTTCGATGAGACGATTTACGAGGTATTCGGCGCGGGACCGTAACATGGTTCGATTGGTTTAAAATCTGTTAATGATACTGCACTTGTTCAGCAAAAGACTATTTCGGTATATTTATTTTTTGTTAACAAGCCGGGACGCTGGTTTTCAGCGTCCTAAAAGGCGGCGGGTGCACGGAGCAGCGCGTTCCGGCAGCAATAACCGCCCTCCGCATCCTGTCCCGCTTACACAGTTTCTCCCCCCCTTCATAACATTTTATCGGGCATCCGGCTTGTTGTTAATACCTTGTAGTTCTATAGGCTAAAGAAACACCATTTAGCCTGTGAGCAGGTCTGGCCGCGCTTCTGCTTCCTCATCCGGAGGATATAACATGTATGGAAACGAGAATTGTCCCGGCGATAGCAACCATCGCACCGGATACTGACTGTCGCTTTACGATGTGGCTGTTGCCGCATATTCGGTTCGTCCGAACGTACACACTTAATCCATAAATCGTATTTCCAACTTTTTACTCAACCAGTATGCATACAATTTTTAAGACGACAACCACGTCGCTGTGGTTGTTTGCCTGGGCATTGTGTATCACGTGCTCCTACCAACACCAGGCGTATGCCCAATCAGCCCTTACCCTTACGCAACCGACCTATAACTGTGCTACGGGAGCGATCACCTTTAATACAACAGGTGGTAATGGTTCAGCCATTACCTATTCAGCCGCCGGCATTACCCGTGCCAGCACATCCAGTAACAGCGGAACAATTGAGGCCGGTCTGCGTGCCGATCCCAAACCAATTGTCATCACAGCAACCCAAAATGGCGTATCAACAACCTATACATTCAATATAGCCGCGGCTTGTCCGGGCAATTTTGCCGTTACCCAGCCAACGTATAACTGTGCAACCGGTGCCATTACGTTCAACACGACCGGTGGCGATGGCTCTCCGATCACCTTTACGGCACCGGGCATCACCCGTGCCGGGGCAGGGAGTGCCAGCGGTACCGTTGAACCCGGCTTACGGGCGGATCCGAAACCAATTGTGATCACGGCCATGCAGAACGGAGCCATGACCAGCTACACGTTCGATCTGGCAGCATTCTGCGGCAACAATCCGGCACCGGTCAATCAGGCGCCTGTTTTCAGCGGCACGCTGACGACCGTTTCCGGTATTGCCGGCGTACCGTTCAGCTACACGCTGCCAACCGGCTCGTTTACTGATCCGGACGCCGGGCAGACGCTGACCTATACCGCCGTGGGATTGCCTGCCGGCCTGAGCATTAATTCCGGCACAGGAGCCATCACCGGCACCACATCCTCAACCGGAGCGAACTCAATCACCATCCGGGCAACTGATCCAGGCGGATTGTCGGCCTCATCAACGGTTGGCATTACGTTCAACACGAACCTGACGCCGGTCTTTAGTGGCACCCTAACGTCTGTCACGGCTATCGCCGGTGCGCCGTTCAGCTATACCCTGCCCACCGGCTCGTTCACCGATCCGAACACCGGCCAAACCCTGACCTATACCGCCACCGGCCTGCCAACCGGCCTGAGCATCAACAGCGGTTCGGGCGCCCTGACCGGCACAGCCTCAACCACCGGCTCTAATTCAGTTGTCTTTACGGCAACGGACACCGGCGGGCTCTCGGCCAGTTCAACCCTGGGCATTACGGTCGTACCGAATGTAGCGCCGGTCTTCAGCGGCTCGCTGGCTTCGGTTTCGGCTACCGTCGGCACACCACTCAATTACACGCTGCCAACCGGCACATTTACGGATGCGAATACCGGACAGACCCTTGGTTACACAGCAACGGGACTACCGGCGGGACTCAGCATTAACAGTGGCTCGGGAGCCATCACCGGTACACCATCTGCCACCGGCACCAGCTCGGTTACGCTGACGGCGCGGGATACGGGTGGCTTGTCAACAAGCGGCGTGGTAGCGATCAATGTCGCACCAAATCAGGCACCGGTCTTCAGCGGTTCGGCTTTGTCGGCCACCGGTCTGGTTGGCTCAATGTTCAGCTATACCCTGCCAGCAGGTGCATTCACGGATCCGAATCCGGGACAGACGCTCACCTATGCCGCTACCGGTTTACCGGCGGGCTACAGCATCAACAGCGGTTCGGGAGCGATCACAGGTATGCCGTCTACGTCGGGCGTTACGTCGGTAACGATTACGGCTACTGATCCGGCCATGGCAATGACCGGCGGTGTCCTGAGCATCAGCATCGGCGCGGCACCAACACCGGTATTCAGCGGTTCGCTGGCCTCGGCCACCGGCACCGTCGGACAGGCGTTCAGCTATACCCTGCCGACCGGCACCTTTACAACAGGCGGCGGTCAGTCACTGTCGTATGCCGCCACGGGTCTCCCGGCTGGTCTGACACTCAACACCACGACCGGTACTATTTCGGGCACACCAACCACGGCGGGCAGCAGTACCGTTACCCTGCGGGCGACCAACACGGGGGCCCAATCGGCCAGCGGTACCGTGGGTATTACGATCAGCCCGATGCCGTCGCCAACCTTTACCGGTACGCTGGTTTCAGCAACGGGAACAGTCGGACAGGCATTCAGCTATACCCTGCCAACCGGCTCATTCACCGATCCGTCCGGACAAACACTGGCGTACGCCGCCACAGGTCTGCCGGCGGGCCTGACGATCAACACCACAACCGGTGCGATCTCGGGTACACCGACTACGGCAGGCAGTAACACCGTTACCCTCCGCGCAACCAATACGGGTGGTATGTCGGCCAGCACGACGGTTGGCATTACGATCAGCACCTCGGCTACCAGCGGCACCGGTACAGCGCCGGTCTTCAGCGGCACACTGGCTTCGGCTACCGGCGTAGTCGGTCAGGCATTCAGCTATACCCTGCCAGCCGGTGCGGTCACGGGTGGTACCAATCAGACACTGACCTATGCGGCCACCGGCTTACCGGCGGGCCTGACGATCAACACCACAACCGGTGCGATCTCGGGTACACCGACTACGGCAGGCAGTAACACCGTTACCCTCCGCGCAACCAATACCGGCGGACAGTCGGCCAGCGCGACGGTTGGCATCACGATCAGCACCTCAGCTACCAGCGGCACCGGTACAGCGCCGGTCTTCAGCGGCACACTGGCTTCGGCTACCGGCGTAGTCGGTCAGGCGTTCAGCTATACCCTGCCATCGGGTGCATTTACGGGCGGTGCCTCGCAAACACTGACGTATACAACCGTCAATTTACCGGCCGGACTGACGATTAATACGGCCACCGGTACCATTTCGGGCACACCGACCACGGCAGGCAGCAGCACCGTTACCCTACGGGCAACCAACGCAGCCGGGCAATCGGCCAGCGCAACGGTTGGTATTACGATCAGCGCATCGGCTACGAGCGGAACCGGTACTGTAGGTACGGCGCCGGTCTTCAGTGGTACACTTACTTCGGCCACCGGTGTTGTCGGACGGGCATTCAGCTATACGCTGCCAACCGGTTCGTTCACCGATCCGAACAGCCAGACGCTGACGTATGCCGCCACCGGTTTACCGGCCGGCCTGTCGGTTAACACCACGACCGGTGCGATCTCAGGGACACCAACCACGGCGGGCAGCAGCACTGTCACCCTGCGGGCAACGAACACCGGCGGACTCTCGGCGAGTGCGGTCATGAGCATCACCATCAGTGCGTCTGCAACCGGCAGCGGCCGGGTGGCTACCGAGTCATTGCCACCAATTGATGTGGTCGCAGTTGGCGGCAACCCGATTGCCAACGGAATCATTGAAGTGGCGATCCGCGGCGCCGAAGGCGAACCGGTACAGGTACAGGTGACCAACATGAACGGTGAAGTCATCAACGTACAGCGCCGCGAACGGGCGGGAGCCGACGAACGGTTCCGCTTCGATGTGAGCCGTCAGCCAAGTGGTACGCTGCTGTTGCGGGCTGTTTCCGACACCCGTGCCCGCACCATCCGCCTGCTCAAGGTAGACTAACCCTGCTATGCAGGAATAAATAGCGGAAATGAAAAACGGACACTGGCGTACGCCGGTGTCCGTTTTTCTTAGGCACGCTTCAGAATCCGTTCACGGTGGAGTACGCCCCAGTCGTGAAGGGACTGGATAACGTCCTGTAAGGTGTCGCTATAATCGGTCAGCTCGTATTCAATCGTCACCGGCGTGGTCGGATACACGTTCCGGACCACAAATTCATTGAGCTCCAGTTCTTTCAGCTCCTTACTCAGTACGCGGGCCGTAATGCCCGGAACCGCCCGCTGAATATCACCGAACCGCTTATTATCCCTGAGCGCCATAATGATCGGCAGTTTCCACTTCCCGCTCAGCACATACAGCGCATCCTGTATCGGCATCAGATGCCGGGTACACTCCTGCGTTGTCATTGTATGATCCCGGAAACTTCGTACTGCCGGTTCTGCCGTTAAGACCTCCATCTTTTTGCATTTGTTTTCCTGTCAATAAAGATACAACGCACTATCCGGACCATAAGCAGGTATACTAAAAGATAGCAGTATACTCCGGGATACTGCGTCAGTCTGAACCGCCGTTTGGTGTAGGTTTGTATCCGTATTATCTGGAAAACAAGTTAATTTATGAATCCGAAAATCAAACGTATACTGACCATTACCTTCACGGTTCTTGCCGCCGGTATGGCCATCCTGAGCGGTGTTATGAAGCTGGCCGGCTCCCCCGAAATCGTCAGTGGTATGAATAAAGTCGGCGTAGGCGCTTATCTGCCCGTGCTGGGCCTGATGGAAATCGGCTTTGCCCTGCTGTTTCTTTACCCGAAAACGATGCGCATCGGTTTTATCCTGCTCTGCTGCTACTTCGCCGGTGCGATTGCTACCGAGCTGTCACACGGCACGCCCTTCAACGCCGTTATGCCGATGGCACTGATCTGGATTGCTGCCTTCCTGCGCGACCAGCGTATTTTTCTGGAACCGGCTCCGGCACGGTCATAAGTCGCCGGCGCGTCAACAAAAAAGGTGAGCCTGTCGGGACAGGTTCACCTTTTGAGCATTAACGTTTCACTTGCTTATTTAGATACCAGGTAATTCGATTGTCCGGGTGGTTGAGTCAGACCGGCCACAGGCATCCCGGTTGCTTACTGTAACCGTATATGTGCCGGCCAGATTACCGGCAGGAATGGTTACCGTACGGCTGGCTTGCCCGCGGAATACCTGGCTAAACACATATCCGCCCGGCCCCGTCACAACATATGTCGTTCCCACCCCTGTAAGCTGTAAACTCCGCTGATTGCCGTTTGGCGGAGCTAAACTAACCGATCCTATCTGAGCCGCCAGCAACGGATCACAAGCCAGAATCCGGATTGATTCGGCATAGGTACAACCATAATTTGTATCAACAGCTGTTACCGAATAGATCATCGATTCGGTGGGCGTAATCACAATTGTTTTTCCCGTCTGCCCCCCGCCCCAGCTGTAATTTGTAAGGCCATTGTCTAAATTATCCTTGTCTGCATTCAGTGTTACCGATGTTCCCTTGTCTACAATCAGCTCCGTAGCGGTCAATGATAAGGCAGGCAGGATTATTATACCAACAGAGGAACTGATCAGGCCGGTTGCGTTGGCTGCCGTTTCGGTTGAGCTTGTTGCATAGGTCGCTGTTGCCCCGCCCATGTAATTCCCCGGTTTAACGGCAATAAGCTCTACCGTACCTGGCATATTCAGCCCCGGGCCAGGAATGGGAATGGGGCCGCTGAAGGTCACCGTATAGGATGCCACGCCGGGGTAAGCGCCCGCGCTCAAGCTCAGCGAAGCGCCCGGACATGGGCTGCCCGACCCGCCTGAAGCATAGGTACCTCCTGTATCCACGATTATATATATATTCTCCGTAGCGCTTTCGCCGTTGGTTGTTCCGGTTACTGAGTAATCACCGGAAAAGTTAACGACTACCGTTGCGGAGGTTGAGCTGCCTGCGTTTTCAGACCAAAGGTAGCTGTCGGCCCCGCTGGCAACCAACGTTACCAACCCCGGCCAGGTAACCTTGGTGCCTGGATAAGCCGTAATGGTAACTGACGGTGGTTGCGGCTTCCGGTGGTTTTCCGGAGAGCTATGTTTATCGGCTGCCATTGCCTTGCCGGCGATCAACAGGATTGTTACCAGAAACAGGAAGTGTCTTTGTAGAATTGGGGTCATTTTACGTTCGTTATTAGTATACAACACGAGCGTAAATAACTGTAACAGGTACTCAAAGGCAAAAAACCAGCATAGACAAAAACGTAGACAATTTCTATTGTTCAGCCGGTGAGGGACTTATCTGTCCATTACCTAACCTTTTGCCGGTTTTGACGTAACGGAATGACCATTAGCCGGATACTGAAAGCAGCCTGTACCACCAGAAAGGCCAGCAGCGCCAGCCCGCCCACATACGAAGCCGTCCTCATGGCATCCATATCCGGGATGGAAACGTAACGGCGGTCGATACCCGACAAAACCAGATTCCGCATCTGGGTATACGTAAATAAGAGTCCGCAGAGGGTTGTTGCCATCCCGTGCCACCAGTAATCCCGTCCGCGGCGCAACCCAACGTCCGGTTTTCTGAATTTATAATACAGTAATTCAATGAGGCCGCAAACAATGCCGAGGAAAAGAAAAATCCGGAACGTGGATATCACATAATACGTATCGCTCAGCTGAATATCGAAAACCAGGCCACGAAACAGCCAGGTAAGCACGAAGAAGAGAATGGCAAGGATGAGGAACATGTTTTTCAGACAGACCAGGTGGATTACTGACTACGGGCATTTAGCCGGTTCATACAAATGCCCGGCCAATATCAGTATTTGATCTGAAACGTCATAATCTGCAGGCCATAATCAGCCAGATATTTGTCTACGCCGTTTCCGGTCTGGACATAGCCGCTTACGTCATCATCCGGTCCTGAAATAAATCCGTCCAGCGAGCTGGCGACGTAATAAATGATTTTTCTCACGCTGTTGCGTTCAGGGTTGTTTTGTTGCGTTCAAACGTACCCCGTTGGCAACCGGTTTTGTTACCTGCGGAGGCGATGACCGGCTGGAGCATAAGCAGCCCGGTAAGGAGGACGAACCGGTTTACCAATCCTTTATTTTCTCCTCCTGCGCAATATCAAAGACGACCCGCGTAAGAACAATCTCATCGGCATTTCCTTTTTTTTCAACCATATAAACAGGCCCTATCAATGGCGAACGTTCGGCCGTAGAAGCGATCAAGCCGATGTGACGACTTATCCAGGCACAGTCCGTGGGTTTAATGCCGTTTAGGAATGATCCTGACTTTATTATTTTTTTCTTTTTTACACTAACAAGCCGGATATCATCCCTACCATCTTTGCATGGGAGCGTATAAACTGTCATCGTATCATACACCACGACCTTTTTATTAACCCGATCTATCGTTGACGTCATAATACGATTAGATATGGCAGTCTCATTCGTTACGACAACGTATACAGGCTTCCCGGCAGGCTGACTCAGTACCAACAGCGACAATAGCTGGCAGAATAGTATCATGGGTTTGTGTTCTCCGTTGTTGCTCGTTTATAACAAGTACCCAATATCCGGAAGATCCCGCGATAGCGGCCCGGTTTGGCCCGTAAGTTGGCTTGTGCCAATGCAGTCTACGGGCCGGAGCGGACCGCCGCCGCGGGCCCTTCCGGATAAGCCTCACTCGCAATATGCGGGCGATAACCCTTAGTTTTGCATTGTTGTACAAAACCAGGAAGAAAGGTATCTTGTGCAATATGGATGCATCCTAAGCGAAAGCAGGGGCCGACCTATGAGTGAGATCAGGCAAACACCTATTCTTCGATTCAGGCCCCCTGCTTTCTTCACTGAGTCAATCGCCATATAGCTATTGAGGTACCCCATAGGGGCAGACCTATTATCAGGGTTTTAGCGTCCACTCAGCTTGCTTAGGTATCCATTTCCTCCATTTTAAACTTACTTACTCTGATGACTCCCGACAAGCCCGCTTACCAATTCTTTGTTGGCATTGATGTCAGTAAAGCGACGCTGGATGCCACCCTCATCGACCAACAGGCCCACAAAATCGCGTATCTGCAGTTCGCTAACTCGCCTCAGGGTATGATTGGCCTCTCCCAATGGGTCAGCCAACATCTGCCCCAATCCTCGTTGCGGTCGGTGCTCTATTGTATGGAGCATACGGGCCTCGTGCGACACGAAGTTGCACGTTTTGAGTATGGAAGTGATCCATTCGGTTAGTGCTCGAACCGATCCTCAACCCGTAGGGGCGTCACTGGTAACGGTGAGGTCTGTTGCAAGCGGGTAAAGCCTAAGATGCGAGTCAATCCTTGATCCAAATCGGGCCAGAGGAAGACCGAAAGGGTGAATGAGAATGAACCTCTGATGAGGTGGCGTCAGTGTTGGTTACCGAAACAAGGATTGATACGGTAATGATGGGACAAACAGGAACATTCGGCGATGCCGACGAATGGGGAGCACCCTAGTCCCCGCCATAAAGGAGGCACCCCACCCGGTCGTATCTCAGACGTGTGGAACGTGGTAACCCCAATGAAGTCTGTATCGAAAGCTACAGTAGGCCTGACTGCGAGGAAAGGCATAACTCTTCAGTGGGAACAGGAAGACCCAAGAAGCGAAAGTCGGCAAGCCGAAAGGCAACGGGAACTCATAACCGGCCGGATAGGGCAATACCTACCTTGAAAGAGGGCTGACGTGGGTCTGGTGGATGACCCTGAAGACGGAAGAACAGATTTTGAACAAGGAGCTTAGTTCGATGCACCCTAACCCGGAAGCAAACCGACTCACTGGAACAACTGACTGGCATGCCATTGATTGGCAGAAGGCCTTTCGGTTGCTCAAAAATCTACGCTCCCGTATCTTTCGGGCGGCTCAGGAAGGGAACCATAAAAAGGTACGTTCCTTGCAAAAGTTAATGCTGCGAAGTTACGCCAACCGAGTGACGAGTGTCCGCCGGATTACCCAACTCAACTCGGGTAAGGACACGCCGGGGGTGGATCAGGTGGTGGTCAGAACGGCTACAGAACGCCAAAATCTGGTGGAGGAACTAAGGCAACACCAACCCTGGAAAGCCAAACCTACCCGTCGGGTGTACATACCTAAGGCCAACGCAAAGCAAAGGCCGTTAGGTATCCCTGTTATCGGGGACAGATGCTTACAAACAATGGTGGTACAGGCTTTAGAGCCGGAATGGGAAGCCAAATTTGAAGCCAGTAGTTACGGGTTTCGACCCGGACGGAGCTGTCATGATGCCATTGAGCGCATTTTTCGCTATGCCCGACCCGATAGCCGACGAAAGTGGGTTGTCGATGCGGACATCAAAGGTGCTTTTGATCACATCGACCACTCGTTTCTACTAAAGCGAATCGGTCGTTTCCCCGCCAAAGGTCTGCTGGAACAATGGCTAAAAGCAGGCTATCTAGAAGCAAATGTGTTCTACCCGACTGACTCAGGTACTCCGCAAGGGGGTAGCTGTTCGCCATTATTGGCCAACATTGCCCTTCACGGATTAGAGGAGGCTATGGGTATGAGCTACCAATACGGAGGGGGGCGTACCCAAACGTGCGGACCGCGCCGGGTAGTACGGTACGCCGATGATTTTGTGGTCTTTTGCTCGACTCAGGAAGAGGCCCAACAAACCGTACTGCTGCTCAGAGACTGGCTGGCAGAACGAGGATTACAGCTATCCGAGGAGAAAACCCGTGTTGTTCATCTGAAAGATGGATTCGACTTTCTTGGCTTCAATGTACGTCAGTACCCAAGTCGTAACACGCGCACGGGATGGAAAGCGCTCATCAAACCTAGTAAGGCATCCGTACAGAAACTTCGGAATCGACTGCGAGCCGAGTGGTTAGCGTTGAAAACCCAGCGGGTGGAAGTGATTGTCAAACGACTCAATCCCATCATTCGGGGCTGGTCGAACTACTTTCGGATAGGGGTAGCTTATGAGACCTTCACTAAGTTGGATCGCTGGATGTTTGACCGTCAGGTACGATACGTTCGTCGGATGCATCCTCGTAAAAACTACGTCTGGAAACAGAACAAGTACTGGGGAAGGCTCAATCTGGATCGACAGGATAAGTGGGTGTTTGGGGATAAGCAAACGGGCATGGCACTTCAGAAGTTTGTCTGGACACCCATCCAACGGCATACCCTGATTGAGCATACGGCTTCTCCAGACGATCCGAGTTTGCGGGTGTACTGGCAGAAACGCACCCAGCGAAAGGCAGCCGAGTTAATACCCAGCAAGCAACGGATCGCCCGACGACAGAATTACCAATGTCCAGTCTGCAAAACGAGTCTGTTCACGGATGAAGCGTTGCATGTTCATCATGTCAAGCCGAAGCAGGAAGGAGGCAGTGATGCCTATTCCAATCTGCGGTTAGTTCATGTGACCTGCCATCAACAAATCCATTCCAAGGCATTCGCAGCCACAACAAAACCTAAGCAAGAAACCCTGAGCCGGTTGTCATCTGCTTGAGCCGGATGTGTCGAGAAGGCACAAGTCCGGTTCTGAGGAGGGAAGGGAGTCGCAAGGCTCCTGACCTATCCGACTACAGCCGCAATCTGATGCACTATCTGGTCGACCAGCAGGCCCATGTCTGGCTGGAACACCCCCTACAGATCAATCAGTCGATGGGCCTGCAGCGAGGTAAAACAGATAAGGCCGACAGTTATCGGATCGCCCGCTATGCCCATCACTTTGCCACTCAGGCCCGTTGCCTGAAAAGCTATGATCAGGCCCTTGAAACGCTACAGGACCTGCTGACAGCCCGTAACCGGCATCTGCTGGCTCTCAATCAGTTGAAGACTGCTTATCAGGAACTGCTTCAACTCGCACCCACTTCGGCGAGTCTGCTCAGCGCGGCTCAGCAACAGGCTCAGGCTGGCCTGCTGGAGAGCCTGAAGCTCATTCAGGAGCAGATCCGGCTCTGGGTCAACCGCCACCATCACCTTTGGCAGCAGGCTCAACTGGCTCAATCCATCAAAGGCTTAGGGCAATACACCGTTCTGTGGCTGATGGTCTACACCCGCAATTTCGATGCGGAGTTTTCGGCCCGACGCATTGCTGCTCTGGTAGGCGTAGCGCCCTATCGCCACCAAAGTGGCAGTAGTGTACAGAAGGGAACCCATACCTCGCAATTTGCCCATCTCAAGCTGAAAGCCCTGCTGCATATGGCAGCCCTGAATGCCATTCGCTTTAATGAACCCCTCAAAGCCTATTATCAGCGCAAAGTGGCTGAAGGTAAAGCCAAAATGCTGGTCATTAACAACGTCCGTAACAAGCTCTTACATCAATTGGTGGCGGTTATCCGGCAGGGCAAGCCCGACCAAATGACAACCATTCCCCATACTTAAAAAATTGTACTATAACCCTTGACTTTATCATAGCTATCGGAGGCGGTTATCCGGCAGGGCAAGCCCGACCAAATGACCACCATCCCTCAATCCTAAAAAATTGTACTTTAACCCTTGACTTTATCATAGCTATCGGTGAACGAATAAGCTGCCCAGATACACGTAACCGGCGACCTTTACACACCCGTTTGGTTGGGTTGCACTTACCCAAGCGGCTTGCAACCTGTCGTACGAGCGACGGCCGCGCGGAGCGTAAACTCATGCTGACACAAACCGGGGTTCTGGAAAAGAGCGCGTGTCGGTCTCATAATTCTCTATTGAAAACATATCAATGTCAACCACATATTTTGCTAATTCTGCTCGTGCTTCGCTCAGTTTGAGTCTGGTTGGAAATCGAACTCCATGAAATTTTACATCACTGGCCTGAACAGAAAATTCGTGATTGAACTCAAAGTCTCCTTGATTCGTAAGAGCAATCTTTCCAGTCCAATCTATGGTGTATAAGCCAGTTGGTTGCTTTCTGAAACTTATAGAATGCCCTCCTACATAGTCATGGTCTAGGATGTTGGCGGCAAAACTACGGTCTTCGTTATCCCAGTAATTATCTATTGGCTCCAATGGGTCAGGATGGTATTTGGTACTGCCAAGCTGCTCAAATGAGAAAGGGTTTGTACTATCACCAACCAAGAACCCTGTTTCCCATTCGCCCGTTGAATCAATCCAACAGGAACCTGAATTGGCCCACATTCCTTTTGACTCCCAAAGAAGATAGTCTTCATCTTGTAACTCTCCTTCATAGTCTGAGCAATATTGTTCAGACTGAATATCGAAATCAAAGTACAGGCCCGAACCAGGAAAAAGTCGTGCTGACCACCCAAACTTAGTTAAGGCGTGTCCTTGGGGAAAAAGCCGAGTGTTTAGGAAAATACGTCCCTTCATTAACCTGAATTTTTATCTCAAAACCGTTTAACCTGTAAACTGAAACCTAACGCGCCTTTACTTGCCTTGCGGAAACGTGAGCCAGGTCAACAGAAACTGCCTTGCTGGCTACAACTTAACCGTAGGAAACGGGCGATTTGTCGCACGCGACATGGTTATTCTACCAATGCAATATGGACTGATGTTGGCGGGTAATTAGTTGATTTAAGCCTGTCTACAGCTTCTTGTCTGGACAGCCCCCATTTGTCAGAGATATAATGATAATGAGGTTGTCCACCTTGCCATTTTTCTTTACCTGCCATACTGTTATAAGTAATGAAGAAACAATGCCATTCACTTCCCCTATCTAAAATTTTGGACACTACAACTTTACGGTGATTAACCACATTTTTAAGCTGCCCATCTGTTAAGGGTGTCGCTCCTGCTTTTACTATGTTCTCTCCATCAAGGTGTATTAACTGTGGCAAATCCTGTTCAATAACACCTTTATGGTGATGCTCTGCTCTATAATTACTAAACGAATAGCCAAAGTCCGTCCACGCTCGAAAAAGATAAGCGGCAAGTTGCATAGGTGTTATGGACTGACCTCTTAACAATTTTTCCTGTTCATGTTTTGATTGAGCGTTTAATAGTAAAATAAAATTTTCAGGAACAGAATCTGAATTAATTTGAGCAAGCCTCTCTCCCCATTTTTCGTTTGCTCGCTTTAAAAAGTGTACTGACCCCCTAATTCTTGGACAGAATTTCCTGTTTGTTAGTTGGAACATTTTCGGCTTTTCAGCTCTTGCATATCAACTCCTCGTTCCAACAGGAATTGATACGGGCTTCGGTAGTGGAGTCCTGAATGAATGCGCTCCAGGTTATAAAAGTCCCGAAAACGATTTAGCGTTTCACTGGCTTGGGCCAGGCTCTCGAACTCGTATCGCTTACAAACCGCGCGTTCCAGGATGCTGTGATAGCTCTCAATATGTGCATTCTGTTCGGGGGTAGCGGGCTTGGTAAACTCCTGAACTACATTACGATCCCGAAAATAAGTTTGTACCAGATCCGCTACAAATTGACTTCCATTGTCGTTGCGGACATAAAACTGAGTGGGTAAGGAATAGGTCTCAAAGAGCGTCTCGAATAGGGTGACTACATCCTGTTGGCGCATAGTCCATTTGATCAATTGGCCCATATTCCACCGGCTGAAAACGTCTACAACGGTTAACACCTGAGCGTGCGCACGTCGGGCATGAACGTAAATGTACTTGATGTCGAACCGCGGCGGCGGACCGCTCAAAATACATAAATTCAGCCTTAGGATTAGGTACCAACTCTTTCACCCACTGGCGTTTAGTGGTGCTGTAAGCCCGGCTAGTAAGGTTTAAAAGACCGTGTTCGTTCATCAGTCGATACACTTTTTTAGGGTTAATATAGTACTTCTTGGCTTGCCGGAGGTAGATCGTGGTTTTGTAGTAGCCGTAGTCCACAAACTCCTGGGCCAGCAGGGCTTTGATGTCCTCAACCACTTGATTATCTGATTCATAGCCTCCCGTTAGTTTGATAGTAGTGGTGGAACAAACCCGACCCGCCTTCCTAGGTTCTTCCTGCGGCTTGTAGTAGAACGAGCTTCGGCTAATCTGACACAAGCGCAGAACCAGACTCTTTGCCATACCCGCCCCAATGCAATCTTGGGCCACCAGAAGCCGGATTGACTTAACTAAGGACTTTTTTTTAGCAATTCGTTTTGTACCCGGATGATCAATTCTTTTTCGGCTACCAGCATTTTGAGCTCATGATTCTCCCGTTTGAGTTTTTCAAACTCGGGATTTTTGCCCTGATCAGGCTTAGCACTCAGACCCCGTTCGCCGTTTTGCTCGAAAGAACGTTGCCAATTATAGAGGGTCGTACTCGATACACCGAGTTGACGAGAAGCTTTGCCGACTCCTTCTTTCTTAAGAATCTGTAGCGCTTCGAGTTTTTCGGCCAGATTCCAGGTTCGTTTTTCCTTGTTCATAATCCCGTAAAAGTAAAACTTCGTTTACGGAAATTATGTCCAGTTAATTAGGGGGTTGAGAGGAAAGTATTCATCCGGCAAAGATGCTGTAATAATGGGGTTTTCAAGATTTAACATAGCCTTTTCAAGTGACATTGACCGTTGCATTTCCCGATTTCTATAATATTCAATTGGATTTGCAAATTCGATGTCTGTACCTGAAAATACTTTAGTAAAGCCCTTTCCGTCATCATCATAAACTGTATGTTCTTCCATATGTATTTTTAAACAGATCACTCAAGCTCTTCTACACTGAATGCAAAGCTCTTTACTGCGTCTAAACCCGATTTTATCAAACTTTCTTTTGGGACGTTTCTCGTTTCAACCGGAGCTGACTAATGAGCAAAACCACCCTGTCGCTACGTTTCTCGTGTTGACCGAAGCCGCCCAACGAGCCAAAACGCTCTATCACGGAACGTGCCGCCTGTCGCACACGACCCCACCATTACGGTACAGCCTGTTCAGACCACCTAACATACTATTGTACGAAAAACCACTGAACTACATCATGTTGATATACAGCATAATATAATTAATTTCAGCTAAGTACTTTACTGTTAGCCAACCGCCCCGCTACCTCAACAAGCTGTTGCGAATAGTCATACAAATCGTCTATCCCCGCAACCTCATACTTAGTCTCTTTCTTAGTTTCATCAAGCAGCACCAAATACTTTTTTAAGCCATTGAAATACAGGCGGCAAATTGTCTTCCGGTTATTGTCATCCAAAAGAATGGCAAAGTAGGTTTGAGCATCACGGCAGGCAATCCGTTTAAGCTCAACCATACCCTGAAATATGGAACCCACAAATGGCACCCCTACTGTTTCAGTTGTTAGTATGTAATAATTTCTGTACAGAATGAAATATTAGTGAGATTAACAGCAATTTTATACTTATTGATGATAATAAACAAATTTTCATATAAATGTTACCACTATCATAATTTATTGTAGCTCAATCACTTCACTAGCCACAAAAAAAGCCCCGCTCTGTCGAACGGGGCTTTGGTATTGTTTAGTCAGGCTCAGCCGTGAAAAAAGTGAAATTCTACTATAATTAACTGATTAACAAAAATTTATGAATAACACAATAATTTAAGGTACAAATAGAGTACAAAGAACTACAGTAGCTTTGCTTTTGCTACCAGTAGAAAATAAAAAGATGTTTTTGGAGGATCACATTTAGCACTTTCGTCACTTTTAGTTTTGGTAGCTGGTTTCCTTCGAGACGCTTAAGCTTGAAAACTTGCAAGCTCACCCAAGGCCCAATGTGCTCATGACAAATATAGATCTCTTTCCCATAGAGAAACGGGACGTGCGATCTATAGCCCCACAAGCTGCCCATGAAGGGCTAAACACAAATCCCTTTTACGGCTTTTTAAATGATGGAATGACCATTAAATTATTTTTTGTACATTTATTTTCATTAAAACAATCAATATTTTTTTTCATTAAAAATTTTGAATAAGCGTTTTTTTGGTTTACATAATACTTTTTTACATCATTAGGGTTTTCCAAGAAAATTATATCAACTATATCATCTACTGTTTTACCATTTATGTTATATTTACTGATTAAATCCAAGTCATTTTTATTTAATTGAGAGTTCGGCAGTGGTTTTAGTGGATTAATATCGGATGAATATTCATTCTGCAAATAAATATTCGTGTTTTGTAGGTTAGCAAAATCATCAGTATTTTTTGTATCAAAATAATTATCAGTATTTTGCGTGTTAGTTTTATTATTTTGCTGTAGGTCATTATTTTTAATCCAAAGGCAATATAATGATGATAATACCCATAAAAACGCAAAAAATACTGTCAAAATCTTATATAAATTGAAATTTTTTCTATCAATGTAATCTTTTATTACACTTTTAGTAATAACCGCCACGTTACTTGGTTGTAACGAAGGGTCTTGATTTTCTAATCTTGATTTAATTTGCGTTTTTTTAATTTCTTTAATATAAATTGGCCCCTTTGCAATACTAATACTTTGCATGAAAATATGTTTATTTTCATTATATAACTCTCGAACATGATCAATGTTTATCCCTAACCTTGTTTGATTAAGGTAGTGGTCAATTTTTTCAGAAAATTCCGAATAGTATTCTTCAACATTCTTTATATCATCTTTAGATTTTTTTAAAATTATTTCATTTTCAGAGTGCAATCTTTCATTGCTTTCTAGTTGTAATTTTAAGTCTCTTATTAAAATTCTTTTATCCTCTTCTAGTTTTTTCTTTTCATTAATGAATTCTGATAATAAATTTTCAGAATTTTGTTTTTTTTCATTTTGGCGATCTGCAATTTCTTTTTCAAAATCATCAGTTTGAACTAGCCTAAATATACCTTTTTGATGGACAAATGTTGCAATCTCAATATTATCCGTAAAATAAATAGTATCATATACGTTTAACAAGTCTAATGAATTTGAGAATAAACTATTTAAATTATTAAATTTCAATTCACAATATAAAACTAAATATTTATTAGAAAAGTGATTAAAATTAATATCTTCAATTTGTCTTAAATGACGGGTAGACATATCCAAATCTTTTGGTTTAGAAACAGATAAATCATCTGAATGAATTACTGTAATAGTATCATTCAAAACATTTTTATCATAAAGTTTTTGACTAAAATCATTTAGTATACGTAATGATATAGCCTCTTCTGGTATCTGATTAATATAGAGAATACTAGACCCTATAAAAGTACCACTCCTGCTTGAATTATGTTCCTTCGCATAAATATATAGACAATAAGATACAGAAATTACCCCATTAATATTTTCTTTTCGAATAGCGTACAATTTAGAACTTGGAAATAGTTTAATTGCGTTTGTATTCAAATCAAATGTTTTAATTTTATTTGAAAGTTCATTATTGCCAGCAAAAAAAGTTTGACAGAAACCATTCGGGTTTCCAAATGTGCCAAAAGCAATTAAGTTTATATTGCTACCCATTAATTTATAAAACTGAATTTTATCCTTTCCCACAAGGTTCCCTCATAATCTAAACTGTAACCTACTATACTACTGTACAGCCACTTAGACAACGCTCCTGCTGTTGATAAACTTAACATTCTGATTCTTTCCTCACCATTGACATTTGCTATTTCGCCAATTGTGTAATAGGACTTACTAAATTCGTAAGTATCAATTGCCTTATTTGTCATTGGTAAATTATCAGTGATAAATTCATCTAATTCATTAGGATGGGCCACATCTATTTTCCCTGATTTATCCCATTTCGAAATAACTAAGATAATATTTATAGACTGTAAAATTTTCTCTTTTTTTTGAAGTTCATTCAAAAATTCATAAATGAATGTATCTTCTTTGTAAGCGTTCTCACGACTTGACACGATAATAATAGTTAGAGGAATTTTAGCACTTAAATATGTGTCAAGGCTACTATGAAATTTCCCACCTCTTCTAATCTCGTAATTATTATCTCCAGCTGTTTCAAGAAAGGTTAAGTTGATGGGTGTGACCTTCATTGACCTATTATTTGGCTCAAAAATAAAATCTAATCTTGTTACTTGATCTTTAGTAGTCCTGTCAGGCAAAATTCCTTTTCGAATATTATCAAAAAAATCAGATAGTAAAATTAGTGCTTCTTTCGAGTTGGGTGTACTAGGATTTGGCCGTAATACCCCCGCCTGAGAATTCAAATAATACAGCATGGAAGACAAAATCACAGATTTTCCTGATGATGCACTTCCAAAAAAAAGAACAAAATTACTGTCCTTATTTTTCAATTCACTTGAATTTGGCTTTGCTAACGGAATGAATTCTGGATTATCCTTAAGTGTAGGGTTGAAAGTTAATGGTTTGAGCGGCTCATCTCTATTATCAAGAGATAAAGGCTTTAGCTCCTCATTATCATTTTTCATGTGTACTAATTATTTGGAATGATTGTTTTACCCCTTCTTTTACTCAATACTCCTGAATCACGAGTGTTATCAGGGTTTGTAACTAATAAAATAATGATTACAATTACAAAGTCTAACAGAATGCAACCCGCTAAAACCACAAACTGATACATTCCAAAGTTTTTAATAGCGTGGCTAAAAGCGTAGCCTATCTTACCAACTTCTTGCGTTTTTGAAAGTACAGGGTCAAATTTAAATTCTTTATCCCCCAAAACTGAGTGCGCCTTATTACCTAATTTATTATACTCTGTTAATGACTCGTCAATTAGTCCTTGAGAGAGATCATTTTTATCCTTGTCGGATAGAAGTAATAATTCTTGAATTTTTTTATTCCATTTCAGAACTGCATTATTGACATCGCTTTTAAGATTCCGTTCCTCTGGTGATAAGTCAGATATCATGTTGTCTATCTGGCTACCCATTCGATTCGCTAAATCTTCATAATCACTACCTACTGGAGTTAATAAATCAACTTTCTGACCGGTCAGTTTCTCAATATCTCTGATTAAAGATTGAGCCCTAGTGCCTATTCCTTTGTTACCTGGATCTTTAATCTGTTCAATCAACTGTTTTTTCTTTATTTCAATATTTTGTGCGGTTTCTTTGTTGTATTTATAACTCAGTTTAGATTGAATATCGGTTTCTAAGTTGTTAAATTTCTCGTTAATATCCCTTAGTTCTGTAGTATATATATCTATTTTCATAAACCTTGTATACAAGGCATTAAAGTTTGCGATAAAGCAAAACGAAGCAATAAAGATATATATCCAAAGAAAACTTGATGTGGGCTTACCCTCTAACTTTGCATTTCTAATCATCCAACACAAGAATAATAGTAAGAGAGAAAGCACTAAAGCGATGACAAAAGACGCTGGTCCAAATATTTGTTGTAGCCCCAGCCAAGTTTGATAAAAGCTAACACTGATAAGCAATAGCGCAAGCACTAGTAGAAATAGATCTGTAAATGTAAATCTTTTAGTCATTCTGAATTTTGTTTAAATATTTAACAATCATTAAATTAATTTTTACAACGCTATACATTGCCACTAGCTGTAAAATACTCTACAGGCTATCTTCAAAGACATCGCCGAGACGCGAAGTCTAATAACACAATAAAACCGCCTCTCTCAAATTGCCAACAGCTCTTATTACTAAGGTTCATGGCATTAACCTCCATAATACAATATGTAAATAAAAGAAGTAACATTAAAAACAAATCTAAAATACAAATATATTCTCGTAACTACTCATAGCGTATAAGTCAAGATTTGATCCGACATTTGTTAATTATCTGTATACTTTTATATCCACTTGATAAGATCCTTTATTATTATTTTTCTCTATGTCATTTACTTCAAATTCTAAAAATCCGTTCTTTTCAGATGTAAAGCTATATTCTCTACCGCAATTAATCCATGAGTCATTTTTTGTATATCTTAGCATGAGTGCTGCATGTGGATATTCACTCACTACATTATATTGGTTTAATGGGAAGCCAAATAGTCCACCTGATATTTTACCTTCAGGCCCTGAAGGTCCAACATTAGCTCCGGTATTTATTGTACCTGTGGCTGTAACTAAAACCTTATCTCCTTTTTTAATATATACTTGCGTTTTTATATGTTGGCTAACATTTATACGATCATCAATTATGGGTTTTTCTTCTGGGCTAATTATTATTGTACTTCGATCATTTCCACTAATAACCGTATTCTGATTACCTGCAATATTACCTATACCTGAAGCAGTATTATTATTGTTGCCGGAAACTAACGCTACTCCAGATTGGATTATAATTTTTTGTAAACTATCACTTTTTCTGACCAAAATAATATTTTTTTTGTTCAGGCTATCAATTCTTTGAATGAGAGTAGCAGTTTGGTTCTCTAATATCATCTTTAATTCTATTTTTTGAGAATATTCATTGTAAATATTGCCAATTATTGTAACGATGTTAATAATTGATACAATAACGGCTATTTTAGTTTCATTTGTTTTTTCCTCTTTATACCATCTAATAGATAAGTATAATATGACAGTGTTAGTCAAGAAAAGCAACAACCAAAAAATATTGACACTTATCATAATGTATATATCTAAGAATGTTATCGGTTATGTAAACAGCATCATGCTGTTTCTCACGTAAGCATTAATTCATTAATCGTAATACACTTGCCAAAGCCACGCTGTCAAGGCATTTGGCCTTTCGTAAAGACGCTGCCTGACTGATAGATACTGACTCGCTATGTGTTTTTCGTGTCACATGGAGCCCAGAAATGAAAGTCTAAGGCTGTTCTGCGGGATGCTACACTTGTTGCCAAGACTTTGTCAAACAAGTAACTGATAAACCTACACCCAACATAATATTGCATTAACTACATTGTTCTCTATATGAAAACAATATAGCTGATTTCAGCCAGATACTTTATTATTAATCAACCGCTCTGCTACCTCAACAAGCTGTTGCGAATAGTCGTATAAATCGTCTATTCCCCCAATCTCATACTTAGTTTCCTTCTTAGTTTCATCAAGCAACGCTAAATATTTTTTAGAGCCATTGAAATACAGTCGGCAAATTGTCTTCCGGTTATTGTCATCCAAAAGAATGGCAAAGTAGGTTTGAGCGTCACGGTAAGCGATACGCTTTAACTCAACCGTTCCCCGAAGGATGGAACGCACAATGTAGAAAGCCTCTAACTCCTCTTGTGTCGTGACAATCGTTGGTTTTTCCTTTTCTTCAGCCGCTGGCGCTGCTACAGGTTCCGTTACCACAATGGTCTTTTCTTCCTGAACCAACGCCGTTTTCAGCCTGTCCGTAATCTGGTCAGAAAAGCTATGCTGAAAGGATTTCTTAACCAGTCCGGTAAAGTAATCCATCATTTTGGCGTTTAGCTGGCCGGGATAAACCTGCTTTGCCAAATGCCTGACCAATGGGTCACTTGGGCTATTCATCTCCTGCTGAATCAGCAACTTCAGCTCACCGGTATATTTCAGTTCACTGGCTGAGGTAATGATAGCGTTTACGTCGAAGTACGATTTGTGGAATTTCTTTAGCTCCTCAACCTGATTATCCCTCAAATCAAGCATATTGATTTCAAGGAACGGCTTTTGATCCATCTTATTCGGTTCTTCTAAATCGGTATAAAACCGGTAAATGATACCATTCGTCAAAACCCCAAAGCGGGCCTTGGTAACATGGAAGTAGCGCAATAACTGGTTATCGTGCAAGGTCAGGCTTTGCGCCCAATGTTTACACTCAATAAGCATACATGGCTCTCCGCTATCCCGCATGATGGCGTAATCTACCTTTTCACCCTTTTTCGTGCCTATATCGCTGATAAATTCAGGCACCACCTCAAGGGGGTTAAATACATCGTAGCCAAGGCATTGTAAGAACGGAAGGATAAAGGCCGTCTTTGTCGCTTCCTCAGTATGTATAGAATCTTTAAGGCGGGCAACCCTGTCAACAAGTTGTTTGAGGTGGTCTTTGAAGTCCATAAAGGTGTCAGGTAAAGATTATTTATTCAATAAGGGTCTGGTTTAAGTTACTATTTAAGGTCAACTGTATAATTATTTCTGTACAGAATGAAATATTAGTGTGATTAACAGCAATTTTATACTTATTGATGATAATAAACAAATTTTCATATAAATGTTACTACTATCATAATTTGTTGTAGCTCAATCACTTCACTAGCCACAAAAAAAGCCCCGCTCTTTTGAACGGGGCTTTGGTATTGTTTAGTCAGGCTCAGCCATGGAAAAAGTCCTTCATTTTCTCGAAGAAGCCTTTTTCGTTTTTATTCGGCTTTGGCTGGAAATTCGGGGCGCTACGCAGACGCTCCAATAAGGCACGCTCATCGGACGAAAGCGTACGCGGCGTCCAGACGTTGACGTGTACCAGCTGATCGCCGCGACCGTAGCCGTTCAGTTCTTTGATACCTTTGCCTTTCAGACGCAGGATTTTGCCGCTTTGCGTGCCCGGCTCCAGCGTGATCCGTGCCCGGCCATCGATGGTCGGCACTTCGACGCTCGTGCCCAGAGCCGCATCGGCGAAGTTCACGTACAGGTCGAATACGATGTTGGTGCCGTCGCGTTTCAGTTCTTCGTCTTCCTCCTCCTCGATCAGGATTAGCAGATCACCGGCCACACCACCCCGTGGCGGCACGTTCCCTTTGCCCGATACCGAGAGCTGTACACCTTCGGCAACCCCCGCCGGAATTTTGATCGGAATCACGTCTTCCTGCAACAAACGGCCTTCGCCAAAGCAGGTATCGCAGCGGTCGGTCACCTGCTTGCCTTCCCCGTTACAGGTCGGACAGGTGTTGGTCGATACCATCTGCCCCAGCATCGTATTCACCACCTTGCGCACCTGACCCGTCCCGTTACAGGTCTGGCAGGTCGTCACGGCCGTACCGTTTTTCGAGCCGTTGCCGCCGCAGGTTGTACAGGTTACGTGGCGCTTCACCTTGATTTTCTTCTCGACCCCGTTGGCTACCTCCTGCAGGTTCAGCTTCAGCTTAATCCGCAGGTCAGACCCACGACGGACACGCTGCCGCTGACCGCCCGTGCTCCGGCCGAAGAAACTGCCAAACGGCGATTCGTCGCCGAAGATATCGCCGAACTGGCTGAAAATGTCTTCCATCGACGGGCCGCCGCCATAGCCGCCGAACCCGCCGTTGCCGCCAAGTCCCTGATGACCAAACTGATCGTAGCGCGCCTTTTTCTGCGCGTCGCTCAGCACATCGTAGGCTTCAGCCGCCTCCTTAAACTTGTCTTCTGCCGACGGATCATCCGGATTTTTGTCCGGGTGATACTTGATCGCCATCTTCCGATAGGCTTTTTTAATGTCGTCCGCAGAGGCATTTTTGTCGATACCCAGTACCTCGTAATAATCTCGCTTCGTTGCCATATCTTTTTAAAGAGCGAAAGAGGAAAAGAGTGAAAGAGTGTTTTTCTCCGCTCTTTCACTCTTTCATTCTTTCGCCATTAGCTTCCTACAATAACCTTTGCAAACCGGATTACTTTGTCGTTCAGGTAGTACCCTTTTTCTACCTCGTCAATGACTTTCCCTTTCAGGTCGTCGCTCGGGGCAGGGAACTGGGTAACGGATTCGTGGATATCGGCGTTAAATACCTCCCCTTTCGATGTCATCGGCTTTACGCCCTTGGCTTCCAGAGTGCGGAATAATTTATGGTAAATCAGCGACACGCCTTCTTTCAGGGCCGCAATGTCACTGGCGTTTTCGATGGATTGCATCGCCCGCTCAAAGTCGTCAACGACCGGCAGCAGCGACACCAGCAGGCTTTCGTTGGCAGTGCTGATCAGGTCTAGCTTTTCTTTGGCCGTACGGCGGCGGAAATTCTCAAAATCGGCGTATAACCGGAGGTATTTGTCTTTCAGTTCGGCAACTTCCTGCGATGCCGATGACGTTTCGGCAGCCGGTTGCTCTGCCGCTTCGGCAGACTGATTGTCAGTATTTTCGTTCACAGATGGCGCTTCTTCGTCAATAATGTCCTTATTTTCCATGCTTACTATCGCTTTCTCTACCTGTTTTCTTTTTACAAATATGCACAATAACAAGGCCAAATCCATTTAATCTGACAACTTGACACACACTGCTCACTGGCCCCGGCGATTATACCGCTTAACACAAAAAGGCCCGGAAAGATTGATAACTGGCTATACATTTACCGGAAATCTGAATTTTTCCGGCCGGTTATGCTGTTTTCTTAGCATCTGATTATGCAACAACACCTCGATTCAACAGCGCATTATACGGCCCTGATCAAACAACAGGCGGTTGCTCTCGGCTTTGATTTCTGCGGTATTTCGGCGGCCGGTTTTCTGGACGATGAAGCGCCGCGTCTGGAAAACTGGCTGAAACAGGAACGGCACGGGCAGATGAGCTACATGGCCAACCATTTTGACAAGCGCCTTGACCCGCGCCTGCTGGTCGACGGGGCCAAATCCATCATCACCGTACTGCTCAACTATTTTCCGGAGCAACCGCTGCCCGAAGGACCCGACGACCTGAAAATCTCCAAATATGCCTACGGTGAAGACTATCATTTTGTCCTGAAAGACAAGCTGAAAGACTTACTGACGTTTATTCAGAAAGAGATCGGGGAAGTCGGTGGCCGGGCCTTTGTCGATTCGGCGCCGGTCATGGACAAGACCTGGGCGCAACGCAGCGGAGCCGGCTGGATGGGAAAGCATTCGAATATCCTGAACCGGAAGATGGGCAGCTTTTTCTTTATCGGAGAGCTGATTCTCGACCTTGAACTGACACCCGACGGCCCCATCGGGGATTACTGCGGTACCTGTACCCGCTGCCTGGATGCCTGCCCGACCGGTGCCATTGTGGAACCGTATGTGGTCGACGGGAGCCGCTGCATTTCCTATTTTACCATCGAACTGAAGGAAGCCATTCCGGCCGAATTCAGCGGACAGTTCGACAACTGGGTTTTCGGCTGTGATATCTGTCAGGATGTCTGTCCCTGGAACCGCTTCGCCAAACCGCATAAAACCCCCGCCTTCGACCCGCATCCGGGGCTGCGTCAGCTGACCGGAAGTGACTGGCAGGACATTACCGAAGATGTGTTCCGTGAAGTATTCCGGCGGTCAGCCGTAAAGCGTACCAAACTCGAAGGCCTGCGCCGGAATATAGCCTTTGTTCAGCAAGCTAGTCAGTTGCCTAATCTTAATTTAGATTAAATTGCTGTAATTAAATGAACAAAGTTGCAAACCATAAAACTATACGTTTAGTTTAAGGGAAAATCGTACATACTTCGATTTAAATTGACAACAATGTACTAATTAACATGGCAAGGGGAAGAGAACACACTGAACAACGGCTCATTGATGCCGTTGGACAAATCATTGCGGAAGAGGGTTTTGAACAACTGGGAATTAACCGGATAGCGGCAAAGGCAGGTATCAATAAAATTTTAATCTATCGGTATTTTGGCGGACTTGAAGGCCTGCTCGATGCCCATTACAAGCAAAATCCCCCGGTTGTTCAGCTCCCCCGGCTCAATCCGGAACAATTCAAAGGTGCCAGTATTGAGGAGATCATGCAGGCTTCCTGTGAGTATATGTTAATGGATTTCAGGCTGTTGCGCCAGAACGTCCAGTCACTGGAATACCTGCGGTCTGACTTACTGGCCCACTCAGAAAAGCACAGCAATCCGCTCGCGGATCAGATCGACCAGGAAACGCATGCGATTGTAGAAAGTATGTCGGGTATGGTCAGCAGCGAATACGGGCGGTCGGTTTCGGCCGTCATGATTTCGGCGCTGCGCCTGCTGACGTTCATGAGTCAGGACAAGCGTACGCTGATGGGCATTGACCTGGGCACCGACGAAGGCTGGGCTCAGATTGAGGAAGCCGTTCGCCGGATTTTCCACGGACTGGCGCTGGCCGCCAATGAATCTTACGCCAAAAACCCTGATTTACTGATCACATCGGCCACCCGCCAGACTTCCTCAAATGAATTGTAGAGCGGGGTTGGTGCCAGGCGGATGCAGTCCGGTTCACGCCAGTCGCCGATGATTCCGGCTTCTGTTAACCGGTTAAACAGGGCCTTCCCTACACCGGGTACCAGCAGCGACAGCTGAGCTCCGCGCTGTGCCGGATCTTCGGGCGTCAGGATATGAACCCCGGCCTGCTTCAACAAGTAGTAGAGGTAGCCGGTCAACTGTTCGCTTTTGCGGCGCAGGTTTTCCATGCCCGCTTCGGCCGTAATAGCCAGCGCCGTTTTGTGGAGTGACATCGCCAGGATATTCGGCGTACTGATCTGCCAGCCATCGGCCCCCGGCATCGGCACAAAGCCCTTCGTCATCTCAAACCGGCGCGGTTCGTCATACCCCCACCAACCCGCCAGCCTCGGCAGATTGGCCGCGTGGTGCTTTTCGTGCACAAAAATCCCCGAAATACCGCCGGGTCCCGAATTCAGGTATTTGTATGAACACCAGGTTGCAAAATCAACCCCCCATTCGTGCAGGTAGACCGGTACGTTTCCGATGGCATGGGCCAGATCGAAGCCTACGGTAATTCCATGTTCACGGGCGGTTTGCGCAATCGCTTTCATGTTGTAAACCTGCCCCGTATAGTAATTCAGGCCGCTCATCAGCACCAGGGCCAGTTCACCCGCGTGGGCGGCAATTCCGGCCTGTATTGCTTCCAGCCGGATCAGCCCGTCTGCTTCCGGTTTTATTTCAACCAGAACTTCATCCGGATCAAATCCACGGGACTTGATGTGGGTTTCGAGGGCGTACTGATCCGACGGAAAATCACCGGCAATGGTCAGGATTTTAGGGCTGGCTGCCGTCGGCTGGTAAAATGTCGAGAGCAACAGGTGCAGGTTGACCGTCAGCGAATTCATCGGACAGACTTCTGCGGGCTGTGCCCCGACCACCTGTGCCAGCGGCTCTTTACACGCCCGGTGGTACCCGATCCAGGCTTCGTCATACAGCGGGTTGACGTCAAACCACCCTTCTACGCCGTTTTCCCGCCAGACCGTGAGGTCATGTTCCAGCACAGCTTTGGCGGCTTCGGGCTGCAGACCCAGCGAATTACCGCAGAAATAAATGATCGGTTTCCCGGTATGGACGGGAATATGAAACCGGTTCCGGTACGTGCGTAACGGATCTTCCTGATCCAGTTTCCGGGCAAAATCAAGGCTATTTTCGTACTTCATGAATGAACGTTGAAACAATATGGCCGCTGCGGGAATTATTGCTTATTAACCACAAAGATCATGTTTATTTTTACATCACTATCTTTTTATACCAAACTACCCAGCGAATGACAACCCAAGCCTCCGTAATCATTGTTGGTGCCGGTATGGCTGGCCTGACTTGTGCCGCCTACTTAAAGAAATCAGGTATTAATGCCCTCCTGCTCGAAGCGTCTGACGGTGTCGGCGGCCGCCTCCGTACGGATACCGTCGACGGGTTCCGCCTCGACCGTGGCTTTCAGATTCTGTTAACGGCCTATCCCGAGGCGCAACGATTACTGGACTATAGTGCCCTCCATCTGAAAACGTTCCGGTCGGGTGCCCTGATCCGCTGCGACGAGCCCGGCAGCCGCCATCCGTGGCTGAAACTGCTGAATCCGCTCAGCGAACCGGCTGCTCTTTTTCAAACCCTGTTTTCGCCGGTCGGCACGTTCAGTGATAAATTCCGGATGCTGGAACTGGCACGCCGTGTAGACGGTATGCAGTCGGAAGATTTCTTTAATCAGGAAGCAACTACTACGTATGATTTCCTGACCGGTTCAGGCTTTTCGGACCAGATAATTGCCCGCTTTTTCCGCCCGTTTTTCGGCGGCATTTTTCTGGAAGATGCCCTGCATACCTCCAGTAACTTCTTTGAATTCTGCTTCAGCATGTTCTATTCAGGCGATGCAGCCGTACCGGCCGGGGGCATGGAGCGGATACCGGCGCAGATTGCCGGCCGGCTTTTACCGGAGCAAATCCGGCTGAATACACCGGTGAACGCCATTCGCGGCAATCAGGTGCAGCTGGAAAGCGGCGAAGTACTGAACGCATCCCACATTGTTCTGGCCGTTGACCGTGCCAAAGCGGCTCAGCTCGTGGGCGCCCCCAAACCGCCCGAAACTGCGTTTACGCATACAACCTGTACCTATTTTGCTGCCCCGGCCTCGCCACGCCCCGACGAAAAGCTGCTGCTGCTGAACACACGGCGTTCATCAGCCGTCCACAATGTGGCAGTTGTTTCGGACATAGATCCGGCTACAGCTCCGGCCGGTCAGGCGCTGATTTCGGTCAGTACGCAGGGGCTCACGCATGTGGATGAAGCCGCTTTAACGTCACAGATTCAGCGGGAACTGACGGATTGGTTCGGCGAGCCGGTGAAACAATGGCGGCACCTGCGGACCTATCACATTCCGCACGCCTTACCGGCTTACGGGCCGGATGCTACCCACGCACCGCTTACCCTTAGCCGTGGCCTGTATCAGTGCGGCGACCAGACCGCATACCCGTCCCTGAATGCTGCCATCCGGACAGGCCGCCTCGTCGCGGAGCAGATTGCGGGATATTATAACTGATGCGTGGAGCATGGAGCCGGGGGTACGGTTACCCCCGGCTCCACGCCCCCCTCCCCTACGCCCTTAGCCCCCTGCCCAACAGGAAACGGGCCATTTGCAGGCCGGACTGGAAGGCCCCTTCAACGTTTCCCATGCCAAAGCCGTCGCCGCCGAATAAGAGCATAAACGGGGCTTTGCCTACTACAAATGCTTCGTCATGCCGCTGATTAGCCAGGCTATACCGCCAGCGATGCACCTGATAGCTGGTTACCGATCCGGCGGGAATCCATTCGGTCAGCTGATCGAGCAGGGTTTTGCCCACGACATTCAGATCGTCTTCCAGATGCAGCTGACTGAATGCATGGGTCGCATGAACGGTAATCGTGGTCTGGTCCGGTGAAATGCCTTTCTGCCGGTTATCGGCTACCCAGGCAACGCCCGTATCAGCGTTTTCGTCGAATCGCAGAATACCCGGCGCCGGAATGTTGCTGTTCCCGTTCAGCACAGCCATCACAGCAATGCAGGGCTGATAGCGGATGTTGGAAAAGGCACGGATTTCGAGCGATCCGGGTTCGAGCCCGCTGTCGCTCAGCAAAGCCTCTGCCTGGGGCACCGGAATAGTAATTAACAGTTGTTCAGCCTCGTAGGTATTCCCTGATTCGGTAACTACCTGACAACCATTGGCAATGGCATTGATCCGGACAGCCCGTTCGCCCGTCTGTACCGGCACTGATTTAGCCATGTATTTGGCGATGGCATTCATCCCCTCCGCACCGATGTACCGGGGGTGCCGGAACGATGTATCGATAATTTCGGCTTCCTGAAGATTCCACTCCCTGACCACACCGGCCTTCATCAGTTGCTGTACATGTGCCTGAAAGTCGGGGGTGCGTGCCGAAAAAAACTGTGCCCCGTGATCGGCCCGGCCCATAGCCAACCGACGGGTGGCCAGCCGCCCGCCAACGCCGCGGCCTTTGTCCAGTACTGTGACCGTCTGGTTGTTTCTGCGCAATTCATGCGCCGCGGCCAGACCGGCCATTCCGGCACCAATGATAATCGTTGATGGCATTCGTTCGTAAAGTGAAGGTGAGTTGTTACATTTAGACTTTTATTGACAACCATCAAAGCCCTTGCTTTGTTGACTTTTCATGCGTGCAATTTCATTACGTAACTGGTTATCAGGTTTGCTCATCGCCCTGCCAATCGGTTATCTGTTTCTTTTCCCGGAACTGTTCCGTTGTCAGACCGTACGCTTTTCGGCTGACTTTACGCGGTTAGCCCATACGCCTATGCCGGTTTATGTCCAGCGTAATACCCCCGATTCGGTACAAAAAAAACTGATCCGGCACATTACCGCGTCGACCGGCCGCCTGCATGCCTTCTGGAAAGTACCGGAGGGGAAGCCACTCGCCGGAAAGGCCGGTATTATTTTCTGCACCGATCCGGAAACGTTTAACCGATACTGCGGCCGGGCAGCAGAGTCATCGGCAGGATGCAGTCTGGGGGCTCCCTGGGGTGAATCCTGGCTGATTCTGGGACCGGACGGTAATAATGTGGATGTGATTGCCCATGAGCGCTGCCACGACGAATTGCTGGGGCGCCTGGGTTGGTGGACCGTCCGGCAGGAAATCCCCCAGTGGTTTAACGAGGGGCTGGCTCTGATGGTCGATTACCGCTTTTCACCGGCTACCCGCAACCACCGGGAACGCTATAGCAGACTCCACGACGAGTGGCTGTTCCGTGGTCAGAGCGGGCAGGAATCTGTTGATTTACAGGAGCTCGGCACAATGCAGGATTTTTTCAGCGGCAGTCCGTATCATGTACTGATGGCGTATTTAGCCTCCGCCACTGAAGTGGCACGCTGGCTGGCGGTATCAGGCCCCGACGGATTGACCACCCTGATCACAAAACTGGAAGCCGGCGAGTCTTTCGGGGCGGCCTATGCCCGGCTTGACCGGAAAGCGGCCCGGTCAACGAAAAACAGTTCACCCGCCCCCTGACGTTTATTAAAACCAATACCATACCAGCCAACAGCATTATACATCATACATTGTCCATTATACATTTTCTTTTTCCCTCATGACAACCATCGAAAACGACGTTCTCCGCGTTTCAATCCGGCCACAGGGAGCCGAACTGACTTCGGTTTTTAACAAACAAACGAATATCGAACACCTCTGGCAGGCCGACCCGGCGGTATGGGGCTGGCACGCTCCGAATTTATTTCCGGTCGTTGGCGGGTTGCAGGATGACCAGCTGCGGGTTGGTGAGCAGCACTTTCCGATGGGTCGTCACGGGTTTACGCGCCAGTCCGTATTTACGCTGGCCGACGCGACACCGGTCAGTGCCACCTTTGAACTGGCCGCCAGTGAACAGACGCTGGCCGTATATCCCTATCAGTTTGTTTTTCAGATTATTTACAGTCTGGATGAAGCCGTGCTGAGCATTACGTACCGCGTCGAAAACAAGGGCGATCAGACCATGTATTTCTCCGTCGGCGCGCATCCGGCCTTCAATGTTCCGTTTTTGCCGGGCGAGCAGTACGAAGATTATCTGCTCCATTTCCAGAAAGAAGAACCGCTGACCCGTCACCTCTTATCCCCGAAAGGCTATTTCACCGGCGAGACCGAACCGGTTTTAACCGTGGGTCCTGAGCTGCCGCTGACAAAGGATCTGTTCAATCAGGACGCGCTGGTGTTCAAGAGTCTGGAAAGCCGGGCCGTGACGATTCAGAGTCCTCATCACGACCACAAGGTAGTCGTTTCGTTCACGGCCTTTCCGATGCTGGGGATCTGGGCCAAACCCGGAGCTGATTTTGTCTGTATTGAGCCGTGGCTGGGCTGTGCCGACAGCGAAGGGACACCGGTGTCAATTGAGGAAAAAGAAGGTATTCAGCATGTAGAAGCCGGTGGCCTGTTCGAGGCAGGCTTCACCATCGGGGTTGCCTGATAGTTCTATTAGTGACCTCGTCCACGCTGCGCAGCGAACCGCCTGACACCATAAAAACGCCTTTACAGGTTTTTGTGGTGTCAGGCATCATGTACATCCTACGCCGCATTTTGCAGCGCGTAATCATAGGCAGGATCGTAGCCTACAATCTGCAATACATCAATAATTTTAATCAGATAGTCTTCCGGCAGGCAACATTCGCCCTGAATAAGGGAAAGCAAAGTATCCGGCGGCACAACGGCCAGTGTTTCAACGGCCTGCACCGAAATTAGTTTACGGCGGACTTCGGTAAAATAGGCCTTTATATTTTCGGCCTGCAACTGCACACTACCTGAATAAAACCGTGTGATCTGCTCACTGATCAGCCGGTTTTTTTCATTCTTAAACCGGTCCCTTATCCGGGTTTCGGTCAGCGATACAAAGCAATGGGTCGTGTTAAACACCAGTGCCAGGGCGCGCAGGTCAAACAGATCAACCGGCAGAGACGCAATGGCCACATAAGCATTTTCCCATGCTTTTTCCTCTACCTGCCCGCGCCGGTACGGATTCTGTATTTCAATGGCCCACTCTATTTCCTTAAATGCAGCAACAGACATGACGTGTTCTGCCTCAGCATACAGCCGGTTGTATTCGTCGTCTGAAAGTTTTTCAATCCGTTTCTGTAATTCGTAACAGGCCTTCAGATGCTCATTATAGCTTGACGCTGAATAAGTAGAGTGGATAGCAAACGCCAGAGATTGTAGTCGCATAGGTTTTATTATCAAAAGCAGCCGGCAGCGGCTCAACCAAACATTCAGTCATTAATCCTTAGACGAATCATATCTCAGAAGTCACTAAATATTTTGGAGTGAAAATCTAAATAATATTTTAGTAAAGCGCTAGCATGATTCAATAAATACAATTTTTACGTATCGGTATATACTTACCTTATAAACTGAATTGAATACGTATAGTTTCTGAAATACGCCATCTATTTAATTTTCCAGCCCGTGAGGCAACACAGCAGGGCTAAATAAGTAAACACTCAATTAACAAAAAACCAATTATGGTCATATTTTTTCGTTTTTTATAAAAGTTTTTCGTTTTGATCCGGAATTGAGGTGACCCGGCTGCTTTCTGCCCGTCTTTAAGCAAACAGCAAGCGATTACCTATGGCAACATTCAAGGTCCCGGGCTATGACAAGCCCCTACAAACTGATGGCATAATCTGGATTCAGGGAGACGGCAACTACTCACGCATTCACTATACGGACGGCAAGACATTTCTGGTTTCACAGACTCTGAAATGGTTTGAAGACCGGCTCACGCCTTTTATCCGGATTCATAAATCCATGCTGATCAACCCCGGTCACCTGGCCAACTTTAATGAAAAGTACAGACCCTTTACCGTTCAGCTCAGCAATGGCCAGGAACTCAGCGTTTCCCGCCGGCGCATTCAGAATATCCGGACCGGCCTGCTGGTCGTTAATTCATAAAATCAAACCCCCTGATACCATTCCGGTACCAGGGGGTTCATTTCTGCACGCTCTTCCTGTAGACTATTTTACAACCTGCCAGATCAGTTCAGCGATCCGCTGCATACCGGCATCATTAGGGTGCTGAGCAAGGCCGGCATTCGTATACTGCGTTGCCCGTAAGGCCGCATCACCTGCCAGCGAATGTATATCCGCCACCGGATAGCCCTTTTCAGCGGCCACTTTCCGGATAACAGCGTTGATTTTATCCTGTCCCGGATAGAAGGTAGTTGTACAGATTATTTTCACCGGCCCTTTTGAGAATTTCACCAGATAGTCGAGCAACTGCCGGTAATAACTTTCCAGATTCTGTGATTCAACCTGGTTCTCATCCATGTTCTCCCCGACCCGCACAATGACCAGATCCGGACCATTGCCATCGAATGGCAGGTGCTCATCAAGCGAAGCTGAGAAGTCGTAGGTCCACCAGGTCCGCTCGAAGCTGCTGCCGGCAATCGGTTTGACCTGTACATCCGTATATCGGTTTCTGAGCTGTGCTGTCAGCAGATGCAGGTAATCCTTATCGGCCGATGAAGCGGCCATACCCCAGTTGCCGGTCCAGCCGATTTCCGGCACCGGACTAATGGAAGTAATGCTGTTGCCCAACACAAATATGCGCCGGAAATACGGTGCGTACCGTGCCGATGCCGTGGCGGAAACCTGGTCGTTTAGTCTTGTCCGGGCCAGCACCGGTGTTTCGCTGAGCACAGTCAGCGCCTGACCGGCTATCCAGTTTGTGCCCCCGTCCGTTGAGTACTCCACAAGGGCTCCGGCCGGTAAGTCAAGCGCTGAAAACTGAATAGCGGACGAATAGGGTACATTACCACTTTGTAAATTAAAAGCCGGTACCGGTAAAGTTGTCTGAGATGGATTATCCGGATTAGGATTATTTGTAGATTTGGATGGCAGTCGCTTAATGGTAATCGGTATACAGGCGGTAACACAACCCGGAGGGTTCGTTGTCTGGGCCAGTAGCGGGGTACTTCCTGTTGTAAGCCAAACCACAATCAAAATGCTCATAATGAGCCTTCTCACATGGCTTACATGCATAAACGTTTCGGTAGTATTCATGGGTATAAGGTCTTCCTGACCTATGCTACACCCAAAAGTGTGCCAGTTTTTTCAATATTATACATTTTCAAGTCGCAAATATCTACCTTACGGCCGAAGTAACTGTAAACCGGATAGTTACGCATACCTTTTTTTCCGCCACTACATTAAAATTCAGTCTTTTGACTACTTTTATAGACATTACGTTACATAAAACGCTTTTTCATTCACTTAATCTCCTGCATCCGTAAAACCGCGGCTTTTACCGCCCCGGTTGCCGGTGCCCGAATCCTATGCGCCAACGAGCCCTGACGCTGCTTATTTTAATGACGGCTACGTTCTTCAGCCTCCGCACCATGGCCCAGACCGGAACCATTTCCGGGCGGTTTACCGATCAGAAAAACAGCCCGCTAATTGGTGTTGCGGTAATTCTGACGGCGCAGAAGGATACAACCCAGAAAAAATTTATTACTACCGATACGACCGGTGCCTTCCGCTTCAACGGCGTGACACAACAGACGTACCGGCTACAAGCGTCGTATATTGGCTTTGACAACCTGGAACAGGCTATTAATCTGACCGGCGAAACGCTCCAGCTAGGCACCCTGATCCTGAACGAGAATGCCCGAAGCCTTCAGGAAGTGGTGGTAAAGGCGCAGATTCCGCCCTCACAAATGAAAGGCGATACACTGCAATACAACGCCGATGCCTTCAAGGTCAATCCCGACGCCACGACGGAAGACCTGATGAAAAAAATGCCGGGCATTACCGTCGAAAACGGGCAGGTAAAAGCACAGGGGGAGAATGTACAACAGATTCTGGTGGACGGAAAACCCTTTTTCGGTGATGACCCGTCCATCGCGATCCGCAACCTTCCCGCCGAAGTCGTCGATAAAATCGAAGTCCTCGACCGACTCAGCGATCAGGCGCAGCTGACCGGTTTCAACGATGGCCGGACCACCAAAACAATCAACATCGTAACGAGGAAAAATAAGCGGAAAGGCGTTTTCGGGCGGCTATCGGCGGGTTACGGCACCAATGATAACTACTCGGCGGGCGCTAACGTCAATGTCTTCAATGGCGAACGCCGGATTACAATCCTCGGCCTGTCCAACAACGTAAACCAGCAAAACTTTACAGGCCAGGATGTGACCAGCGGTGGTGGCGGCCGCGGCGGGCAACCCAGCGTCGGGCAACAAGCCGGTATCAATACGACCAACTCCATTGGCCTGAATTTTACCGATCAGATCAATAAGAAACTGGCCATCCGCGGCAGTTATTTCTATAACAACACACAAAATCACAACGACCGGTCGATTGTCCGGCAATATTTCCTTGCCGAGAATGCGAATCAGTATTACCGCGAAAATTCCATGAGCCGGACCAACAACGGCAACCACCGGGTTGATCTGCGGCTGGAATACAACATGAACGATAATAACTCGTTTATTTTCACCCCCCGTTTCCGGACCCAGAATAACAGTTCAAACCGGACCGTGGCGGGTGTAATGTCGGTTTCCGACACGGCCCTGCTTAATCAGACCAACAGTAAATACTACACGACGAGTCAGAATCTGTCATTCGGGCAGAATCTGGTGTATCGCCATAAATTCGGCAAGAAAGGCCGGTCCGTTTCGTTCAATCTGGGCACCGACATCAACACGTCGGAATCGGTCACCAACCAGCAATCGCGGAATGAGTATTTTACGAACGGCTACCGGCTCCAGCGTATCGACCAGCAGACATCAAATAACTCACCGAGTTATCAGTTGTCTGCCAACATCAGCTATACCGAACCGATTTCTCCGAAAAGTTTGCTACAAATCAGCTATCGGGGCTCTTACCGCAACAGCGACTCCGATCGCCGCACCCGCCGCCTGGATACACTGACACAGCGCTATACGCTCATTGATTCATTACTGTCCAACTCATTTGCCAATGACTACCTGACCAATCAGGCAGCGGCCAATTACAACTACCACACCGACAAAGTTGGCATCATCACCGAACTGTCGTACCAGCGCGCCGACCTGATCAGCCAGCAGAGCTTCCCGCGGCTGAACCATGTCCGGGCTACTTTCGATAACCTGCTGCCGGCCGTTACCGTCGACCTGCGCCCTAACCGCGAAAACCGCATCCGGTTTGTCTACAACACCAATACCAATGCGCCGTCGATTTCGCAGTTACAGAACGTGATCAACAACACCAATCCGCTGTTCCTGTCGGCGGGTAACCCAAACCTGAAACAGTCGTATAACCATTCGTTCTCCAGCCGGTATACGTTGAATAAACCGGCTACGTCGAAGAGTTTCTTTATCTCACTGGGAGCTGATATGACGCAGAATTACATTGCCAACTCCACGCAGATCAGCGACGGAACCATCCGGTTACCCAACGGACAACTGGTCGGCAAAGGCGTGCAGCTGACCCAACCAGTCAACCTTGATGGTCTGTGGAGCCTGCGCTCATCAGTTACGTACGGCTTTCTGTTTAAGCCCATTAAAACCAACTTTAACCTCAGCGCAGGATACACCTACAATAACTCGCCGAGTCTGATTAATCTTCAGACCAACTATTCGCGTAGTGCCACCTATTCGCAGGGGGCTACCATCAGCAGCAACATCAGCGAAAAAATTGACTTTACTGTTTCGTATGCGCTGAATTACAATCAGGTGCAAAACACCATTCAGTCGAAGCTCGATAACAGCTACTTCTACCGGACCCTCAATGCCCGCGTCAACTGGATTTTCTGGAAAGGCATGGTGTTCCAGAGTGATCTGACCAACCAGCAGTACCGTGGTCTGGCAGGTGGCCTGAACCAACACTATACCCTCTGGAATGCGGCACTGGGCAAAAAATTCCTGAAAAACCAGCGGGGCGAGCTCAAAATCGTTGTGTTTGACCTCCTGAAACAGAATGCCAGCATCAGCCGCTCGGTGTCAGACACGTACCTCCAGGATACGCAGTCGCAGGTGTTACAGCGGTACTTCCTCTGCACATTTACCTACACGCTGCGCCAGTTCAACGGCGGCAATCGCGGCGGCAACCGGCAAGGTCAAGGCAACGGCGAAAACCGGCGCCAGGGCGAAGGCGGTAATTTCCGCCGGAACGGCGAAGGTGGCCAGGGCGGCGGCGGCGGTTTCCGGCAGCGGCAAGGCGGCGGCTTTTAATTTTTTTCACACCGGACAGGTATTTACGTTCCCTATTCTGCTATTTCTGAAAGACAGGCCTGCTGTTCGCGCAGCAGGCTTTCTTTTAACCCTTTGTGCTACGTAAACAAACCTGATTCCCATGCTCAATCGTTTGGTTCTGCCGGTTATCCTGCTTTTTCTTTTCAGTCTATCCCTGCCCGCCCTTGCGCTGACGCTTACGTCTCCTGACGGCAGCACCCGTCTTGAGGTCATCGTCAATCCGGAAAAACAATTGGTTTACAGGCTGCTGTCCGGCAAACAGGCCGTCGTGAACTGGTCAGCACTCGGGTTTCAGCTGCGTAACCAGACTATCGGGGCAGAGGCTGTCATCCTGAAAGCAACCACACGGACGGTGAAGGAAACCATTAGCTGGCCATTGGGCGAAAACGATCTCATCCGGAATCACTACAACGAGGCAATGGTGTTCTGCCAATCCGGTACTACCCCCTTTCAGGTAACGTTCCGACTCTACAATAACAGCCTGGCCTTCCGGTATGCGCTTTCCGGAAACGCCGGTGTCATTACCCGCGAACTGACCACGTTCAGGTTTACGGAACCCTATACGCTGTATCAGTACAATGAAGAAAGTGTATTCAGCCCTGTGGCCTTTGACGCGTTCACCAAAACGAGCGATTTCCCGACGACGCTGACCAACGGCAAGTGGTTTATTTCGGTCGGCGAGGCAGACAATGCGGGCTATACCAAAGCCATACTTGAGAAAGGAGGTACAGCCAATACCCTGGCAGTCAGCTTTCAGCCCGATCACCGCGACCGGGCAAAACGCGACTCTGTAAACATCGGCCAGACCTTTACCAGCCCGTGGCGGACCATCAGCGTCAGTCCGACGGCCATCGGGTTGCATGCCTTCAGTGATCTGGCGTTCCGGCTGTCGCCCCCTTCGGCCAAAGGCGTACCGGCGTGGGTAAAACCCGGCAAGCTGATCCGCTCCTATCTAACGACCCAAAACGGCATCGACTGCATTGATTTTGCGCGGAAACACAACCTGCAATACATCATGTTCGACGCGGGCTGGTATGGTGCCGAGTTTCGGGGTTCTTCGGACCCAACCAAGGTGATTGATGCCATCGACATGCCGAAAGTGATCCAATATGGCAGGCAGAATGGCATCGGTGTGATTCTGTACGTCAACCGTGTGGCTTTACGGGCCAAACTGGATACCATTCTGCCGCTGTATCAGCGGTGGGGCGTGGCCGGACTGAAGTTCGGGTTTGTCGACGGGCTGAGTCAGGAAGGTATCCAATGGCTGGCGCAGGCCCTGCCCAAGGTGCTGGCACACGGCTTCATCCTTGATATTCACGACAACTACAAGCCTACGGGCCTTAGCCGCACCTACCCGAACCTGCTGACGCAGGAAGGCATTCGCGGGAATGAAAACAATCCGGATGCATACCATAATACCGTGCTGCCGTTTACGCGGTTTCTGGCCGGTGCCGCCGACTACACCTACTGCTATCCGAACGCCAACAAAGCCTTCAGCGACAACCTCCGGAAAACCAAACTACAGGTCAGCAAAGGGCAGCAACTGGCGCTGACAGTGGTGTATTTCAGCCCGTTACAGGCTATGTTCTGGTATGGTAACCCGAACGATTATACGAATGAAGGCGAAATTGAGTTTTTCAGCCGCGTACCAACCGTCTGGAACGAATCGCACTACCTGTCCGGCGACATCGGTCAGCACATTGCCGTTGCCCGCCGTCAGGGGAAAATATGGTATCTTGGTACGGCCGCCGGCCTCAATGACTGGTCGGGAAACCTGTCACTGAATTTCCTCGAAAAAGGGAAAACCTACACCGCCACGATTTACGAAGACGACGGAGCCGACAGCATCCGGAAACGCACGATTACCGTTAAAAAAGGCGACACTTTTCCGGTTCAGCTCGCCGCCAAAGGCGGGCAGGCGGTCGTTATCGAACCTAAACGCTGATCAGCTCATGAAACGCCTCCTCTATGCCCTTCCGGCCCTATTGCTGAACCTGCTGACCGCGCCAACCGGTGCCCAGACGATTCCTGACCCATTTCTGATGGAAAACGGTCAACGGGTCAGGACCGCCCGTGAATGGACACAAACGCAGCGGCCTGCCCTGCTGAAAAAATTTGCGGCAGATATGTACGGCCAGGCCCCGCCCCGACCGGACCGGATGCGTTTTCAGGTCGCTGACGAAGACCCGAAGGCCCTCGGCGGACTAGCCACGCGGAAGCAGGTAGTGATTTATTACGACGGTACCCCGCAGGGTCCGCAAACGGAGGTTCTTTTGTATATTCCTAATCAGCGGAAGGGCCCGGCACCAGCAATTGTGGGCCTTAACTTCTGGGGCAATCACACGATTAACCCCGATCCCGGCATCCGGCTGACGAAAAGCTTTGTCGAATCCGGTAAAAATAACCCGTACATTGACCTCAGCTGCGTGCAGCAAAACCGCGCGACGGAAGCCTGTCGGGGCACCAATGCCCGGCAGTGGCCGGTCGAAAAAATCCTGAAAGCCGGTTATGCCCTCGTCACGGCCTACCGTGAGGACATAGCCTCCGACGATGCTAAATCAACCTTATCGACCGGCGTGCACCAGTTGTTTCCGGCCTACCAGCAGCGGCCCGACAATTTCGGCGCCATCGGCGCGTGGGCATGGGCGCTGAGCCGGATTATGGACTATCTGGAAACCGACAAGGCCATTGACCGCAAACACGTTGCGGTGTTCGGCTGGTCCAGACTCGGGAAAGCCGCCCTGTGGGCCGGTGCTTCCGACCCGCGTTTCGCACTGGTGATCAGCCATGAATCAGGCGCAGGTGGGGCCAAATTGTTCCATCGCGGCGTTGGCGAAAACATCCGCCGGTTGTGTACGGTCTTTCCGCACTGGTACGCCCGGAGTTTCCGGCAATACATGGATAAGGACACGCTACTGCCCTTCGATCAGCACATGGTGATCGGGCTGGTGGCTCCCCGACCGGTTTATATCGGCAGTGCGCAGGATGATCGCGGGGCCGATCCGGCGGGTGAGTTTGCGTCGGCGGTGGCAGCAACGCCGGTTTATAAGCTATTTAATACAAACGGCTTACCGGCAACAACAATGCCGCCACTAAACCAGTCGGTTCAGGGGCAGATTGGCTATCATATCAGGCCGGGCGGCCATGATGTTACAGACTTCGATTGGGAACAATACCTCCGGTTTGCCGACAAGCATTTCCGGAAGTGACCGTCAGTCAGGTAGATCAGCGTACCGTTTTTGTTTTTAGGATACCCTCAATGAAACGCTTATGAAAACAATCCACCTGATTCTGTTCTGCCTACTTGTCGCTCATACCACCATTCCGGCGCAATCGCCCCGATCCTCTACCCGTCCGGCGGGTTGCGGATGTCCGGCAGCGCTGGACGAAGCCATTGATAAAACGACCCGGATTTATGCCGGCTTCACCGACAAGGTTACACAGGCAACGCAAAAAAGCTACAACCAGCTCGTTACACAGCTAAAGCAGCAGGCACGCAATGCGCAGACACCCGACGCCTGCCACGCGGTTCTGAAACGTTATACCTCGTTTTTTAAGGACAGTCACGTGTTCGTTTCCAGGCAGCAGGCCGGTACCGCACCAGTGCTTTATGCCGATGTGCTTAAGAACCGTACGGATCTGGTGCAGTTCCGGCAACTCGACCCCAAAACGCTCTATATCAGACTGGCCGTTTTTAATCAGCGTGAAGTAGATCAGCTCGACAGTCTGCTCAGGGCCAATGCAGCCCTTATCAGCCGGACGCCGGACCTGATTTTTGATGTACGCGGCAATGGAGGCGGTAATTCGTCGTCGTCCGACGAGCTGATCAAACTGATTTACACCAATCCGATCAGCTATCCGTCGTGGGATTATCGTTCCAGCCCTGAGCTCATTGAGTCGACTCAGGCTACTATCAAATCGATGATGAAGGACTCGGTCAATAATGCGTTTTTCATCCGCCGGCAGCGGTTTCTGCTCAACGGGCTGCTGGCAAACCCCGGCGGGATGGTAAGCGAGGGCGAAGACCTCACCCGCCCCGCCGACGTCAGTCCGGATGCGAACCCCAAACGCATTGCCCTGCTGATCGACAAAGGCTGCGGCAGTAGTACCGAGTTTTTTGTCTTTGAGTGCAAGCAAAGCAAAAAGGTAACCCTGTTCGGCACCAATACGCACGGCGTGATGGACTACGGCCTCGACCAGAATTTCGGCCTCTGCGACGGGACGTTCAACCTGGCACTCCCTTGGGGCCGTAACGGCTGGACCCGTCAATACCGGATCGACAACACTGGCTTTGCGCCGGATGTCCGGATACCGGCCTCCGAAAAAGACTGGATAGCGTTTGTAAAACGCCATTGGGCCAGGCAATAGCCCGGCCCAATGACAGTAACACTCAATATGTTGTTTACCGGCAGATGAGCTACGGGCAACTGCGGGCCACTGTCACCGTCATCTGTGCCGGTACGGAAGTTCCGCAGCCGCCGGATGCGCCGGCCTGAAGGGTGTACATCCCCGGCACACGGACATCAAAAGCGACCGGCTGATACGTACCGGCCGTCCGGTGCACCTCACTGAAAACGTAGCCGTTAGGTCCTGTAAATACAAACGTCTGACCGCTCCCGGCTCCCCGCAACCGGACAGGGCACCCCGATTCGTCGGCGGTCAGCCCGGTGATTGTTCCCGTTTGCGTAACCGTTGGCGTAAATTTCTGAATCCGGTGGTTATTCTGGTCGGCAACATATACATTACCCGCTCCGTCTACTGCGATGCCAAACGGAACATCCAGCTGGTCCGGATCCTGGCCGGAAATTCCGGTAGTTCCCCCCACTGTCGTACCGGTAAAACCGGATGATGAATTCGGTGCGAACTTCTGTATCCGGTAGTTAAAGCTATCCGAAACATAGATATACCCCGCAGCATCGACGGTAACGGTAAACGGGAGGTCCAGATTCTCCGGTTGTGAGCCGGAATTACCGGAAATACCGGCCACTGTCGTACCGAAATCCCCTCCGGCTGAATTGGGCGCAAACTTCTGTATCCGGTAGTTTCTGGTGTCGGCAACATAGACATTGCCCGACGCGTCCAGGGCGATTCCGATCGGACTGTAGAGCCGGTCGGGCGATGATCCGAAGCTCGGCAGTCCGCTAACCGTCATACCGGCAATTGTGGTTCCTAAACTTCCTGCGGTTGAGTTTGGCCCGAATTTCTGGATACGGTGATTAAGCTGATCCGCCACATAGATAAAGCCATTGCCATCCAGTTTTACGTCGGTTGGCTTATTAAGCTGATCGGCCGCATACCCGCCAGTACCTGTTCCGGCTACCGTAACGCCATTTGCTGAGTTGGGTGCGAACTTCTGTATCCGGTGATTTTCTGTATCGGCAACATAGAGATTGCCGCTACCGTCTATGGTAATACCGGCGGGCTTATTGAGTTCGTCAGACCCGTTGCCACGGGTGCCGGTTCCAGCCACCTGAACGCCGGGGCTACCGGATGCTGCATTGGGCGGAAACATCATAATACGGTTATTGTCCTGGTCAGCCACATAGAGATTGCCATTTCCATCCAGAGCAATTCCGGCCGGTCTGTTCAGCAACGAGGGCGTTGTCCCGCTGGTACTGGTCGTTCCGGCGATGGTCGCACCCGGACAGGTTTGTGCCTGTAGCGGCCGGACGAGGGGAGCAGCGATCAGCAGTGCACCGGCAAGGATTTTTATCGGAGATTGTTTTTTCATACAGGAACAGGTTTCTGGTAAGCTTATTTTACTTCTACTTCGGCTCCGGCGGCTTCGATAGCCGTTTTAATACTCGCGGCTTCGTCACGGCTTACCTGCTTTGCCAGCACAACCGGAGCCGCAGTCACGATCTCCATCGCCTGACGCTGATGCATGCCGAAATAGCTAACCAGTGCTTTGGTTACGTGCGCGGCTGTCGACCGGTCTTTCGGGCGCAGCAGCGTAACGGTTACGTATTTTTCCTGAACCTGCTGTGTGGCGGTTTCAGGTTGGGTCACCGGCAGCAATGAACCGGAGAACAGAGCAATAAAAAGCAGCGTTTTCATAGTTTCAGAGACGATTTAACGGGTTATTCAACTATATCAACAAAATCCTGCGGGCGCACTTTGAACCGGGGCCGTTCACCTTTCGGAACAATCACAATCAGGTCGGCCGAGACGCCGGAGCCATTTTTCAGGAGATAGCCGCCCTCGACTTTCGTGGTTGTTCCGTTGTTGGTATACGGCACAAAAAACGGCTTTGCCTTTACGTTTGCCCCTTTCGATGTCAGCCGCTTGCCGGTGGCATTCACACATTCGAACCGCGCAATTGCCGACGGGTCGCCTTCAAAAATGCTGTTCAGCTCTTCGCCTGCCTTTTTGAAGTAAATCAACATACAGCCGCTTTTATTCCGGGCCGTCACCGACACTTCATACCGCGAATATGCTTCTTCATTACGCTCATTCCGGACCGTAAAGCTGAACTCCATGCCATTACTGAGGGTAGGTTTATCTTCCGAAAGATCAATGGCAGACTGGCCCTGTGCATTCCAGGCCAGTAGAAAACCAATAATTGTGGTAAATATTTTTTTCATTGTGTCAACCTGAATAATCAGAAAGGTTATGTGATCCGGTAGTACGCAACACCTTGTTACCGAACGGGTGATGCTTCGAAATTAAGGTCATGCAGCCGGTCAGTTCCGGCCTAACCCACGAACGGTAGCTGTCCGTACACGAACGGTTCTTTTCGTCTCATAAATCGCTTTGCTCATTTTTGCCGTATTATTGATATTTTCAGGCCGACACTTACGTTTTCCTATGCCCATTCATGTACTTATTGTTGATGATGAACCGGCGGCCCGTTCGCTGTTACGTCAGCTTATTACGGATCATTGTCCGGCTGTTCAGCAGATCAGCGAAGCCGGGGATATCCGCAGTGCCGTTAAGCTGATCAATAACCAGCCGGTCAATCTGGTTTTTCTGGATATCGAAATGCCGGAAGAAAACGGGTTTGCCCTGTTTGACTATTTTCAGCATCCCTCCTTTGAAGTAATTTTCTGTACGGCCTATTCGGAGTATGCCCTGAAAGCGTTTGAGGTATCGGCCGTTGATTATCTGCTGAAGCCGGTCAGTATTTCCAAGCTGATTTCGGGAGTAGAAAAAGCCGTCAAACTTATTGGTCAAAGCCATATGAGCCAACGGGCGTCGGTGCTGCGCGAAAATCTGAACGTGACGAAACTACAGAAGATTGCGCTGCCGATGGCCGACAGCCTGCTGTTCGTGCAGCTGGAAGATATTTACTTTTTTGAAGCCGACGGCTCGTATACCTATGTTGTGACCCGTCAGGGGCGAACTCTGGTCAGCAAGAAAATCAAGGAATTTGACGAACTGCTTGCCGACGATGAACGCTTTTACCGGACGCACCGCTCATTCCTGGTCAACACGCATCAGATCCGGCGATACAATAAAAAAGACGGTGCAACGGTCGAGTTCGACAATGGCCTCAGCACCCCGATCGCCCGCGAGAAAGTCAGGGAATTCGACGAGTTCATAGCCGGCATACGCGTATAACCTGTTCACCAACCCACCTGATCCTTTCCTGCTTATGAAACCGCTTATCTGGCTGGCGACCTTGCTGTGTGCATGGCTTGCCATAGCTAGGCCTGTCGTGGCCCAACAACAGCCATCGTATGAATCGCTGTTGCAGCAACTCAAAAAACACCCGCAGGCCGACACGGTCCGCGCCGAACTTCTGATTGATGCCTGCGTGGCGGCCACGTTCCGGTCCGACACCATGGTACTGAACATGGCCACCGAAGCCAACCGGATTGCCAATTCCCTCCGCTATGAAGTCGGGCAAATCCGGTCGCTGAACTGCCTGGGTAACTATTACTTCAGCCGCTCACTCAACGATAAGGCCACGCAGTATTACGTACAGGCACTGCGGCTGGCCGAAAAACGCGGTGATTACCACAATATCGTGATCGGCAAGAGCAATCTGGCTAACGTCTTTTACCACAACTCCGACAATGCGCGGTCGATCCGGCTGCTGACCGAGTGCGATCAGTTACTCGTACAGCATCATGACACGGTTAGTCAGAACCGCGCAGCCATTCTGACGAACCTGGCCAATGCCTACGCCCAACAAAAAGAATATGCTAAGACCATTCAGGTTTATCAGAAGGTCCTCCACATCTGCCGGAGCCAGCAGATTGGTTTTGGTATCGCGCTGACGCTTGATAATATTGGCAAGACCTACTTCGATTTCGGCCAGCCAAACAAAGCGCTGCCTTACCTGCAGCAGGCAAAGACGGAGATCGAGCGGCATCATGTCGATTTTGTAAGGACCAAAAATCTGAGAAATCTTGGTCAGACGTATGACCGCCTCGGAGACATCCCGCAAAGCCTGCGGTATTTTCAGCAGGCAGAGACCATAGCCCGGCAAACCGGTGATAATGAAGGGCTGATGGATATTTATTTTGAATTACAGCAGAGTTACGGCAAGAGCAATGACTACAAAGCTGCCTACCGGGCACTGAATCAGTACACTTCTCTGAAAGACAGCCTGTTCAGTATTCAGAAAGATAAAACCATTCAGGAGCTGAACACGAAATACGAGACCGAAAAGAAAGATCATGCCATCCGGACACTGGCTCAGCAAAAGCAAATATCAGAACTCGAATCGGAACGCAAAACGGGGCTGATTTACACCATTCTGGCATTAGCCATTGCGCTCTCAGTTGTAGCCTATGGGCTGTTTGCCCGCTTCCGGAGCCGGAAACAGCGTGAGCTGCTCACCACACAGCTCCAGGAAGCCGAACGCCGGATCGCCATTGAACAACAGGCGCGGGAAAGCGAACTGAAAGCACTGAAAAGCCAGATGAATCCGCACTTTATGTTCAATGCCCTCAACAGTATTCAGGAGCAGTTCATGTACGGGAATAAACAGGTCGCCAATGAGCAGATGGGCAACTTCACCGCCCTGACCCGTCAGATTCTACAAGTGTCGGGAAAGAAAAAAATTACTTTGGCTACGGAGGTTGATATTCTGACAAAATATCTGGAACTCGAAAAGATGCGGTTTGCGCAGGACTTTACCTACCGCATCACCCTCCGTGACGACCTTGACGAAGATTATCACCAGCTTCCGCCGATGCTGGTGCAGCCCTTTGCCGAAAACAGCATGAAACACGGGCTGCTGCATAAACAGGGGGCCAAGGAACTCAGCATTGCCTTTGCCCTCTCAAAGGACGAAGCGTTTATTCTCTGTACTGTGGAAGATAACGGCATTGGCCGGACGCGTTCGGCGGAGCTCAAACAGCAGCAAGGGCCGTCGCGGCATGCTTCGTTCTCCGTCTCTG
>CBDFHU010000010.1:0-34061 GCA_965247375.1 Arsenicibacter sp.
CGTCATTGACTGACTTCAATTTCATACCGGAACTGGTCATTCTGATCAGCTGCGTAGGGCGAAAACTGGTACTCGGCGAACGTATAGACGAAGAGATTGAAGTCGCACGGGAGGTTTTCGGCGCAACTCCGACCATTACCGGTTTTTACTCGTATGGCGAAATTGCGCCGATGGGCATCAACGAAGCCTGCGAGCTCCACAACCAAACCATGACGATTACCGTACTTGCCGAACTTTAACTATGGAAACCCAGGGTCTGCATAAGCTTCTGATACGTCAGATAAATAAGTATTTAAGCGGCGATTGCCTTGATAATGAAAGTGTTCAACTCTTCATCAGGTCGATCAGCGAATCATACAAAAACTTTGACCGGGGATAAAGAACTCTTTGAACACTCCTCGTATCTGAACGAGCGGGAGTACGCAGAAATCAATAAGAAGCTGAAGGAAGAAATCAACCAGCGCAGGCAGTCCGTCGAAAAACTGGTTGAGGCCATTCATTCCATTGAAAAGCCGGAAGATACGCAGAGCCCGAATTTCAATTCGGAAAATCTGGTCGGGCTGGTCGAATACCTGCAACAGCAGATCGAACACCGGAAAAAGATTGAAAGCGAACTTCGGGCGGCCAAGGACGAAGCCGAAAAAGCGACACAGGCAAAGTCAGATTTCCTGTCGATGATGAGTCACGAAATCCGGACGCCGCTCAACGGCATTGTCGGTATGACTTACCTGATGGCACAGGAAGAAGTTCCGCCCAATATTGCCGAAAACCTGAAAACCCTCCAGTTTTCGATTGAACACCTGCATGCCCTCATCAATGACATTCTGGACTTCAGCAAGATTGAGGCCGGAAAAGTCGAGCTGGAAGCAACATCATTCGACATTAAACAACTGGTTTCGAACATTAAACAGGCGCATCAGCTGAAAGCTGCCGAAAACGGAAACCGGATTAAACTGATGGTCGATGACGACATTCCGGAATCAGTTATCGGGGATTCGCTCCGGATCAGTCAGGTGCTGTCGAACCTGGTATCAAACGCCATTAAGTTTACGCATGATGGTACGATTACCATCGAATTATCCTTACAAAAACAAACGGTGACCCATGCCGAGGTATATCTTTCGGTAAAAGACACCGGTATTGGTATCGCGCCGGAAAAGCACCAGAGTATTTTTGAGATGTTTACCCAGGCCAATTCAGCGACGACGCGCAAGTTTGGCGGTACGGGTCTCGGGCTGGTAATTACCCGCCGTCTGCTCGAAATGCACGGCAGCAGTATTCACCTGGAGAGTGAAGAAGGAAAAGGGGCTAAATTCTACTTTACCATTAATTTCGCGGTCGGCGCCAAACAGGAACAGCCAGCATTAGTTCGCCGCGATATACTGGATGACCAGAGTCTGAAAGGGGTCAAAATATTACTGGTTGAAGATTATCCGTTCAACGTGGAGGTTGCGGTAAAATTCCTGACCAAATGGGGAATAGATGTCGACGTGGCCGAAAACGGGCAGATTGGCCTGGAAAAATTCATGGCCAACCCGTATGATATTATCCTGATGGATCTTCAGATGCCGGTTATGGACGGCTATACGGCCACCGAACGAATCCGGGCGATTAACACGAAAATTCCGATTATTGCCCTGACCGCATCCGCCACGTTCAGTAATCATGACCGGGCGATCCTGTCGGGCATCAGCGACTATGTGACTAAACCTTTCAACCCGAGAGATTTATTCCAGAAGCTGCTTCGCCACCGGCAACCTGCCTAGCCTGCTCCTGCTGTCTTTACAACAGCGCCCTGCTTCGGTTATGAAGCAGGGCGCTGTTCTTATTTCCGGTCAGGGACGTTATTTTTTCTTAGGTAAGCCCGCCGTTGGTTTGCCGGGCTGGTAGCTGATCCGGAAAATGGCGCCGTTCATGTCATCCGACACATACAGCGAGCCATCCGGCCCTGGGCAAGTCCGCACGGGCGGTGCTGCACCGGACCGGTCGGTTTTACCAGATCGGTACCGGCAAAATTATCGGCAAAGATTTCCCACTCTCCCGCAGGCTTTCCGTTTTTAAACGGTACAAAGGCAACCAGGTACCCTTTATGAAGCTCCGGCGACTGGCTGTGGAAGGCAATAAATGCGCCGTTACGGTACTTTTCCGGAAACATTGTGCCGGTATAGAAAAGCAACCCGTTCGGGCCAAGGTGCGCCGGGAAAGCGGCTACCGGGTTGATTGCTTTTTCGCCGGCCGTTTTCTTACCGTCGCCGCCGTATTCGGGCGCCAGCATTTTCTTTTTCTGCTTATGATCGTAATAAATATACGGCCAGCCGGCATCATCGCCCTGACGGACTTCATACATGGTCTCAGCCGGCAGCTCCTCGCTGTGTTTCGGCGTGTAATATTGGGGATAGAAATCATGGAACTTACCCCGCCCGTGCTGCATCACAAACAACGAGTTGGTTTTTGTGTTCCAGTCCAGCCCGACAACGTTTTTCAGGCCTGACGCAAAACGGACACCATTCGCGTAGGTCTGATTGGGTACATTGGCTTTGAAGCGCCAGATCGCGGCTGCCGAGTCGAGCAACGGGCAAGGCATCATACCCTTCCCGGTCCCCTGCTCACGGCAGGCATCACTCCACGAAGCCACATTAACATAAATGTTATTCTGATTATCAACCGCAATTGATTTTGACTCATCACGGCCTTTAGCCAATAGGCCAGACACCAGCATTTCGGGCTGATCGGGGGTAATCACCTCTTCGCTGGCATTGAGTTTATACCGGTAAACTGCCGAATTGGACGAAGTGTACAAATAGCCGTTTTTCAGGAAAATACCCGTCCCCGGATAATCACCGAAGCCGGTCCGCTCGTCGATCACACCGTCTTTATCGGTATCCCGAAGCCGGTAAACGCCTTTGCCGTCTTTTACTTTAGCCAGTTTTACGTAAATGTCGCCGGTTTTACTCACCACCATATGCCGCGCCGCGCCGACGTCTTCAGCAATCAGTTTGGCAGTAAAGCCGGCCGGTACTTTAACCTCAACGCCATCAATTTTCTTGGGTCGCTGAGGACCTGCCGTCAGACAAAGGGGTGCCAGCGCAGCCGCCAGCCAGAGAAATGACTTATTCATGGTAAGGGTAAATAAACGAATCGTTTTTGTGTACTTCCGGAATAAGCCATTCTCCGGCAAAAAATACTATAACGTTTTCAGCAATTCCTCGACCTGTGCGTAGGCATAGGCCAGTTGTTCATCACTCGTGCCATACGGGGGCATGAAATAAAGTACATTGCCCAAGGGGCGCATGATTACGCCACGGTCCAGCAGAAACTGATAGGCATGGTCGCGGATACTGCTGAAGTAAGACGTATTCTCGCCCGTATTCAGATCAAAGGCCAGAATCGTCCCCCGTTGCCGGATCGCGGTTGCTGCCGCATACTGCTGCAACCGGCCGGTAAACGCGGTATGCTGCGCCGCAATCCGCTGAATGTTAGCCAGCGTCTTATCCGACAGCAAGATATCCAGACTCGCCAGAGACGCCGCGCAGGCTACGGGATTGGCCGTGAACGAGTGCCCGTGAAAAAGCGTTTTGAACTTGCTATCCGACAAAAATGCGTCGTAAATCGCCTGCGTACAGGTTGTAATCCCCAACGCCATAGTCCCCCCGGTCAGCCCTTTCGACAAACACATCAGGTCAGGCTTTTCGGTCAGGTAGTGCGAGGCAAAGAGCTTGCCGGTACGGCCGAAACCCGTCATGACCTCATCGGCAATCACCAGCGTACCATGCCGGCGGGCTATAGCCATCAGTTGATCCAGCACCTCAGGACTGTACATAATCATCCCCCCTGCTCCCTGCACCAGCGGCTCGGCAATAAACGCCGCCACATCGTCGCCGAATAAGGCGTCGGCCTGCGCCAGTACGGCAGCTTCCTCACCCGGTACCGGCGTCGGCAAATAGTCTACATCAAACAGGAAGGGTACAAACGGAGCCGTAAACGCACTGCGTCCGCCAACGGCCATAGCCCCGAAGGTATCTCCGTGATAGGCATCATGAAACGCAATCACTCTGCGTCGTGGTTTGCCCAGATTGTGCCAGTACTGAAACGCCATTTTCAGCGCCACTTCCACGGCTGTTGAGCCATTATCAGAGTAAAATACCTTCCGCTGATTGTCCGGCAATATGGGCAGCAACCGCTCGGCGAGCGATACGGCAGGTTCATGGGTAAACCCGGCAAAAATAACATGCTCGAGCTGAGTCAGCTGGGCGGCTACTTTTTCGGCAATGTACGGATTGGCATGGCCGTGAATACTGACCCACCACGACGAAACCATGTCCAGATATTCCTGACCGTTTTCGCCGTATAAAACCGACCCATTACCCCTGACAATAGGAATTGGCAGCGGTGCGGTCTGCATTTGGGTGAATGGATGCCAGATAACGGCCTGATCACGTTGAGCTAATGAAGTATACTGTTCCATTTTCTTCTGTTATTAGTCAGGCCAGGATTGACCCTTTCCGAAAAAACAATCTGTAATTCTTCACTAATACCGGCTAAGTATTAATCCTGCAAGAAGTTGATAGTATTCGGTTTCTTAGCGATGAGACTACCGAAAAAAACTTTTTTACCACATAGGCTCATAGATAAACAAAGAATTTTACCTCTTATGTGCCCTATGTGGCTATGTGGTAAATTTCTCTTCAATAATTATCAGATTGCTTTTTCTGTATCTGTGTTAATCCTGCCTGAAAATTTACCCGCAAAGATACAACCCGGGCCGGCAAATGACCATTCGGAAAGGAACACGCTAAAATCAGCCGGTTGTTTCGTTACTTTGCAGGATAATTTTTCAATACAGAGATACACATACCGCGATTGCGCAGACGTGTATTCTTCAATCAAGCAGCGAGTATACTATGAATCCGGTTCTGGATATGACGGTGGATGAGTTATTTACAGCGTTCGACTCACTACGCGTATTGATTATTGGCGACGTAATGCTGGATTCATACGTCTGGGGTAAAGTAGAACGTATTTCGCCGGAAGCTCCTGTACCGGTAGTCAACGTACAGAGCCGGGAACTGCGGCTGGGTGGTGCGGGCAACGTGTTACTCAATGTGCAATCCCTTGGTGCCGAAGCTATTATCTGCTCGGTGATCGGTACCGACGGTCCCGGCGATATGCTGATCGGGCAACTCTGTGACCGTGGCTTAAACTGCAATGGCCTGATCCGGAGCGAATCCCGCATTACGACCATCAAAGAACGCATTATTGCCGGATCACAACAAGTTGTCCGGGTGGATACAGAGACCGATAAAGCCATTACCGCACAGGAACGTACGCAGCTGGTTGCCAAAGCGAAAGAACTCATCCCGACCTGCCACGTAATTATTTTTGAAGACTACGATAAAGGGGTCCTGGGCAAGGAAGCCATCACCGACATCACAGCTTTTGCCAACGAGCACAACGTGCCGACAGTGGTAGACCCGAAAAAACGCAACTTCCTTGATTATCATCATACAACGCTCTTCAAACCAAATCTGAAAGAGCTGCGCGAAGGGTTGAAAGTAGACTTTGATGTTGACAACGCAGGCGAGTTTCAGGCGGTTGTTGAGCAACTGAAAGCGCAGATGAGCCTGAAAGGTGCCCTTATTACGCTTTCGGAGCGCGGTGTGTTTATTGACTTTAACGGCGAAAAACACCATCTGCCGGCTCATTTACGCAAAATTGCCGATGTATCGGGCGCGGGTGACACCGTAATCAGTATTGCGGCCTGCTGCGTCGCGCTGCGTCAGCCGCCGCATGTCATTGCCGGTCTGTCGAACCTCGGCGGGGGCCTTGTCTGTGAGTCGCTGGGTGTGGTACCGATTGATAAGGCGTTACTAAAAGAAGAAGCAACGCGGTTACTGGCATAAAAAGAGGCCCTGATGATTGTCAGGGCCTCTTTCTGTTATAAACCGTATTTGTCCAGCAGATAAATCAGGGCAGCCATCGAAGCGGCTCCCAGCTCAAGCTCCCGCTTGTTGATAACCTCGAAACGGTCAACCGCCGTATGGTGAATGTCGAAATACCGCTGCGAATCGGGCTTAAACCCGAACAGGGCCGTGCCCTGCTGTGCCAGTGGCCCAATGTCGGCCCCGCCGCCGCCCGGACCGATCTCCTGCAACCCGTACGGCGCCAGTAACTCTTTCCAGCTCATGACCTTTTTCTTCTGATCGGCCGTTCCGACGATTCCGAAGCCCCGGGGCGTAAATCCGCCGTTGTCTGATTCAACAGCCGCCAGGTGTTTTTCGTTATTTTTCTTCGCATAATCCGCATAACCGATCCCGCCCCGTAGTCCGTTTTCTTCGTTCATAAACATCACGGCCCGCAGCGTATGTTTCGGTTTGTAGCCGATAGCTTTCAGTACCCGCAATACTTCAATCGACTGTACACAACCGGCCCCGTCGTCATGCGCCCCTTCGGCAAGATCCCACGAATCGAGGTGACCGCCAACCACAATGATCTCATCCGGTTTTTCGGTTCCCTTAATCTCGCCGACCACATTGTGCGACGGAGCATCCGGTAACGACTCACAGTTCTGTTTGAAATAAAACGTCAGCGACGGATTTTCTTTCAGCAGAGAACTGAGCTTTTCGGCTCCGTTGGTGCTGATGGCTGCCGTCGGAATCAGGGGAACGCCGGTACCGTAACGCATGCTGCCCGTGTGCGGCACATCATCCAGCAAAGTCGTCATCGAACGGATAATGGCTCCGACTGCCCCGAACTTAGCTGCGAATGTCGCGCCGTTAGCCCGCTGATCAACGGCCCCGCCATAGGCCTCAAACGTGTTGATTTTTGTCGGGTCCATCGGGCGGTTAAAGAACACAATTTTGCCCTTGACACCGGCCGTGCCCAGCTTTTCCAGCTCGGCCACATTTTTTACTTCCACGACCTGTGCTTCCACACCTTTTGGCGGAGTAGCCACCGAACCGCCAAGCGCAGCAATCGGTACCGTCAGCTTTTGCTTACCCGAGCGGATATAGGCCTCTTCTTTAGCACCCCGCACCCAGTGCGGCACCATCACATCCTGTAGAAACGCGCGGTCAAATCCCTCTTTCTCCATAAGCTCCTTCGACCAGATAACAGCTTTTTTGGCTCCCTCCGAACCGCTAAGCCGCGGCCCGACCTGTTTAGTCAGTTCACGCAGCCATTCGTAAGACTTACCGCGTGCCAGCGTTTCGTCGTAGATTTTCCGGATAAAGACCGAATCAGCCTGTTGAGATTGTGCATGGGCAAGACCTGCTGTCAGGCCCAGCATCAGGGATAGAACTTTCTTCATGTGAGCGTTTTGATGAATGAATCAGGTTGTACTGAACGAAACCGGAAAATACAGATTCCCGGTGGTTTCGCGGCGGGTCTGCCGGAGAAATGTGTTATATGCCTGCCTTAAAAATGCGGAGAGGCGGCCCGATGGGCCGCCTCTCCGCATTTTAATACTAAACCTGCCGTTACATGTGAATAGCACGGTTTTCGGTAGCAGCCAGACAGGCTTCCTTCACCGCTTCGGTATACGTCGGGTGCGCGTGTGACGAACGCGCTACATCTTCGGCCGATGCCCGGAATTCCATGGCAATTACGGCTTCAGCAATCATATCGGCCGCACGGGCACCAATGATGTGTACACCCAGAATTTCGTCGGTTTCTTTGTCGGCTAACACCTTTACCAGCCCATCGAGGTCCATACTCGCACGGGCACGACCCAGCGCTTTGTACGGGAACGAACCTACTTTATATGCCTTGTTCAGGCCTTTCAGTTCTTCTTCCGTATAGCCTACGCTGGCCACTTCCGGCCACGTATAGACTACACCCGGAATCAGGTGGTAGTTAACGTGCGGTTTCTGACCGGCAATCGTCTCGGCTACATACACACCTTCTTCTTCGGCTTTGTGCGCCAGCATTGCCCCGCGGATTACGTCGCCGATGGCATAGATGTGCGGCACTTTGGTTTGCAGGTGGTCATTTACCTCTACCTTACCCCGCTGATCCGTTGCCAGACCGGCGGCTTCCAGGTTCAGACCATCCGTGTAGGGACGACGGCCAACCGACACCAGACAGTAATCGCCTTCCAGCGTGATCTGCTCGCCTTTCGGGTTGTCGGCTTTCACCACAACGCCCTCGCCGGTATTTTCGACGCTCGTTACCTTGTGGCTGAAATAGAAATCACAACCCAGCTTCTTTACGGCTTTCTGTAATTCCTTGCCCATGGTTTTATCCATTGTCGGAATCATTGAATCCGCAAATTCAACGAACGATACTTTTGACCCGATACGCGCATAGACCGACCCCAGCTCAGCACCGATCACACCGGCACCAATCACGATCAGATGCTTCGGAATTTCCTGCAATTCCAGCGCTTCGGTCGACGTAATAACCCGTTTTTTATCGATAGGCATCGACGGGAACGACGATGGTTTCGAGCCCGTAGCGATGATAATATTCTTGCCCGTAATGGTTTTGGCTTCTCCCTCTGAAGGCGTCACTTTAATCGTGTGCGCATCCACGAATGAGCCGAGGCCCTGGTGGACGTCGATTTTATTTTTCTTCATCAGGAACTGAATACCCTGCACGTTGGCGTCGACAACTCCGCGTTTCCGCTTAATCATCTGCGCCAGATCAACCTGTAGGTCATTCAGTTTAATCCCATGCTCAGCAAAGGTGTGAGCTGCGTTGTGGTAATGCTCCGATGAATCAAGTAGTGCTTTCGACGGAATACAACCTACGTTCAGGCAGGTACCACCCAGCGTTTTGTACTTCTCAATAATGGCCGTTTTCAAGCCTAATTGTGCAGAACGGATAGCGGCTACATAGCCACCCGGCCCGGAGCCGATTACGATAACGTCGTATTGCGTTTCCATGAAAACTAAATCTAATTAGTAGCGATATTGCGATAACAATACTTTTGATAAGAACATTTCGCAGCCAGTCGGTTGGCGGTACAAAGTTGGGGAGAAATCGTTGACAAACACCATATCAAGGAGTTTTTTCCTGATAATATCCCCGTAGCGTCATACAGACACATTTTCCGCGATAAACGCCCGGATCAGAGCGGCTACTTCGGCCGCGTGAAAAACAATCGAAAAGTGATCACCGGCCACCTGAACAAAGTCTTCACCGGGATATTTAACAACTGTATCCCGCCGGGCATGAATCCGCAAATCCGGCGAAACCGTGAGCGCCGGTACCGGCGAAAAGATCAGTTTCAGCTGCTGCCAGATATAGCGCCGGCTAAAGCCCGGCAAGCGATCCAGCAAAGATGCATGTAAAGCCCGGGATTCGTCGTGCGGATAAAGCTTTTTAAAGGTTTTATTGAGCCTGCGCCCCTGAATGACGCCCAGATAAGTCAGTACCTTCAGCAGCCAGGGCTGTTGGTAAGGCATCCGCACCTTTTTCGGATCAGTAAACGAACCTACCAGAATAGCCCGGCAACCGGTCTGCTGCTTCAGGTGAATACCGACCCAGCCACCCATTGAATGGCCTATTACGATATCCTGCTTCTGAATAGCATACTTCCGGGCCAGGTATGCTGCATACTGAACAACATCGGGCGACGCCCCCGAAGACCATGCCGACAGTTCGTCCTGATTCGACAGCCGGAGCGGATTATGAGCAGGTAATAACGGCGCCAGTGCATCGAAAATAGACGGATCTTCTGTATAGCCGGGAATAAAAATGATACGATTCACGGTAAAACTTCAGGTAATTCGGGGTAAAGTAAACGAATTTACACCGGTTAGCCACACCCGCACTGGCCAAGATCTGAAACACACGAAGGCTTGCCCCTTTGCAGGAACAAGCCTTCGTACCGGAACCATATTGGTTTATTTTGAGGTCGCCATGACCATTTTAATGTTCAGTTTAGCGCCTGTCTGCAATACATCGACCAAATCCTGAACCGTCAGTGATTTATCGAAGCGCACTACTACGGTCGGCTCCTGAATACCGGCCATGATGCTTTGCAGCTCAGCCTCCAGATTCGCCGGCGAAACCGGCTGCTTGTCAATAAAGTACTGCTTATTGGCATCGACCGAAAGGGTTACCTGCTTCTTGCTCAGCTGCTGCGACGACGAGGCTTTCGGCAACATCAGCTTGATGACGTTGGGGTTGGCAACCGTCGAGATAATCAGGAAGAAAAGCAGCAGGAAGAACATAATATCGTTCAGCGACGATGTGGCTACTTCTGCCGCAAACTTATTTTTTCTGCGAATTTTCATACGATAAAACAAAAAGCCTGATTAACGCATCCGGACCGACTCCTGTGGTTTCTGCAATACTTCCAGAAACTCAAACGCGTTCATTTCGAGCTTCAGCGTAAATTTCTCGATCATCATGTTCAGCAGGTGATAGCCGGTATAGGCAATTACCCCCACAATCAGACCGGAACCCGACGTGATCATTTTTTCGTACAGACCACCGGCAATAATGCCCACGCTGATGTTATCTGACAACGAAATATCATAGAAAATCCGGATGATACCCGAGATTGTTCCGATAAACCCGAGCATCGGCGCGATACCGGCAATCAGACCCAGATAACCCAGATTACGTTCCAGGCGGCCTATTTCGATTTGTGCAACGGTTTCGATAGTACTCTCGATATCCTTGATCGGAGCACCGATACGGCCGACTGCTTTCTCAAATACGCGGCCAATCGACGTACGCTGATTTTTACAGAACGACTCGGCTGACTTAATATTCCCCTGCAACACCATGTCCTTCACGTTATCAACGAATCCGTCGTCGATACGTGTCTGGCTGCGAATCAGCAGAATACGTTCAATTATAATATACAAGGCTGCTAAAAACAGCAGCAAAATCGGAATCATTACCCAGCCCCCTTTGGCAGCTAAATCGAAAAGTTGCAAGCTTTGCGGTTGCGCGGCACCTGTGGCGGCCGCAGATGTAGCAGTGGTATCGACGGCTGGAACCTGAAGCAAAATCATCTGTTGAGAATTCGGAGTTTAGAACGACTTGATATACAGCATCTCGCTTGTAAACGAGCAGGCTCTGTTCAATATTGTTGCCAAAGATAACAAAGGCCGTTAAAACGACATGCTTACTCATGTCATTACGGCCCGTTATCGCGCCAAAAATTAGGCAATACCACTGGTCTGCCCTGCTGGCTTAACTCCGGAAAGGGGTAATTCGTTTAAATGCGGGGTTTATTTGTAGCCGACAAACACCATTGGCGCAGAACCTGACTTGTTTACGCGCAGGACGTTCCCGGTTGTTTCCATCCCCGAACGGGTAAAGATCCGGTCCTGCTGAAACGTGCCGATGGCCTCGCCGTTGTGGGTAAGCTGAATACTGTTGTCGGTCTGGCGCGAAAGCAGTACATTCTGCAGACTGACATCTTGTTTATCAGGATAGTACTGATGCAGTACAATCGTAACCTGGCTATCCGACAGGGCTTTCACATCGGCCTTTGGCAGCTGGCCAGCCGACAGGGCGATGCAGCGGAAATCCAGAAAACTATTGGTCTGGTAATTGCCTTTTACATCTGCCGACAGCGAGGTACTGTCAGGGGTAATATCTTTTTCGGGCTGACAGCCCATAAAGACAATGGAAAGACCCAGAAGTAGTTCCTTTTTCATGGTTTCAACCCGTTTTAATTTACCACCGAAAGTTAACAGGTACATGTGTTGTTGATGCAGCGTTAAGCATTTTTAACACATTCTACCGATACTTTACCTAAAGACCCTGATTCCGAATAAAGCGTTTGAACAGGAGTACTGTTTATTTTGTGAGCCATTTGGCTATTGTCCATGCTGTCGGGTCAAGCTGAGCGGCGCTATTTGTCAGGATAACCAGTGCCGTCTTTTTGGCCGGATCAAAGGCCGCAAAGGAAGAGTAACCTCCGGTCTGCCCGTTATGCCAGAACCAGCCATCGCGCGTATGGTGCCAGCCCAGGCCAACTTGCTGGTCGCCGGTGTACGTGATCTGCTGTGTCAGCTGCATGTCTTTATTCAGCGGTGTGCTTCCTTTAACCAGTTCTGCCTTTACATACAACAGCATATCGCTGATGGTGGAGCGGATACCTCCTGCCCCCGCGAGTGCCTGAAACTCCCACGACGATACCGCATGCCCGCCGGCATCATGTCCCTGCGCAAACTGCCGGATCTCTCCGCCGCTCAGATTGAGCCGGGTTTGCTGTAGTCCCAGCGGCTTAGCCAGTTCGGCAGCGAGCAGCTGTTCGTAGGTTTGCTTATTCACCAGTTCGAGCACCGTACCCAATAAACCGGCACCGAGGTTTGAGTATTCATACTTCCCGGCAGGATTCAGCTTTGCCTTTTTCAGATAGCTGAACAGCTCGTTACGGTCATAGTGTTTATACGGATTCGTCTGACTTGTTTTAGCCGTAAAGAGGTTATCCGGCAACCGTGGCAGACCAGAGGTGTGATTGGCTAGTTGCAGCAGCGTGACCGGCTTACCGTCCTTCTGCAACGCCGGTATTGAGTCGGGCAGATAGCGGCTCACAGGGTCGGTCAGTTTCACCAGTCCGCGCCGGACCGCATCGGCCAGCATTGTTGCCGTAAACGTTTTACTGACTGATCCGATTTCGTAGATCGTAGCAGCGTCCGGCAACTGATTATTGCCTTTCGCTGTCTCGCCGTAATGGTAGACAAATACACTATCGTTCCGGACTATGCCGATTGACATCCCTGCCCCGTTCTGACTGGCAAAATACTGGCGGGCCAGCCGGTCAACCTCCTTGTCGAGGGCGGTCCGCATCGGATTAGCGACCGGCAGAACCGCCGCTTTCGGTACTTCTGCCTGATGCGGCCGGAACAGAAATGTCTCGATTTTTCCTTTTGCGTCACGGCTGATGTAGAAGTCGAGCATGGCCTTGGCGAAGGTAGCTTCGTATTTAGCCGCGCCGTTGGTCATGCTTTTGTACTCAGCCTTCTGCCACTCACCCAGCTGCGTCCAGAGTGTCTGAGAAATCTGACGGAATTGGGCAGCCGGTACCTGCTTCTGAAACGCTTCCCCCATCAGGGTATATAATGAATCCGGTTGTTGGATGTTATGGTATTTGCGGGATAGCCTGGTCAGGGAATCCAGTGCTGCGTTCTGCGCCAGCGTGGTTATCGAAACCAGTACGAACAGACTAAGCAGGTATGTCTTTTTCATAAGTATGGCACTATTTTGCTTTTTGTCATACTGAGTCCACCAGCGGCCTTTGATCAAAGGAAAAAGATTCCTCGCCGGTCCGGAATGACAAAAATGATTATATCCGACTAAAGGTACAGTATCTGCCCCATAATGGTTACAAAAATGGAATCACCGGTAACTGGCCGTGATAAGTGGCGGGCCGGGCCGCGCAGGCCGGGTCACGCAGGCCGCGCCACGCAGGCCGCGCCACGTAGGCCACTCCTGCCGAACGATCAACCTCGTTTTCGCGTTATTTATAGGCAGGGATTCCCTGCACTCTGCGAAAAAGATGAATAGTTATCCAAATAAACTTGTACAGATCCGGCAGCTTGGCAGCGTTGACTACCAGCAGGCATGGGACTATCAGGAAGCCCTTTTTGCCGATACGCTGGCCCTGAAGGTGCATAACCGCAACAGTACACCCGACGCTCAGCAACAAACGCCGAACTACCTGCTGTTCTGCGAACACCCGCACGTGTATACACTGGGCAAAAGCGGCAAGGAGGACCATTTACTGGCTAACGACGCTTTTCTGGAAAACATCGGTGCCCGCTTCTACCGCATCAACCGCGGCGGCGATATTACTTACCACGGCCCTGGCCAGTTGGTTGGCTACCCGATTCTGGATCTGGATAACTTTTTCACCGACATTCACCGCTACATGCGTTTGCTGGAAGAAGGCATTATCCTGACCCTGGCCGACTATGGTATCGTGGCCGGCCGTATCAACGGGCTGACCGGTGTCTGGCTCGATCACGAAGCACAGGTAAATCCGCGTAAAATCTGTGCGATGGGTGTCAAAGCCAGCCGCTGGGTAACCATGCACGGCTTTGCCTTGAACGTAAATACCGATTTATCGTATTTTAGCCACATTGTTCCGTGCGGCATTGCCGATAAAGCCGTTACCTCTATGGAGCAGGAGCTGGGCCATCCGGTGCCGCTCGCTGAGGTTACGGCCACGCTGCAAGGTCACCTGCTCAGTTTGTTCGGCATGGAAACCGCTCCGGTGACGGAGACTGTGCAGGAACGGTAAGTTGCGAACATTAAGCTTTACGAATGAAAAAAGATATTGATTTTACTCCGGTAACGGGGGTCCAGGTCGTGATTGCCCGTAAAAAAAACGAGTTAGACCAGTTTGACTGGCAGGTATTTCTGATCAACCACAACAAGGTAGCGATTACCAATATTTTTGTAACCTCGAAAGGCTACAGTTCAAAAGATGATACGTCCGGTGATCAGGCCCAGCGGACCTCAACGCTCCGGCATTTTTTTCCGGAACTACAGGCGGGCGAATACCAGGTCGTTGAGACCATTACACCCGATGTGTTTCACCTGAATAATGAATATTGGGTTAGTTATTTCATTGACGGTCAGATTTTCGACAAAAAGTTTATCTTCGTGCCAGATAGCATCGTAGATGAAAACCTGAGAGATGTTCCCGCACTGGGCCTCGAAGGCGTTCTGCACGATTGATCGAAGTTGGTCAGCTTGCGCGTCCGGCGATAAAAGATGATCCAATCAACAGCCCTGAACCTAACGTTGTCGCCGGATTGAGAAGTAGTTATGCAACAGCCTATTCCCTGGAAACGAAAATTAAAAAACCTGTTATTCATTGACCTCAAAACGGTAGCCGCCGAACCGGCTTTTGAGCAGGTAAGTCCGCGTTTACAGCGCCAATGGGAACAGAAAGCCGCATATTTTCGTAGTGAAGATAACCGGACTACCTCGGACTGGTACGATCACCGCGCATCGCACTATGCCGAATTCGGTAAAATTGTCTGCATCGGCATCGGTGGACTCTATTGGGATGATTCAGATCAGCCCAATCTGAAAATCAAGACACTGGCCGATGATGACGAACGAAGCATTTTGCAGGAGTTTCTCCAGATCGTCAATCGTTACCCCCCCAACGAACTCGTTCTGTGTGCCCACAACGGCAAAGAATTCGATTTCCCGTATGTCTGTCGCCGGCTGATGATCAACGGCTTCCCGCTGCCATCGGCCTTACAGCTGGCCGGTAAAAAGCCGTGGGACATTCCGCATCAGGACACGATGGAACGCTGGCGCTTCGGCGAAAGCCGCCACTACGTTCCGCTTGACCTGCTGGCCGCAGCGCTCAATGTTCCGGGCAAACAACTGGACATGACCGGCGACGATACCACGTTTGTTTACCATCAGGATCACGACATGAACCGCATCCGGCAATATACCCGCGATTCCATTTCTATGCTCGTTCAGGTTTACCTGCGCATGATCGGCGCCCCGCTTGTCGACGATAACCACATCGTTCATACCGACTGGGCACTTTGATGGTTGACGGGCGAAAGGCCCGTTTTTTGTATGTATGGACACTGGAACGGCAGCCATACCGCTGCTTTTCCGCAATGTCAGATTTTTAACACAGTAATACCGGTCGTTGTTGTTTTATCGCACACCCACATCGTATTGACACAGGATTCCGCCTGAACACAACAACACCAAAACATGTAAATGAGAAATAAACCCAAAAACAATCAATACAACCGGGCTCAGTCGGGGCGTTCGCGCGAACAGAGTGCCGGTAGCTCAGGCAAGGACCGGCCACGCGCCGGTGGCCCGAAATCGGCCGTTTCCTTCCTTGATGAAATGAAAGATGATCTGGCAGCTTTCTTCCGGATCAACAGCGAAGAATCGTTTTCACAGCTTCAGGTACTCGACCACTTTGGCGTCGGCGACCGGAAAATGAAACTGATTATGCATGGCCTGATCGGCGAACTGACCGACGAAGGCGTGCTGAGCCGTCTGGACGATGGGACCTACCGCGCTAATGAATCGGTAACTACCATCGAAGGTACCGTCGACCACGTCAACGCAAAGTTTGCCTATATTTTACCAACCGAAAACCGGACCGACCGCGACAGCGATATCTGGGTTTCGACCGACGATCTCGCCGGTGCCATTGATGGCGATAAAGTCCGGGTGATGCGCTATAGCAGTGATTCAGGCGGCCGCCCGCGCAAGCGGATCGAGGGTAAGGTAACCGAAATTGTAGAACGGGGCCGGTCTGAAATTGTCGGACAGATTGAAGTATGGCCGACCTACGGTATTATCTCACCCGACAGCAAAAAGCTGTACGAAGATATTTATATTCCGAAAGATAAACTCGGTGCAGCCAACGACGGCGACAAGGTGATTATCCGGCTGACGAAATATCCGGATCAATTCAGCAAAAAAAGCCGTTTTGAGGGCGAAGTGATCACCGTATTGGGTGAGGCCGGTCAGAATGATACCGAAATGCACGCAATTCTGGCGGAATTCGGTCTGCCGATTTCATTCCCGGCTGCGGTCGAAGAAGAAGCAGAACAGATCCCGACTAAAATCAGTAAACGTGATCTGGCCAAACGCCGTGATTTCCGTGGCATTACCACCTTCACCATTGATCCCGTCGATGCAAAGGACTTTGATGATGCCTTGTCGTTTCAGTATCTGGACAACGGAAATTACGAAATCGGAGTACACATCGCCGACGTAACGCACTATGTAAAGCCGGGTTCGCTGCTCGAAGAAGAAGCCTATAAGCGCGCAACATCGGTTTATCTGGTTGACCGCGTAGTGCCGATGCTGCCCGAAAAACTGTCGAATGGCCTTTGTTCGCTGCGGCCAAATGAAGACAAGCTGACGTTCTCGGCGGTGTTTGAAGTGACACCCGACGCCCGTGTGGTTAGCCGGTGGTTTGGCCGGACGGCCATTCACTCTGACCGCCGGTTTGCCTACGAAGAAGCGCAGGAAGTAATTGACAGCGGCAATGGTGATTATGTCGGTGAGCTGCGGCTGTTGAATGATCTGGCCAAAAAACTGCGGTCTGAGCGTTTCCGTCATGGAGCCATTAATTTCGAAACGGTTGAGGTAAAGTTCCAGCTCGACGAAAAAGGGGTGCCGATTGCGGTGTACCCGAAAATCCGGAAGGATGCCCATAAGCTGATCGAAGAATTCATGCTGCTGGCCAACAAGGAGGTCGCCGAGTTTGTACACAGCCTGTCTCCGAAGAAAAAGCGCGGCGTCGACGAAGAGCATGCCAATGTGATGGTATACCGGGTGCACGAAAATCCGGACGACGACAAGCTACGGACTTTCGCCGACTTTGCCCGCCGGTTTGGCTATAAGCTCCGGGTTGATGACGAACATATTTCCGGCTCAATGAATAAATTCATGGATGAACTGGAAGGCAAGCCGGAGCAGCACATGCTTCAGCAACTCGCCATCCGGACCATGTCGAAGGCGCGGTACAGCATCGAAGACCTGGGGCACTTTGGTCTGGCATTCCGGCGCTACTCGCACTTCACGTCGCCGATCCGCCGGTATCCGGATATGATGGCTCACCGGCTGCTACAGCACTATCTGGATAAAGGGAAGCCCGTTGATGCGGAAGAGTACGAGAAAAAAAGCCGTCACTCGTCGGAGCGGGAGAAACTGGCCACCGACGCCGAACGCGCGAGCATCAAGTACAAGCAGGTGGAGTTTATGGGCCGGATCGGCACCGGCAAAACCTTTGAAGGTGTCATTTCAGGCGTAACGGAGTTCGGTATTTTCGTGGAAATCACGGAAAACAGTTGCGAAGGACTGGTGCGGATGCAGGATCTGAACGACGACTATTACGAATTCGACAAGGAGAACTACCGCATTATCGGCAGCCGGACCAAGCGGATCTTTACGTTCGGGGATAAAGTCGTTGTGCGGCTGAAAGAAACCAATCTGTCCCGCCGCAGCATGGATTTCTATCTCGTCAGCGACAGCACCGGCAAGCCTTACCGTACGGAGAGCCCTAAAGAACGCAGCAGTGCGGACGGGTTCCAGGGCGGTGGACGCGGCCGCTCCGAACGGCCAAAGTCTAAAGTGCCGTCAAAATTAGAACTGAAACGCCGGACGAAACGGCGCTAGCACAAAAAAGCCCCCGCTGCGGTTTCGCGGCGGGGGCAAAAGCCATTATGCACGTCGCGCAAAGCACCTCGTCCTGCGCACCCCGCATCTGACTACCAAACCTTAATCCGGGCTTCTTTCGGTTTATACATCTTATCGCCCGGCTTCACATTGAACGCCTGATACCAGACATCCATGTTTGAAATGGGGCCGTTGCAGCGGTACTGACCGGGAGCATGCGGATCGGTCAGGATCAGCTGTGCCTGTTGTTCAGGCAGCACATTAATCCGCCAGATTTGGCCCCACGACAGGAAAAAGCGCTGATCCGGTGTAAAACCGTCAATTTTCGTATTGCTCTTGCCTTGTTTGGTTTTCTTGAACGCATCATAGGCAATAGCCAGACCACCCAGATCGGCCAGGTTTTCTCCCAGCGTCAGCTTACCGTTTACAGCCAGCGTATCCAGAACCTTAAACCCGAAGAATTGGGCCTCGACCTTACCGGCGCGCTCCTTAAAGTTAGCGGCATCGTCTTTTGTCCACCAGTCGCGGAGGGTCCCGTCGGCATCGTACTGACGGCCTGAATCATCAAAGCCGTGCGTCATTTCGTGGCCGATTACGGCACCGATACCCCCATAGTTTACCGCATCATCCGCGTCAGCATCAAAGAACGGAAACTGAAGAATGGCCGCCGGGAAAGCAATCTCGTTATTGACCGGATTGTAATAGGCATTTACCGTTGGCGGGGTCATACCCCATTCCGTTTTGTCGACCGGTTTGCCCAGACGATTAATCATGTAATTGTACGACCACTTGCTGGCAGCCTTCACATTGCTGAAAAAGTCATTCCGGCTGATGTCAACGCCATCGTAGTTTTTCCACTTATCCGGATAACCGATTTTACGTTTAAAGGATACCAGCTTATTGGTCGCCCGCTTTTTGGTTTCCTCGCTCATCCAGTCGAGTGACTGGATATGCTCTTTAAATGAGGCTTCGAGGTTATCGACCAGCGTAATCATGCGTTGTTTAGCTTCCGGCTTGAAATACTGTTGCACATACAGTTGACCCAGCATATCGCCCAGCGTTCCGTCGATCAGGCTGCTCATCCGCTGCCAGCGTGGCGTCTGCTCTTTCTGGCCGGTCAGCACCTTCGTAAACATAAAGTTCTGGTTTACAAACGCATCGCTCAGATACGGGGCGGCACCTTTTACAATATTCCAGCGCATGTAAACCTTGAGGTCTTCAATCGGTGTTGCCGTCAGCAGACTGTCCACTGACCGGAAAAACGCCGGACTCTGTACCAGAACGGTATCCTGCCCGCTGACACCCATTTTCGGCATCAGACCTGCCCAGTTCATGTGTGGCGTCTGCTTGCTGAAATCAGTAACGGTAAACTTGTTGTAGGTTTTATACGGGTCACGCATCTCCACACGGGCCATCTGGGCTTTTGCCAGTGCCGTTTCAAAACGCAGAATAATGTCGGCATTCTGGGACGCTTTCGATGGCTCCTCACCGATCAGACCAAACATTTTCGTGAGGTGATCGCGGTAAGCATCGCGGATTTTCTGGCTGCGCGGGTCGTTTTTCAGGTAATAGTCGCGATCCGGCAACGTAGTACCGCCCTGCGACAGCTGCGGCAAATACTTACTCACATTTTTACGGTCCTGCGACACAAAAAAGCCGTATAGCATGCCGTTCCCCTGCTTACGTTGCAGCGCCATTTCATCCAGCGCGGCTTCTTTATTGGCCAGCTGCTCAATGCGGCTCAGGTCTGACTTGATCGGATCAAAACCTTTACGGTCGATCGCAGTGCTATCCATTCCGCTGGCGTAAAAATCGCCCACCATCTGATACAAACGCCCTTTTGTCGTGTTTTTACCGGCACCTTCCAGCAGATCTTTCATGGCCTGAACACTCTTCTCCCGCAGTTCATTGAAACTGCCCCATGACGTTTTTGAGGCTGGAACCGGATTACTTTTCAGCCAGTTACCGTTTGCGTACTGGTAAAAGTTATCGCCCGGCCGGACGCTCATATCCATGTTTTGCGGGTCGATAAACTTGCGCTGAGGGGCTTTCGGTGCTTTCGGCGGCGTTGTGGCCAGAACACTGCCGGCCAGCGCAACGGCCGACAAAATAGCCAGTTGTTTTTTCATGTTGTGATGAAACGTGATTTAGTATTACTCTGTAAAGTTACACCAAAAAAAAAAGGTTTAAAGCACTCCAGTCATTCAGTAGACTGAAATGTTTTAAACCCTTTGCAGAATAGATATTTGTCAAACGCTATTGACCGGCCTGCGCCGTTACCGGCATCGCCGGCTGGTATTGTTTTACGTATGTACCGGCCTTATACTGGTCGAATGATTCTTTTCTGATTGTGTCCGCCACCGAAATACGTTGAAATCTGGTGAAAAACCCGTGGTTCCAGGTAACCCGGCACCGGTTGAATCATTTCCATTTTTTCGTTCAGGAACACCGTTGTCGGGTAGCTCATCTGACCGTTCAACAGAGCGATGGCCAGTTCATGGTTATTGCCCTGCGCTTTAAAGGTCCGCTGTCCCAGCACGATATCTTCTTTCTGCTCTGCGTTCAGCTTCACAGCGTAGTAGTTTTCGTTTACGTAGTCAATAATAGCTGGCTGCGTAAACGTCTGCCGGTCCATCACTTTACACCAGCCGCACCAATCCGTATACACGTCGATAACAAACTTTTTCGGCTTTTTCTGATTTGCCTCGAATGCCTCTTTGATCGACATCCAGTGAATTTTCTTTTCCGCAGGTTTAGGCTCCTGCGCCTGGCGGAACGAAAAAAGGCCGACAACAGAAAAAATAAAGGCTGCCAGTATGATGAAACGACGGTTCATGGTCTCAGCGTTTTGTAAATCAGTGTTTATAGCTATAAAAGTAATAAACTATTGAACAAGTTCCATGCCGGACCTATTTTACCAGACCAAGCAAATACTGGCCGTAACCGCTTTTAACCAACGGCTTAGCAATTTCGCAAAGCTGATCACTGTCGATGAAACCCATGCGGTAGGCAATCTCTTCAATACATCCGATTTTGAGCCCCTGGCGCTCTTCGATTACCTGCACAAACTGCCCGGCCTGCATCAGTGACTGAAACGTACCGGTATCCAGCCAGGCCGTACCACGATCAAGTACCCCTACTTTCAGGCGGCCCTGCTCCAGATAGACACGGTTAATATCCGTAATTTCCAGTTCGCCCCGAGGCGATGGTTTGATATTTTTAGCAATCTCCACCACATCATTGTCGTAGAAGTACAGGCCCGGCACCGCATAATTCGATTTCGGCTCCGTTGGCTTTTCTTCGATAGACACGACATTGTGGTCGCTGTCGAATTCAACGACACCGTAACGCTCCGGATCGTGTACCTGGTAGGCAAACACGACGCCGCCGGCCGGATCATTGTTAGACTGCAACAGTTTCGACAGGCCGGAACCGTAGAAAATATTGTCGCCCAGCACCAGCGCGACCTTATCATCTCCGATAAAATCGGCACCGATGATAAACGCCTGCGCCAGCCCGTCCGGACTCGGCTGCACGGCATAGCTGAACGAGCAGCCGATCCGCGACCCGTCGCCCAGCAGTTTCTCGAAGTGAGGCAGGTCGTGTGGTGTTGAAATAATCAGGATGTCTTTAATGCCCGCCAGCATCAGAATCGACAGGGGGTAATAAATCATCGGCTTGTCGTAAACAGGCATCAGCTGTTTCGAAACGGCAAGCGTCAGTGGGTGTAACCGGGTGCCTGAGCCCCCTGCAAGGATAATACCTTTCATTTTTGTAAAGAGTGAAAGAGCGAAAGAGTGAAAGGGTGGCCAATCGCTCTCTCACTGCGCGGCGGACCACTCTTTCACTCTTTCACTCTTTATCGGTTTTCGTACATGTCTGAATAATAGCTCTGGTAGGCGCCGGAGGTAACGTTGTCGAGCCAGTCCTGATTGTTCAGGAACCAGTCGACCGTTGTTTCCAGTCCTTCTTCGAATTGCAGCGAGGGCTCCCAACCCAGTTCGCTCCGGATTTTGGCCGCATCAATCGCATAACGCAGGTCATGACCGGCGCGGTCGGTTACGTAGGTAATCAGCCCTGCCGATGTACCTTTAGGGCGATCCAGCTTCCGGTCCATGATGTTACACAATAAGTGTACCAGATCAATGTTTTTCCATTCGTTATGGCCGCCGATGTTGTAGGTTTCACCCTCTTTTCCGGTATGGAAAATCGTGTCGATAGCCCGCGCGTGGTCAACCACATAGAGCCAGTCGCGCACGTTTTCACCCTTACCATATACCGGCAGCGGCTTGTTGTTGCAGATGTTGTGAATCATCAGCGGAATCAGCTTCTCAGGGAAGTGGTTCGGACCGTAGTTGTTGGAGCAATTCGACAGCACAACCGGCATTTTGTAGGTATTGCCATAGGCCCGTACGAAATGGTCAGACGCTGCTTTTGAGGCAGAATATGGTGACTGCGGATCGTACGATGTTTCTTCCGTAAAGAAATCTTCCGGATTATGCAGGGAACCGTATACTTCATCCGTCGAAACGTGGTAGAAGCGTTTGCCGTCAAAACCAGTTTCGCCCGCCTTCCAGGCGTTTTTAGCCGCATTGAGCAGGTTTACCGTACCTACTACGTTCGTCATCACAAATGACATCGGATCCGTAATCGACCGGTCTACGTGCGATTCAGCCGCCAGGTGAATGACACCATCCGGCTGCAGTTCGGTAAACAGGCCTTCCAGGAAGGTGGCATCCGTAATATCGCCCTTGACGAACATATAGTTTGGCGCATGCTCAATATCCTTCAGATTTGCCAGGTTACCGGCATACGTCAGTTTGTCGAGGTTGATAATCTGGTATTCAGGATATTTGGTAACGAACAGCCGCACAACATGCGACCCGATAAAGCCTGCACCTCCTGTTATGACAATCTTCTTCATGATGGTCAGTTATATAAGTCAGTTGAAATGGTGTTTACGTAAAACACCGGTGTAGTCAGGCAATAGCCTGAACTGGGTTATAAGCGGATATACTCCGCAGAAAATGAATAAGACAATGTATTACTTCGCCTGAAGCTTCTGCTGCCAGCGCCAGGCATCGCTCAGCGACTCGGCCAGCGAGCGTTTAGCTTGCCAGCCCAGCACATTATTCGCTTTATCAACATTGGCGTAGATCTGTTCCACATCACCCGGACGACGCGGCCCGATGACGTAGTTCAGTTTTACCCCCGTGGCTTCTTCAAACGTATGAATCAGTTCCAGTACCGATGCCCCCTGGCCGGTGCCGATATTGAACATATCATAGAAGGACGTTTCCGGCTGCTGATCGAGCAGGCGCAGCGCCTGCACATGTGCCTCGGCCAGGTCCATGACATGAATAAAATCACGGATGCAACTGCCATCGGGCGTGTTGTAATCGTCGCCGAAAACAGTCAGCTTATCCCGTAATCCGGCAGCAGCCTGCGTCAGGAACGGTACCAGGTTGCTTGGTACGCCGCGTGGCAACTCACCGATAACGGCGGTCGGATGGGCGCCCACCGGATTGAAATAACGTAACGCAATAGCCTTTACCGGCATCTTTGCACGGACCGAATCGCGGATAATGTCTTCGCCCATCGCCTTGGTATTGCCATAAGGCGACTCGGCCGGCAGGCGGGGCGTCAGTTCCGTTACCGGCAACTGTTCAGGCTGTCCGTAGACGGTACACGACGACGAGAAAACCAGATTGGCAACGTTGTGCCTTGCCATTAAGTCAAGCAGCGTCCAGAGCGACCCGAGGTTGTTGCGGTAATATTTCAGCGGCTTTTCCACCGATTCACCGACTGCCTTGTGAGCCGCAAAGTGAATCACACCATGCAGGGCTTCTTTCCGGAAGATCTCGTCCATGGCTGCTTCGTCGTTACAGTCCACGGTATAACAGGTAACATCACGGCCGAGGATGGTGCGTAGCCCCTCCAGAACAGCAGGCTCTGAGTTATCAAAGTTATCCACAATAACAGGCTCAAAACCGGCTTCGATCAACGAAACCACGGTGTGCGAACCAATGAATCCGGCTCCGCCAGTGACCAGAATTTTTGGGAAGGAATGCGTTGAGGAATCCAAATCGTTTTTTGTAAAAATTTGTTATTATTTGTAGATAGCGCCCCGGAAGCAGGTGCGATCTACAGGCCCGGTATTGATTGCCGGACAAAACTATAAAATTCAGTAACTTTCTGGAAATAGTATTTATTTAGAGACAGATAAAGCCGCCTGAATACATATGAACGAGACCGAAATTAAAGCACTTATTTCCCTTCTGGACGATGAAGATCATGAGGTTGTAGAGCACGTGGAGCAACGGATCAGGCAGTTGGGCGGCCAGATGATCCCGTTTCTGGAAACCGAGTGGAGTGAAAGCTTCAATCCTGTTTTACAGAAACGCATTGAAGAAATCATTCATGACCTGCAGTACCAGAGTGTGCTGGACCGAATGCGGATCTGGCATCAGGGCGGCGGTATGGATCTGCTGGAAGGCTTATGGATAATTGCAACTTACCAATATCCGGACCTCTCACTTGATAAACTCCGGCAGGACCTCGAACAGTTTTATTACGATGTCTGGCTGGATTTTTCACCTGAGATGCATCCGGTTGATCAGGTTAAGGCCCTGAATAATGCGTTTTTCAACAAACTGAGGTTTGGCGCCAATTCAAAGCATTTTCATTCTCCGGCCAACTCCATGATTAATCAGGTTATTGAGTCGCGCCGGGGTAATCCGATATCACTTTGTATCATCTACATGATGATTGCCAAACGCCTGGGTATGCCCGTATACGGGGTTAACCTGCCTACCTTGTTTGTACTGACCTACAAAAACGACAACGGAGTGCAGTTTTACATCAATGTCTTTAACCGCGGGCTCATTTTTTCGAAAAATGATATTGACCACTACATCGGTCAGCTGAACCTGAAGCACAATGACATATTCTATCAACCCTGTACAAATCAGGATATTGTCCGGCGGATGCTGCGGAATCTAATGGTATCGTTTGAGAAAAACGGCGATGCCGGGCGGGTAAAAGAAGTAGAAGCGATTCTGGATATGGTCCGGGGCGATAACGACAGCCTGCCGCTGTCTGATTATACCCAGCGCTAAAAGGCTACTGCCAGCAGGCCTGGTCCGGTCCGGAAACAAAATATCTGAACCGGTCCTTCGGGAGGCGCTTCAAAGTGATCGGGGAGGCGGACATGGCCGGTCAATTGTGTATCGTCATCGGCAAACGGCTCAATATGCAAATGTTCCCGAAAGGTGAGCTGCCGTTTGCCGTATAATTTATACAGCGATTCTTTGGCACACCAGTACATGGCCAGCCGGTCCAGGCTCCCATCGGCATGCCGTATTTCGGCTTCCGATAAGACGCGCGGCACCACGCGGGAAAACTGCGCCCGCAACGGCTCAATATCCAAACCCACCGGTTTGTCGGGGTGCCAGACGGCCGCTGCCCATCCGCTCGTATGCGACAGCGAAATATGCCCCGGCAAGCCAATCAGATGCGGTTTGCCGTATTCGTCCTTAACCATTCCCTGGTACGTAAATCCCTGACTTTCGCTCAGCTGACGCATCGCCGACCGGCACGCCAGCCACTCAACGCGCTGAGCCGGATGAGTAATTCCGCTCAGGTCAGCGTCTTCTTCAGGTGTCAGCCAAAGGCCCGCCCGAAGCACGGGCTCATCTTCATCAATTTCCCAGAGAACAACCACACAGGCCCCGGCAGGCCGGAGCGTAGACAACAAGGGCATTTTCTTTTCGCTAATTTTGTGCGCAAAAATAGCATGACCCCGACAGCAACCGGCGATCTGTCTCAAAAAAAGGTCCCGGATACCAAGGGTCGGCTGAAAAACTATGTACGTTCAGAAGCTTGATACATTCGGCGGTCATCGCGAAGGCGTGTATGCACTGGAACCCGCTAAAGAGGCCGGTTCATTTTTTTCGGCCGGCGGCGATGGCCTTGTCGTGCGCTGGCAACTGGCCCGCCCCGACCTGGGCGATTTAATTGCCCGTGTACCGGCTTCTGTTTATGCGTTAGCTTACGATCCGGCACGAAATTGGCTGTGGGTTGCGCAGAACTATCAGGGTATTCACCGGGTGAATCCTGACCGCAAAGAGACCGAGGGCTCGCTCCGGCTGACCTCGGCAGCTATTTATGATATAAAGCGTTATGAGAACCAGCTTTTTGTTGCGCTTGGCGACGGCGTGGTCGTTGTGGTGGAGGCTGAACAGCTGGCCGTGCGCAAGCACTTGAAAGCATCAGATAAAAGCGCCCGGAGTATCGCCGTCAATCCCGTATCGGGCGAATTTGCCGTGGCTTATAGTGACCACATGATCCGTATTTTCGATCTGGAAACGCTGAACCTGAAACGGGTACTGACAGGACACGTCAATTCGGTGTTTACTGTAGCCTACTCGCCGGATGGACGGTATCTGATGAGCGGCAGCCGCGACGCCCACCTAAAGGTTTGGGTGGTAAATGACAGCTATGCGCTGGCAGAAGACATTGTCGCGCATATGTTTTCGATTAATCACATCGTTTTTAATCCGGACGGCACGTTGTTTGCAACAGCCAGTATGGATAAATCCATCAAGATCTGGAATGCGGAAACATTCAGGTTGCTAAAAGTGGTAGATCGGGCGCGGCACGCCGGACACGGCACCTCGGTGAACCGGCTGTTGTGGGAAGCCGGTCAGGCCCAGCTGCTCTCGGCAAGCGATGACCGGACGATTTCGGTCTGGTCGGTGAATACTTCACAAAACTGACCATAGAATAAAAAAGGGTCTGATTCTTACAAATTCAGGCGAACTATTGCTAAATCGATATAAACCACGTTATTTTCAGCCGAAGACTGACTTTGACGTACTTGAGGTACTTATAACATATGAAGATCACGCCCATTGAAATCCGGCAGCATACCTTCGAAAAATCGCTGCGTGGCTACAAAACCGAAGAGGTTGATGCCTTTTTGTCTTCGCTTTCGCAGGAATGGGAGCGTGTGGTCGGCGAGCAGAAAATGCTGAAAATGCAGCTGGAGCTGGCCGAAAAAGAGCTTAATAAACTGAAGGAAGTTGAGCTGACGCTGTTCCGGATGCTGAAAACAGCTGAAGATACCAGCAGCCAGATTACAGAGCAGGCCAACCGTGCTGCCGATCAGCATATGACTGATGCCCGGAAAAAGGCAGACGAAATGATTGCCGATGCCCGGAAGCGATCAGCGCTGATGATTCAGGACGCTGAAAATCAGTCACGTTATCTGAAAGACTCGATCCTCAACGACCTGAAGGCCATGGAGCATGACTTTAAGGCCATGGAACGCTACAAAGACAACCTTGCCCAGCAGATCCGGACACTGGCCGGTAATGCACTCGACAGCGTCGACCGCTTCGAGAAAAAATTTGAGCGCCAGTCGCTGAAAGGTAAGATTGACGAAGTGGCCGATCAGATTAAATCGGAGCAGGAAGCGTACGCGCGGTCTCAGGAAGAAGCCGCCGCAACAACAACCGCAACGACTCAACTGGAGGACCTGGTTGATCCGGCAACAACAACCGCTCCGGAAGCCGCCAGCAACGATTCAATTGATGCCGGCGTCGACGAAGCCCTGGCTCATCAGCAGCACGACTATGCGCCGCAAACGGAAAGTCCTCAGCAGGAATACCAGACTTACGAAACCGAAGAAGACATTGATCATACAATCGGTCAGGCCGAAGAACCGGAAGAGGCCGGGCTGCCAACGGTATCCAGCGTGATGCAGTATGCCCGCGAAACTCCGCGGCCGGAACCGGAACCAGAGCCGAAAAAAGAAGGCGGCTCGTTTTTTGACCAAATTTAAGGAGACCGTCAGTGCTCTGACAGCAACGTTTTGGGAACAATTAGTTTAGAAGGTCTTGAATTTTTTGCCTACCACGGCTATTACGACGAGGAGCAGAAAATCGGCAATAAGTATTCGGTTGACATTACGGTCACGACCGATTTTTCAGTAGGTGCACAACAGGACCGGCTTAGCGGCACCGTCGATTACGAAAAGTTATACCAGATTGCGGCCGGTGTAATGGCCCGGAAAGCCCGGCTACTGGAGCACATTGCCCAACAGCTCATCAATGAAATCCGGACAACCTATCCGGCCATTGTAGCCGTTGAAGTGAGTGTATCCAAGTTTAATCCGCCGATTGGCGGAGTCTGCCATCGGGCACGAATTACACTTAAAGGTTGATATACAGGCGGTACCACAGATTGGTACCGCTTTTTTATGCCGGTTCGCCGGTTTGCGGCGGCATCAGAACCGTTAGCTCACCGGAACGGATCCGCGCGGTCACTTCCTTAACTTTCCCTTTATACTCTCCATCAACCTGAAAATAAGCTTTACGGCGGGTTTTGATCGTTATCGACGTAGCTGGTAATATCTGGATTTTAGTGGGATCGAACGGTTTGTAGCGCCAGAACATCTTTAAGAACTCCCAGAACGACAGATCGCGCAGGATAATGACCTCAAATGCGCCATCGTTCAGCTCGCCTTCAGGGTTAATGATCGCCCCCGTACCATACATGCGCGCATTGGCAAGGACAACCATAAACGCCTGGCAACTCATTGAATCGGTTTTGGAGTGAATCTCTATATCGAGCAAGCGCTTCCGGTATAACGTCCGGACAACGCCCCGCAGATAACCCAGTTTTCCACGCCAGTTGTTTTCCGCGTAGTATTTAACCAGCTGTGCGTTCAGACCAATATCGCTCAGGTGCAGGCAAATGTCATCATTCACACAGATGGCGTCGAGGGGCTGAGGTGCGCCGTGTGCAAAGACATTCAGCAGCTCGCCGGTATCGGTGGGTAAAGCCAGCTCCCGGGCCAGTCCGTTGGCCGAGCCTGCCGGTAAAATTCCCAGCGGTATCGATGTACCCAACAGGTGTTCAGCCACGATTTTAACGGTACCGTCGCCACCCACTGCCACAACGCGATCCGGTTCATGTTTTTCAATCGCCTGCCGGACAATGCGGCTGTCCTGTTTCCCGTCCAGAAACACAAAGACGGGTTCGTTCTCGATGTTCCGGAAATACGCTGCTATATCATCCGTAAGCTCCGATTTATCATTACCGCCCGAAACCGGGTTGATTATAAACAGGATTTTCAACTTATTGGCTTCTTGCCGGTTTATGGTTTGATCGGCCGACGATTTTGGTTGCATGGAAACAGTGAATAAACATCTACCCATTAAACTGAAAACTACCCGAAAGGATAGCTGGAAGAAAACAATTTTAGCGTGGTTCCGACTAACAAATGATTTAGTGGTTCGCGTTTATCGGGGCTATGGCAACGCCCGTAGCGTAACAATTCAGGGGCATGTGCTTCGTCTGAGCCCGATGCCCCGCCGCAAATACCGTAAGAATATGCTGGTTAACCTGTTCGCAGTGATCCGGTTATTTTTCGTACGGCCGGTGCCCTATGTGACGGTACGCCTCAAAGGAACCAATTTGCAGACACAGGCTGATGCGGATGGTTTTTTCCGTATGGAATGGACGCCGCAGGAGCCACTGCCCGCCGGATGGCATACCGTCAAGGTAGAACTCATTACAGCACACCGGTGGATTACCGAAGGCGAGGGCCGGTTTTACATTCCGCCCGAAACACCGTACGGCTGTATTTCCGACATCGACGATACGTTTCTGATTTCGCACTCATCGACCATTGCCCGGCGGTTGCTGGTATTGCTGACCGAAAACGCCCACAGCCGCGAACCGTTCGATGATGTGGTAGATCACTACCAGCTGCTGGCCAACGCCTGCACCATTGACGGCCAGCAGAACCCGTTCTTTTTTGTTTCCAGCAGTGAATGGAACCTGTACGACTATATTCTTGAATTTTCGGAGACTAACCACCTGCCTGAAGGGGTTTACCTGCTCAGCCAGCTGAAGCGGCTGCGGCAACTCTGGAAAACGGGGAAAAACAAACATTTTACCAAGATGGACCGCATTGCCCGCGTACTACGCATGTATCCGGAACGGCAGTTTATTTTGCTGGGCGATGATTCACAGGAAGATCCGGCCATTTATGCCTCAATAATTGCTCATTACCCGAACCAGATCCGGTCTGTATATCTGCGGCAGATCAATGAGAAGAATCAGGAACGTACGAGGCAGTTGATTAGCCAAATGGAACAGGCGGGGGTGTCAGTATGCTATTTCCGGCACAGTGCCAAAGCGATTGAGCATTCGCAGCATATTGGTCTACTGCCCTAGCAAGGTATTAACGGCCTGTACCGGCAGCAGGTCTCCTGCCTGCACCTGTGCCTCTGTTTCAGCAAGCCGTTCACGCATACCATTCTGTGCATAAAACTGCTGCTCAAGGCGCTGCCGAAGGTAACTCCGGAACCAATCAAGCTGCTGCGACTGACGGCGCTGCCGGTGGCTGCCGTTCTGCATAGTCAGCGCCTGATGTTCTTCGATAAGTCCCCAAACGGTTGAGATGCCGGTACCGGTCGTGGCCGAACAGGTAACTACCGGCGGAAACCAGCCCGTACCGGTTGGCGGAAACAGATGAAGTGCGTTTTGGTATTCAACACGGGCCCGTTTAGCATTCGCTATATTATCGCCGTCGGCTTTCGTAATGGCCAGGGCATCGGCCAGCTCCATAATCCCGCGCTTCATGCCCTGTAACTCATCACCGGCACCGGCCAGCATCAGAAGCAGAAAGAAGTCAACCATGCCGTGTACCAGCGTTTCCGACTGTCCGACGCCAACCGTTTCAATCAGAATAACCTCGAAACCGGCGGCTTCACAGAGCAGCATGGTTTCGCGGGTGCGGTGCGCGACCCCGCCGAGCGAGTCGCCGGCGGGCGAAGGCCGGATATAGGCCAGCGGATCAACCGACAGGGTTTCCATCCGGGTTTTATCGCCCAGCAAACTCCCCCCCGACCGCTGACTGGTCGGATCAATCGCCAGAACGGCCAGTTTTTTACCCAGCCTGGTCAGGTGTTTGCCAAATGTTTCGATGAAGGTACTCTTGCCGACGCCGGGTACACCCGTGATACCAATCCGGACGGCCTTGCCTGTATGCGGCAAAACACCCGCCAGTACGCTCTGCGCCAGCGCCTGATCAGACACTAAACGGCTTTCGACCAGCGTAATGGCGCGGCTCAGTAACAGCCGGTCACCGGCCAGTATGCCGTTGATGTACTGTTCGGGAGCCAGGCGATTACGCATAGGCGGTTAGAAAATCCAGTTATAGACCTGCTGTGAGAAGGAGGCCAGTACCGGCGGATACACCGCAATCATAAAGAGGATACCAAACAACGCCCCGTAGGAATGTGCATCGTGGTTAACATACCCGACGCCGCGACGGGACGCCCAGAACGAATAACCCAGGTATAAAATCCCGAAAATAAAGGCTGGCATACACAAGGCAAAATACAGACAGATATCGCCCAGCGGGAAAAACATGATGGAGCCGAAGATAATTGCCGACACACCACCCGATGCTCCCAGCGAATTGTAGCGGGAGTCGTTGCGGTATTTGATCAGCGTCGGAATGTCTGACACCACAATGGCCAGCAGATAAAACACAAGCAGGTATACCGGTGCGCTTCCGCCAAAGAGAGCCGTAAAAACCTGCTCAATCTGATTGCCGAAAATGTAAAAGCTGAACATGTTAAAAAACAGGTGCCCCAGGTCGGCGTGCAGGAAACCGGAGGTCAACAGGCGGTAGTACTGCTTTTTTTTAACCGTTTTATATGGATTCAGTATCCAGTTGTCCAGCATGGATTCATCTCTCCATGCCCACAGACTGACAAGTACTGTGATGAGGATCAGAGCAAGCGTAATCGACATTAGTGAGTTGTTTTAGCGGTCAGAAGACACCCGTACTACGTTCAGTAAACCGGTTTTAGTTCATTTCGGCCAGCACGGTCACGCCACCCTTGGTTTTTTCACCCATTTTGACGTTGATTTTAGCATCGAGCGGTACAAACACGTCAACGCGTGAGCCAAACTTGATGAAGCCCATTTCGCCGGTCTGCTCTACAGCTTCGCCTTCGCGGACGTACCAGACAATCCGGCGGGCCATAGCGCCGGCGATTTGCCGGAAAAGCACCTGTACCCCGTTTCTGGCTTCAATCACCACCGTAGTCCGTTCGTTTTCGGTGCTCGATTTAGGATGCCAGGCCACAAGGTATTTGCCGGGGTAATACCGGAAATAACGTACAATACCGGAAACCGGGTTGCGGTTGACATGCACGTTTATCGGCGACATGAAGATGGAAATCTGACGGCGTTTGTCGTGGAAGTATTCGGTTTCTTCGGTTTCTTCGATTACGACAACCGTTCCGTCGGCCGGGGCAACAATCTGCCGGTCATTGATGGTCAGCTGGCGGTTGGGAACGCGGAAGAACTGAACAACCAGCAGAAAAAGAATAAGGCTAATGCCTGCCGTAGCATAGATTGCCGTGGCATTTCCGGCGAAAAGGTATTTATAAGACAGGAAGTTAACCGCCAGCAGAACGGCGCTGGTTGTCAGAATGATGGTATTGCCTTCACGGTGGAGACGCATGGAGAACGAAATGATTACGATAATGTACGCAAGCGCGGTACGATTGACAACATACGAATAAAGTCAACAAAGATAGACATCGTACCTTGTAAATCGTACCGAACCTTACTTAAATCGTAAATCGATTAGTAGCCGCCGCGGAATTTGTAGGTACTTGCGACCTTGTCAATGGCAACAATATACGCGGCCAGACGCATCGGCACCTGGTGCTTCTGCGAGGTGGCAAACACGCGGTCAAAAGCGTCTTTCATGACGCGGTCAGCGCGGCGGTTAATCCGGTCGAGCGTCCATTTGTAGCCGATCCGGTTTTGCACCCACTCAAAGTAGGATACGGTTACCCCGCCCGCATTGGCCAGAATATCCGGCACCACCATAATTCCCTTGCTGTTGATAATCTCATCGGCGCTGGCCGATGTCGGGCCGTTCGCACCTTCAACGATCATTTTCGCCTGGATATAGGGGGCATTTTCATCGGTAATGACATCTTCTTTCGCAGCCGGCACCAGCACGTCTACCGGGAGCGTCAGTAAATCTTCGTTTGATATTTTTTCGGCACCTGTAAAGCCCTCGAGCGTACCACGGTTGTTGTTGCGATAGGCAATGGCGGCATTAATATCGATGCCTTTCGGGTTATAATAACCGCCTGAGATATCGCTGACAGCGACTACGGTTACGCCCCGCTCGTGCAGCAGTTCCGCCGCATACGACCCTACGTTACCAAAGCCCTGAATCGCAGCCGTGGCGCGGTACGGGTTCAGACGCAGTTTGTCCATGGCAGCCAGGGCTGCGATGGTTACCCCGCGGCCGGTTGCTTCCGTACGGCCCAGCGAACCACCCAACACCAATGGCTTACCGGTCACGACGCTGTTAACCGTCATGCCTTTCGCTTTCGAGTACTCATCGACGATCCAGGCCATTTCGCGCGGGCCCGTACCCATGTCCGGAGCCGGGATATCGCGGTCGGGGCCGATAACGTCCAGCATCGCCACAGTATACTGCCGGATCAGCCGTTCAATTTCGCCGGCCGACATCTCGCGCGGGTTGCAGGCGATACCGCCTTTGGCCCCGCCATACGGGATGTCCACAACAGCACATTTCCAGGTCATCCACGCAGCCAGGGCACGGACTTCGTCGAGGTGTACGCCCGGATCAAGACGGATACCGCCTTTTGCAGGACCAAGAATGTTTGAGTGAATAACGCGGTACCCTTCAAATACGCGGATCTCTCCGTTATCCATCGTGACAGGAAGACCGACAATTACCTGACGGGAAGGCACTTTAAGAATATAGTACATTTCTTCGCTGATGCCCACCATGCGGGCCGCAGCGTCGAAACGCGACATCATGGATTCAAGAGGATTCTCTTTATCTTTTATTGGAGCGGGTTCTATATATCCCATAACCAGTTAAACTATAG
>CBDFHU010000011.1:0-21059 GCA_965247375.1 Arsenicibacter sp.
ATCGCCGTGATCATGAAAATGCTTGACGCCATTGACCGCGGAGAAAGCCCGACCATCATGGGTGACGGCTCCGAAGCCTTTGACTTTGTGGCGGTGGAAGACTGTGGTCTTGCAAATGTTTGCGCCATGAAGGCTGAGACCCAGGATCGTTTCTATAACGTGGGCACCGGCAAGCGTACTTCCCTCAAGCAACTTGCAGAAATGCTGTTGGTGCTGACGGATTGCAAAAAGCCCATCACCTACGCGCCGCGCAGCCAGGCAACCCTGGTCCGCAACCGTATCGGGTCGGCCAGGCGCGCCAGCGAAGAAATTGCGTTCACCGCAGGCATTGATTTGATGGACGGCCTCAAACGCCTTATTGAGTGGCGGGCAGGGCACAAGGCGGAAGTCCAGGCCCGCCGGCGTTCGGTGGGGCTGCCAGCGTGATGGGAGCGAGCATGACAAAACGACAGATTCAAATCTCCTTGCCATCTACTGGCGAGGAGGAGTGGCAGGCTTGCCGCGAACCCCTGATGAGCGGTTGGCTTACGCAGGGTCCGAAGGTGGCAGCTTTCGAGAAGGCCTTTGCCGAGCATCACAACGTCAAGCACGCACTGGCTACTACCAATTGCACCACTGGCCTGCATCTGATCCTTGCTGCAATGGGAATTGGCCAGGTGATGAAGTAATTGTTCCGGCCTTTACCTGGGTTGCGACTGCCAATGTGGTGCTCTATTGCGGCGCTGTTCCCGTGTTTGTGGATGTGGACCGTCGGACCAACAATATTGACCCTGCTGACCTGGCGCGACGCATCACATCCAAAACACGCGCGGTCATCGTCGTTCATCTGTTTGGCTTGTGTGCAGACATGGATGCAATAAGGGCTGTTCTGCCGCCACACATCAAGATTGTTGAGGATGCTGCTTGTGCGGCCGGGGCGACATACAAAGGTATCCATGCTGGAGGTTTGGGCGATGCCGCAGCTTTCTCGTTCCATCCCCGAAAATCCATAACAACGGGTGAGGGTGGAATGGTGACCACCAACGATACGGAGTTGGCGAACGTGGCGAATATGCTCCGGAATCACGGTGCATCAATATCTGAAGAGCAGAGGCACAACGGCCCCCGCCCATACCTGCTCGCCGAATTCAACTTGTTGGGGTTCAACTACCGGATGACCGATTTGCAGGGGGCTGTAGGCGTTGTTCAAATGGGAAAACTCGAAAGTTTCATAAACGAACGTCAGCAGTGGGCAGATTACTATCGCCGAGAATTAGCTGACATCGAGTGGTTACGTATGCCAGAGCAACCCCTGAATGGACAGCACGCCTGGCAAGCCTTTACCACCTACGTGGAGCCATCAGGCGCGCCGCTGCCCCGCAATGAAATCATGGAGCGTTTGCAGGCGGCTGGCATCGCCACTCGCCCGGGTACTCACGCCGTACACATGCTTGGCTACTACAAGGATCGTTACGGCATCAAGCCGGAAGATTTTCCTGGCGCATTTGACTGTGACTCAAACACCATGGCCATTCCTTTGCACAATCGTATGAATGAAGAAGACTACGCTTATGTCGTTCAATGCCTCCGGCAAATCGCTGCCTGACATGATGGCACCTTTACCAGCATGGATGAACCAGGTTCTGGGCGTTTCTTCGCTTGAGGAAGGGTCGTCCTTCGAGTTGAATGGGCAGGCTTTTGTCGTTAAGGCCGGGATACCACGTAGCAAAAAGCTTGTGTCCGAAGCTCAGGCACAGACAAGCGATACGTTCGGATTCAAATGGAAAAAAGTTGATACTTTTGACTCGCCCGCGTCCTTGTCACGCATGCGTGAATGGTTGATTGAGAGGTACGGCGATCTCTCCAAAGCTCCCTGGCTCGCCGAACATGGCGAACAACCTTTGCTGATAGACGCAGGCTGTGGTGCTGGCATGTCAGGGCTGGAATTGCTCGGGCCGCTGGTGCCATCGCTTGAGGTATCTGGGTGTTGATGTGTCTGAAGCCGTTGATGTCGCGCGGACCCGGTTTCTTGAGCGCGGGCTTGATGCTGGATTCCTGCAGGCAGACATCAGTGAGCTGCCGCTTGCAAAAGGGTCTGTTGACCTGATTTTTTCCGAAGGCGTCCTGCATCACACCAACTCTACGGAAGTTGCACTGAAATCACTTGCCAGCCTGCTGAAACCCGGCGGGCGGTTCCTCTTTTATGTTTACAAGCGTAAAGGACCCCTGCGGGAGTTCACTGATGACTACGTGCGTGACATGCTTCAGCCCGTATCTCCGGACGTCGCGTGGAAGTTAATGGAACCCTTGACACAACTTGGCATATCCCTGGGCGAACTCAATGCGGAAATTGACATTCCGAAACCCATTGACCTGCTCGGTATTCCTGCTGGGCGGATCAATGTACAGCGTCTTTTTTATTGGCATGTCGCCAAGACCTTTTATCGCCCCGATTTGACTTTTGATGAGATGAATCACATCAATTTCGACTGGTACGCGCCAGCCAATGCACAGCGGCAATCTATCGAACAGGTTCGCACGTGGTGTGTGGATTCAGGCCTCGAAATTGAGCGTGAGGTCGTCGAAGATGCGGGCATCACGGTCATTGCGCGTAAAAAAAGTCCGGCAAAGTGAACCAGATCAAATCAGATTCATTTTTGAGATCTGGTTGTATTTAACGAATATTCGAGATTGAGAATTTAATGTGCGGCATCGCGGGTTATCTGCAATTTGACGGCGACGGTGCTTCGCCTGTGTTGCTGCGGCGCATGGGTGACGCAATAGCGCATCGGGGCCCGGACGGCGAAGGTATTTTTATTGATGGTCCACTGGGATTAGCCCATCGCAGGTTGGCCATCATTGACACGTCGCCAGCCGGACATCAGCCCATGGCAACGGAGGATGGCCGGTACATCATTTCCTACAACGGCGAGGTGTTCAATTTTCAGGAACTGCGAATTGAACTGGAAGCACTCGGGTGGGGCTTTCGTTCCCGTACCGATACCGAAGTAGTCCTCAAGTCGTTCGCGCAATGGGGAACTGGTTGCTTCAAGCGCTTCAACGGTCAGTTTGCCATCGCAGTTTGGGATCGCGCGCAACGCACGCTTGTTCTTGCGCGTGACAGGTATGGCATCAAACCTCTCTACATCAGGCGGGGTGGAAAAAGCCTTGTCTTCGGGTCAGAGATCAAGGCTGTTCTTCGTCACCCTGACGCTGGAGCGGCGCTGGATAAAGAAGGCTTGTTTGAGTATTTTGCTTTCCAGAATTTTTTTACAGAGCGTACCCTTTTCAAGGGTGTCAGTATCCTTCCCGCGGGCCTCCTGGCTATCTGTCACTGAAAACGGCACTACGGCCACCGATCAATATTGGGACTTTCATTTCACCGAGCCGGAAGGCGGAGCTGTTATCAGCGACGCAGAGTACAAGGAGGAGCTTGACCGGCTGCTGCGCCAGGCGGTCAAGAGGCAACTTGTAGCGGATGTTGAGCTTGGAACCTACCTGAGCGGTGGCATGGATTCGGGCACGATCACGGCAATTGCAGCGAGTGAACTGCCCAACATGAAGACGTTTACTTGCGGCTTTGATTTGCGCTCGGCATCTGGCATGGAGCTGGGAATGGACGAGCGGGAAAAAGCCGAGTACATGTCCTACCTTTACAAGACAGAGCACTATCAGATGGTCCTGAAGGCTGGCGACATGGAGCGCGTGCTGCCCAAGTTGGCCTGGCATCTCGAGGAGCCGCGCGTCGGCCAGAGCTATCCGAATTATTACGTGGCGCAACTGGCGAGCAAGTTTTTGCAAGGTCGTGCTGGCGGGAGACGGCGGTGACGAATTGTTCGCGGGGTATCCTTGGCGCTACTACCGGGCGGTGGTGAACGAAGATTTCGAGCATTACACCGACAAATACCATCAGTACTGGCAGCGTCTGCTGCCGGCCGACCGCGTCTCGCAGATCTTCGCACCTATCTCGTCCGAGGTCTCACATGTCTCGACGCGGGACATCTTCCGTGGCGTATTCCGCGAACATGCCCATCACCTGACGCGACCGGAAGATTACATCAACCATTCGCTCTACTTTGAGGCGAAGACTTTTCTTCACGGTCTGCTGACGGTCGATGACAAGATCGGTATGGCGCACGGGCTGGAAACGCGGGTTCCTTTCCTCGACAACGACTTGGTCGATTTCGCGTGCCGGGTGCCTGTGAGGCTCAAGCTGGGTAATCTGGGTGAAGTGGTCCGGCTCGACGAGAACGAACCAGGGCCAAAAACTGCGAAGTACTTCCAGCAGACGAGCGATGGAAAGCTCTTGTTGCGCCGGGTGATGGAGCGCTACGTCCCCGCAGACATCGCTGACGGTGTCAAGAAGGGCTTTTCGGCCCCTGATGCCAGCTGGTTTCGCGGCGACAGCATTGACTATGTACGCCGCAGCCTGATGGGTCGTGATGCCCGCATCTTCAATTATCTTGACCGGACGACCATCCAGTCGTTGGTCAGCGATCATCTCGACGGCAAGGAGAACCGCCGTCTGCTGATCTGGTCGCTGCTCAGCGTCGAGGAGTGGCTGCGCAATCTGGAGAACGGCTCGTGGACCAACCCCTGACGCCAGAGCGCTTTGCCGAGTTGCTGCGAGAGAGTTACCTCGCCACGGATGAGCGTCTCCGCGCCGAATTCCAGCGCAGCCTCCCCTTTCAGGACGCGATGTTCGACCGCTGGGAGCGCGCCAAAAGGCTGGGGTTTTTGGCAGGCGCCAGCATCTATAACAGCGCAGCAGTTTTCGGCGATGTCAAGGCAGGGGCTGCCACCTGGATCGGCCCGAATACCCTTCTTGATGGCAGCGGTGGCGGGATTGAGATCGGTGCGCACTGCTCGATATCGAGTGGTGTGCATATTTACCACGCACGACACTGTTCTGTGGGCGCTCTCCGGCGGCACCCTGCAGCACAAGCAGGCAGCTGTCAGCATCGGCGACTGTACCTATATTGGCAGCCAGTGTGTGATTGCAGCCGGTGTGTCTATCGGCTCCCGGTGCGTAGTCGCTGCAAATAGCTTTGTCAACGCCGATGTTCCGGAGGCAACGATTGTTGGTGGCACGCCAGCCCGGAAAATCGGCATGGTCGTGGGCGAAGGGGATCAAGTGCGTATGGTTTTCGATTCCAAGGGCTAGCCTAGCATGCCGACCCACCCCTTGTTGTTCCTGCTACAGACGTATTTGTTGGCGACCTTGCACAACGCGGACCTGATCGTCAGCCAGAGGCGTGTCGTTGAAGCCGGGGCTTGGCCGCAGCCGATGGCCAGGCAGCTTTTCTTTTCTCGGGGCTAAAGACCGGTACACCTAATGAGCCGACCGCACATGGATTTCACCATCGATGCCTACGCTGAACTTGTTTCGGCGGCCGCTGCACGCTACCGTTTTCTCCGTTTCTCCGAAACTTCGGCAGACGGCGAAGTCGTGATTTGGCGGCATGACATTGACGTCTCACCGCAGCGTGCCTTGGCGATGGCCAGGGTGGAGGCCGCGAGTGGCGTCCCTGCAACCTATTTCGTCCAGGTTTCCTCCCGCTATTACAGTATTTTTGAACCAGAAATTGCTGCTGTGCTACGGCAGATCGGCGCTCTTGGCCATGACATAGGCCTGCATTTCGATGCTGAGGTTTGCTCGCATCAGACGAACCCGGACTACGACAAGCGCATTGCCTTTGAAGCCCGGTTACTGGAAGAAGTTGCTGAGACTAAAGTCGCCTCTTTTACCCTGCACAACCCGACTACTTTGGTTGGCGTGTCGTTGAACGAGCCTTTCCGGGCTGGACTGGTTAACGGGAGTTGCTCTGACCTGCGAACGTCCTACTCCTACTGTTCGGACAGCAATGGGCTCTGGCGCTTTCGTACGCTGGCGGAGATGATCGCCGACCCGGCGGTTAGCCGGCTCTACGCGCTAACACATCCCGAGTGGTGGCAGGCGGAGCCAATGCCCCCGCGACACCGCCTCCAGCGATGCATTGATGGGCGGAAAACATGGCTTGAGAATTATTATGACGCGTTGCTGGCCGCCAATAACCCGTCCCAATATTGGAAGAAAAGAGGATATGTGATGTCGAACGCCAAGGCTGAAATGGAGGCAATGCTGGAGGCTTTTCTGGCTGAAGTGCCGGGCCATTACTCCGTTTGCTCGTTGCAAGCTCCCAGGAATGATTGCGTGACGTTTCTCCGGAGTGCGAAATATATCGATCAACTTCATGCGATGGTCAACCACGGTGTGGCGAATGTGACGGTCATTGTTCCGCCGGCTTTGGTCCTCCCTGCGGTCAGCGGCCTCTCGTATTACCGCACCGAACATGTGGATTTACTCTTCACAATGTTCAATAACCATGCGCGTAAGGACTATGACCCCAGACCGTTTGACCGCATCAGTTCTTCTGTAATTCTGGACCAGGGGGCGGTGATTGGTGCGGAAGGGGCCAGTATTGCGAAATACAAAGATGAACGCGTTCTGTTTCGCCATTACGGCCGCGTTGTGCTGGAGGATAACGTCTATGTCGGTGCCAATGCCGTCATTCAGCGTGGGAGAATCGACGCCACAGTGGTTGGCAAGGGTACGATGATCAGTTCTTTATGCGTCGTCGGCGCCAATACGATCATCGGCCAAAACTGCACCTTAACGATTCAGTCCGGAATTTCGGGTTCCCGCCCGTATCGGAAACCGGGTTTGGCTTGGGATTTGGGGCCAAGGTTCGCGATTATGTGAGCATCTGTGATGACGCCTTTGTGGGCATGGGCGCAGTCGTCACCAAGGATATTACTGAACCAGGCATTTATGCCGGTAATCCATGTCGCTTTTTGCGCCCGCTTGAAAAGTAACTCGACGGAAACTGGCAATGTACGACTACAGAACAATCTTTCCCCGCATGCCTCAGACGGTCACTATCGGTGACGTGACCATACGTGACGGATTTCAGAGTCAGGAGAAGAGGGTCTCAACAGAGGCAAAGATCTTCTATCTTTCAGAATTGGTTTTTGCAGGCTGCAAACACATCGAAGTTACCAATCTTGGCAATCCTCACCTCATGCCTCAGTTTGATGACTTTGAGGCGCTTCTGACTTACGCTCGCAGTGATCTCTTTAAAGATCGCTGTTTGCGTCGAGGGATAAATTACGACGAGATCTGCTTTACGGCTGTGACCATTCGCGAATCAGCCGTAGACCAGGCTGTCCAGCTTTGTGAAAAAGGTATCGGCCCTGATCGACTTCTCATGATGACCTCGACAGAAGAGGAACATCATTATGTGAACTCCGGAACGACCATTAAAGAGTATTGGAAAGAGGCGGAGCCGAAGCATCAGGAAATGCAACGATGCGGGAATGGTCATGTGCGGCACGGTGAGCACCATATGGGGCAGCCCGGTCGGCGGACCTACCGATATGAAGGACGCGATCGAATTTACAAAGCATTGGCTTGATATCGGCGCTCATGATATTGAGCACAGCGACCATGACGGGAGTGGTACCGCACCGGAGATATTTAAATATTTCTCCGAGGTGCTTGATGCTTTTCCCGATCCAAAGCTTCACATAGCGCACTTCCCATGAGACAAAGCGGATCGGCTCCGCTTCGGTTCTTGCGGCCTTGCAAGCTGGCATCAGTCGCTTTGAGGCTTCTCTTGGTGGAATTGCCGGGCAGCCGGTCAATTTTTTTGAAGACCGCCCTGTGCCAGGCACCGGCAAGTACTATCACGTCAGCCCGGGGATCGTCCCGCTGGAAGACTTGCTTGTGCAGGTTGATGAGATGGGCATTGGACATGGCTATGACATTGATCGGGTGCTATGGCTGGGACAGCAGATGGAGAGAACACTGGGGCGCCGCTTGCGGTCAAATGCCATCAAGAATGGACGTACCCTCAAGGCGGGAGACATGAGTTTTGGCGCGCCCGGGGCTTCAGGAACGCAAGCGCAAACTGGGTGAGGTTTAACGGTCAATGATTCGCGCGCTTTACGTCGACATTGATCTTGTCCACCTGAACCCAACTGCAACCTACTTTCCGCAGCTGATTGAAGAGGCTGTCCCGGGCTTGAGTTTTTACGGTCCCGGTTTCAGTTCACCTGATCTTCTGGAAAAAGGCCTGTTGAACTGGATCCGCGAAACCGGTCCGTATGAAAATGATCATCATCGGACCCAATTCGCCCGTATTGGGCAAAGATATCGATGATGTTCTACCGGGTTAACATTGGCATATATGCGCCGGAGCACTGCGCACGTGCATAGCGAGCTACAGATAGTTGCATTTCTCAAGGATCTGTTTACCGTATTGCCCGGTGTCGACATCGAGCATCGCGTCGCCACCTCGTTGAACTTTGATTACTACGGAGCGACTGTCGCTCAAGTTCAGCGCCTGCAGGATTTGAATTTGACCCTGATCTGGGCCCAATGAGCAATTTGTGCGGCCCCTTGCGGAACTTCCTGCCTTTGTCACACAGGAAAAGCACTATCAGCGAAAGAAAGCCCGTTTATCAGACTGCTGGTTTGATTTTCTTCATGCCCATCCCGAACGCGTCATTACAGCGCTTCATTATGTTGTGCCTTTCGGAGTTTTCCTTTGCGCCGATTCACTCACGGCGGCCCGTAGTGGCTGTTCCCGGGGTTGAATACCATTTGCGAAAAGAAGCCAATGTGGCGCTTCGGCGGTCCGGCGTTCAAATGGCATCCAAATGGTATTTCTATCTGTATCAGGTGTTGAATCGGCTTGGAATGCCGGTCTATGGAACTCCCTGGGGGCTGCACCTTTACAACCAGTTCTTCCAGCGCACGTTAAAGACGTCCCGCTATGTCTACACGGCCCGTGGTGGGTTTGGGTTGCCTGTTCGAAAGTTTTTTGAGATCCCTGCGGCGGGTGCCTTGATGTTGTGCAGCCCTTGCACAGGTTATGAAGAGTTAGGCTATGTAGATGGTGTTCATTATCATTCTGTCGAACCTGATGAGTTGCCAGGTTTTCTGCAAGAGCTGATAAGGACGGGGGATGGGCATGATGTGGCTGTGGCCGGACGTAAAGTCACTGCAAAAAACCATTCCCTTTATGCTCGCGCCCAGCAAATCGCACTCTGCTTGGACGCTTTGACGAAGGGATCGTATCGGGGGGCGCGCGCTGGCGTGACGGTGAGTTTTCAGTAGAGGAATAACAGCGTGGGCTGACTGTCCGCTGGGAGCCTGGTCGATCTGTCGTATATCGTTCAAGGCGACTTTTGACTGGTGAGCCTCGTCTTTCGTATGCTTAGGCCGGTTTCTGGCGTGAAGATTCGTTAGTTGCTTCTTGTGCGATCGGAACATTTTGAGCATCTGAGGGTTTTCGAGACAGAAGCTGGCCGACCAGAACAACACTTACAAACTATGAACTTCACCTTGCCGGGCAACAAGAAATTCAAGCAATGGATCGGTATGGAGCTCGAGGCTGGAACCATTCCTTAATAGAACCTCGACTGATGAATGCGCGATCCATTGATGCCATGAGTCGCATTCAAAACCAGGCAAAAAACAATCAAGAAATACCCAGAAAACTTTATGAAAACAGCATTTCTATCTGCACTTGGCGTCATGGGGCGGCGGCATCTTAAAGGCTTGGTGCGCGCCGGTTTCCTAGTCACCGCCTACGATATCAAAGGATGGCCTGGAAGAAATCGTAAAAAAAGAGTTGATTAGTGCCGATCTATCTCCAGACCGCGTCACTTTTACAACGGCGATTCCTGTCGGCCAGTTTGATGTTGCTGTTTTCGCAGAGACTACCTCGCACCGTTTGCAGAATTTCAGAACTTTTTTGGAGCAGGGTACCGCCCGGCGTATTTTGCTTGAAAAGCCAATGTCAGCGGTTCCGTGTGAGGTTAGAGAATTTCATGCGGTGGCACTCGCGCACGGCGTCGATGGTATTACCCAGGTCAACTTTGGGCGCCGTCATTGGCCACATCTGCACAAGCTTGCCGAGTACTGCGGAGAGGAAGCTCGGTTCAGCGTTACATTGAACGGGGGGGCGATTGGCTTGGGCTGCATGGGCATTCACTATCTTGATACCTTTCTGGCGCTGTCCAGAGACGAGGTGCCTGAGGTGGCGTGGGCTGAGCTGTCAAAAACCATGGTTGCTAGCGGTCGCGGAACGCAGTTTGCCGATTTCGGTGGTGATTTTGTCCTTACCGGACCTAGGGGCCCGTCTGATGGCCAGCCTTGAGGCCAGTAGCAGCGCCAATGTATTGATGACTGTGCGTGGTTCTCATTTCCTTGCACAAGTCGACTACACAGACATGCGCTGGAAAATCAGCTCGCGTAAACCGGATAGTGCTTTACCGAATTACCGCTATGGTGCCGATTACATCGTGAGGGAGGAGGGGTCTCTGATTGTTCCGGCGATGGACCTGGTGACCTGCGAGTGGGCATCGGGCAATATAGAAATGCCTGGTTTGGCGCAGTCATTGGGAACTCATGATCTTCTTGATCGCATTCTGCAGGCTGGCGGGGCACGTCCCCCCTATAGCTTCACCTAAAGGATGAAAATGGAGATTCATTGTCTGGTTATTGGCGCGGGCAAGATGGGTTCCGCGCATATTGCGGCCTTAGCCGCATTGTCACCCCAGTCGCTAACAGCTTGGGCACCCGGTTCTCGGCAACGGGCTGTCGAGCGGGACCTCGGCGGCGTGTTGGTCCGCCGCGACGACCTCAAGGAAACGCTTGCTGCGGTGCGCCCTACACATGTGATTATTGCTTCGCCGGTTGAGACCCTGACGCCAATCGCAGTGCAAGTTATGAGGGCTGGCGTCAAGAACTTGCTAATAGAAAAGCCCGCAGCTCTTGATAAGAGGGAATGTGAGCTGTTGCTGACCTGTGCCGCAGAAACCGGCGCTAGCGTTTATGTGGCTTACAACCGTCGCTTTTACAGTTCAATCCGCAGCGCCGTTGCTCATATGCGAGCCGCCGGTGAAACAATTGAGAGCATCCTTTTTGAATTTAGCGAAACCGTGCCGGCCGCAGGTCCAAGTGTGGCTGAACAGGTCAAAGCTCGCTGGCTGCTTGCCAACAGCATGCACGTCATTGATGCCGCGTTTCATCAGGTTGGCCTTCCTGATATGCAACATAGCTGCTTCCAAGCTCACGGTCAGCTCTCGTGGCATGCGGCTGGAAGCGTTTTTGTCGGCTCGGGCGAAACAGTATCAGGGGTGCCTTTTGCATACCATGCAAATTGGGGTGCGCCAGGCCGTTGGGGCGTTGAATGGATGACTCAGTCTGTGCGCTACATTTTCCGTCCGATGGAAAAGCTTCATGTCATGCATCTGGGATCCATGGCAATCGTGGAGCAACCGCTTGACGATGATTGGGATATAAAGTTCAAGCCCGGCGTGTACCTGCAAAATCTGGCCTTTTTACGAGCAGATCCTGAAAAACAGTTGGTAAGTTTGCAAGAAGCACTTGCTTTGATTCGGCTGGCCGAGAAGATTGCGGCTTATAAATGAAGGGGATATCAGGCTCCATTTTCAGGATTCCAGAATTGCTTGCTACTTTGGTAGCCATGAGGCAAGGAAACAAAATTCGCGGGGAAAATAATGCCAGAATTTAAGATAGAAAATCGCTGGATTGGTGACAATCATCCTCCAATCGTGATCGCCGAAATTGGAATAAATCACGAGGGTTCGCTGGACGTTGCCATCGAAATGGCCGATGCGGCGATCAACGCTGGAGCGGAAATCGTCAAGCATCAAACTCATGTGGTCGAGGATGAGATGTCTGACGAAGCGAAGGCGGTTATTCCGGGTAACGCTGAGGTTTCGATTTATGAAATTATTGAACGTTGCGCGTTATCTGAGGATAGTGAGTGGAAGCTGATGCAGCACGTTCGTAGTCGTGGTGTGATATTCATCAGCACGCCGTTCTCGCGGGCTGCCGCAGAACGGCTAAAGAAATTCGATGTGCCTGCTATAAAAATCGGTTCTGGGGAGTGCAACAATTATCCGCTGATTAAGCACATAGCGAAACTTGGTAAGCCGGTAATTATCAGCACGGGCATGAACACCATTGAATCGGTGCGACCGTCAGTTGAGATTCTTCGCGGCGCAAATATTCCTTTTGCGCTGCTTCACTGCACAAACGTTTATCCAACGCCTCCGGAGCTGGTCCGACTTGGCGCAATGGTCAAACTTCGAGAAGCTTTCCCGGATGCTGTTATTGGGCTATCTGACCACACAGTATCAAACTACACATGTTTGGGAGCGGTTGCGTTGGGGGCGTCCATTCTGGAACGTCACTTTACCGACAATATGGCTCGATCCGGGCCTGACATAGTTTGCTCGATGGATCCAGGAGCACTTCGAGCGCTCATTGATGGGACGAACACCATATTTGCGGCAAGAGGCGGCGATAAAGTTCCTGTTGAAGCGGAGGCCCCAACAGTCGCTTTCGCCTTTGCTTCTGTCGTAGCTATTAGCGATATCCAACCAGGGCAATTGTTAACAGAAGAAAATATTTGGGTGAAACGGCCTGGAGGCGGGGATTTCTCGGTTCTGGATTACGAGTTGCTTTTGGGAAAGAGGGCTGTAGCGCCTATAAAAAAGGGGAGGCAAATCAGACAAGAGCAGGTTGGGTTTGATGAGCGTGTATGAAGGTGTTGGTCGTTGGCACAGGTTCAGTTGGAAAGAGACATATTTCCAATTTACTCCATTTGGGAGCAGATGTGTCCGCGTACAGCTACCGCGCGGCTGAAGGGGTATCGAACCCAACATACCCGGGCGTTAGTATGGTGGAAAATTTGAAGGATGCCCTGCAAGCAGATTTTGACGCCGTTGTAGTGGCCAATCGCACTGATCTTCATCTGAGCGTTGCGTTAGAGGCGGCGCGGCGTGGAAAAAGCTTATTCATTGAGAAGCCACTTGCTGTTTCGCTGGTCGGCGCGGATGAACTGCTGAAGCTGGCGGAGGATCATAAGCTCGTTATTGAGGCTGGCTTCATGCTTCGGTTCCATCCAAACTTGATTTGGATAAAAGAATATTTGACCGGTGGTTTTCTGGGAGAGTTGATGCACTTACGTGCTTCAGTGGGACAATGGTTACCAGATTGGCGGCCTGGAACGGACCACCGCACAAGCTATGGTGCGTTCCGAAAAACGGGTGGTGGCGTCATCTTCGACCTGATTCACGAATTGGACCTCGTGCGCTGGTTGGGCGGCCCTGTGGTTGATGTGACTGCCATGACCCGATATGTCGAGCGCCTTGAGATTGAAAGTGAAGCAATCGCACAAATTGGTTTGCGCCTGCAGTCAGGAGCGCTAGCACAAGTCCACCTGGACTATGTTCGGCCTTTTTATGGGCGGGGGCTTGAAATTGTGGGTGCGTTTGGCGTGCTAACTTGGGACTACACAACAGGTTCGGTGTCGCTGACCCGAATTAATGGTTCCATGGATATCGTTCACCGTGTGCCGTCAGACTTTGATCGTAATTCGATGTTTCGCGCGCACATGGCTCATTTTCTTCTCCGTCTTTCATCACGGGAGCTTGAGTCGGCATCGTCTCTTGAGGATGGTGTGCATGCCTTGCGCATCGCCTTGGCGTGCCATCAGTCTGCAGAAGAGCGACGCTGCGTCAAACCTCATGAAATTCATTTCCGGCCTCAACTTATAGAGAGTTATCAATGAACATCACTTGCTTAATTGGAGCGCGAGGTGGATCCAAGGGGCTTGCCGGAAAAAATATCCGTCCATTGCTTGGGAAGCCGCTGATTGCCTGGAGCATTGAGCAGGCCAAGGCGTGTCCAGAAATCACCCGCGTGGTAGTGTCCACCGACAGCGAAGCTATCGCCGATGTGGCTCGTTCGTTCGGCGCGGAGGTGCCCTTCATTAGACCTCCCGAACTGGCGAACGACACGGCGGGCAAATGGGGGGTATGGCAGCATGCGCTGGAGGCATGCGATCAGCATTATGCTGATCCTATCGACATCTTTGTTGATCTTGATTGCACCTCACCCTTGCGGGATATTGAGGACATCTCGAAGGCAATTGCACAGTTCAAACTGACCCGTGTAGATGCGGTGTTCTCAGTTTGCGAGGCAAGAAAAAATCCGTATTTCAACATGCTTGAGGTCGTTGATGGCTGTCAGCGCATGTGTAAAACTCTGTCGTCACCGGTTGTGCGGCGACAAGATGCCCCGAAGGTATTTGAACATGTAGCTTCGATCTATGTGCTATCTCCGGATTACTTGCGCAGCGGTACAGGGTTGTTATCCGGCTGCACTCAAGGGTATGACATAGGCCCATCAAAGAGTCTCGACGTGGACAGCGAACTTGACTTTGAACTCATCGAATTTTTGATGCGTAAACGCAGGGAGATGCCGAATGCTTGAAACCGTAGCCAAGGAAGCTTTGCGCTTTTCACTGAAAGATCGTGTAGTTGTCATTACGGGTGGCACGGGGGTTCTTGGCACTGCCTACTGTCGTTCCATGGCACAGCGCGGAGCACGTCTTGTCATGGCTGATCTCCAAGAAAGAGATCCAGTTGCAAGGGCTGCAGATTTGGCCGAAGAGACTGGTACCCAGGTCATTGGCGTCGAATGTGACGTTGGTAATGAGGCACAAGTTGTCGAGTTATTCAAAACAGCGTTGGAGCGATTTGGCGGGGTCGATGTCGTGCTAAACAATGCGGCAGCCACTGGCGAACATCTGATGAAAGTTGGCGAGGTGTTTGCCGCGTTTGAAGACTATCCACTGGATGTATGGAACCAGGTCTTGCGCACTAATCTCACGGGAGTCTTCTTGGTAGCGCGCGAAGGTGGTAAGGCTATGCTTGCTAGAGGCGGCGGTAGTTTGATAAACGTTTCTAGTGTCTACGGCGTCGTAGGTCCGGACCATAGAATTTACGAAGGCATGCCATTCAGTTCATTTCCCGCCTACTCAGCAGGAAAGGCTGGGGTACATGGGCTGACGCTTTGGTTGGCAACTTATTGGGGGCGTAAAGGAATTCGTGTGAACACGTTGGTTCCCGGCGGCGTATTCAATGGACATCAGGAAGTGTTCGCAAATCGTTATTCGGAGCGCACTCCGATAGGTCGCATGGCGAATAGCGATGATCTGGTGGGTATGGTGATTTACTTGGCCAGTGATGCTTCACAGTACTGCACGGGCCAGCAATTCATAGTTGATGGCGGTCTAACTGCATGGTAGATCAGTACACGGAAATGTATGGAGACAACGAAGGCGTTGTTAGTTTATGAGAGTTGTGATGACGGGTGCAACCGGATTTCTTGGCCGGGCGCTGCTGCGCAAATTGGATATTTTTGGAGTTGAAGTTGTAGGGATATCACGGCAAAGCTTGCCTGGCTTTGTGCAAGTCTCAAGCTATGCGGAAGCTCCAGGCGGCGATGTCTTGGTGCACCTGGCTGAGATAAGCGACCGTCGTCTTGCTGAGGCAAATGGCCAAGCATATGAGCGGGCGGCTTTAGTTGCGCTTGAGTCGGTGATTGGCAAAGGATTTGAGCAAATTGTTTATGCGTCCTCGGCGGCACTCTACGGAGACCAAAATGAAGGCCTAAGCAAAGTCGGAGATCCACTATGCGTCGTCGATACTTACACTCGACTCAAATATGCAACAGAGCGAGTGGTATTGGAAAATGATGGAGTTGTTGCTCGACTGGTAAATCTTTACGGTCCAGGAATGGCTGACGGCAATGTGTTGAGTACGATTCTGAAACAGATTCCTTTGGATGGCCCTATCCGCTTATTTGACCTCTCGCCTATACGCGATTTTCTCTGGATTGATGACGCCGCAAATGCGCTGTTGATAATGATTTTTGGAAAGGTATCTGGAATATTTAATGTAGGCACTGGTGTCGGTACGTCCGTACTTCAACTTGCCAATATCGTGCTGAATGTTGCAGAGCAAAAGGGGCGTCCCATCGTGTCTACGAATCAAGCTTCTAGGCATTCCCAGTTGATTGCTGACATTTCGCAGACAGTTGCCGAGCTTGGTTGGCGACCCTCTACCTCTCTTGAAGAGGGTCTTAAAACGCTAGTCAAAACTTATCAACAACTCAGAAGACCAATATGAGCAAGCGTACGATCGCGATTTTTACCGGCAACCGTGCTGAATATGGACTCCAATATCCAATATTGCGTGCGATTGATAGGCATCCCAATCTGGAGTATTGCTTAATCGTATCTGGCGCACACCTTGACCCAAATTTTGGCCGCACGCTGGATGAAATCCGAAGCGATGGCTTTCGCATTGATGCCGAGGTGAAGATCGAGATGGACGCTGGTTCTCTATTCGCAACGGCGCAGGCGATCGGCTCAGGCATTATTGAAATTAGCAAGGTGTTGGATGAGGTGCGACCAGACATGATGGTCGTTTATGCAGACCGATTTGAAGGATTGGCTGCGGTGGTAGCGGCAACACAGATGAATGTACCCACGGCGCATATTGAGGGAGGAGATATTACGGAGGGGGGAGCCCTGGACGATTCTGTGAGACATGCCATGACGAAGCTTGCGCATATACACTTCACAACCAATGAGCAGGCAAGTAATCGTATCTTGGCTATGGGGGAAGAGCCGTGGCGTATACACACTGTAGGCTTCCCTGCTATTGATCTCATATCAGAAGGCAACTACGCCCAGCCGACCGAGGTGGTCGAACGACTTAACTTGGATTTGACTCAACCTATTGTTTTGCTTACGCAGCATTCTGTAACTACTGAGTTTGACCAAGCCGTCTCGCAATTAGAGCCCACCTTGGCTGCGGTCGAACAACTCGCCCAAAGTGGCATTCAGTTCGTCCTGACCTATCCTAATAACGACGCTGGAGGGCATCAGATCATTCAACGACTGGAGGAGTTCCGAACGCGGTTGCTACCTAATACCCAGATTCATAGGTCATTGGGACGCTACCTTTATCACGGCATCCTTGCATTGGCTCAAAACCCGGTCTACCGTGTGGCTTGCGTTGGCAACTCTTCGTCTGGGTTGAAAGAGACCCCCGCGTTTAACTGTCCGACCGTGAATATAGGTTCCCGCCAACAAGGTCGCCTTCGCGGTGAGAACGTGTTGGATGCAACTTACGACAAGGGGGCAATCATTGAGGCTGTTCAAAGATGCCTGTTCGATGTGGAGTTCCGTGCGCTATGTGGTCGTGCTTACAACCCCTACTGGCTTGGTGAGGCAGGCCCCAAGATTGCGAATGTCTTGGCAAGCGTTAAATTGGATCAAAATTTGATCCGTAAACGCATGACCCTAAAGGGCGAAACAAAGGAAGGATGGTTCCGATGACAGAGCAAACGCTTAGTGTCGGCGATCCTTTGGTAAGCGCCGTTCGCGCCATTGAAGTGAGCCGCCGCCGGCTCGCAGTAGTCATATCTGAGGATGGTCGTTTGCTCGGGACGCTTACAGATGGCGATATCCGCCGCTGCTTGCTCGCTGGTGGTAGCTTGGAGACGCCAGTTGATGAGGCCATGAACCGTCAGCCGGTTAGCGCGCCAAGCGACAGTTCCGATGGTTATCTACTTGACCTCATGCGGCGCGGCAACATATTGGCAGTGCCGTTGGTTAGTGCGAATGGTCGCTTTGTAAAGCTGGTGCATTTGACCGACGTTGCTCCCACAGATGAATCTAGCGAGATAACGAATTTTTCGTTTGCTGTCATTATGGCGGGCGGCGAGGGTCTACGACTTAGACCTATCACGCAGAACATTCCTAAGCCAATGGTAGACATCGATGGTGTTCCCTTGCTTGAGCGCCAGATACAGAGACTGGCTAGAGCTGGCCTCAAACGTGTTTATCTATCCGTCAATTATCTTAGTCATGTTATAGAAGACCATTTGGGTGACGGGAGCCGTTTTGGATTGGAGATATGCTATTTGAGAGAAACGGAAAAGTTGGGAACAGCTGGAGCGCTGACTCTTTTGCCTGAGAGGCCGGAGCGCCCGATTGTCGTGATGAATGGTGACATTCTTACTACTTCGGACTTCGGGAGCTTTAGCGCGTTTCATCACAGTCATTCCGCAGAAATCACTGTTGCTGCTGTGGACTACCGCGTTAATATTCCTTTCGGAGTCATTCAAAACGATGGCCCCTATGTGTCGGCGCTGGTTGAAAAACCTTTGCAGAGATTTCTTTGCAACGCAGGTATTTATGCTATTTCCCCTTCAGCCTTAGACCTTTTGCCCAAATCAAAGTCCTTCAATATGACTGATTTGATAGGCACTTGCCTGACGGCGAACAGACCAGTCGCTGTTTATCCGGTGCACGAGTATTGGAGCGACATTGGTACGCTCGCAGACCTCGACCATGCCCGTAGTCTTTTTCGGAGAATTCATGAGCAAGAATAGTGAGCTAATTTCGGGGAAGAAGGTTTTTGTTACTGGCGCTGATGGTTTTATCGGTAGCCACCTCGTGGATCTTCTGGTTGGCCACGGGGCAGATGTACGTGCCATGGTGTATTACAACTCTTGGAATGAGCGTGGGTGGCTTCGTGATCTACCGACTGACACTTTAAAGAATGTTGAATTGTTCAGTGGAGATGTGCGCGATGTAGAGCGGATAAAAGAAGGCGTACGGGGATGTGAATACGTTTTCCACTTGGCCAGTCTCATTGCGATTCCATACAGTTATGAGGCTCCCCGCTCGTACGTCGAGACCAATATTATGGGCGCCTTAAATGTATTGCAGGCTTGCCGTGAAAGCAGCACGCTAAAGCGCGTGGTCCATGTGTCAACTTCGGAGGTGTATGGTTCGGCGCAACAAGTACCAATCTCCGAAAATCATCCAATAGTGGGTCAGTCGCCCTATTCGGCGAGCAAAGTTGCCGCCGACAAGATGGCTGAGAGCTTCCATCTATCTTTCGGATTGCCTGTTGTGACCGCTCGCCCATTCAATACATACGGCCCGCGACAAACAGCCCGTGCGGTTATCCCCACCATTGTGAGTCAGCTTGTATCTAATTGCGCAACGCTACGCTTGGGCGATCTAACACCCACTCGGGATTTCAATTATGTGACTGACACTGCGCATGCCATGATTGCTCTCGCACTTTGCGACAAGGCAGAGGGCCGAGTGGTCAATATCGGGTCAGGAGAGGAGTGGTCCATCGGCCAGACTGTCGAGATACTCATGAAGTTAACCGGCAATAAAGTGGATGTTTTGTGTGAGGATCAACGCGTACGGCCGAAAAGGAGCGAGGTAAATCGCTTGCTGGCTGACAATTCACTAATTCATTCTTTGACTGACTGGCGAAGTGAGGTTTCGTTTCATGAAGGTCTTGGTAAGACCGTTGAATGGATAAGGCGTAATCTCCAGCACTTTGACGTTGCGACTTATGCACGTTGAGTCATTTTCCGCGCGTTTGCCGCTGAATGGCTTTGTGCGCTCCGAGCAACGCACATGAGGTTTCTTTTCAGTGCTGGCGTAGCCATTTCTAATCTGACCCATCATGAATATTGCGTTTGTCGGTAATCAAGGCGGTGACGCTGTACTTGGTTTTTATGCGGGGATGGCTGGGGCGGTGCGCGACAAGTGTGGTGCAGCACGATGTATTTTCCTGCCTTGGCTAAATAGGGAGCGGGCCGGCCTTAGTACAGCTGGCATCTCGGACCAAGACATATTTACGTTTGAGGATTGGGTTGCACGCCGACTACCCTTTGCTGAGGAGGTGGCAAGGCTTCGTCGGGAGTACACCCACGTGAATTGGTCTGCGGTGGTCGCGAGTGAACGTGCATTTACCGACTATTCGCTACTGCTTGGAAGTGCTGGTCATAGGGCAGAATCTGCAGACTACATTCAGCGGCTCCTGGTAAATATCGTCACCTTTCTTGAGCATGTTTTTAACGGCCAGAATGTACAGGCGGTCGTGTGCCAAACTGCCGACACTCTGTTTTCACATGTTGTTTTCAAGGTGGCAAAGCACTTAGGAATCGAAGTTTTTGCGGTGACCCCAGCATTGCTTCTTGAGGCGGGTGCCCAGGGGGGGCATTTCACGAGTAGCGAATGGCTGGAGTCCAAGAAAATGCTAGCCGCCTATAGGTCTATGACCGGCTACATTCTCTCCGAAGCTGAGGTTTCACGAGTTAATTCATTTGTCGCAGCTGTTAAAGGTTTTAAAAACAAGACTTCTTTTGTTGAGAAGAATAGGGAGCGTAAAGCAGGGTTTACGGCGTTGTCTCCTAATGCATATCGTTTATTACCCTATCTCAAGAAAAATTCTCGACGTGATGTCGATGTTGAGTACATCAAGGTTTCACCACTCTTGAAGGTAAGGGCCAACCTCATTCGCCTTGTGAGAAAGTTTTTCAATCGCAATATGTTTGGCCCGGTAGATACCGGCCAAGTACCGGCCCAAAGTGTTTTTTTTGCCTTTCAATATCAGCCGGAGCAGTCTACGTTGAGCCAAGGGCTTTGGTACGTTAACCAGATCGCGTTGGCCGAAAATATCTCAAAATCTCTTCCGTTAGGCTACACGCTAATCCTCAAAGAGCATCCTTGGGGAAGAGGTGCCAGGCCAACGTGGCAGTATCGTCATTTATCCGGCTTGTACAACATCCGTTTTTGTGACGCGCCGTCGAAAGAAATAATTGCAAAGGTCGCTGCGGTAATTTGCATAAGCGGAACAGTGGGGTTTGAAAGCCTGGTGCTTGACAAACCTACGATCATTCTCGGACGTTCCTTTTATACCCACTGTGATTTGTTGTACCGTCTGAACTCGATTCAGGAACTGCCTGGTGTGCTACGCCGCATACTGCTTGACGGCGAGCATGGAAAAATTCCGGATCGGCCTGCTCGCCTTAACCGGTTCCTCCTGTCTTACCTCAATGCATTGATCCCGTACTTCCCAACGCTCGAGAATGCATCACACTACGGGGCAGCTTTGGTGACCGAGTTGGCTGATAGAGAATTAGCTGTCGAAAAAAACGTTATTGCAGAGGGATAAAAATGAAAGCAGTCATTCTGGCCGGTGGTCTTGGCACCCGGCTAAGCGAAGAAACCGTATTGAAGCCGAAGCCCATGGTTGAAATCGGCGGCATGCCCATCCTCTGGCACATCATGAAAACTTACTCGTGCCACGGCGTCAACGATTTTGTTGTG
>CBDFHU010000012.1:0-46710 GCA_965247375.1 Arsenicibacter sp.
GTTCCAGAAGCGCTTTTTTGCCGGGTGTGAATTTGCCGGCTTTTTTATCTTTTGCTACATACCAGGTGGCTTTTTTGATTAGCTCATCATCCTTTGAACCCACGTTGAGCGCCGGATTGTAACTGCCCTTTTTAACGCTGATGAAATGATGCCGGAGCAATTGAACCGGACCGGTGGCGACTACTTCGAAAAAACCGGGCAGGTTATCGGCTTCGCCCCGGAACTCACGGACATTAATAAATTCGCTGACGCCGCCTGCATGATTATTAACCAGAAAATAGCGGATCATCGGCGCTTTGGCGACCTTGACCGACTTGTCTCCGGATCGTACTTCAACTTCCTGCTGCTGTAGATCAAGCCGGATCGGGACTCCGGCAAGCGAGTCGGTTTTCGGGGCAATTTTCCCGTAAAAACGGACGAAACCGGCCTGCCAGACGGAATCGAGGTAGACTGTACCCAGCAGTTTACCGGGGTTGCCGTCGAAGCCATACAGGATGCTGCCGCCACTCGCCGGGATACTCAATCCGCTGAAATTGATGCGGTCGCGGGTGCTTTGGTACATAGTGTTCTGTCCGAAGGCCATTGGCCATGAGGCCAGACTGAGCAGGGTTACGGCAAGGTGTTTTTTCATGATAAGACGATAATTAGCGGATGCATTCATAGAGACTGCATAGATACGGAGGGGGATGTTGAATGTCAATGGGTTGATAAAAAAACAGCGCCAGCTTGTACCGCCCCTACAGGGCGGATGTGGATGGGGCATTTGGTTTCTACCGACGCTGCGCTGTTATGCTCCTACGGAGCAGGCTTACAGCGCATGAAATCAAAAACAGCATCAACCGACCCCGTCAGGGACATAACAGGGCCGCGTCGGTAGCATACGGTAACCGTGGGAGCGGGTTAGAGGGACATCCATGGCCCCGTCAGGGACCCAACAGCGCAGCGTCGGTAGATGGCGGCAGGATATCGGTAACCGTGGGGGCGTAGGGGTACATCCATGGCCCCGTCAGGAACCCAACAGCGCAGCGTCGGTAGATGACGGCAGGATATCGGTAACCGTCGGAGCGGATTAGAGGTACATCCATGGTCCCGTCAGGGACCCAACAGCGCAGCGTCGGTAGATGGCGGTTAACGTCGGTAGAACAATTCGTGCCGTAGGGACGAGACCGGGGATAAAAAAAAAGAGCTGCCGGCCTAAACCAGCAGCTCCTGCAAAAATCGCATTGACGGATGATTACCCCCCGTTAACGCCCGTTTCGCGGATGATCTCAACCCAGCCACGGATAACAACCGGCGGTGAGTTCGGGTCGAGGGTAGCAAACCGGACCGTCACGATGTAATAATAAATCCCCGATGGCAGCTGTTGACCGGCATTGGTACTGCCGTTCCAGTTAATATTGGGGTCATTGGTTTCATAAACTTTGGCTCCCCAGCGGTTGAACGCCTGAAAATCAACGGTTGATACAAAGGCCGGACATGGCATTGGTGTCAGCACGTCGTTTTTGCCGTCGCCGTTAGGGGTAAAGACGTTCGGCATCTGGAAGGCCGGACACACATCCTTACACACCTTGTTGCTTGGCGTACTTTCAAAACCAGCCCGGTTGACTGCCGTCACGTAATAGCAGCCCGCTACCGTAGTCAGGTTCATGTGCTGGTACGTCGTTGTCGGCGCAATCACATTGGCAATCTTCTGCAACGGCTGACTGTCGTTGAACCGGCTATAATAAATGTTATAGGACGCAATCCGCGGATCACAGGTACCCCGGCTATCGCGTTCCGGATTGGTCCACGACAGGTTATTGGTAAAGGTCGTCTGATTGCAGAATGCTTTGGCATCCAGCGTGGCGCAGTCGAGCAGATCCAGCGTTAGATTCGGGGCACACGGACGGGTGGTATCGCCGGCACTGGCACAAACCCCCTGCGAGAAGTTATTCAGCAAACCAACCTTAATGGAAGTCGTGGCGGCATAGGTACCGACTGTTTCGACCCGGTAACAATAGCTGCTGTCCGGACTAAGTACCGACAGACTCGTATTACCATCGGCGAGTATGTTGTCGGCACCACGGTCAATGTACGTATACGTAGAGGCACCCTGCACCGGCACATCGGCAATCCGGTTAAACGGACCGTTCGGACCGGTACGGCTGCGGTAAACACGATGTGTCTGATTGTCGTTGGTCCACGGCGTGGTAGCCTGCCACGTCAGCGTCATCTGGCGGTTACCCGGCGTTGCCGTCAGGCGCACGCTGCTGGCCGGATCCGAAATATCGGAGCGCACCAGCTGGCCTGAAGCATCCGTAAAATAGAACTCTAACTGATAGCGGTATGCATTCTGAACCGTATTCAGGTTACGGTCGCGGAAAACCGTATCGGCTGCTGTTGGTGAGAGGTTAGTCGTGATCGCGGCAACCTGTGAGAAACTGCCCTGTCCGGTTGCGCGGAATAACCGGTACTGGAACGGCGCACCGCCGTCGGCCGCGTTCAGCCCCAGCGGGCGTGTCCAGCGAACGGTAATGACACCTTTCGTGTCGTACGTTGAGTCAACCGTAACGTTGGTCAGTACCGGCGAAAGCAGCGGCAGGTCCAGACAGAATTCGTTGGATGCCACGCTATAGCCACCGGTCGGCAGCGGATACTGGGCCACTACGCGGTAACTGTATTTTACCCCGCGCTGAATACTGGTCGTGTCTGTAAAAGTCGAGATCGTTGACGGAACCCGGCCAATTTCGACATAGCCCTGATTGGCCGGAATACCGGTCGTACAGGCCGGAATCGGATCAGACGGACAGCCGACTTTGCGGTATACAATGATTTTGGTATCGGTCTGAACGCTGCCCGACGGGAAGCAGACATACGGATTCCAGGTCAGCTGAATAGCCCGTTTTGAGCCAAACGTCGTCGGCCGGCCGGTGAGGTTCTGCGGACGCGGGCCGATTACCTTAATATCAAACGTTTCCAGCGAGGCTAGTTGAGTGGCGTTCCGGCCCGGGAAGTCAACCACCCGGACTAATACCTGATAAGGGTCTTCACGGATATGGGCGCAGGCCGGTGTCCACGAAAGAGTACCGGTAGCGGTACCGCTCTGCGGTTGTGTCGGGGTTGTAAACGTGGCGAACGGCGTGGCAACAATCGGCGGGTTGTACTGAGACCCGTCCGGCTGCCGGTTAAACATGCCGCCGAAAACCGAAATTTCAACCCGGTTATTGTCGGGGTCCCACGCACGGATTACCTGATTAACTGCCTGACCGGCTTCAACGCAAAGGTCATTCGGCGCGATAATCTGCGGGCGTCTGTTGGGGTTATCAACAACAATAATCTGCATATCGCGGACAATCTCCCCGATGAGCACACCATCCCGCCACTCTTCAATGACGAACGCAATGTTGTATTGACCGGCCACTGCAGGCGAATCCCAGCAGAGATCACCGGTGCGTGGGTCGATTGAGAGCGTTGCAGGGCCGTTTTTGAGTTCGTTCTGAGCATTGGCGTCAATCCCGCGGGCAGGATCACGATAGGCCGTTACGTCGATACCACGGCAGTGGTTGTTCCGTGGGCCTTGCTGCGGAATAGCCATCCGGTAGGCCAGACTGTCGCCATCTGAATCAAAAGCTGCCGGATTGTGGCAGAACTTCTGACCAACGCGGGCTGAGTCAAGCGGCGGATTCAGCAGTACCGGTGAGCTGTTTAGGCCGAGACCGGGATTTACCGTCAGAGTAGTTCTGATCCAGAACGTAATGTTATCGGAGTTGCCGTTATTGATGTTGATGGTCTGGGCGTTCCGGTTTTCGATATATGCCGAAATCTGATAAGTACCAGGCCCTGGATATGTATACGTTGTGGTATACGTGTTGTAGGAGGTAAACGGGTTAATATTGCGTTTAAAAATTCCGGGGAACGAGCCTCGAATTACCATCGCCGAAACAGATTTCAACCTCGGTGGTCTGACGGCTGGCTTCCGCCCCCCGCTGTTCATCGAAGTAGGTAATCAGCGTAATTTCGTAGGTAAGCGGGTTAGTGCCGACACGGCGGGTGATGATTTCACCGGCCCGTACGTGAGTAGCGTGGGAAAGAGTTGGCCACAGTGCACCCAGCAGGAGCAGCAGAACAACCAACCATGAGGTATATTTCGATTTCATATAAATGTACGTCAGTAACCTATCAACGTGGAACAGGCCAAAAACTGTATTACGATTTAACTCAAACTTTATAAAATCCCTTTCGGTTTAATAAAGTTCTGGGCAGGAACCGGAGAAAGACGCCAACCTGGGCGGCGAACTCTTTCTGGTTTTCAAGGCCGGAGAATAATGAGTGCCTATTTCGGAGATTTACGCTGATTTTCCAAATAAAAACCACCGGCACCATCGACAAATAATGCAGAATCAGGAAAAGGTAGGCGCCGATACCATACTGCTTGCGGATCCAGAGCAGATTCGATACCTGTGCCTGTGTTTTAAACCGGTTAATGTGGGTGACTACGTGTTGCTGGTACTCTTCGCTGCTGCCGAACTCAAGGTGCACTACAAAGGCATCGCGTAACATCAGTAACCGGCCTTGTTTTCCCAACCGGTATCCCCACTCAACATCTTCCCCGTACATAAAGAAATTTTCGTCGAGTTTCCCGGCTTTGGCAACGGTCGACGGGCGGGTCATGATACAGGCCCCCGACAGCCAGTCGACCTGATTCGGATCGGTATAGACGGTATCGGGTATGTATTTGTAGAGCAGTTTACGGAAAAACGGATGCTGCGGAATAATGTAGAAATGACGGCGGATTTTCCCGAATGTGTCAAAAATATCGTAGTGGACCTGACCTTCCCGGTTGATTTGCATAGCCCCGACGGCGGCAACATCAGACTGCTTGTCAAGGACATCGACAAAGCGCGCCAGCAGATTCTCGACCATCAGCGTATCCGAATTGAGCAGCATCAGGTAGCGGCCTTTTGCATGGTCGATCCCCAGGTTGTTGGCCCGGGAAAACCCGGCATTGCTGCCCATATCAAACCAGCGTACATCCGGAAACTGAGCCAGAATGATATCGCGGCTTTGATCCTGAGATTCATTATCGACAATAATAACTTCAAAGGAGACTCCCCTGGTGTGGGTATAGACAGACTGCAGGCAGTTATTAATTAATTGGGGCGTTTTATAATTGACTATAATAATGCTGACGTCGATCAAAATGCAATCAATTTGGTAAGAATAGGCAGCAAAGATAGGAAGAAGGCTGCAGAGCACAGCTTTCCGGAGAGCGAAGTCCCCGGACTTTTATCCTGTGTCAGTTTTCTGTGCAGGGGCAGGCAAAAGAAAACCCTCTCCATGGTGTGCGAAGAGGGTTGATAACGAGTAGGGTAGTAAACAGATTCAGGGGGTAACAGATAATGCGGTTATTAATAGAGCACCCAGGTGTCTTTGCCGCCACCGCCTTGCGATGAATTCACCACCAGCGAGCCCTTGCGGAGGGCAACACGGGTCAGACCGCCGGGAATTACGTTGATATCGTCGCCGTACAGGATATAGGGGCGCAAATCAACGTGGCGGCCTTCGGCATGTTCACCGACCAGGCATGGTACGCGGGAGAGCGAGATGGTTGGCTGGGCAATATAATTACGCGGGTTTTCCTTTATTTTCTGCCGGAACAGTTCATGATCTTCCTTCGGCGCTTTCGGGCCGATCAGCATTCCGTAACCACCGGCTTCGTTGGCTTCCTTGACCACCAGTTGCTCAATATTGTCGAGTACATACTGACAGTCTTCTTCCTCGCCGCAGATGTAGGTCCGGACGTTCTGAATAATCGGTTCTTCGCCGAGGTAGTATTTAATGATCCGTGGCACGTAGGCATAAATCACCTTGTCATCGGCCACACCGGTGCCGGGGGCATTAGCGAGGGCCACACGACCTTTTTTGAATACATCAAAAATACCCGGCACGCCCAGCAGCGAATCCGGATTGAAGACCTGCGGATCAAGGAACGTATCATCGAGACGCCGGTAAATAACGTCGACAATCTGGAAGCCTTTTGTGGTCCGCATCTTCACGTAGCCACCCGATACCACCAGGTCGCGGGCATCGACCAGTTCAACCCCCATCTGCTGGGCCAGGTACGAATGCTCGAAGTAGGCGGAGTTATAAATTCCGGGCGTCAGCACCACCACCGTCGGGTTTGGCCGGTCAGCGATGTGGGTCAGCATCTGCAGCAGGCGTGTCGGGTAATCAGATACCGGACGAACCCCCGTACGGGCCAGTGACTCAGGGAAAGTTTGCTTGCTTAATTCTCTGTTTTCCAGCATGTACGATACGCCCGACGGACACCGCAGGTTATCTTCCAGTACCATCCACTGCCCGTCGTCGCCGCGGATCAGGTCCGTTCCGGTAATGTGGCACCAGATGTCCTTTGGTGGTTTCAGGCCGATACATGGCTTGAGAAAACACTTACTCGACTCGATCAGATCACGGGGAACTACACCATCATTCAGAATATTCTGTGCGTTATAAACGTCATGGATGAACAGGTTGAGGGCCTTGATCCGCTGAATCAGGCCGCGTTCGAGCTGATTCCACTCCATGGCGTCGACGACGCGGGGAATGATATCAATCGGCATAATGCGTTCTGTGCCTTCACCCTCCGAATAGACATTAAACGTAATGCCCATGGCCATCAGTGCCCGTTCGGCGGCCTGCTGCCGGCGGAGCAATTCTTCAGGTGTTAGTGTTTCACACCGCTGGCGAAATACTTCATACCCTGCACGAACTTGCCCATTTGCATCAAACATCTCGTCATAGAAGCCTTCTGTTAAGTAGTCCGAGAAAGAAAAGTTCTTGTTGGTCTGGCCCTGGTTTTGCATGGTAAAACCGCTGCCCTGCGATTGAAACTGTATCATACGGTCGGTTTTTTCGGAACAATATATGGACAAAAATGAATTTTGTGAAATTTTCTTTAAAACGATTTTTCTGTCCTGTGTCCGCAGGCCACTTTATGTGCTGGCAATGAAGCAGTAAAAGCTATTTTAAATTTCTGTTTACTCAATGCGTGTAGCACTATTCGGGGACACGCCGGGCCGGTACCGATACCTGTGTCGTACCTACCCCACGAGCTGCTGAGGCGGGATTGTTTGTTGCTACCGACGCTGCGCTGTTATGGCCCGGACGGGCCACTGGTACGTGATTTTGTCACGTTTGCTCCGTAGGAGCAAGACAGCGTAGCGTCGGTAGATGTCGGCAGCATTGATACTAACCTATAGCTTAATGCCGAAGCGTTCGCCCAGTTCTTCCAGACTTTTGATGACCGGATCAAGTACCGGAATGCCGTTGGCGAGCCTTTCGGCCTCCATCTCCCGTTCCGGATCGCCGGGAACCAGCACCCGCTGCCCGTCAACGGCTTTGGCACTCCGGAACCGTTGAATCCACGTATCCATGTGTTGTTTGAATTCATCGGCCGGCCGGAAGGCATCAATGCGCATGGCCCCGAAAAAGTGACCGGTACCGATACCAACGCCCTCGCTGGCGGCCATAAACCCGGCGGTCGCGAACGGCGGCACCCACGGCCCGTAATTGGCCCCCGACAGCACGCCGGAGAAAATATCCACAATCGCCCCGAGCCCGTAGCCTTTGTGGCTGCCATGCTCACGGTCGGAACCCAGCGGCAGCAGCGCCCCGCCGTTCCGGACGGCGTTGGAGTCGGTGGTGGGCTGGCCGTCGGCGTCCTGAGCCCAGCCGAGCGGGGCCGGCTGCCCCTTGCGTTGAAGGATTTCCAGTTTACCGTACGCTACGGCTGTCGAGGCAAAATCGGCCAGAAACGGTGGTTCGGTCATGGCTGGGATCGCTACGGCGATGGGGTTGGTGCCCAGTAGTTTATCGAGGGAGAAGGTAGGCGCCACCAGCGGGGCGGCATGGGTCATGGCCTGGCCGATCATGTCGTGTTCAGCGGCCAGCATTGCATGGTAACCGGCAATGCCAAAGTGGTTGGAGTTGCGGACAGCTACCCAGCCGGTACCGGCCAGCCGCGCTTTTTCGATGGCGACCTGCATGGCCCACGGCCCGACCACAAGGCCCAGCCCGCGGTCACCGTCGATCACGGCAGTCGAGGGAGACTCGTGTACGATGCGGATGTCCGGCGTCGGGTTTAGGCGGCCGTGATCGTATAAACGCACATAGCCCGGCAGCCGGGCCACGCCATGGGAATCGACGCCGCGAAGGTCGGCACTGACTAATACATCGGCGGCCAGCCGCGCATCGGCATCCGGACAGCCAATCGATAAGAAGACCTGTTCGGTGAAATTTCGGAGGTTATTTGCCTGAATCATGGCGGCAAAATACCACAAAAATGAATTTTAGTTGCCTGTTTGAGGTTATGTTTACTGCTGATCATCCATTCACTTGCCGCCACTATGAGTCGGTTTCTTACCTATTTTGGCCGGGGACTCCTGGCTGTTGCCCCTATTGGATTAACCATCTGGGTTCTCTACAGTATTTTTATCTGGGTTGACGGATTAGTGCCCACGCAGATTCCGGGCATCGGCTTACTGATTGTTTTCGGGATTATTCTGGGGGTTGGTGTACTGGTATCAACCGTTATTCCGAACTCCGTGCTGAACCTGTTCGAAGGCTCCATTAAGCACATGCCGCTGGTCCGGCTGATCTATTTTTCGCTGAAAGACCTGATTTCGGCCTTTGTCGGTGATAAAAAGAAGTTCAACCAGCCGGTTCTGGTCGTGGTTAACCGGCAATCGGAGCTGAAAAAGCTGGGTTTTATTACGCAGGCTGACCTGAATCATCTGGGGTTAAAGGGCCATGTGGCGGTTTACTTCCCGCATTCCTATGCCTTTTCCGGTGAGCTGTTTATTGTGCCGGCCGAAAATGTGTCTCTCCTGTCCATGTCCAGCTCCGACGCCATGAAACTAATCGTTTCGGGTGGGGTTGCGGCATAAAAAAGCCGTCAGCCACTCCGGCTGACGGTCTGTATCGTTTTCTGAAGCCTTTTTTACCCGAAATAACGGAGTGCCAGCGCCGTAATATCGTCAAACTGAGGGGCTTCACCAATAAAGGTTTGCAGGCTGTCGAGTACCAGCTTATTGATTTGCTGCGGGGTTGCGGTGTCGGCGACCGGCTGGAGCAGGTCACGGACCCGCTGAATACCGAAGCGTTCGCCGGTCAGGTTATTGGCGTCGGGCACGCCGTCGGTGTACAGAAACAACGCATCGCCCGGCTGGAGCTGAAACGTGGCCGACGTGTAGGCGAAACTACCGTCGATGCACAGGGCAAGCCCGCCTTTTTTCTTCAGAATCTCTACCTCATTGCCTTTCCGCAGAATCAACGGCGGCTCATGGCCCGCGTCGATATACTCCACTTCGCCGGTTGTCAGGTTCAGGATACCCACAAAAGCGGTTACAAACATCATTGCGTCATTTTCACGGCTCAGGAAGGTATTAATCCGGTTCACTTCATCGCAGATCGTGCCGCAGTTCGGGTTCGTAAAATGGCTGTTGAAGAGCGCTTTGGTAATCGCCATGAACAACGAGGCCGGTACGCCTTTGTCCGACACGTCGCCGATGAGGAAAAACAACTGGTTTTCGTCGATCAGGAAATAATCGAACAGGTCACCGCCGACGTGTTTGGCCGCTTTCAGAAAACCGTGGAGGTCAAAATCGGTGCGGTGCGGGAAAGGCGGAAAAATCTTCGGCAGCATCGATTGCTGAATATCCTGCGCGATGGTCAGGTCGTTCTGGATCGACACCAGCTGATCGTGTTCCTTCTGGGTCCGGAGCAGCATTTCCACATGATCAACGGTTTTATTGATCGTAATCTCCAGATCCTTAAAATTGATGGGTTTGGTGACAAAGTCGAACGCCCCCCGGTTCATCGCCGTCCGGATATTGTCCATGTCGCCGTGGGCGGATACCATGACCGTTTTCAGATTCGGCTGACTGCGGGTGTTCAGTTCGGTCAGAAACGTCAGGCCGTCCATCTCCGGCATGTTGATGTCGGATAAAATCAGCTGAATGTCGTTGTGTGAATCGAGCATGTCGAGGGCTTCCAGTCCGTTACGGGCATAAATGAACTGAAATTTCCTGTCACGGATCTGTTTCCAGAAGCGCTGCTCAATCAGCATTTCCATGTCTTCTTCATCATCTACACTGAGTATCTTGATAGCCATGTCGGGTAATTTTTAGTTGTTTAACTTAACAGTTAAGTAAGCTGCGTTTTATTTCGGTTGAACAGGGAGTGTGATGGTAAACTCGGTGTATTCACCCGGAACCGTTTCCAGCAGCAGGTCCCCGTGGTGAAGCTGCCGGATAATATCACGGCTGAGGGCCAGGCCGAGGCCGGTGCCTTTACCGACGGGTTTAGTGGTGAAAAACGGAGTAAAGAGCTTTTTCCGAATCTCGTCCGGGATGCCGTCGCCGTTGTCGCGGATTTTCACGCAGATCAGTTCCGGGGTACGCTCCGTCCCGATGGTGAGGGTAGGCTTAAACGCTTTTCCTTCACGTTTGCGGCGTTCATTTACGGCATAGCAGGCATTCAGAACCAGGTTCAGAATCACACGGTTAAATTCGTAGGGTGCAATGTGGACCTTGCCCACTTCCGGATCGAAGCGGAACACAAACGACACATTAAACTCCGTATCTCCCGCGCGGACCCCCTGATAGGCGAGTTTCGAAAACTCTTCGACCAGTGTATTCAGGCTGATTGACTCAAAATGCGTTTCATCGGCCCGCACCTGTGCCAGCATCCCCTGGATAATCCGTTGCGCCCGGGCGCCGTTCTCCTCAATCCGGCTCACGTTGGAATGCAGGCGGCCGACAAGCATGGCCAGTTCCTCTTTCTCGTCGGCACCCGGGGTGTCATGGAGTTCGTTCACAAGCCGTTCGGCCTCTTCGGCCAGTTCAACGGAAATCTGCGCGTAGTTATTGATGAAATTCAGCGGATTCTTGATTTCATGCAGGATACCGGCCGTCAGCTGACCGATCGACGCCAAACGATCAAGCTCCTGGACCCGCTCCCGCATGCTGTCCATCTCTGCTTGTTGTTCGGTCAGGGTTTGCGTGGATATAACCGTACCATCGTTCCCGGTATTTGTGTTTTGTTTTGGGGGTTCCATAGCAATAACGTTAAAAGTCAAAACGCTGCTTCAGCCTGTTTTCAGGAGATTACCGGCAGGGCCATGTAGATTTCCGTGAACTCACCTTCTTTTGATTGAATATTAATTTTTCCCTTATGAATCTGAATAATGTCTTTGGTCATAAACAGGCCGAGACCCGTGCCTTTTGACGTGGGTTTTGTGGTGAAAAAAGGGCTGAACAAACGCTCTAAATCCCGTGGGGGAATACCTTTGCCATTATCGCGGATCGATACGTAGACATACTGCTCATCGGTCCGGGTTGATACCGTAATTTCGGGTGTAAATTCCTTTACGGATTTATTTTTTTCCGCGAGCGTATAAAATGAATTATTAATAATATTGCTGACAGCCTGCGATAGTTCATGCGGCAGAATATTGACATGCGTTGTTTGCCGGGTTGTGTTGAGAACAAGGTTTACCGGTAGTCCGTTGTATTCTGTTTTCAGTTGAGTAAATGTGGTCTTTACTTTATTTTCAATGAAGTGATTAAATTCGGTTTCAATAAAATCAGTTGATTTCTCGTTCAGGAGCTTCTGCATGTCTTTCAGGATGCGGGTCGTGCTGTTACCGTGCTCAATGATTTTTCTGGAATTATTTTTAAGCATGTTCAGCTCAAATAATAAATCCTCCAGCTGCTCTTCGGATAAACCGCTTGAATTGGTTTCTACATTATCAATCATTTCCTCCAGAACCGCATCAGACGATTCCGAGAAGTTAGTGACATAATTGATCGGGTTTAGGATACGGTCTACAATCCCTTTTGTCAGTTGGCCGACAGAAGCGAGTTTCTCCTGACGGATAAGTTCGTCCTGAGTATTTTTCAGGTTTTTGAGGGTAATTTCCAGATTTTCGAGGAGGCGGGTTTTTATATAGGCTGCGATCAGGTGTTCCTTTAAGTGCCTGATCATCGTGAGGTCCCGCTGGTCGAAGGCAAAGGGGCGGATGTTGTTTTCGAGAGTAATGAAGCCTTCGGTCCGCTGCTCATTGACGATGGCAATCGTAAGCAGTGATTTAGGGGTAACCAAATCATCCACAGCATTACCCAGCGGATCAAAATCAGGGAGGTTTTTAACGTAGATGTCGTCAAATACCTCCTCTGCACCGTTGATATAGCGTTTTTCTGCCTGCTCCGGTGTAATCTGCACGTCTGCGACATAAGCGAGTTCGCGGCTGCCGCGGAGAGCCTTGAAGCGGAACATACCCGATTCCTGATCAAAGATCAGCACGGTGGCGCTGTCCATATTCCGGATTACGGTAAACCGGCTCAGAATGGTCTGAAACAGGTTTCCGGAATCAAGTTCGGCATTAACCGCCTGAATAATCACATCGATTTTTTCGAGCTGATCGTTCTTAACCGACAATTCTTCTGACTGTCGTTCCAGCGTTTCTTTCTGCTCCACAATTTCCTCGGTGCGTTCCTTTACGACATTTTCGAGTAACTGCCGTTCAGAATCAGCGCGGTTGAGCCGTTTTTTGATAACGATAAAGAGCAATATCAGGCCGCTGATCAGGTATAAAAGGTAGGCCCACCATGTTAAATAAAACGGGGTTTTTATAGTAAATAAAAACGTAGCTTCCTGTCCTTCATTTCCGAAATCATCTCTGGCTTTTACATGAAAAATATACGAACCATAAGGTAGTTTACTGTATTCTTTTGTCGCCTGAGTTGACCAGTCAGACCAGCGGTCGTCTAACCCTTCCAGAAAATACCTGTACTGAATACTGGTATTCGGTGTGTAGGTCGGGGCCGAAAACTGAATCGTTAGTCCACTGAAATTTGATTTAAAAACAACACTATCTTTTACCGGACCGGCCGCTGCTGAAAAGCCATTATAGAGAATTCTTGTGGTGTCTTCCGTAACCGAAATTGTCCGGATAAGGGTTGGAAACGGAATAGAATCTCTGGCCATACCGGATCTGTCATAATGAATCAGCGCTTCGATACCACCGAACCAGACCGAACCCGGCCAGTCCGGATAAATTGTCCGGATATTCATGGTATTTACCGGCGAAAATGGTTTACGGATTATCGTGTAGTCAGAACCCTCTTTTTTGAATAAACTAATCTGCCGTTCGTCACCGCTGAGGGTCCACAGATTTCCGTTTGCTTCGGGAATAATCCGGCTGAACCATTTTTCAGTAACCGAGCCGAATACACCGGCCGAAAAGGGGGTAAACCGTTTGCCGGAAGCAGTGAACCGGAACAGGCCGTTGGCGTTGTAGACAACCAGATCCTTACCGCTTTGCCAGAGCTGATTGCCATAGTCTGTTCCGAGGCCTGCCTTGCTGCTGTAATTGGTAAGCGCATGGGTGACCGGATCGTAAGTATACAGGCCGTGTGACAGACTTTGCAGCCAGAGTAAACCCGAAGGTTCTTCAATGACCGAAACAATATTATCCGGTACCGCAATTTTTTCAGCACCCACCGGTTTGTTGTCGCGGTCAAGGCCGTCGGGGTGAATTCCATTGCGGTGAACACCGTCGCGGTGAACACCGTCGCGGAGAATCTGGAAACTGTTTTCGGCACCGACATAGATGGTGCCGGGATAAACGGCTGAGGGTTTGACCGCAAAGGAAAAGTCGGCCGACAGCTTGCTGACGGCGAGTCCCTGAATTTTATAAATTCCGCTCCCGGTCGCTACATACAGCGCATCCTGCCCGGCTCCCAGCCCCCAGCAACCCGCCTGAATAACCGGTTTCAGCACAGCGTCCTGAGCCAGAAAGAGGCCTTTGGTCGCCGCTACAAACAGGTGACCGTTATACCGGACCATGTCGTTGACAATGCCTTTGCGGGAGGCGTCGATGAATGTCAGCGGCGAAGCCGTGTTAATCAGCGCAATACCGTTGTCGAGCGCCAGCCAGAGGTTACCGGCATTGTCCCGGAAAATGTCATTAACCGGTTCATGATTGATTTGTGCCGTACAGTTAGCCTGCGAGACGATCTTGCCGAACCGGTCAATCGTCAGCAGGCCGTTATCTTCCGACCACAACACGAACCGGTTGCCGGTGGCCTGAATAGCCCGGGTCAGGTTGACAAATTGTTTCTGCTGAATGTACGGAGTCAGGGTAGTCCCTTTGAGTTTATATAAGCCGGTATTCCGGGTGACGACCAGATGCTCCTGGTTATCAAGCGGGAGAATGGCCGCTATTTTATCCGGTGCAGGCGCTGCACCGGTAACCGGCGAAAACAAACCATCGCTGAATCGGAGCAGGTTATTGTCCCGTGTCACCACAAAGAGCTCCTGATTTGACACAAAGGCAGTCTGAATGTTCAGTTTGGTTTCCCAGCTCCGGACGCGTTTGGATGCGGGCTGACAGGCATATACTGTGTGTTGGGAGAAGGTATAGATTGTGCCGTGTGATTCAACTAATTTGTGCTGAAACTGCGTGTGCTTTTCCCTGAACGTAATGAGTGGCGTAAAAACGGGCTCCCCCCGCAGGCCGGCGTCGACAACCCCGACCTCCGTGTCGGTAACAGCAAACAATTTATTGCCGGTGGTTAGGAGCAATGACGTTACGCGCATCCGGGTCGGAATGAGCTGCCAGTTTTGACCGTCATATTCCAGAATCCCCGCGAAATTTCCGAAATACATCAGCCCGCGGTTATCCTGCGTTACGGCAAAATTCTGCGTATGTGCTTTGTATATTTTCGGAGAATAAACCTCTGTAAAGGGTAGCCCTTTTTCTATTTGTGCCAGTAGAGAACCTGGCAATAAAACCCCTGGAAACAGCAGCAGCAGACCAAATGCCGTCAGGCAGTTTCGGGTCTGTACAAACCGGTTTTTGATGGACGAGCTCAGACTGATCATGACTGTAATTCCGGATTAGGCATGCTGGTGACCGGCTGAAAAACGGAAAAATCATACGAACTGGCTGCACGGGTATCCGTCATACAGATGTAATAGATATCACAATCCCCGATTGCTTTCATATCTGTTATCGTATCGGTATACAGGTAATAATTAGGCGCGTCCATAAAAAAGTAATCATTATTTATGGGGGTAAGCTGCAGCCGGCCTTTGGTGAGAATTATGCCCGAAAAATCCGGATAATTCTGCTTTATCGTATTGGTATATACATGCGCATCCGCCGCCAGTACCGCCGGTTGCATATTGCCGGAAATCTGATAAAGTTTATCAAGGTATTTATTAGGGAATACGTCTGTTTTTAATAAAGCTTCAGTTTTACAGACTTCCAGCCGATGGGTAGACGAATTGCTAATAATATCTCTACAAATATCTATATAAAAGCCTTGCTTATGTTCAGAAAAATAACTAAAAAAATTATTGAATTTTTCAGTCTGAAATAAGTATAAGCTGTACAAACAAAGCTCCGAAATAATTTTATGTTTTGAGGCTGCATAGGTGGCATAGGTAAGCATTACGTTATCGTCATTGAACTGGTGCATTTGTTTTATGGCCAGTGCCTTTGTAATCAGGTGGACTTCCTGATCGCTACGGTTAGCCAGATCAAACAGACAATCGGTAACGGATACTGTTTGCTGCGGGAAATAGGGGGCGAGCCTGGTCAGTATTTCTTCTTTAGTTGCGTCTTCAAATAGGGGAAGAAGTTTCGCTTTCAGTTCTTCGGAAATTAACAGATTCAGGATCTCATTCAGATAACCATTGTTCTGTTTATTTTTTTGTTCAATTAATTCCTTTACGTACAAAAACTTGTCATCGTTGTAGTATAACGATAGCAGAATCAGCAGCGAATCCAGTGCTTCATCCCGTTCCAGTATAATGGCTTTAATCAGTAGTGAAAACGTAGGGTCAGCCGGTTGACTCAGGGTTAATTCGGCCGATAATGTCCGGAGATAGCGGTTGATAATGCCGTCAATATCATTGAGTAATAAAGATCGTTCACGAATATTTGCCTGGTAGCCAAGCTGTAACAGTGAGCGGTAAAGCTGTAGTCTGATACCGGCAGGTTGTCCTTCAATCAACTTGCGCAGAATGTGAATTGCCTGCAACCCTCCGATGGTTGTAATCACCTGAATCAGGGCCGTCAGATCGCTTGTTTTCAGGGATTTATCATTAAAGCAGTTGCCGAGTAACGGCAGAACCGGTTCGCCGATCCGGCTGAGTGCGGTATGGGCCGTCTGATGACAGGCATCGACAAAGAGATTCGGAATAATATGGGCCCAAACCTCCGGTTTTGCGGTATTGGCCGCTGCTATAATCGCCGCTTCCCGTACGCTTTCCGACGGATCATTTAAGAGATTGATTATTAGTTTATTCGTTTTGATGAACCGGTAATTCCGGAGCTGTCCGGCTGCCTGTAGCCGGTCAGCAGCAAGGGACGAACCGGCCAGTCTGACCAGTTCGTTTACATCCGCCGGTGGCTGACCGTCAGTAACTTCATCTGTAAAAGGCCTGATTACCAGGGCAGGAATACTGGTTAATAACGGTGTGCGGTTTGCCAGAAAGCTGATGATTTTTTCCTTGTACTCGTTCCGCATCAGATAAGCAATCGCCAGCCATATTACCAGGTAAATGAGCAGTAATGAAAAGACATCCGTACTGTTTTTAAAGCCGGAAGATGTGAGAAAAATCAGGCTTCCGCCGGCAAAAATATACCCCAGCGGCTTAATGTAAATTTCGACAAGGTTCTGAAGATGAATGCTTTCCGTATGGGGCAGGGGCTGGTATAATAGCTGAAAAGAGGTATCACTGAACGAACGCCTGACCGAGGTAATAAAGAACCGGCTCATCAGTACCAGAAAGAAAATATTAATGTCGGCTGTGTATAGCAGCAGTATCGCAACGGCAATAACCAGCAGGGCAACGGGTAATACAATCAGGCTGGACGAAACGCCGAACAGATTGGTAATAAACTGGTATAAAAAGGACTTGATAATCAGCTCTATAATCGAGCAGGTGAACAGAAACTGACCGATAAAAGCCGCCAGCTGTTCCTTGTCCGGGTACTGCGCCTTACTGTCGACCGAAAAGATGTATTCGATCAGATAAAGACAAACAATCGGCAGAGCCGCCAGCAGGTAAACGAAAAGGTGATACTGACTGGTCTGTCTGGTGAAAATGCTGCCTGCAGATGCCGTTCCTTCCGTTACCGGTGCTTTCCGGAAAGCCAGTACCTGACTGTATTTCTGCTGAATAACAGCATAGAAAAAAATCGAAGCCGCAATGCACCCAATGGCAATAACCAGTAACCCTTCGACGGTCAGAAGTTTGTGGCTGACCAGATAACTGACCAGAAAATTAGCGATGGTGGACGCGACGACTTCTCCTGTTCCCAACAACCCGAATAACCGTTTGGCCTGCTCCAGATTGAAGATTCTGGACGCCGCAATCCAGAATGTAAAACTGAACACAAACAGGTTGGCACGGATCAAAAGAAAGAGGGCAAATACAATCCATTTATTCTGGGAAATAAAGTACGTATACAACAGCAGACCAGCTACAATTGTCAGGCCGGTAACTAACCACTTCGACAGCGTGGAGTACAGTATTTTACTCTGGATATACAGATTACTTTTCCCGATCAGGAAAACCAGAATACCACCGGTAATGTAAGCAACCGGAAGGTCTTTATTGCTGAAATTACTTAAAAAAAGCGTTGTAGCTGCGGTGTAATAAATATATAAACCGATACTGATGACAAACGAGTAGCTGATCAGGAGAAAAACCGTCTGAGATTCTCCTGATTTTAAACTAAAAATAGCCTGTATGCGATTGCCCGCTGCCATCAGCACATGAATAATTTAATTTAAAAGTATCCTTCCTGTAAATATATAATGAAATAGTATCGTATACTCTATAAAGGACACTATCTATTAACTTAAAATATTATATTTATAATATTGTTAGAGAATATGCCTGTGAAAAAGTAAGATGGACATCATGACTGATATTTATTTAATGTTTGACTGTTACGAAAATGAAGCATTTCTGCATAATTCTGTGCTTAAGGAAAGACTGCATAATCTGATTAGTCAGAGTTATAGAAATGTAGCTGAATTAATTGACCGGATTTATAGTGTCAATGATACGGCGTTTGTAGCCCGTAACCATGACAAAATTGTTGGCATACTTTTTTTTAGTTTTGAACACCGCACTACCTTTTTAATCCATGCTGAAAAATTTACGGCCATTTACAATGGTTATGCTGTAACGGATCTCTACTATCGTAACAGTGGCGTTTTACAGAAACTGATCCAGTTTGCAACACAGTTTTTTTGCAGCCGGATTCTAGCCGATGATTCCCGTTTATTGCTTTATGCCATCACGTCAAATCCGTATGCATTACGTGCCTATCGTAAGGTCTGCCCGTATATGGAACCATTCGAAGACGGTTCGTTTACCGATAGTGGCCGCCTGATTGCCCGTCAGCTTAAGCAGGATTTAGGCATCAACCGGCTGGACGGTGAACATCCTTTTACGTTCAATACCTCATTGCCGCAGCGCTACAGCGATTTCGAACAGCAAAACCTGAGTAATGCGCCTGACAAAGAGCGCTTGTTTCTCCGGTCACTGGGTATCAATGAGCAGGCCGGCGACCGGATTCTGTTTTTCTGGCTGACAACCCCCTTTCAGAACAGCGTTACAGACTAATCATGAGCCGGAGCATTGCATTCCGCCCTTTCTGGGGAGTGCGATAGGCCTGCGTCGTTCCGTTGGCTGACCGCGTGCCCGGGTCCGCATAGACCTCATTCAGGGCGTTATTCAGAATCAACTGCGCCTGCGCAAACGGAAAAATCCGGTAGCTGATCGTGGCATTCACCAGCGTATAGGCTGGAAAATATCCGCCCGGCTGCTTCGTATTCCCCGGCACCGACGTGCCCGGACCCACCGGCCGCTTACCGACATAATTGAACCGCACGTTAATGTTCAGCTTATCGGCGAGAAACCGTCCGTTCGCCCCTGCATTGACGTGGTTTTTGGCAATATCACCCACCTGAAGCTGGGTCTTTATGTATTCTCCCGCCGCATTCGTTGTTGTTACGCCACGAAATGCATTCGTATAGCTATAGTTTGCATAAAACCGGAAGCGTTCTGATAACTGGTAGTCGGCAACTGCCTGAATACCATAGATGTCGGCTGTTCCGGTGTTTTGTTTTTGCAGGGTCCGGCCCGTCAGGTAGGGGACAGACACCTCTTCCACAATGTTGCGGCAGTTTTCGTAATAGGCTGTTACACCGACCTGATAGCGGTTCGGGGAGTTGTAGTTGACCGCCAGCTCAATGTTGTCGATACGGTCGGGGCGCAGTGTCGGATTGTTTTTTAGCCGTGTCGAACTGATGGCATACCGGTCGCGGCTCGACGCATCCTGAAAGGCCTTGGCATAGATGGCTTTAAAGGCAAACCGGCCGGGCGTATAGGTCAGGGCCACGCGCGGGTTGAGCTCGCTGCCGTAACCGCCGCTTTCCCGGATGCGGGCAAAGTCATACCGGCCGCCAACTGTCAGCGCCCATTGCGGGTTGATGGTGTAGGTGCCCTGAAAAAACGCCCCCAGGTTGAAATATTCAAACGAGTTGCCGCCCGCCGTGTTGTCGAGTGAACTGCGGCCGTAATCCTTTGCGCTGGTATCAATCGGAGCGGCCAGCGTGTAATTGATCGTAATCTGCTTATAATCACCCTGCATGATGCTGCTCCGGGTTTCGATGCCACCTACCAGATCGAGCTGGCGAACAGGGGAGGCAATCAGCCGGAGCTCATTCCGGAACTGATTCGAATGCTGGTAAAAATACTGGGTTTCCCAATACGGGTTGGTGCTGCGGGAGAGGTTGTAGCCAAGCCGCACGAGTGCCGGTACGGTATCGGCGTTTATCGTCGGATTAGCCTGCGCAAACGGGTACAGCAGGCTGGCATTGCTGTAGTTTTTGAGCGTAACGGCCCGCGACTGTTCATTGACTTCATCAACGCGGTATTGCGTAGTGTTGATCAGCGACAGCTTGTCTTTGATGATTTCCTTGTTGTATACCGCATACACCAGCGTTTGCTTTGGTTTCCAGAGATTCCCGTTTTTCGCCCCGGCCCGCGAGTTATCATTTGCTGAATTAAGCGTACCTTCTTCAAGGTTCCAGAGCTGAAAACCCAGTGTTACATCGTTGAATGTCAGGCTGGAACGGATATAAAAGGCTTTCAGCAGATTGGAATAGCCGACAGGGTTACCACTAACGGTCTGCTGAAGCGCTTTCTGATCAAAGTCGCGGGCCGCAGCCACACCGGCAGGGGTTAATTCGAGGGCATTGCCGTTGAGGGCGTAATAGGGAGCATGGCTGGTTCCGTCGGTGAGGCCGTATGTTTTGGCGTAATAGGCACCCTTCGAGCCGATTCTAAGCAGACCGGCATAGTTGACCTGATTGTAATCTTCCGGATTAAAGTCATATTCGGAATAACCGGACAGGTCCTGAAGATTCGAAAAATAGCCTCTGCCCGTTATGGTAAAGGCCATGCTGCCTACCCGCGACGCGGCGGTTACGTCGGCATACCGGGTGTTATAAGAGCCGTAGCCCATGTCGGCGATTACGGCCGTTTTTTTGTTGCCCGGCAGTAGGTCCTTCGGGCCTTTGGTAATCACGTTAACAACACCCAGAAAGGCATTTGCACCGTAGATGGTTGATGATGGCCCGTACACGATCTCAACCCGCTTCACGTTGGAAACCGGTATCTGGGTCGACCAGTACACAATGTTGCTCCAGAAGTCATTTTCCTCAATGCCGTTAATCATAAACAGCGTGCGCTCGGTATTGTCGGAGCGGTACCCGCGTTGGTAAATGTTGGAGTAGGTTAAGCCGTAACTCCGCGATACGTCGAATCCCGGCAGGTCGCTGAACATGGCTTCCAGATCGGTATAGCCACGCTGCCGGATATCTTCTTCGGAAATAACAATGGCTGTTGCCGGTGCCTTGTAGAGGTCTTCAGGCTTTTTGGAAACCGAGGTGACCTGCACTACCCGCGCCTGACTTTGCCGGATGCCGTTGACCAGACTGATAAAGCGGTAGGGGAGCAGCAACTCATTTTCCGGCTCGTAGGTCGGGTTATAGACCAGCATCTGCTCAATGGCCTGCGTGGCCCGCTGGGTCGAATCCATGGCCAGGTACGTGAGCGATATGAGTCTGTAGGCAAGTGCCTTGTGCGTGTCTTCGAACCCGTTGGCTTCCAGACAGGGATTCAGCAGTGCAAATACCCGGTTAAAATTCCCCTTATTGTAAAAATCCTGCGCTTCCTTGATTTTATATTCACCGCACCCCTGGCCCATGGTCAGCAAAGCGGTCATTACCAATGATCCGGTCAGGATTAAACGTATCATCTGTATCATTCGCCACATACGTTTCCCTCCTTTATTTTGAATTTGACGGGGCCGGTACCTGCACGGGCCGGATGCCGTCGTTGCCTACATATTTGGTCCGTTCATCGGGCGTCAGCTGACGTTTAACCGATTTCGATACGGTCTCAACCAGATCGCTGATGCTGGTATTCAGGCCCCAGATTGTTTTATCGGCTCCCGAAAACAGGACGGTATTTCCGTCGTTTGCATAGCCGAGGCTCATGATCCAGTTGCCGTAATCGTTGACGTTAATGGGTTGTGCGGCCTGCCGCTGCCTGGCATCCTGCACATTCCAGATCCGGAGCGATCCATCGTAACTGGTCGATACAATCAGTTTGCCGTCGGGCGAAAAAGCGGTGCCGGTAACGGCCGATGTCGGGCCGCCCGGCAAGCGGTAGCCGGTAGCACTGAGGCTGTTCCCGGAATAACCGAACAAGACCACAGCCCCGTCACCATTTCCCGTCAGAAGATTTTTCCCGTCGGGACTGAAGGCAAGGGCCGTGATCCGTCCCGACAGCTCGATGTGTTTGGTATACCGGGCTTCCTGTTTCATATCAGCTATGTTGATCAGCGCTACTGTGCCGTTGGTAGAACCACAGAGCAGGTGTTGCCCGTCCGGGGTCAGTTTTGCCGACAGAATCGGGACGCCCGCGGCAATGCTGCTCAGCGAATCCAGACCGGCAGCGGTTTGTTTCCAGACCCGGATCAGGCCGTTGGTGCTGACCGACAACAGCTCGGCGCCGTCACGGAAGGGAATAAAGGCCAGAACCGGGGCGGTGTGCGCCCGGAGGACTGTAACGCCCTTGGGCTTACTCAGGTCCCAGCTGTAAATCTGTCCTTCCTGACTACCCGCAAAGACAAACCGGTCATCTCTTGAAAAGGCAACGGCCCGGAAACCGCCGGTTGTCCGTTTGGCCGCTTGCAGGATGCGGGTCGTTTTGCGGCTGGCCAGATCCCAGATCCGGACTGTTCCGTCGTCGCTGCCGGAAGCAATCTGTGGTTTGTCCGGGTCAATGGCCACCGCGCGGACGTTATCTTTGTGGCCTTCCAGTATATACCGTTCCTCAGCCGCCTTCAGCAGCGCCGAAAAAATATCGGGTGAGTTGCGGGAGCCGCCATTTTCCAGATTCAGGCGGTAGGCTTCCAGTGCCAGCAGTTTGGGCAGATCATCCTGATTCGATTCCGGCATCTGAAGTGACTGAATGGCCAGCGACTGAGCCACGGCCAGCATGCGGAGCCGGTTGGCTTCTCTGGCGTTTGAAATGGCTGATTGCTCGGAGGTTTTAGCCTGCTGCTCGGCGTTGCGGGCAACAGTAGCCGCTTTCTTGGCGGCATCCGCATTGTCGCGGGCCAGTTTTTCGGCGTTCTGGGCAATTTCGCGCAGACGATCCGAGGCATTCCGGGCACTTTCCGCTTCACGCTGGGCAACAACGGCCTTTCCGCGCTGTTCGTTTGCGAGTTTGGTCTGGGCCGTAGCCACCTCGGTCTGCTGTTCTTTCAGCTCCTTCTCCTGATTAGCAATTTCCCACAGTTGTTGGGCAATCCGGCTCTGGGTGGTTGCTTCACGCCGTTGTTCGTCGGCCAGTTGTTTTTGTTCAAGGGCAAGGGCACTCTGATCAATGGCCTGCTTTTCGGCGCTCTTGGCCGTCGCTGTGATCATGATCAGGTAAATAGAAGCCACAATGGCAATAATGGCCAGGCTGATCCCGAGACCGGCCAGAATCCGGCTCCGGGTGATTTCCTGACGTTGCCGCTTTTCGCGGTTTTCGACTTCGAATTCGTATTTGCGGCGGCTGAATTCAAGGTAGTTCAGGGCGCGTTCAAAGAAAAAATCATGACGCCGTGCCCATTCTTCAGTCGGCTTTTGTTCCCGCAGCCATTTCAGGGCAATCTGTAATTCAGGATTCATCAGCGGGCCGGTTTCGCCGGCTTCGTACTGAGCCGCCGAACGGGCAAGTTCCTTGTAGAGTTTTGCCGAATCAATTTCCTGCTGACACCAGTCCCGCAGCCGGTCCCAGAGCCGCGTAATCCGCTCCATGGACATGCCGATGGTGGTGTGTATATCGACGGGTACGCCGGCCAGGGGCGTGAAAAAAGCAACGTCCCGCGCCCGGAAACGGTCAACGACATCGAACAGCAGGAAGTCGGGCAGGCCGGTAATGATCCGGATGGTTGAGAGTGAGGTCGGATTCACCACAATCCGGTCGTCGGAGCCCACTGAGATCAGGGATTTAAAAAACTTCTCGGTCGCCAGTTTGCTTTTTTCGGTCGGGAAACTGTTGAAAATTTCTTCGGCATGCAGCGAAATGGCCTGACTCATGGTGCCGATGGCTTCGTAATGGATCAGATCAATCGCCTGACTGGCCGTGGCTGTGCGGTGCCAGTAGGCCCAGGTACGCATGAGGGCATGCTGCAACACGGGAAGCAGATCCGGGTTTTTGCCCGTGTCATCGAGCAGCCGCTCAGTAAGCTGCGGACTTATGGCCGACTGACGAGCTTCGATGGGTTTGGTGATGACCTCCCGGATTTCGTCCTGATTCATCTTCGGCAACACGTAGTACCCGTGGTTGATGGCCTCGGTCAGACCTTCGTAGTTGGTACAGTGGTCAACGTAATCGGAGCGCATGGTCAGCACCACGTAGGCCGAGCAGACCGACTGCCGGCTGAACGACAGGATGATATCGATGAAACGGGCGGTTTTCCGGTGGGCTTCGTCGGTATTGGTCTGATAGCGGAACAGCTCCTCAAACTGGTCAATTACGACGAGCAGGTTATGGTCGCGGCAAAGTGAAATAACCGCTTCCAGATCCGTTTCGAGCAGCTGTTCGATGGCTTCCGGCGACGAATTGGTGGCAAACGGATGGTTCCGCATGCTGAATGACTGAAACAAGGCCGTTGCCAGGCTCTGTATCGGGGTTGCCTCCGGATTAAAGAAAACAATCTGCCAGTCGGTATGCGGCGCACTGCTGTCGTGGCCGGCAATCAGCCCCGGCAGCAGCCCTGCCTTTACCAGTGACGATTTACCGCTGCCAGAAGAGCCGATAATAGCCAGAAACCGGGAACTGGTGAGCCGCTCACGCAATTCCCGGATCTGATTATCCCGGCCATAGAACAAGTGGGCATCTTCGAATTCGAAGCTCCTGAGTCCGGGAAACGGATTGGTGACCGCACTTGCATTACTGACTTGTACCATCGTTCACTTTTCAGCTACCTGTTCAGTACAAGAGCGTATGGTAATGATCATTAACTCATGTACTTAGGTGTAAATCAGGCGTCTGTAGCCTGAATGTTCATAATAAAAATGTTCCGGTTCCGGTTATCGACATACTCATACTGAAACGAATCCACGCCGTTGACCGTCAGGAAAATACCCATGCCGCCGATGGGCCGTTCTTCGAGCGGTTTGCTGAAATCAGTCTCGCCGGGCAGATCCTTCTGCAACGGATCAAACGGGGCCGCATCGTCTTCTACCACAATTTTGAGGTAGTCGCCGGTCAGCTCGGTAATCACATCCAGCACGCCTTCCTTTCCGGCCTGTTCATAGCCATAGAGGATGATGTTGGTCGCGATTTCGTCGAGGGCCAGCATCAGTTTGTACGTTTTTTTCTTGTCGAGATTGGCGCGCAGAGCCTTGTCCCGAACCAGATTCCTGAGGTCATCCAGTGAGTCGAGTGTCGCCGGAAAGGTTTGGTTTTCCATAAAGCATACGTTGAAAACGGTGAGGCACTACGACCGGATTCCGGCAGACAGGCGCGGCCGGAAGCGCCCGACTACATGTATTTGTCGACAATGTTGACGCTATGCTGGAGGCCGGTTTTTTCGAGGGTATCCACAATGTTGTCCTGTGGCTTCACAATGTAAATAGCTAAGTTGGTACCGATTTTCTGCTTGGCGAAAATAAGAACGCGCAATCCCGCAGAGGAGATAAAGGTCAGGTTCTCAACGAAGAGGATCAGCTCATCAGGGCCTTCGGCGGCTACCTTTTCGATTTCGCGCTGAAACTCTCTGGCCGATAGCGAGTCCAGTTCTCCGGCGAGGGTAATTTTGGCAATTTTTTTGGCTTCGGCTAGTATGTGAAAACTCATTGTGTTGCTCAGTTTATTGGTTAATGGAATTGATCTTACATAGCGACGGGATAGTACCTGGTTCATGGCAGCATGCTGTTTTCAGGTGGTATACCGGTATTCCTCTCAGTTGTTAAACGGGTTTGCCGACGAGGACAACCACGCTGCGGGCACCCACCAGGAAGTTTTGCTGATCGTCGAGCAGCGGTTCGCGGCCGGGGTCAAAAATGTCTTCCGGAGACGGCATATCCGTATTCGCAAACAGGTGCCATTTCTGGTTTTCGGGCAGTTCCGGTAACTGGAAGTGCAGCGTTTCCCAGTACATATTCATGGCCACGTAGACCATGTTGTCGGTAACGGCTCCCTGTTTGGCATGGAACCCGCAGAGCATGAAGGCAAACGCCCGGCTCGACGTTGACCAGTCGCAGCGCCACGCTTTGGTGCCGTGGAAGCTGATGTCCGGAAAACCGCTGCCTACGTAATCCCAGTGCTGGAAGTGCTTCGGACTGCGCAGGACCGGGTGCAGGTGCCGGAACCGGATAATCCGCTGCGAATAGTTATAGAGGTCAGCGTTCTTGTCGAGCAGCGACCAGTCGAGCCAGTTCAGGTCATTATCCTGACAGTAGGTGTTGTTGTTGCCCTTCTGCGTCCGGCCAACTTCATCGCCCATCAGAATCATCGGAATGCCCTGGCTGACCATCAGGATCGTCAGCGCATTTTTTACCTGCTTGTGGCGCAGCCGGTTAATGGCAGGGTCATCGGTTTCGCCCTCCCAGCCACAGTTCCAGGAGTTATTGTCGTTGGCACCGTCGTTGTTATTTTCCCCGTTGGCTTCGTTGTGTTTTTCATTGTAGGCGAACATATCGTATAGCGTAAACCCGTCGTGGCAGCAGATAAAATTGATGCTGGCCGCAGGTCCCCGGTGGTAGTACAGGTCCGGAGAACCCATGATGCGCTGGGCCATCGGCCCGACTTCGCCGGCATCACTTTTCAGGAATTTTCGTACGTTATCCCGGTATTTCCCGTTCCACTCTGCCCAACGCCCATACGCCGGAAATGACCCTACCTGATATAAACCACCCGCATCCCAGGCCTCGGCAATGAGCTTGCACTTGGCCAGAATCGGGTCAAACGCCAGTGATTCGAGCAGGGGCGGATTGCTCAGCGGCCGTCCGTCCATATCCCGTCCCAGAATCGCGGCTAAGTCGAAGCGGAAACCGTCGATGTGGTATTCCGACGCCCAGTACCGGAGACAGTCGAGTACCATGTTCCGTACCACCGGGTGGTTACAGTTCAGGGTGTTGCCCGTACCCGAGAAGTTAAAATAATACCCCTCCGGCGTGAGCATGTAATACGTCTTGTTATCGATTCCCCTGAAGGAGATCGTATGGCCACGGTGATCGCCCTCAGCCGTGTGGTTGAACACCACGTCGAGGATCACTTCGATGCCGTTTTTGTGTAGTTCCTTAATGAGTGTTTTCAGCTCATCGACCTGCATCCCGAATTTCCCGGTAGCCGCATAACCGGCTTTGGGTGAGAAGAAGTTGACGGTGCTGTAGCCCCAGTAATTGACCAGTGTCTCACCGGTCACGGGGCTTTCGCGGCTGTGTTCCCACTCGTCAAATTCGTAGACCGGCAGCAGCTCGATACTATTTATACCCAGCCCTTTCAGGTACGGAATCTTGCTCTTGATGGCGCTGAACGTGCCACGGTTCTTAACACCCGACGACGGGTGCTGGGTGAAGCCGCGCACGTGCATTTCGTAAATGATGAGGTCTTCGGCCGGGGTTTCGAGCGGATGGTCGCCTTCCCAGTCAAAGTCTTCGAACGCCAGCCGCGAGCGGTACGGGTAAATGTCGTCCCAGTTTGGTTTGGCCAGCCACGTATCCCGCCCGCCGATTACCTTGGCGTACGGATCGCTCAGGATTTTGGTCTTGTCGAAGCGGTAACCGGCCGCCGGATTAAACGGCCCGTCCATGCGGTAGCCGTATTCCAGCCGTTCGTAGTCCAGATCAAAAACGATCATGGAATACACGTTGCCGATCCGGAATTCGTCGGGAAACGGAATTTCGGCAAAGGGTTTGGCCTCGCCCCGGTCAAACAAAACCAGCGTACACGAGGTGGCGGCGCTGGAATATACACTGAAGTTGACACCGTTTGAGACCATTGACGCCCCGAACGGCAAGACATGCCCTCGTCTGAACTTAATGCCGTTCAGCTCATGGGTGGGGTAATAATCTATCCGGCTATCTTCCATGGGCGTTATGATTTAAGGGCAGCGATGCCTTCGTCCAGTGTATCGACTAAAATGAAAAAAGCGAGAAAACCGGTATTGGCCATGATGTCCTGAATCTCTTCGGAGGCACCCAGCAATACTACTTTTCCGTTGCGTGACTTAATCTGCCGGTAAATCATGAGCAGCACCCGCAGGCCCGCGCTCGACAGGAAATCAACTTTAGAGATGTCCAGAATGACAGCGGTCTGGCCCTGAATGGGTCCCATGGCGCCGCGCTCAAAGTCGCCGGCGGTTTTGCTGTCAATACTGCCTTCTGCTTCAATAACCGTTATGTCCTGTACCGTTTTTGATGTAACGTTCATGCTCGATTCGGTTTGGTGTTTTGTGTTAACAGCATGGTGCCCGGAAACTTCCGGACACCATCGCGACGTAACGCAGTACTTGTATATTCACTTGTTAAACCGGAGTGATCAAAACCTTCACTCTTACTTGCTTGTCGGTTTCGGGCAGATTTACGGTCAGCGCGTCGGCATCAAAGTCCGTATACGGCGCATCGTCAATAAACACCTCTCCGATTTTAATGCTGCCTTTGGGCAGGATATCCGGCGACACGTGCAGGACATTGTTCTTGAATGAATTCGGATACGGCTTGAAATAGAAATAGGTTGGCTGCTTCGTAATCAGTAGGTTAATGTAAACGGCTGACAGGTAGCACAGCTCTGTTGAGTGGTAGGCACTCATGGAGTGGCTGCCCTTGAAGCGCTCGTGACCCAGCAGATAAGGCATCCCGTTGGCAAACACGTTGAAGTATACGCCGCCATCGTCGGTATCGAGGAAGAAAGCATTGTAGAAGGAAGCCGCTTCGCGGGCCTGCTTCTGGTAGTCACCCTCGCCGAGAATACCGTACATGATCAGGTAGGCCAGAATCGCCTGTTCCTGCTGCCACCACGCCTTGCGGTCGTGCCATACGTACTGGTGATGCTTGTCGCCGATGAGCGTTTCGCGTTCCACCACGTCGTACCAGCCGCCGCGCTGCTGGTCAGAACCGGCCGCCGGCATCAGTTCCGCAATTTTCTTTGCAAACTCCAGGTACTCATCCTTGCTCTTCAGCGACTGCATCCGCATCAGGTTCCACGCAATTTTGAGATTGTGGCCGACTACCGCGCGGTTCTGTTGCCAGCCCCAGGTCTGGTCTTTGCTCCAGTCTTCAAAGAATTTCTCCTGCACAAACGGGCTTTTCTCGTAGTCAGGGAAATATTTAGTAATGGTATCGAAAGTATATTCGAGGAAATCCGCGTATTTCTGTTCGCCGGTGGCCAGGTAGAGGTTAATCAGGTAGGCCGGTGCATGGTCACCTACCGAGTTCCAGTTTTTCCGGGCGCGGTTGTGGGCCAGCGACTGATCGCGCGGGTCAAGGCCGATCGGGTCAATGTGGGAGAAATAGCCTTCCTGCTCGTTGTCCTTGAAATACTTCTCAAACAGGTCGATGGTTTTTTCAATATCCGCCATGATGCGGGTATCGCCGGTGATGCGGTAGGTCTGGGTCGGTCCGGCCAGGGCGTAAATCTGCTCATACATCGGGATCGAATAGTAGTCGTCGCCGAATTCAGAGGTGAGCAGTTTGGTTTCCTTGGCGCCGTCTACCTTGATACCGTGATACCAGTAGATAAGGTCGGCGTCCTGATCGTAGAACCGCATGTGATCGCGGAGGTAGTTGGTTCCCTGTTCGGCACCTTCCAGAAAAGCGTCGTTGCCGGTCAGCATGTAAGCCGAGGCAAAGCCGTAGATCATCCGTGAGATGGTATCGGTTTCCTGCAGGTAGTCACCGCGTTTCGAACCCGCCAGGTGCAGCACGGTGCGGTAGTTGTGGTAGTCAATCGGCGACTCAGGGTAGTTGAACTGCCATTTCAGGTAGCTTTTGGCAATGGAATCAATTTGTTTGATCCACCAGTCCTGCCCTTCGTGGCGGTATTCTTCAGGGGTTTTACCCGGGAAAATAAGCTGCTGCGCTTCAAAAATCATGTCACCGCCGTCGGCACCGGGGTAGAACGTACCGTAAGCAAAGACGTACTGCCCTTGTTTCGACAGAAACTCGAACATCACGCCGGTAGCATCCTGATAACCTTCGTCGAGGTTGCGCACGCTGCGGGCGTAAGTCGACGGAATCAGGTTAAGTTTAAACTGACGTTTGTCGGAAGTTTCGACAACAAACGCACGCTCGGCGGGGGTAAAGCTGACGATATACCCGGCAATGGTATCCGAAAATGTAAAGTTGAGTTTCATGGAAGATGAATTGACTACCGCAGGCAGTACTCCGATAGTGGTTTAGTCTAAATGAGGATTTACGATTGGATGCTGATGCAGCAGGACTTAACCCTGACGTTCGGCGAGCATATCAATGATCCGGCGGGCGAACAGGTGCGCATGACCGCCGGAGCGTCCGGTAACCAGATCACCATCAACCACCACATCCTCGTTCGTGTAGATGGCCCCATAGGCCTTAGCATCGCCGATCAGGTTGTTATGGCAGACAAGTTTTTTCCCCCTGACAAGCTCTGTTGCGGGGGCAACGAGCCAGAGACCATGGCAGATAATGCCTTTCAGGATGCTGTCTTCGGCAAATACGCGTTTCAGGAATTCAGTGGCAGGCGGTATTTTTTCAACATCCTCGGTATACCGTAACCGGTCTGAAACCATGCCGGACGGGACAATAATGGCAGCATAACTGCGGAGTTCGTCATCGCTCATGCCTTCGAACGTCTCCCAGCAGTCCATGGGGGCGCGGTGTTCGTGGCCGTAGAACGTGATTTTGGGCTGGCCCCACAAGCGGGTCAGAAAGTGCACGTCAGCACCCTCTTCCGGAAACCGGTACTTGTAGTAAAAGATTTCGTTTTCGAAATAATCGCTCTCAAACAGTATGCCGATTTTCGCGCCTTTCAGTTTCATGGGGTTTACACAGATACAGGGTTAATGAGAGGAAGGTTACTAAACCGGCGAAAGACAAAAGCCGTTGACAGTCAGTGTCTTTCGCCGGTGTGTTGCGGATTAGCGGATCAGACGATCGAGCAGACTCTGATCGAGTCCTACGTTGTGGTAGTGTTTACGGGCCAGTTCCAGCAGGGTGAAGCCATCGTCATAGGCCACGATTTTACCATTGTCGACGGTGTCCAGATAAATCAGACCACCGGCCACATGGAAGAACGTGATCATAGGCTCCGGCGCATCAGCCGGTACAACCAGCGTGTGGGCTTCTCCCGGTGGCTCGTAGATAAACGTACCCGGCGTAGCCACCCAGTCGTGCTCAAGGTAATGCCATGAACCGCGTAGCGTGTAGCCGTATACGGTACTGATGTGATAATGCGGGTTCAGCATCGCGCCTGGTGCAATTTTCAGGACGTTGGTGAAACCACCCGTACTTACGTTGAAACTGCAGGCCTGAAACCAGGCTCCTTCTACGTAAGGAATCCACAGCCGGTCATCATCCAGGTTTGTGTCGGTTGTGTATTCGGTGTGCGTACGCTGCTCGGCTAACAGGCCGTCGTTGAACGTGCGAAACGTGTTAATTGGCATTTTTTAACCCTCCGAATTTTAGTTTTAAGATTTGTTTAACCGGTAAAGTAACAAGTATTAAAATGCTTGATTGAGTCGTTATTAAGCCTGTTCGTTCAGGCGTGCGCGCAGCTTATCGGCCATGTGGTGATACCCGAAGGCAACTGCCAGATCAAGTGGTGTACGGCCATCCTGCCCTTTCAGGTCGAGGCGGACATTGGCATCCGCACCGGCGCTCATCAGTACCTCAAACGCTTCGGTATGCCCGTGCCAGATTGAATCGTGCAGGGCTGTATAGCCGTTGTACGGCCCCTGGGCATTGACCTCTACCAGCCCCTGTTCAAGAAGCAGTTTCAGCGGCCCCGGATGACCGGAGAACGCAGCCTTATGCAATGGCGTGGCTTTCAGGAGGTAATCAACAATTTTCGGGTTGGCACCGGCCTTAATCAGCTCACCGGCGATTTCGGTAAGCCCGCTGAAACAGGCGACCAGCAGCGGGGTCTGCCCGTCGTTGCCGCTGCCGATTACCGGCGATTTTTCGTTGACATCAACACCCTCAGCGATCAGTTTCCGGACGGCGTCCACGTCGTTGCGCAGAACGGCCTGCATCAGCGGCTGCTGCTGGTTTGTTTCATCGGCTGCCTGTTTGGCTTCCAGCAGTTCGCGGATGGTTTTACCCCAGCTTTCTTCTTCCGGCGTTGTACCACCGGCCGTCCAGCGGGGTTCCTTGCCGATAAAGTCGAAGACCGAAGCACCGTGATGACCCTTAATGGTGATGGATGCCCCCTGATCGAGCAGGAACTTCACCATCGCCGGTTTTTTCGACCAGACGGCATCAATCAGTGGTGTATGGCCTACCGTTGCTGACTGCAGGTTGATAAATGCACCGGCGCTGAGCAACAATCGGGCGACATCAACCACACCGCTTTGAGCGGCTTTGTGGAGCGGTGAGGCACCCAGGCTGCTGTCAACGGCATGGACATCGGCACCGGCGGCCAGTAGTTTGTCGGTCATCTGTACATAGCCTAAACCGGCAGCAACCATCAGAACAGTGTAGGGAGTGGGGCCGCGGCGGTTCACATCGGCACCGGCCTTGATCAGTTCGGTAGCTGCCGTAAGGTCGTTAGCTTCAACGGCGGCCAGCAGAGCAAGTTCGGGAGATCCGTTTTTGTCGATCGTCTTCATTCGTCAACGGGTATGTATTGTAAGAAGTAAAAGGCTGTATGGGTAATGGTACCGGTTAACACAGTCTGGCGTAAATGCCATGGCCGCCGGCCGTAAATAGTGTGTTGCTCTGTTTTGTATTTATCCGGGTTTCTGAACCGGGTAATAAAAAAAAAGAGAACCTTTTCCGTGGGCAGCTTTTGGGGCTGAACCGTGGAAAACGTTCTCTAAACTAGCTAAACCGTCAGTGAAGCGCGGGTATTTGGCCGTAAACGACAGGGGAAGGGGCGCGAACGACTACCTTTTGGGCGTCAACCGAAACCAGGCGGATCAGCGGAAGCGGAAATGCTGTAAAAAGTCTTCTTTATACGCCCTGCCTAATGGTAAAACCTGACTTTTGATCTGAACTTCATAGTCATTAAAGGACTCAATCTGGGTCAGGTTGACGGCATAGGAGCGATGAACCCGTACAAGTGCCTGATCCGAAAGACGTTGCAGCAAAACGCCCATGGAGAGGCGTAACACAAACTTCCGGTCTGAGGTAACAAGGGTCGTATATTTGTCGTCGGCTTCGACATAGAGCACATCACTCTGCCGGACACGGACGAATTGGTAATTTTGCTTGATAAAGATATGGTCGCCTACCTGTAGAATCATTTCGCTGTCTTTGACAGGGGCAATGTTGATGGCCGGACGCGGTTTGGGTGCGGTGGCCTGGTCGTGGCTGGCCGGTACGAGATAGGCAAAATTACTCATCGCAATTTCAATGGCTATCCGGAGGCAGTCTGTTGTTATGGGTTTGGTCAGGTACGCCGCCGGTTTGGTCGATTTGGCCATTTCGACGGTCTCGCGGTCAGTCAGTGCCGATAGGTAAATAACCGGGAGCGGTTTAAAGGCCAGCAGCTGCTGTATGGTTTCAATCCCGTTCCAGTCGCCGGCCAGGTTGATATCGCAGATCACAATATCGGTCTGGTGCTGCTGATAGAGGGTTAGTGCCTGTCGGCCCGTGGCCGCGGTACCGGTAACCTGATAGCCCTCGGCTTCGAGCCGGGCACACAGGTCCATTGCCAGGATGGCCTCGTCTTCAACAATTAAAATGGATACAGGCATCGGAGGATTCATGGAAAAGCGAGAGAGGTTATGTGATAATAGTCGTTATGCTGCTTTCGGTATACTCAAACGGAAACAGGTTCCGTTATCGGTAATGATGTTCAGATTCGCGCCGATCTGATTGCCAAGCGCCTTTACAAGTTGTTTTCCGAACGAACCGGCCGGTTTTTGCCACTGACTGATGTCAAAACCGGATCCGTTATCGGCGATCTCCAGCACCAGTGCGGGATCTGTCTGCAACGCCACCCGCAACGATGGGCGGTCGGTCTGCTGATAAGCATATTTCAGCGAATTGGTGATCAATTCGTTGGCAATTAATCCGATCGGGATCATCAGATCCACGTCCAGCCACTCGTCTGAAATATCAATCTGTAAGTCGAAGTCATTCGGTGTATAGCCATGTACCCGTAACAAACTTTCGATCAGATTGAGCAGATATTCACGTACATTAATCTGGGTTAATTTATCGGTTTGGTAGAGTTTTTGGTGAATTAAAGACATGGCTTCAATGCGTTGCTGTCCGCGGCGGATCGCTTCCACCGCTTCCTTGTCCTGCATCTGGTACGACTGCAGGTTCAGCAGGCCCGATACAATGGCGAGGTTATTTTTCACCCTGTGGTGCAGTTCCTTCATCAGTAATTCCAGCTGAACGGATTGCTGCTGTAATTTGGCTTTCGTCCGGCGGATCCGCTGGTACTGCCAGCCGAGGCCGCCGAGGGCCATGACCAATAATAAGGCGCCGCCGCCTAACAGGGCAAGCTGCCGGGTCTGCGAGTCATTTTCCTGATCCAGTTTCTGAATCTGTTCTTCTTTTTGCCGGGTCTCGTACTGTACCTGAAGCTCGGCAAGTTGCCGGGCTTTGTCGGCCGAGAAAATCGAGTCCTGTAAATGGGTGTACCGCTTGTGATAAGCCAGTGCTTTGGGAAGTTCACCCGCCTGCTCATAACTGTCACTCATGGTACTGTAAATTTCCTGAATGCGGTTCATGGCCTTCTGCGCATACGCCAGTGTCAGTGCCTGATTGAAAGACGCTTCTGCTTCAGCCAGTTTGTGCTGATAGGCATAAATCCGGCCGGCATTTTCGTAGCTGTATGTCAGGGACCGCTTGTTGTCGTATTTTTTATTGAGTGCGATGGCTTTCTGTACCCATTGCAGCCCTTCGGCCGGCTTTCCCTGATCCAGGGCGATTTTCGACAGGTTATTGTAGTAGGCTGTCAGCTCATACTCTTTGTCTTTATAGCGCTTCAGGCCAAGCTCGACGGCTTTCAGGAAATGGAAGCGGGCCACATCCAGTTTGCCAAGGCGCTTGTATACAAGACCGATCTGGTTATGGCTGTCCGGAAGGTAATCAAGCATCCCTGATTTGATGGCAATTTCCCGCGCTTTTTCATAGTATTTAAGCGCCAGCGGCAGGTTCGATTCGCCCTCAAAAATAATGTAGCCGAGGTTATTATATCCCTGATAAAGACCTTTGGGTAAGCCTAGTTTTTCCCTTATTTTCAGTGACTTAAGTGTAAATTCCTTTGCTTTGATAAAGTTGCCTTCCTGCCGGTAGGTAACGCCGATCAGATTGTAGGCATCTCCTTCGGCCTTAACCATGTGCAGCTCCTTTGCCAGTTCAAGCGACTGTAGCGCATAGCTGCGGGAGACCTGAAAATTGGTCAGCTTGTGGGCATTACCGAGTGCGTAGAGGTATTCAAAACGCAGTGAATCGGGAGACGAATGCGCAAGCAGATCCTTCAGACTGTCAATCTTAGCCGCCGGAATCTGAGCCGGAAGCAGGGATACAGTCCATCCATACATGACCCCAATAGCCAGTACTATTTTCCGGGAAGCGTGCATGTTTTGATAAGCGGGGTAGGGATTACGGTATAATAATCTTTCAGTAAGTTAGCGATGCATTCAATTATGTACAACTGCCGCTATATGTCGCTTCGGCTGCGAAAGTTATCATGAAATATGCTTTGAATTAAATTAACAAAGTAACGATAAATCATTAAATAATATTAAGTGTCTGTATATTAGGGACTTGTATTTGTAACTATTTGTGTATATTAGTAAATTTTAATAGTTTATTGAATAAGATCAATGGTGGCGTGTTGGTATTAAACTTATTTAATAGCTGAAAAATTATGAATAATGTTGAAATGATACCAGAAAAAAAGATCGGTAACTTACTATGGATAAAAAAGTTAGTATATATACAGTATTCAAAAACGTAGACTTACTATGTTAATCAGGCTTTGGGATGTGCCTGATCGTAGGTTTTTTTTAACTGTTCCAGGCTATTATGCGTATATACCTGGGTCGCGGCCAGACTGCTATGTCCCAGCAGGTCTTTTATGGCATTCAGGTCGGCGCCGCGGTTGAGCAGGTGAGTGGCGAAGGTATGCCGCAGTACGTGCGGGCTTTTTTTCTCCAGCGTTGTCACAATCTCCAGATGCCGTTTGACAATCCGCTGGATCAGGACGGGGTAAGCCGGATTTCCCTGCTCACTGACAATAAAGCATTCCGGATCGGCTTTGTCGCCCAGCTCGCTTTTTTTCAATTGCAGGTATTGTTCAATGATCGCAACCAGATTGGCCGTCAGGGGCACAATGCGGTGCTTGTTGCGTTTCCCGAGTACAATTATGGTTTTTTCGTACAAATTAACGTCGGTATGTTTCAGGCCGATCAGTTCGCTCAGGCGGATGCCGGTGCCATAGAGTAGTTCCAGTACCAGTTTATCACGGATGCCTTCAAAATCGCTGGTGAATTCAAACTCATCCAACAGGGTTTCCATCGGTTTCTCCTCGACGTAGACCGGCAGCTTTTTGCTGGTCTTAAGGGCCTGAATTTTCAGCATGGGGTCGCTGGTGATGACTTTGCGCCGGATCAGGAACCCGTAATAACTCCGGAGGGTGGCGATTTTCCGGTTAATTGACGTCTTATCGAGATCTGCTTCCACAAGTGTAACAATCCAGGCCCGGATCTGGCGGAAATCGGCCTGTTCAGGGGGTGTGAGCGAGAACTCGTTTGTCAGAAATACCTGAAACTGCTCCAGGTCTTTCCCGTAGGCCGTTAGCGTGTGATGGCTCAGCCGTTTTTCGAAACGGATGTAGTTCAGGAAGTCTTCGGTACTAATCTGCGGGGCGGTTGACATGAGGGCGAAAATACGGGATTCCGCAGAACAGAGCGATACTCCGCACCACAAAAAAAGCAGCGAACTTCACAGCTCGCTGCTCTCTGTAAGATCTGTACCTGGCGTTAACGAAACGTTCGTGATTGCGCGCTAATACGTCGGTTTGTCAGAGCGCCGGTATCAACAGACTATTGCTCGGTGTGCTTGCCGTACATTCTTTCCTTGTACGTAGCCTTGATAACCTGAGTACGACGTTTTACTGAAGGCTTTGTGAAAGCCGTCCGTGAACGCAGTTCACGCAATACGCCCGTCTTCTCGAATTTCTTCTTGAAGCGTTTCAGGGCTTTGTCAATTGATTCGTTTTCTTTTACGTTTACTATAAGCATATCCGGATATTAAAAATTTCGCTAAAAAACGGAGTGCAAAGATAGTATGTTTGCATTAATGAAGCAAGCAGTGATTGACTTAGGCACAAATACCTTCCATCTGATGGTCGTTGAGAAAGCGGCCGATGGAACGGAAACAACCCTGTTTCGGGAAAGCCGCCCGGCAAAAATCGGAAAAGCAGGCATTAATCAGGGCTTTATCACCGAAGAGGGCATTGGCAGGGCACTCGGCGTGCTCGGGTATTTCCGGGAGCAGCTTGACCGGCTGGCGGTACCGGTAGAGCAGGTCGTGGCTATCGGTACGAGCGCGATCCGGGTCGCCAAAAATCAGGCTGAATTTATTGACCGCGTGCGTGAAGCGACCGGCATCCGCGTTCAGGTGATTTCGGGTGATCAGGAAGCGGACTATATATATTATGGTGTAAAAGCGTCCGGAGCGCTGAAAAATCCTGACGATACCTGTCTGATTGTCGACATCGGTGGTGGCAGCGTTGAGTTTATTATCAGTGCACATGACCGGATGCTGTGGAAACAAAGCTTTGAAATCGGTGGTCAGCGGCTCATGGAGCGGTTTATGCCGGACCCAAAGCAGGCGATCAGTGCCGGTGCGGTCCGGCGGCTGCGGGATTATTTTCAGGAACAGCTGTTGCCGCTCGTCAATGCCCTGCACCAGTACAGCCCGCGGTCAGGAGCTCCGCTCCGGCTGGTGGGTTCGTCGGGGTCGTTTGATACACTGATCGATATGTGGTACATGCATAGTCAGGGCACCTGGCCGCCGGCTGATCAGGCATCCTTTGACCTGCCGCCCGCCGAATTTTACCGGTCGTTTGAACAACTGATGACCCGCGACCATGAGGAACGGATGCAGTTGCCGGGCATGATTGAGCTGCGTGTCGATATGATTGTGGTCGCCGTCTGCCTGATTGATTACCTGATCCGGACCTTCGGGATTCAGCAGATCACCACCTCGACCTGGTCGCTGAAGGAAGGTGTGCTGGCTAAAATGCCGGTGACGCCGGATTAAAGAACGTAAACCGGTAAAAGTCTGCGGATAACGCCTTTACGGAATAACTCCTGACTAAACCCTTATGAAATCAGAAACCAACGAAAAATCATCGCTCAGCAACCTGCTGTACACCCTGCTCATCCTGATTGCAGTGATCCTGGCCCTGTCTTTTCCCGGCCTCTTCACGAGTGTGGGCGGATTCCCGCTGAAAAAGCTGATTATCCCTTTGCTGCAAATTATCATGCTGGGTATGGGGACAACTATGGCCCTGAAAGATTTTGAAGGTGTGGTAAAGCAGCCACGTGCAGTACTGATCGGCGTTGTGTTTCACTTTATTATCATGCCGGCGCTGGGTTTCACGCTGGCGAATGTGTTTAACTTTCCGCCGGAAATTGCGGCCGGTGTGATTCTGATCGGCTGCTCGCCAAGCGGACTGGCTTCCAATGTGATGTGCTTTATTGCAAAAGCCAACGTACCGCTGTCGATTACCGTAACCTCAATTTCAACGCTGTTGGCTCCGGTTATGACTCCGCTGCTGATGAAATTGCTGGCGGGACAGTTTGTGTCGATTGACTTCTGGAAAATGGTGGTCGAGATTATGGAGATCATTATCCTGCCGGTAATTCTGGGACTGATTCTGAACCGCATTTTCCATAAGTCGGCCGTAATCCTGAATAAGGTTATGCCGCTGATCTCGATGGGAGGAATTGTTCTGATCGTTGCCATTATCACGGCGGCGGGCCGCGATAGTCTGCTGACCGTTGGCTGGACACTGGCCCTTTGTGTCCTGATTCACAACCTGAGCGGCTTTGTGTTTGGGTACTGGACTGCCCGGCTGTTCAAGCTCGATGAGCAAAGCAGCCGCACCGTAGCTATCGAAGTCGGCCTGCAGAACGGCGGGCTGGCCTCGGGCATTGCCCTGCAGATGGGGAAGGTCGCCACAGTAGGGCTGGCCCCTGCCTTATTCGGGCCGATCATGAACATGACCGGTTCTTTACTGGCAACCTACTGGAGCCAGCGGCCACCGAAAGAACAGCCGGCTGAACTGACGCCCGAGGTAGCCTGATCCTGATTTTAACACCTTTTTTAGCACCGGATGCGTAAAACTTCGCTAAAAGTTTTACGCATCCGGTTTTTAATTGTAGGATTTTTAGAAGTTACAAACTTTAATTACATTAATTTGGTTGATATATCAACAGTGTTTATTTTTGCCCCATGTCAACGACAACAGCACAGGATATAAAGGAACGGGTTGCAAAGCAGTTAGGTCGGTTGGTCGGATTTAATATCAATCATGTGGCTCACCTGATGGTAAAGCACGTGAACCGGGAACTGTCGAAGACGGGCTACACCCTGCAAATGGAGCAGTTGCCGGTCCTGTTTATGATTTATTTTTCAACCGAACTGATGTCGCAGCAGGAAATTGCCAATCTGTTGCAGAAAGATAAGTCCGGTATACAGCGTACCATCAAAACGCTGGAGCGGGATGGTTATCTGCGGGTTCAGCAGGACGACGTTGACCGCCGTAAAAACAATGTACAGTTGACACCCGCGGGCCGCAACATCATTGATCGTGTTGTGCAGTCAGCCCATACCTTTGATCAGGCACTGACCAGTAAACTGACAACGGATGAGGTTGATACGCTGCTGTCGATTCTGAACAAGATTGCCGGACATCTGGAGAATTAAACTTTTTTTTATAGTTATTGTTGACATATCAACAGTAGACATGTCAACGGAGTCAGAGAATATAAATCATGAAAACCAGGATCATACTCAGCGGACTACTTGCCTTGGGCGTTACGCTGGGTGCAAAAAGCCAGTCGGCGACATCAGGGCAGCCGGCTGCACAGACGCAGCCGGCCGGATGGTCGCTGAAGGATTGTATTAGCTACGGATTAAAGAACTACGGTACAGTCCGTATTGCGGGGTATCAGACGCAGATTGCGGATCAGCAGGCCCGCGAAGCCATTGCAGGGTATCTGCCGCAGGTAAACGCATCCGGTAACGTTACCGATAACATTAAGCTACAGACCACGGTCTTACCGGCCGGTATTTTCGGACCGGAGCCGACACGGGTTGCATTTGGTACGAAATACCAGACCACCGCCAGTGCGTCTGTTGATCAGGTAATTTTCGATAAGTCGCTGCTGGTAGGGATCAAGGCGGCAAAACCCAATACCGAAAAGGCTGAATTGAACGCCCGGCTGACGCAGGAAGATGTGGTCTATGCCATTGCCAGTAATTACTATCAGGTATTTGTGGTGCAGCAGCAGATTGCGTTGCTGAATGATAACCTGAAACGGACGGAACAGGTACTGAATATTCTGAAGTTACAGCGTGATAACGGGGTGATTCAACCGGTTGATTACACACGGACGGAGGTAAATTACAACAGTACGAAATCACAGCTGACGCTGGCCGAAAGTAACCTGAAACTGGCGCTTAACCGCCTGAAATTTCAGATGGGTATGTCGCAGGAACAGAACCTGAATCTGTCGGATAACACGTTGACCACGAAAGTACCAGTGATCGAAAATACCGGGTTTGATGCCCGCAACCTGACCAATTTCAAAATTCTGGAGACAAACCTGGTCTTGCAGAATCTGGACAGAGAGCGGATCAAAGCCGGTTATCTGCCTAAACTGAGTGCCAATGCTGCCTATGGTACGCTGGCGCTGGGCAACAACTACTGGGAATCGCTCGGGAAATTCAGCGGTTTCGGCAGCGTGGGCCTCCGGTTAAGCATTCCGGTGTTTGACGGTTTCCGCCGTGATGCCCAGATTAAGCAGTCAACGCTGAATATCAATATTCTGCAGGAACAACAGCGCCTGAATGTGGCCTCGTATGAACTCCAGTTCAATAATGCACAGACGCAGCTGCAGCGGGCACAGGTCTCACTACAGAACGACGAGCGTAACATTAAACTGGCGCAGGAGGTTTATGATGTGACGACACTACAGTACAAACAAGGTACTAAACCATTGACTGATCTGGTCAATGCCGAAACATCTTACCGCCAGGCACAGAGCGATTACATCAATTCACTACTCAATTATAATCAGGCACGGTTAGACCTTGAACAGTCACAAGGCTCCCTGCTGTCGTTTTATAACCAACTCTAATTATCCGGAATCGGGCTCGATGAATGGGAGAGCCCTTTACTGACCTCAATCATCATGAAAAAGACAACCATTATTATCCTTGTCGCGCTGGTAGGTGTTTCGGCTCTGATCGCTTTCCGGCTGGCATCCAATAAAAAGGTAATTGATGCGAAAAACCAGTTGCCGACTACAGCAAACGTGGCGATTCCGGTTACGGCAGCAACCGTTGCGGAAGGAGCCGTTGACCAGCAGCTGGTGAAAACCGGTAACCTGATCCCGTTTAAGGAGGCCGATATCATGGCTACCGTAGCCGGTAAGGTAACCCATGTCAGTTTTGACCTGGGGTCCTCTGTCCGCCAGGGGGCAACACTCGTGCAGGTAGACAGCAAACTGAAAGAACTGTCGCTGGAAGCAACGGAGCTACAGGTGGATAAGCTGAAAAAAGACGTAACCCGCTACAACACCTTGCTGGCCGGGAACGCGACTACTGAAATTCAGGTCAATGAAACGAATTACAACTATAAAAATGCCCTGAATCAGGCGGAACAGATCAAGAAACAGATTCAGGATGCGGCCGTTCAGGCACCCATCAGCGGGCGTATTGTAAAGAAAAATATTGAGCCGGGCGAATTTGTCAATGTCGGCACTTCGCTGGGTACCATCCTGGATGTATCCCGCCTGAAAGTACAGGTACTGGTTAACGAAAAGGATGTGTATTCGCTGCGGGAAGGCCAGTCGGTACGGGTTTCGGCCGATGTGTTCCCGAACCGTCAGTTCGAAGGCCGGATCTCCTACATTGCGCCGCAGGGAAATGACGAACACAACTACCCGGTCGAAATTACGCTGAGCAACGGCAATGTGCTGAAAGCCGGTACGTTTGTCAACGTTGACTTCTCGCAGAAATCAAAACAGCAGGCGTTACAGATTCCGCGTTCGGCCCTGGTAGCCAGCATTAAGGCTCCGTATGTGTACGTGGTTGAAAACGGTAAGGCCCGTCAGCGGGTGATTACGGTGGGCCGTGATTTCGGTGATACTGTAGAGGTGACCGGCGGATTAGCCGCAGGGGAGCAGGTGGTCACAACCGGCCAGCTGAATCTGAGCGATGGGATTGCGGTACAAGTAACGAAATAATCACCGGTAAGGTAAAGTCATGTCAATAACCGAAGTAGCCATAAAACGACCATTGCTGGTGACGACCATTTTCACCGTCATGGTCCTGTTCGGCTTCATGAGCTACAAACAGCTGTCGTATAACCTGCTGCCAAAGTTCGAAGCGAACGTAATCAGTGTATCAACCATCTATCGGGGAGCTTCTGCCGATGAGGTAGAGACCAACGTCACCAAACGGATTGAAGATGCCCTGTCGTCGATTGAAGGCCTTGACCGGATCACATCGACCTCGCAGGAAGGGGCTTCCATCGTAATTATGCAGCTGAAAAACGGGGTAAATACGACCCTGGCTCAGCAGGATGCACAGCGGAAAGTGGATCAGATTCTGAACCTCTTGCCGGATGGTGTCGATAAACCAACGATTAATAAATTCTCGACCGACGAACTACCGGTACTCCGGATGGGGGTAACGGCAAAAATGTCGCCGACGCAACTGTATGACCTTATTGATGATAAAATCAAGCCGCAGCTGTCGAACGTGCCGGGTGTGGGTCAGATCAGCGTCATCGGCGGCAGTGAACGGGAAATTCAGGTTAACGTTGACCAGGAAAAACTGAAAGCCTACGGGCTGTCCATCGGTCAGGTGTCGCAGGCGATTAATGCGGCCAATACCAGCTATCCGGCCGGTCAGATCGAAACCGAAAAGAGTCAGTACTCGATTCGTTTCGACGCTACCGTTTCGACGACGCAGAAAATGCGGAGCCTGATTGTGGCACGCCGGCCGTCGGGTGGTGAAATTCTGCTGAGCGACATTGCCGAAGTCGTAGATGGTACGGCGAAGGCAACGGCTATTAACCACATAAACGCCCTGCCATCTGTTGGTTTGCAGGTGCAGAAGCAGTCAGATGCCAACGCGGTAGACGTGAGTAAGCTGGTACGTGAGCGGCTGACGAAGATCGAAGGCCAGTTTAAAAACGTGGGCCTGAAATTCAATGTAGCGTCTGATCAGTCGATTTATACCCTGGCGTCCGCCAATGCCGTCGTTGATGACTTATTCCTGGCGGTATTGATCGTATCGGTGGTAATGCTGATGTTCCTGCACAGCTTCCGGTCGTCGCTGTTCGTGCTGGTGGCGCTGCCGTCGTCGATGCTGCCGACGTTCGCCCTCATGTATCTGAGCGGCTTCTCACTGAACCTGATGACGCTGATGGCCCTGTCGCTGGTAGTTGGTATCCTGGTCGATGACTCGATTGTGGTCCTTGAAAACATCAACCGCCACATGGAGATGGGTAAAGATAAACGGACGGCGGCACTCGACGGCCGGAACGAAATCGGCTTTACGGCCCTCGCCATTACGCTGGTGGACGTTGTGGTATTCGTGCCATTGGCGATGACATCCGGTCTGATCGGGAACATCCTGCGGGAATTTGCGCTCGTGGTTGTGTTCTCCACCCTGATGAGTCTCGTGGTTTCCTTTACACTCACACCGCTGCTGGTATCGCGTTTCGGGAAACTGGAAGTCCTGAATCCGAAATCGCTGTGGGGTAAGCTGAACATTGGTTTCGAACGCTTTCTCGATAACCTGAAAGAAGGGTACGGCCATGTGCTGACCTGGTCACTGGGGCACAAGCGATACATATTCCTGCTGACGATTGCCGTGTTTATCGGGGCAGTAGCCCTGGTGCCGGGTGGGTTCATCGGCGCCGCGTTTATGCAGCAAAGCGACCAGGGTGAGTTTAACGTCAGCGTCGAACTGGACCCGACAGCGTCGATTTACCAGACCAATCAGCTGTCACAAAAGGTGGAGCAGATTATCATGAAGCACCCCGAGGTGACGAATGTGTTCACCAACGTAGGGTATACCAACAACGGGGTCGCTACATCGTCGAACAGCAACATTGCGGATATTAACGTGAAGCTGGTTGATAAAAAAGAGCGTAAGCTGTCGACCGAAGAGTTCGGCAGTATGGTGAAGGGCGAAATTGCGCAGATTCCGGGTGTCCGTGTAACGGTAAGCCCGGTGTCAATTGCCGGTGGTACGCAGGCGCCGATCCAGATTGCGATCAAGGGAACTGATTTGCCGTCGATTCGTCAGGCGGCGGCGCAGGTGAAGGCCGTGGTACAGTCGGTGGCGGGTACGCAGGACGTCCAGTATTCGGTGAAAGACCCCAAACCGGAAGTGACTGTAAACCTGAACCGTGAGCGCATGGCGCAGCTGGGCATCAATGCCGCCGACGTCGGACAGGCCCTGCAGATTGCCTACCGTGGTGATGACCGGTCGAAATTCAAGCAAAACGGGAACGAATATGATATCCTGATCAGCCTCGATAAGTTTGACCGCTCGAATCCGAATGACATTAGCCACCTGACGTTTGTCAACAACCAGGGTCGTACGTTTGAGCTGTCGCAGTTTGGTACGGTTCAGCAGAATACGGGTGAGAGTGTCCTGCAACGGATCGACCGGTTATCGTCGATCTCGGTAAATTCACAGGTCGTCGGCCGTCCGTCGGGTTCGGTAGGGGCCGATATTCAGGCCAAAATGGCCAAAGTAAAACTGCCGGATGGTATTTCGATCCAGTATCTGGGTCAGCTGGAGCAGCAGTCCGATGCCTTTGGTAGTTTGGGTCAGGCCCTATTACTGGGTATCCTGCTGGTGTACTTCATCATGGTGGCCCTGTACGAAAGTGTGGTCTATCCGTTTGTCGTTCTGTTCTCGATTCCGGTCGCACTGGTAGGGGCCTTGCTGGCTCTGGCCCTGTCGATGCAGAGTCTGACGGTGTTCTCGATTGTGGGGATGATTATGCTCCTCGGTCTGGTAGCAAAGAACGCGATCCTGATCGTTGACTTCACCAACCAGCTGAAAGCAGAAGGTATGCCCGTAGTTGAAGCACTGATCGAAGCCGGTAAGGAACGGCTCCGCCCGATTCTGATGACCACCCTGGCGATGATCGTCGGTATGTTGCCGATTGCGTTGGCCAGCGGGGCGGGTGCCGAAGTGAAAAACGGGATGGCGTGGGTTATTATCGGTGGTTTGTCCAGCTCGTTACTGTTAACACTGGTTGTCGTTCCATCGGTATATCTGGTCGTTGACCGGATCATTGCCCGGTTCCCGGGTAAAAAAACGACGCCGAAGAAGCCGGAAGAACTAACAGCGGCTAAGGCAATAAGTTAAGTCGGATTCATACTTTATCAACAGCAGGGCGGGCCGGAACAATCCGGTCCGCCCTGTATTTTTACACGTTCAGTTCTGAACCCGCCAGTTTCCGGCTGAGGATGTCGTGGTGGTGCTGCGTATGATAATCAGTAAAATAAATCATCTCCCGCACTGTAAACGGACCTAGCAGCGGATGCTTCCAGACCGTAAACGCATCCTGGTCAGTTTCAGGGATGGCCTCTACATGCGAAAGTAGTTGTGTGGTCATAGATTGCCAGCTTTCCATCCATTGCGCAGGGCTAAGGCTTTCCAATTCAGGCTTTGGATTCGTATTCGGGTTATTGGCGCCGGGAAAGCGGGCGAGTTGTTCGAGGTAACCGGCTTTGATTGCTTCAAAACTGCGCGATTCGCGGGCTTCCGGACGCCACATAGCCCGTCCGGCATCGCTTAGCAGGCGACTGGTGCCATAGTCGGCCAGGTAGATGTGCGAAAGCTCCTGCGCGATAGTCCATTTGCCGTTCTGCGGGCGGTGTAAATCTGCGTCTGTAAACGTACCGATCAGGTCGGCCATTGCGTGTAAACCGGCGGCTAACGGAGCTGATAAGGGAATTGCTGTCATGTTCAGAAAGATTAAGTTGTCCGGTCAAAACTGAGTAATAAAAGTTGCATATACAACTTTGGAGAAATATATTTGTGTATGGACGCAGATAACTACTGCATTGCGGGGCGGCTGCGCATACGTCCGTGGCTTTGGGAACCGGCTTCGCAAGGCTATCCGCGCTATTTTGCCCATTCACAACTCCCCAGCATACCGAGGTAACCAAAATAAAAACCCAGAATCTTAAATGCTTCATCATATCTGCATACCTATACCAAAATCTTCACCCGGAAGACGAGCGTTGGTCGTAACTACTCTTAAAGAAGAGAGCCATTTTGTTCAGCAAAAAATTGGAGACGCATTGCTATATTGGCTCATCAGCAAATTAATAACAATGGAAAGGGAAGAAATCAAATTCGTTCAGGCGAGATACCATCAACTAAATCTCACTGTTGGGCAAGCAGAAAAGGTCCTGAGGTATGAAGAAATAAGGGAGTCTCGCTCGGATACACACATACTCTCGGCCTGGGAAGAATGGGATTTTGAATATTCCGTCTTTCAGGAACTGTTGAATGAGCATCAGATGGTGCGATATCAGCAGCGCATCGGTGAAATGAAGGAAAGGCACATCGTAAGCCTGATTGAACAAGATAACTTGCACAAAATATGGCTCGAACAGACTCGGGAGAAAATCGACTA
>CBDFHU010000013.1:0-84275 GCA_965247375.1 Arsenicibacter sp.
TTCACAACATTATGGCGGCTGACCAGCGCTTTCCGGTCAATTTTTTGCCCGAAGGACACCGTCACCAAAAGCGCCAGTATACCCGGAAGTAAGGGTTTAAAAAGAAAATGCATGGGGTTTAACAGGTGGGTTTTTAGCCACAAAGAGCACAAAGTTTGCGCAGCCTAACACGGAGAAAGATCAACTCAGTGCTACTTTGTGCCGGAACTCCGTGCTCTCTGTGGTTAAGAAAATCAGGTAAACAGAAGCCGGGTTTGTTTATGGGCTTCGCCCTGTTCAAGGTGCATCAGCGCACCCAGTGCCGTGGCTTGTGGTACTTCCAGCATCTGCACGCGTTTGGTAGGGTAGAGTTGCCGTAACAGCTGCATAAACACGCCGTTACGAGCAAATCCGCCGTCAACGTAGAAAATCGGTTCATCCGTTAACACCAGATCGATGGATGCTTTCAGCACCTGCATCAACCCTGCCATGAGCGCCTGATAGGCGTCGGAAGCCGAATAAAAAGCCGCTGATGTCCCACTGCCGGGCTTCCTGTTCAGGGAAAGGGCCCGTGCCGGCCATGCAGGCGGGCTGAAACGCAGGCCCTGTCGTTACCGGTTCCGGTTTGTGGATAGCTTTATAGAAATCCGGTGAAACCCCGAAGTGGCTGGCAATCCGCTCAACCTGATAGTCATGCTCACGGCCGAAAAAGACACGGGAGGCCTTCGTCGCCTGCCCTTTGGGCGACATATAACTCAGGCAGTCACGGCGCAGCATGTCGGCCGACAGCGCTTTTCCGTCGACGGTGATCCGGTTAAACGGATTCAGGTTAATGCACCAGGTTCCGGTCGAGAGCAGCATAAACGGCTCATCGCTCTGGAGCAGGTAAGGTACCAGGGCCGACGAACTGTCGTGTAGTCCTACGCCGATCATAATGCCACCAACAACCGAGGCAATGGAATCGCGGGTCAGCGGTGCCAGTTTTTCGTCGATCCCCTCACGGGTCACCCAGTCGTGATACCGGTCTTCCCCGAAGTTCCACAGGGATGTATGGCAACCAACCGATGTATAATCGCTGAACTTTTCGCCCGTAATCAGGTACGAAAGGTATTGTGGCAGGTGCAGCGACGTCTGAATCCGGCTATAGTGTTCGGGCCGTGCGTATTTCAGCCAGTACAGCTGCAAACCCGAGTTGAGCATGCCCAGCCGGGGCGAGCAGGTGAGTGCCGCAAAGTCGTCGCGGTTTTCGGTCAGCGCATCATAAAACTGATAGGCTAGCGCTTCCGGAAACGGTTTCAGGTAGTTATAGAGCGGCAAAACGGGTTTGCCGTCGAACCCTAAATGAACGAAACTAGCCCCGTAAGCCGTGAAATTAACGCCTTTCAGCGCATAGTCCGGGTCGTTGCGGAGGGCTTCCCACGAGTCGAGGACCCAGCCCGTGAGCCGGTCGACATCATCACAGAGAAAGCCGTCTTCATCCGTAATTTCCGGAAAGACCTCCTGCCGTTCCTCAACTACCTGCCGGTCTTCATCGAATAGAATGACCTTTTTGTTGGTTTTTCCCGACGTCGAAAACCGCATAGATGGCTTTACGGCCATTGCTCCGGGCAGAAATGGGCGGTACTTCCGTCTGTATCATAACCCTGTTGCCACGCTGAGCTTACCCCGTTTCTGAATCAGGCCTTCGCGGACTTTAGCGGCCCGGTAAGCAGCAATCGGATCAAGCGCACCGCCCGACTGACGCATGGCTTCGGCGACCAGCGGACGAACGTCGGTCTGGAACGCGTCTTTCAGTAATTCTTCGGCCACCACGACATCGTTGGCTTCCTGGGCCTGCGACAGTGCCACGCGGTTGACAAGCAGCGCTTTCGTATAAGTCGTCAGGATGCTTTGCACCGACTGGAGCAGGTCTTCCAGCGGATCTTTGGTATTGTGGCTGGCATCGATCATCCAGGCGAGGGACGGGTTCTTCACCGCCGGGTCTTTCAGGCCGTCGACCAGTTCGTTGAAAATCAGGAAGAACTGGTATGGTTTGATGCTGCCGGTTGTCAGGTCATCGTCGCCGTACATGGAGCCGTTGAAGTGGAACCCACCCAGCCGGCCGAAGTGCAGCAGCCGGCCGACAATCTGTTCGATGTTGGTATTCGGTAAGTGGTGACCGAGGTCAACCAGTACCTGCGCGTTCTGGCCAAGGTACTGGCAAAGTGAGTAGGAGGTACCCCAATCCGGGATGACCATCGAATAGAAATGCGGCTCGTAGGGTTTGTACTCGATCAGCATCGTCCAGTCGGCCGGCATGGATTCGTAGATCGACGCCAGCGATTCGGCCGTACGCTGGTAGGCATGGCGGAAATGCTGCTGACCCGGGAAGTTGGAACCGTCCGCAAGCCATACTGTCAATGTCTTAGCATCCAGTTGTTTACCGTAGTTGATACAGTCAATGTTATGTTGAATCGCCAGGTTCCGGACGCTGGCATCTGTGTGGCACAGCGAACCAAATTTATAGGAGAAAGGCTGATCCGGCGGATCCTGAAACGTATTGGAGTTAACCGAGTCGATGGTCAACCCGTTTTCGGCCAGCAGTTGCTGAAGCGCAGGCACGTCTTTCGGGATATCCCACGGGATGTGCAGTGATATAGAGTCTGAGGACCGGTTCAGCTGGTGAAGCAGGCCGATATCTTCAATTTTTTCTTCCAGATTGCGGGGCTCGCCACCGGCCGGAAAACGGCCGAAACGGGTGCCGCCGGTACCCAGTGCCCAGCTGGGAATAGCAACCTGAAAGGCCGCTACCTGATTAATAATTTCCTGAACCGCAATGCCCCGGCGGTCGAGCCACTCGGCCAGAAAGTTAAAACGAAACTGATGGTCGTTCTGTAGCGATTGGTTAAGTTCCTGAATGCGTTGTTCGGAGATCATATACGTTACTTCAAGTTTCAGGGTTAAAAATCCGTACGTCTATGCGTTTCCGGTGGCTAGCGTTAATCAGACTGCTGTGGTACAAATAAGCCCATTAGATAATCTAATGGGCTTACTACTAACCTACCTATGATGAAACTACATATTGAGAAGCAAGTTACGACCGGATTCTACTTAAACTGTTCTGGTCTCTCCTGCATTAATTCGGGATATTATAGAAACTAACCTTTTTGGGCCGGTGCCGTGCTTTACAGACTACCGCGCCGGATCATGTAAAACGGATTTTTGACTTTTACCCGCTGTTTTTCCAGCAGCAGGGTGGCGGCTGTCCGCCCCATGTGTTCAAAATCGGTGGTAATTACAGTAATGCCCAACAAATCCTTGAGCGTGGTTTCGTTGAAGGAGATCAGCCCGATTTCGCGGCCCAGCAAAAAACTCGACTGGCGGACTTTCTTGACCAGCTCGGCGAGATCGGTTTCTTCGACGGTTACGTACGCCGTGGAGGCTTCGAGGGCTTCGTCCATGGCATTTTCCTTGACGGCGAACTGCTTGTCATGCACAATACAGAACGACCGGAAGCCACGGGTAATTTCGTCGGGATAATTGCCGTCGCTGGGCAGAATCAGTACCATACGCTTGTAGCGGTTCAGCAGGTCCTGCGCGGTTTCGAGCGCGTTAAAAATATCTTTTTCAAAGTTCTGGAACACGCTCAGGCAGTTGCCCGATAGGTCCGGAATATCTTTGTCGAGCAGTACCAGTTCGTTGGCTGGAATCATTTCCAGTACATCCATGTAATCGACCTTATCCAGTTCCTGGGTAAAATGCGGCATGACCACATAGTAGTTGTATTTGCCCAGATTCTTCTCGATGATGTCTTTGAAGTGGCGGGCATTGTAGTGGTGAATCTGCAGATCCACGGTTGCCTGGTCGCCGAGGGCATTGATGAAGGCGTAATAAATCAGCTTTTTATACGAGCTGAGTTTATTAAAGATAAGCAGCACCTTCAGTTTGTTGGTGTCGCTGGTCTGGATGTAATAGCCTTTACCCTGTACTGATGTAATGTAACCGCGCTCGCGGAGCTCACGATAGGCTTTTTCGACCGTATCGCGGGCCAGGTAATACTCAACGCTCAATTCACTGATCGAAGGCAGCTGATCGCCTTTTTTCAGTACCCCGCGCTCAATGTCCGTGATCACAGACTGTACAATTTGCTTGTACTTGGGGGTTTTGTCGAAGGGGTTAAACTGCAACTTATACATTCCGACTGATGGATTGTATGTATCGACAAAACCGACTGTCTGGTTCCGACTCCGACCTGTGTATGTTGGCTTGGCAATCATGGGTAGCTGAGTTCTGGATTTTTTGAGGATTTAGTTTTGCTGCACTGTTTTTTTGACGAAAATCAGATACCATAAGCTTACACAATTTGGGGATTAAGTTGACCGATTCGCAGTCAGTTTATTTATGCAATCGTTGTCGGGAACGTTGCCAAAAAAGCATAAATTTCAGGACAGGTTAAATAAAAGGTAGAAAAAGATAATAGACAGATACCTGTAAAACGGGTGTTTCGCAAGAATCATACAGATTTATGGGAAAATAGTACAACGTAAATTGTATTTAAGTTAGGAGGGTAAAAAAGCGAAAAGCCCCCCTCACACTCCGGAGAGTATGAGAAGGGGCCAGGGTTGGTTGTTGGTATTATCTATCGGACGAATGCAACGGCTACGCCACCGTCGACATTCAGGACATTACCGGTTGATTTGCCAAGGCTGCCGTCAACGAAAACGAGCACGGCTTTGGCGATATCTTCCGGCAGAATTTCTTCGTTCAGTAACGTCCGTTTGGCGTAGTGTGAAGGCAGGTCTTCCATCGCAATGCCATAGGCCTTTGCACGACCTTCGGCCCAGCCGCTTTCCCAGATTTTGCTGCCCCGTAATACGGCATCCGGGTTAACGGTGTTTACGCGGATTTTTTCAGGGCCCAGCTCGGCGGCTAACAGACGGCTCATGTGCAGCTGAGCCGCTTTGGCCGTACCGTAACCAACGTTGTTGGGTCCGGCGAAGAGGGCGTTTTTGCTGGCGATGTTGACAATATCACCATCCAGTTTCTGCTTGCGCAGGATCTCAACGGCTTTCTGCGTTACCAGGAACTGACCTTTTACCAGTACATCCTGTAAAATATCCCAGTCTTTTTCGGTATGCTCGGCCAGTGGTTTTGAGATCGACAGACCGGCGCAGTTGACGATGATATCGGCGCCGCCAAACTGGAGTGCTGTTTGCTTGAGCGATTCACTAATTACATCGGTACTCGTTACGTCAATGGCGGCCGTGATGGTGCTGTCCTTGCCGTATTGCTTACGCAGTTCAGTCTGTACCTCGTCCAGCCGGTCGCGGTCAGCGGCAACCACACAGGCACCGTTCTGTAACAACACTTCACAGATTGCCTTGCCGATACCGCCGGTACCGCCGGTCACGAAGGCAATCCGGCCCGAAAGCGATTTCGGTTTCGGCATCCGCTGCAGCTTGGCTTCTTCGAGCAGCCAGTATTCGATATTGAACGCTTCCTGCTCCGGCAGACCAACGTACTCAGACACGGCTTCCGCGCCTTTCATAACATTGATGGCGTTGATGTAGAATTCGCTGGCAACACGGGCGGTCTGCTTGTCTTTCGAGAAGGTAAACATACCTACCTGCGGCCACAGGATCACAACCGGATTCGGGTCGCGCATGGCCGGGCTGTTATCGTGTTTGCAACGTTCGTAGTAGGCGGCATAATCGGCACGGTAGGCGTCGAACTGTTCAACGAGATAGGTTTTCAGTTCTTCGGCCGATTTCTGCGTCAGCGTTTCGGCCGGTTCCAGCACCAGCGGCCGGATTTTTGTCCGCAGGAAGTGGTCAGGGCAGCTCGTACCGAGCGGAGCCAGTTTATCCAGGTCGTTTGAGTTCACAAACTCCAGCACACGGGCGTCGTCGGTGAAATGACCCAGCATCCGGCGGTAGCTTGAGGCCAACCCGCGCAGTGTCGGAATCAGTTCAGCCGCCTGTGTCCGGCGCGTTTCGGCATCGGTATTCTCCAGCTTCTGACCACCGAATACAGGGCGCTTTTGGCCATAGTTTGCATTCAGGTATTCAGACGCCTGCTCGATTACTTCGAGGGTATTGATGTATGATTCGTAAGCGGTATTGCCCCAGGTAAACAGACCGTGGCCGCCGAGAATAATGCCGCGCAGGTCCGGGTTTTCGGTAACGGCTCTTTCCAGTTGCAGACCCAGGTCGAAGCCAGGGCGCTGCCACGGAATCCAGGCCATTTGCTCACCCCAGATTTCTTTCATGATCGCCTCACCGTCCTTGCTGGCGGCAATGGCAATCAGGGCATCCGGGTGCAGGTGGTCGATGTGCTTATAGGGTAACAGACCGTGCAGTGGGGTATCAATAGAAGGGGCCGCACACTTTGGATCGAACAGACAGTGATTGAACAGCTCAACCATTTCGTCTTCGAATTCGAGGCCGCGGTACCGGTTTTTCAATGCTTTCAGGCGGTCAACATACAGGTTGGCGCAACCGGCTTTGGTCAGCGTACCAATATCGCCGCCTGAGCCTTTTACCCACATTACCTCTACCGGCTGGCCGGTAAGCGGATCGGTTTCGGTGATTTTAACCGAGGTGTTGCCGCCGGCGTAGTTGGTCAGACGCAGGTCAGCGCCCAGCAGGTTTGAACGGTAAATGAATAAATCAACTTCGTTGCCGGCCAGTTCGAGGGCTTTGGCTTCGTCCCACAGGTAGCTGACGTGACGAAAGGTTTGTGTTGTATGCATGCGACAATAATTATCGGTCAGAGTCCTGATTTTTCAGCAAAGTACGCATGATTGCTCCGGTTGAGTATCATGTACTATCCTGTGATTAGTTATATTTTTATGAAAATTGCTTTACCATACGGAGCCGTTACATACCTGCCTCCTGCGCCGGGTACTGCCTTTTTCTGTAAAGATGAGGTTGGTGCGGACTTACTCTTTCCCTCAATAGATAACTGCCTGAGAGTCAATTTGTGCTTTGGATTGTACTATTTTTCAGGAGGGAGCAGGAGAGTTGAGCCGTATTATTAAAGCAGATTTGTTGATCGTTGTCCGTGAAACCAGACTTGTTGCAACGGCCTAACCTAAGAAACATCAGTCACGAAAACAGAAAAAGTAACATGGGAGTAATTTGGGGCGTCGTCCTGCACGCATTAGGAGGCTTTGCTTCCGGTAGTTTCTACCTTCCGTATCAAAAAGTAAAAGGCTGGTCCTGGGAAAGTTACTGGCTGACAGGCGGTATTTTCTCCTGGGTAATTGCCCCGCTGGTGCTGGGGTCACTCACCGTTCCCGGTCTTTTTGACGTGCTGGCGAATGCGCCGTCCGAAACCAAATGGTGGACGTATTTCTGGGGTGTGCTCTGGGGCTTCGGTGGTCTGACGTTCGGGCTGGCGATGCGTTATTTAGGCCTTTCGCTCGGCATGGCTGTGGCGCTGGGCCTTTGTGCGGTGTTCGGCACGCTGGTACCACCGATCTGGGCCGGTGAGTTTGGCAAGTTAATCAGCACTACGTCAGGTCAGGTGATTGTCCTTGGCGTGGCCGTCTGCGTACTGGGCATTTCGATTTGCGGCATTGCCGGTATGATGAAAGAAAAAGACCTGCCCGAAGAAGCGAAAAAGGCCAACATTGCAGAGTTTGACCTGAAAAAGGGCCTGATGGTGGCTATTTTCTCGGGGATCATGAGCGCCTGCTTCTCCTTTGGCCTGACGGCCGGTCAGCCGATTGCCGAACTGGCACTACAGAACGGAACCGATCCGCTGTATGCCAACAACGCCCCGCTGGTGATTGTGCTCTTAGGGGGACTGACTACCAACGCGATCTGGACCATTTACCTGAACATCAAAAATAAGTCGTATACCGACTATACCAACGTATCGACGCCGATTGTGGCCAACATCATTTTCTGCGCGCTGGCGGGTGTGACGTGGTATTTCCAGTTTTTCTTTTACGGCATGGGCGACAGTAAAATGGGCGAATATCGTTTTTCGGGCTGGACGCTGCACATGGCGTTCATCATTGCCTTCAGCAGTTTCTGGGGCCTGTACCTGAATGAGTGGAAAGGATCGAGCCGGTCAACGATGCGTACCATTTCACTGGGCATTCTGACCGTCGTATTATCGTCAGTCATCGTCGGCATCGGCAATTATTTAGCCGGGTAGGGGCGACCCCACGTGGTCGCCCGAATCACGGATGTGGTCGTCCGGGAGTACCCATGTGTTGACCCGCAGTGGTGCCCTGAGGCGTGGCAGTGTCGCGGTGCCCTGTGTTACAGATAGAGCCCCGTTGGGGCAAAAAGAAGGGGAAACGTTACAAACGTTTCCCCTTCTTTTTGCTATGTATGGTTCAGATCCGCACTTTGTGACCGCACCTGTGCGGCGGGCGACCACATCCGTGATTCGGGCGACCACGTGGGGTCGCCCCTACTCCCATTCGATGGTGGCGGGTGGTTTCGAGGAGATGTCGTAAACCACGCGGTTGACGCCTTTTACTTTATTGATGATCTCGTTCGAAATATCGGCCAGGAAGGTGTAAGGCAGGTGTGCCCAGTCGGCGGTCATGCCGTCGACGCTGGTAACGGCCCGTAACGCTACAACACGTTCATACGTCCGTTCGTCGCCCATGACCCCTACCGACTGTACCGGCAGCAGGATTGCACCCGCCTGCCATACCTGATCGTAGAGGCCTTCGCGCTTCAGTCCGTTGATGAACAGCGCGTCAACTTCCTGTAGAATCTGTACTTTTTCGGCCGTGATGTCGCCCAGAATCCGGATCGCCAGACCAGGGCCCGGGAACGGATGGCGTTTCAGGATATTGTCCGGTAAGCCCAGGGTACGACCCACAGACCGAACTTCATCCTTGAACAGCGTATTCAATGGCTCGACTACTTTCAGCTTCATGAAATCCGGCAGACCACCTACGTTGTGGTGCGACTTAATGGTCGCCGACGGACCTTTTACGGATACCGACTCAATCACATCCGGATAGATCGTTCCCTGACCCAGCCAGATAACATCTTCAATCAGGTGTGATTCCTGATCAAATACGTCGATAAAGGTTTTGCCGATAGCCTTCCGTTTGGCTTCAGGATCCGTCAGCCCTTCAAGTGCGTGGTAGAACTGGTCTTTTGAATCAACACCCTTTATGTTGAGGCCGAGGTGTTTATAGGATTCGAGAACGTTTTCGTATTCATCTTTCCGCAACAGGCCGTTATCGACAAAGATGCAGAACAGATTCTGGCCGACAGCGCGGTGAACCAGCATAGCGGCTACCGATGAGTCGACACCACCCGAGAGCGCCATTACCACTTTATCGTTACCGAGCTTTTCTTTCAGGCCGGCGACGGTGCTTTCTACGAATGATTCAGAGGTCCAGTCCTGCGAGCAGCCACAGATATCAACCACGAAGTTCTGTAACAGGTGTTTGCCTTGCAGCGAGTGCGTTACTTCAGGGTGAAACTGGATGCCGTAGGTTGGTTCGCCTTCTACCTGGAAAGCCGCTACTTTTACCGATTCGGTCGAAGCAATGATCCGGAAGTTATCAGGAATCTGCGTGATGGTATCCCCGTGTGACATCCATACCTGTGAGTGCTGGTCAATGCCCTGCATCAGCGGACTTCCGGCGTCGACGGTGCCGAGTTTAGCACGGCCGTATTCGCGGTGGGCCGATGGTTGCACTTCGCCGCCGCTGGTATGTGCCAGCAACTGAGCGCCGTAGCAAACACCCAGCACGGGCAGTTTGTGCCGGAAAGCGGCCAGATGAACCATTGGCGCATCCTGGTCGCGTACAGAGCACGGACTGCCGGAAAGAATGATACCCTTAACCTCGGGCGTAATCGCAGGAATGTGATTGTAGGGATGAATCTCGCAGTAAACGTTCAGTTCGCGTACCCGGCGAGCAATGAGTTGGGTATATTGCGAACCGAAATCAAGAATCAGAATTTGTTCGGTTGCCATGACAGGTCTTCAAAACGCAAAGTTCTGCATTTTGAACGAGGTGGGCAAGTTATTTTTAAAAGTCGGTTTGTTCAGGGGTATGTTTCCGGATGTATTATCCGGCAAAGATAGTATCCGATTGATTCGTTTCAGGTTGTTGATACCAATCGTCTGTCCAGCGGAAGAGGACGTTGTGCGGCAATCTCTAATTTGACAAAGTCAGGATGGTGAGGATGCAGCAACAGGTTATAGGACATGTCGATAATGGCTGACGGAACAGCTATACCCAGCGAAAACGGGTCTAGCAGCCATTCGGTCAGGATAGTTTGCGTTTCGGCAAGGGTACCGTTTTGCCAGTAGCCGGGCAATCGCCGGGGGGCAAGCCAGAACACCGCTTTATTCAGCTCGTCAGGTAGCCGGATTGTGCTGATCCACAACTGAGGCAGTTCCGGAAAAATAAGCGGAGGGAGATGAACGAGGGTTTCCAGCAGGGCTAATTCAGGAGTAAAACTTGTATACAGAATGCCAATGCCTTTAGGATTCCAGCGTCCGCCATGTCTATAGCTGCCAATCACTGATAAAGGACCTGTATGATAAGGCGTTTTGTTGATCCGGTAAATATTCATATATCTATCCCGTGATTCCCCATTCGATCCGGCCAAGTACGTCATCGGCTAACGAAAACCCGGATACTGTATCCAATACGGCAAGCGGTGATTGCGGAATAACTGGCGTTTGGGCAACAGGGTATATATCCGGTTGGCCATAAACAGGTTGAGGCTCTTCAAAACTGCCCATATCGCGAACCGACAGAGAATACACGGGCGTATTGACTTCTACAGGTGCCTCACGATACCCTAACTCATACAGAGGGGTACGTAGCCAGCGGCTCAGCAGGTCTGCACTTCCATCAAAAACCATCAATCCATGTTGAATCAAACGCTCCAGCAATAACAGCCGTTCACCTGCGGCAAGGTTTAGTGTGTCCGTTTCTTGCTTTCCGTGCAGACTTCGCACTGACATACCCAGAATATGCGCCATTTCTTTGTCAGTTAAATTAACGAGCCGGGCAATTTCATCAACACGACGACGCAAAACACCCTGGCGGGCAAGCATAATCAGGTCTGCTACGGGCCGTAAAAATGACCTGTTTGCAGATGTCGGGGAATGAGATGGCGCTGTCATGTCTTAAAAGAGTTAGTGCAAATATACATAAAGTAAGTGGCAAAATTGCACTGCCAGCAGAAGAAATGCCGCCTTCAAATCATTTCGCCTGCCAAATCCGTTATTTTTACGGCGCTGTTCGCAGGAGTTAATCCGCCGCAGCCCCACAACAAAAAACGGTTTAGATCCCTTGAACGTCCCTTTTTTTCTTGCCCGACGCATTCGTAAGGCGCCCATCGCCAGTTTTTCGGCAACGGTCACCAAAGTTGGTATCACCAGTATTGCCATTGGTCTGGGTGTAATGATCATTGCGTTTGCCGTGCTTTTTGGCTTTAAACAGACCATCGCGCAGAAGGTATTTCTGTTTGGTGCGCATCTGCAGGTATCTAAATTTTCGCTCAACCGCTCCTATGAGGGCAGCCCGCTGCCCCTGCACACAAAGGTGTATGATCAGGCCACAAAGATTCCCGGTGTGCGCCATATCCAGGCCGTGGCAATGAAAGCCGGTATTCTGAAAGCCCCCGACGAGCTGGCCGGCGTGGTACTGAAAGGCGTTGGGAGCGATTATGACTGGTCGATGCTGAAGGAGTCGCTGGTGGCGGGAAACGTGCCTGATTTCTCAAAAGATACGGCCTATTCGACCAATGTACTGCTCAGTAAAAAGATTGCAGATCAGTTGCGGCTCCAAACGGGCAATAACGTGATTATGTACTTTCTGGGCGGCGAAGCCAATGCGCCGCGTCCGCGTAAGCTGACTATTTCGGGTATTTATGAGACCGGGCTGGAGGAGTTCGACAATACGATCCTGATGGGTGACATACGCATGATTCAGCGGCTCAATAACTGGGGCGCTGATACAGTAGCCTCGTACGAAATTTTCGTCAGCGACTTCGATAAACTGGATGATACATATCGGGCGGTCATGAACGTGATTACCCCCGAAATGCGGCTCAGCAAGGTCACCGACGACTATCGGGCGCTGTTTGACTGGATGCTGATGATTGACACCAACACCGAAGTGTTTCTGGTCCTGATTCTGTTTGTGGCCAGCTTTACGATGGTTTCTGTCCTGCTGGTCCTGATGATGGAGCGGACACCGATGATCGGGTTGCTAAAAGCGTTCGGCGGTACCAACGGGCTGCTGCGGCGCCTGTTTCTCTACGTTGGCCTGAATATGGTGGTCTGGGGGCTTGTGCTAGGTAACGCCGTTGGCCTCGGGCTTTGCTGGTTACAGTATACCTTCCGGATTGTGCCGCTTGAGCCTAAAAACTACTACATGAGTTATGTGCCCATTGTCTGGAACTGGCCTGTCATTCTGTTGCTGAACATCGGAACGATCATGGTTATTGCGGTAGTCATGTGGGTGGCGACAGTGGTCATCAACCGTATTCAGCCGATAAAAGCACTCATCTTTAGAGCCTAGATCCTTACTTTTGTGCTGATCCGGTGATTAACTTTGATTTTTCAAAGCTTCATCAGCACAGACACATTCATGAAACCATCGTATAAGCACAAAATCCGGATTGTCACGGCAGCCTCGCTGTTCGACGGGCATGACGCGGCCATCAACCTCATGCGCCGGCTCATGCAGGCATCCGGTGCCGAAATCATTCATCTGGGACATAACCGGTCGGTGGCCGAAATCGTTGACTGCGCCATTCAGGAAGACGTGCAGGGAATTGCCATCACCAGCTATCAGGGCGGGCATCTGGAGTTTTTTAAGTACATGTATGACCTGCTGCACGAACGCGGGGCGGGTCATATCCGGATATTCGGCGGCGGCGGAGGCACCATTCTGCCGTCTGAAATCGCCGAACTGCACGCCTATGGTATCGCCCGGATTTACTCGCCTGACGACGGCCGGGAGATGGGTTTGCAGGGGATGATTGATGATCTGTTGCAACAGTGCGACTATGCCCTGCCGCCTGCATCAGGCACACAGCCCATCTGCCGGGAGGCCATTCCGAGGCTCATTACAACCGCCGAAAATACTCCTGAACAGTTCACGCAGGTGTTTACCACACTGGCCGGCAGTCAATCTGTGGTGTTAGGCATAACCGGCACAGGCGGGGCTGGAAAATCGTCGCTGGTCGATGAACTGGTGCTGCGTTTTCTGCGAACCTATCCCGATAAGACCATGGCCATCATTTCGGTAGACCCGTCGAAGCGGAAAACCGGCGGCGCGCTGCTGGGGGACCGTATCCGGATGAATGCCATCCATCCGGCGGCCAGTGGCGGCCGGGTCTACATGCGGTCACTGGCAACCCGACAGTCAAATCTGGCCCTGAGCCGGTATGTGCAGGATGCCGTTGATGTCTGTAAAGCGGCGCATTTCGACCTGATCATTGTGGAAACATCGGGCATCGGGCAGTCGGATACCGAAATTACGGAACACGCCGATGTGAGCCTTTATGTAATGACGGCCGAATACGGAGCTGCTACCCAGCTCGAAAAAATCGATATGCTGGATTATGCCGATGTCATTGCCATTAATAAGTTTGACAAACGTGGTTCGCTCGATGCCCTGCGCGATGTGCGGAAACAATACCGGCGTAACCATACGGACTGGGAAACGGCCGATGAAGAGCTGCCGGTTATCGGTACCATCGCAGCTCAGTTCAACGATGCCGGTATGAATCAGCTTTTTACAGTGCTGATGCAAAAAGTTGGCTTTGCTGTTGACGCCGGTGATCGCATTGTCGCGGGCGGAACAGTTTCCCGGCCGGTCATGCCCGCCGAACGGGTGCGCTATCTCGCCGAAATCGTTGAAGAAAGCCGCCGGTACGATACACTGGTGCGGGACCAGGCTGCCATTGCGCGGCAACTTTATCAGATTGACGGGACAATCAAGGCGCTGGCCAATCCGGAACAGGCCTCGCTGCGTGAGCAGTTGCAGGCCGTGTACAATCAGCTGGAAGCGCGGCTGTTACCTGACTCCCGTGAATTGCTGCGGCAATGGCCCACGATGCAGGAGCAGTACACGGCTGAGTTTTACGAATTTAAGGTACGCGATAAGGTGATCCGGCAGCCGTTGTTTACTGAAACGCTCTCGCATCTGCGTATTCCGAAAGTCAGTCTGCCGAAAAACCACGACTGGGGCGATATACTGCGCTGGCTGATGACCGAAAACGTACCCGGCGAATTTCCGTATGCGGCCGGTGTCTTTCCGCTGAAACGGGAAGGCGAAGACCCGACGCGGATGTTTGCCGGTGAAGGCGGCCCGGAACGGACGAACCGCCGCTTTCATTATGTCTCGAAAGGTATGCCGGCCAAGCGGCTCTCAACGGCGTTTGATTCCGTAACGCTGTATGGCGAAAATCCGGACTATCGGCCTGACATCTACGGTAAGGTCGGCAACTCAGGCGTGAACATCTGTACGCTGGATGACGCCAAAAAGCTGTACAGCGGTTTCAATCTGTGCGACCCGGCCACGTCGGTGTCGATGACTATCAACGGGCCCGCGCCGATGCTGCTGGGCTTTTTCCTGAATGCAGCCATTGATCAGCAGTGCGAACTGTATATCCGGCAACATGCTATTCCCTTGCCGCAACATACGGGTACTCAACCGATCTACAACGGCGAACTGCCCGACGGTAACGACGGGCTGGGGCTGCTGCTGCTCGGTACGACCGGCGATAAGGTGCTGCCCCGCGATGTCTACGACAAAATTAAAGCTGATTCGCTGCGGAAAGTCCGGGGTACGGTTCAGGCCGATATCCTGAAGGAAGACCAGGCGCAGAATACCTGCATCTTCTCGACCGAATTTGCCCTCCGGATGATGGGCGATATTCAGGCGTATTTCATTGAACAACAGGTGCGTAATTTCTATTCGGTATCGATTTCGGGCTACCACATTGCCGAGGCCGGCGCTAACCCGATTTCGCAACTCGCCTTTACGCTTTCGAACGGCTTTACGTTTGTAGAGTACTACCTGAGCCGCGGGATGCATATCGACGATTTTGCACCGAACCTGTCGTTTTTCTTCTCCAACGGCATGGACCCCGAGTATACCGTACTGGGGCGGGTTGCCCGCCGGATATGGGCCAAGGCCATGAAGCATAAATACGGTGCCAACGACCGGTCGCAGAAACTGAAATACCACATCCAGACCTCGGGCCGGAGCCTGCACGCGCAGGAAATTGCCTTCAATGATATCCGGACAACGTTACAGGCCCTGCTGGCGATTTACGATAACTGCAATTCGCTGCATACCAATGCCTACGATGAGGCCATTACAACGCCGACGGAGGAGTCGGTACGCCGGGCAATGGCCATTCAGCTGGTAATCAACCGTGAGTTCGGACTGACCAAAAATGAGAATCCGCTGCAAGGCTCGTTTGTGGTTGAGGAGCTGACCGAACTGGTCGAAGAGGCCGTTTATCAGGAGTTTCTGTCGCTTAACGAACGGGGCGGCGTGCTTGGCGCGATGGAGCGGATGTATCAGCGGAGTAAGATTCAGGAAGAGTCGATGTATTACGAAACGCTGAAGCACAACGGCCAACTGCCGATCATCGGGGTGAATACGTTTCTTGATCCGGCGGGCTCGCCAACCAGTGTGCCGGCGGAAGTAATCCGCTCAACGGCCGAAGAAAAAACGGTTCAGGTAGAGACTTGCCGTGCCTATGAAGAACGCCACCGGCAGCAGGCCGCCGAAGCATTGGCCCAACTACAGCAAACCGCCCTCGAAAACGGCAATGTCTTTGCCTCGCTGATGGAGGCGACTAAGGTCTGTACGCTGGGCCAGTTGTCGAACGCCCTCTATGCGGTAGGCGGACAATACCGGCGTAATATGTGATGGGTATATACCTGTAGAGACAAGGCACGCCTTGTCTCTACAGGTATATACCCTTATTTCAGTTTTGAATAATCGGTCGGGATCATGTACGTTGATTCAACCTTGACCGTCAGCGAACCGTTCTTTTCGGATTCGCCTTTGGCTTTCACCCAGTCCGGATCGGCCCGGAATGCTTCAAAGGCTTTTTTACCGGCAGCGTCGCCCGGGCCTGGATGCGCCAGCAGATACACTAACCGTGCCTGTCCGGAATCGTCGGGTTTGGTCGGATCGGTGGTGATCCAGTAGGCAATGTTCTCCATACCGTGTTTTTTGAACAGCTTCATTGTATGGTTTTCAAAGCGCGACAACAGGTCAGGCAGTTTGCCGGGACTGGCCGTATAGGTCCGGAGTTCAAACGTGCGGTTCGGTGTTTTCTCCTTTAATTTCAGTTTTGGCGAGTGCTCCCATTCGGTCATAAACACCTGATCGACTTTGGATACCAGCCGGCCGTTGGCTTCGGTTTTGGCGACCACTGCTTTCCATTCCGGATCGGCACCGAAGGCTTTCCACGAGGCATCGCGGGCCTCGCGGCTCGGGTACGCCAGAATGTAGATGATTTCGTGGCGGCTGGTATCGGTCGGCAACCAGTAACCGATGTTTTCCATGCCGTGTTTCTCAAAAATCTTTGTAGTATACTGCCGGAAACGGTCAACGATGGCGTCGAATTTACCCGGAGCCGCGTGATAAACACGGATTTCGTAAAACTTAGACGTAGCGGCCGGACGTTCTGGCCGGGGCTTGGCGAACAACGTTTGTGCGCCAAGCGCTGCCCCGATGCATACGGTGAGCAGGATCGACTTGGTAAGGTTCATGAATTAACAGAATAATAAACTGACTGAATAGCGTCAATGTGCTAAAATAAGCGAAAAAAAGACAGGTTTTACTTGCTGCTTTTTTTAGGAGCCGCTGCGGATTATTGCGGATGAGAAATGCGTATTTTCCTGTTAATCCTTACTTTTATGCAGTAACTGAACCCCTTAACCATGCATAAACGAACCTTTTTAAAACTCTCTTCTGCCATGCTGGCGGCACCACTGCTTTCACCCTTATCGGCCTGGAGTGCAGGCGAAAAACTAAAGAATTGGGCCGGAAACCTGACCTACAGTACCGACCGGCTGACAGCGGCTAAATCGCTGGATCAGGCGAAGGCGTTTGTCAAACAACATGCCCGGTTCAAGGTGCTGGGAACGCGGCACTGTTTTAATACCATTGCCGATACCGCAACGGAATTCCTGTCGCTGAAGGAGATGCACGAGGTTGTATCACTGGACGCTACAGCCAAAAAGGTAACGGTTCAGGCGGGGATGAATTATGGCCAACTGTCGCCGTATCTGCACAGCAAAGGCTTTGCGGTCCATAATCTGGCCTCCTTGCCGCATATCTCGGTGGCTGGTGCGTGTGCGACGGCTACGCACGGGTCAGGTAATAAAAACGGAAACCTGGCAACGGCCGTTTCGGGTCTTGAAATCATTAATGCAAAAGGCGATGTCATCCGGTTGTCAAAGGAAAAAGACGGCGATACGTTCAGCGGGGCCGTGGTCAATCTGGGGGCATTGGGGGTGATTACCAGCGTAACGCTGGATATTGAACCAACGTTTTCGGTGCGGCAGTATGTCTACGAAAACCTGCCGCTGGACCAGCTGAAAGCCCATTTTGAGGCAATTACCGGCAGTGCTTACAGCGTCAGTCTGTTTACGGACTGGAAGGCGAAACGGTTCAATGAGGTCTGGATTAAAAGCCGGGTCGGTAAAGACAAGCCGTTTGAGGCGAAGGCTGAGTTTTACGGCGCTAAAAAGTCGGCAAAGAACCTGCACCCGATTGCGGAGCTGTCGGCCGAAAACTGTACGGAGCAACTGGGTGTGGCAGGGCCGTGGTTTGAGCGGTTGCCGCACTTTAAGATGGGCTTTACACCGAGTAGCGGAAAAGAACTACAGTCCGAATATTTTGTGCCGCGGCGGAACGCGGTAGATGCGATTCTGGCCGTAGAACGCCTGCATGACCAGATCAGCCCGCATCTGATGATTACCGAAATCCGGACGATTGCTGCTGATACACTCTGGATGAGTCCTTGTTACAAACAGGATAGCGTGGCTATTCACTTTACGTGGAAACAGGACTGGCCGGCCGTAAGTAAGGTGCTGCCGCAGATCGAAAAAGCGCTCGCTCCGTATAACGTACGCCCGCACTGGGGTAAGCTCTTCAGTATTGCGCCATCGGTGCTGCAATCCCGCTACGAACGGCTGGATGATTTCAAAAAACTGGTGCAGACCTTCGACCCGCAAGGCAAATTCCGGAATGACTTTTTAAGCAGGAATCTGTACGGGAAATGATTTTTTAGGGTTGCTGAGTTACTGGTGGTTCTGGATCGTTCGGTTCTCAGTTGCTGGTTCTGTCGTCGGAATGACAGATAGCGAAACGATGGTACCAGCAGTAAAAAAAGTATCGTTCGTGATATTAGTCACTGAATCGGGGGAGTAAACCGGCTAGTTTTATGTCATCATTTAAACGAACACGTACGACCATGATGAACCTGTTAAAAGCCGTATTCGGTGGCGGATCAGACAATACAAAAATCAGTGACGTAATTGCACAAGGTGCTGTCATTATAGATGTGCGTTCAGCGGGCGAGTTTGCCGGTGGCCATGCTAAAGGAGCGGTAAACATTCCGCTTGATCAGCTGGAGGCTAAACTGGCTAAAATCAAAGCCTATAAACAGCCAATCGTCTTGTGTTGTGCATCCGGTATGCGCAGTGCCCGTGCCAAAGGATTCCTGGCCAGTCAGGGCATTACTGACCTGTACGACGCCGGCAGCTGGCGGAATATTTAAAGAGTGAAAGAGTGGCCGCCGCTGCGGCAAAAGAGTGAAAGAGCGAGTGGTGGCACGACTCTAACAGGGTCGCCTGGCGGTCGGGGACACCCAGTCGGGGACGCCCAGTCGGGGACGCCTAGTCGTGCCACCACTTTTTATGGCCAATCAGGAACTTAAAAGTCTTGCTGTTGCTTTCACCCGGTACCCTTCTACGCCTTTCCTGACAGAATCCGGTTCCAGTATAGCCAGGGCAGCAGGTATTTTTTGAGCAGCCACATGCTCCAACGTGGCACTGCCTGGTTGAACGGGAAGGTCATTTTCGGTTTGTTGGTATAATCAAACTCCGCCAGCATCAGTTTGCCGTATTCAGTCGGAATCGGGCAGGCGGTGTAGCCGTCATATTGCGCTTCTGATTGGGTATGATGCAGGTGGGCCAGAATGTGCTCCACCATCACCGGGGCCTGCTTACGGATGGCCGCACCGGTTTTAGATGTCGGTGCATTGCTGACATCACCACAGGCAAAGATGTTCTTAAAACGCGCATGCTGAAAGGTCAGTTTATTGACTTCGACCCAGCCAAGCGGCTGATTCGGGTCGGCCAGCGGACTGTTTTTGATAAAGTCAGGAGCTGACTGCGGCGGTACGATATGCGCCATATCAAACGTCAGGGACTCCTTTACCATGTTGCCATCCGTGTCCTTGCCTTCAAAATAAAGGGTATGGTTAGGACCGTCGACTTCCGTGACGTTTTTCAGGTAATGTGTTTTTATATGGTAGCGTTTCAACAGACCTTCGAGCGTAACGGCAAAGTCCTTAACCGCAAAAATGGCACCTGCACCGGAGACGTAGTGAATTTCAGTTTTGTCGAGCACACCGTTTTTACGCCAGTAGTCGCAGGCCAGATACATGATCTTATGCGGGGCACCACCACATTTTACCGGTGTCGTCGGGTTGGTAAAGACCGCAACGCCGCCTTTGAAGTTTTTGATTAACTCCCAGGTATACGGGGCTGTAGTGAAGGAATAATTGCTGGAAACCTGATTGCGGCCCAACGTTTCGGTAAACCCTTTGACCTTGCCCCAGTCGAGCTGTAGCCCGGGTACAACCACCAGCGATTCATACTGATACGTATCGCCGCTTTTGCAGGTTACCTGACTGGCTTCGGGCTGAAACGATTCAACCGCATCCTTTATCCAGACTGCCCCCTCCGGCATGAAATCCCGTTCCGGTTTTTCGGTCGCTTTGATGTCAAACTGACCCGCACCGACCAGGGTCCAGGCGGGCTGGTAGTAATGTTTTTCGGAAGGTTCAATAATTCCTACGACGAGGTCCGCCTCTTTGCGGAGTAGTTGTGCGGCGACGGATAACCCTGCGTTACCGCCGCCTACAATCAGCACATCAAATTTCGTTGCCATGTTCAGGAATAGTTTAGTTTATTAATGAAATTATACTATCCTTGTCTGGCCTTCAGTGACTAAAATCACATAGGGGCTATTTTGTTGTTTCTGCCGCTTTCCCGGCACCACCGGCAACCATGTTAGTTCGGCAGTTTATCCCGCAACAGCCCATACGTCCATGTACCGGCGATAGCACTCAGGAGCGTGGCAATCACCACCACATATCCACTGCCAATCTGCGCGAACAATGGGCCCGGACAAGCGCCGGTAATGGCCCAGCCCAGCCCAAACATCAGCCCGCCAAAAACCTGCCCGCGCGTGAATTTCTTTGGATGAATCTGTATCGTCTCACCGGATAAGGTCTTGATGTTGAATTTCTTGATGAGAAATACGGACAACATGCCGACGACCACCGCCGACCCGATTACGCCGTACATATGAAAACTCTGAAGACGAAACATCTCCTGAATGCGGAACCAGGAAATGATTTCGGCTTTGACAAAAACGATCCCGAACATAATTCCGACAACCATGTATTTGAGGTTAGAAAAGCCGCTTTCTTTTTTGGCCATGTCGTTGGGCGCATCGCACACCATCGGCTCCGGAAATTCTACTTTCTGCATGTCTTGAGGCGTTTAAAACAGTTTAAAAATGTAGGGCAGAATCAGGTGAGTCATCGTGAAACCACCGATCATGAAACAACAGGTGGCAATCAGTGACGGCCATTGCAGCGTTGACAGACCCATGATTGCGTGACCTGACGTACAGCCACCGGCCCAGCGCGTACCGAACCCGACCAGGAACCCGCCCACAATAAAGAAGATGAAACCTTTCAGCGTAAAGAGGTTTGATGCCTCAAACAGATCAGCGGGCATTAATCCCGCAAAGTCTTTAATGCCAAGCGCTTTCAGGTCAGAAACGGTAGACTCTGCCAGTACAAATTTGTTGGGGTTAGCTAGAAAATTAGTCGCTAAGATGCCACCGATAAAGATCCCGAAAACGAAAAGCAGGTTCCAGATTTCCTTTTTCCAGTCATACTTAAAAAACGGAATGTTGGCGGGAAGACAGGCGGCACAGATATGACGCAGCGACGACGAAATCCCGAATGACTTGTTGCCGATCAGCAGCAGCGTCGGAACCGTCAGCCCGATCAGGGGGCCGGCAACGTACCATGGCCACGGCTGACGAATTAACTCTAAAAAATCCATAGGAGAGGTTGTTTATTAAAAATGAAAATTAGCAACAGCGTTAATCTGATTCATATTTACCTTGTTGATAATGTACCGGTCTGAAGCAACCGGAGTTTTAAGAGGGTCTTTTCTGACCAGTAATAACTGGATATCAAGTCCCTTCCATAACCCGTTAAACTGGTAAGTGGTTCCAAAATTAACCTGCGTGTAAGCGGGGAGGCCGTATTTGTTGAGGGCAAAATTGCTGACGTCCGGCAGGTGATAATAACCGGCCCCGAGATCAAACCGCAGGTTTTTAACCGGTGTATAGCGCAGGTTACTGCTGAACGCTGTAGTGTTGCCGGTGCCTTCGTTTCGTTCCCGGAACAGGAAAGTATAAAATGGCTCGCGGCCCCATTCGCGCGGTATCAGAAACCGTCCGGCGGCCGAAATCCGGGTGGCATTAAGGTTGAAAAGCCAGCGTGGACTCTGATATTCGACCCGGCCCGAGATAAATCCGGCGGTGGCCCCAGGCGTCATGTAGGCTTGTGATACCACTTCGCTGCCGCCATTGCTGACCGCTTCTTCGTAACCGCCCATAGCGCCGATCATCCAGCGGTAGGGGCTGGTTGCCGACGAACGCCATTCCGCATTACCGTAAAGCAGGTTAAATACATTGGGAACGTAGGTATTCCAGACCTGAATGGATAATGCCCCCGCTTTCTGAGTCAGCCCCGCCTGAAGAATACCGCTTGTTCTGATGTGGTCCGCATACTGTGATGGTTTTCCGTTCAAATCAACGCCAACCGGATACTGTCCGATGCTTTCACCGACTGTAAACCAGCGTACGGTCGAGCGTGGTGAAATGCCGAAAATATATTCGAGCTGGAAACGGGTATTCTTCCACTCATTCCATTCCAGCACGGCAGCCTCGGTCAGGGTCGGACGCATCCGGCCATCCTGCGGGTTAATAAACGGCGAGTGCGGAATCTGGCGGCCAACGGTTAGCTTCGACTGGTGGCCAATGTAAATACGGGCGTAGAGTTCTTCGAGCCGGTCGAGATCGCGCCGGTTGTTGGGGTCGGCCAGATCAAACAAACCGATTTCGTAGCGGCTTGCCTGATTGGTTTTCGGGTCACGGGCGGCCAGATCAGACGATAAGACGTTGAACGTGAAAAAGCCGCTAATGCCTAATTCAAGGTGTTTGAAAAGTCGCGGGGTGTGGTAGTTGATGCCGGCGCCGATGCCTAGCGCATGGTAATCGGTCAGGCCAGGCTTGTTGTCCGTGGCCATAAAAAATGACCGGACGTGGCCGGAAAAAGCTCCTTTTTTAAGAAATCCGGCTACCGGCTTCAGGGAGTCTGCCGGTACAGGCTGATCTTCAGGGAGCTTTCCGTCCGTTCCTGTAGAAAAGCCTGCGCCGGCAGTGCTATATGCAATCAATACGATTAGAAAGTAGCGCCTTAACATAGTGGCAGGTTGCGTTATTTACCTGACAAAACTATACCGGCGCAAAGCCCCCTTCCGTGACAATAGTTACAAAAGCCTTTTTTGTTAATCAAATTCAGTGACGGCAACCGTAATGACCGGTTCCATCGTTACCTGCGACCGGACAGAGTTGGTGATCAGGCAGTGCCGTTCCGACTTGGTCAGGACGCGCTTTGCTTTGTCAATGTCGCTGTCGTGTAGTACAACTACTTTGGGAAATAACCGGATTTCCGAAATCATCAGCCCGTTTTCGGTTTCGTCCAGTTTGCCGGATGCACGGCAGTCAAAGTCCGAAAAGTCGAGTTTCGAATTTTCGGCAATGGCCAGAAACGTGGTCATAAAACAACTGGATACGGCTGCAACCAGTAAATGTTCCGGTGACCAGACGCCAGGCATGCCTTTGGCAAATTCCGGCGGGGTGGCTACTTCGATTGTCTCGTTCAGTACGGGAGAACTCAATTGACCCAGACGGGCATACTGCCAGCCGAGGTTTACTTCATAATAATGCGGTGTCATGGTTGTATTGGTTTATGGTTGGCCACAAAGGCACGAAGAACCAAAGGAGCACAAAGGTTTCTGTTCATTGTGTTACTTCATGTCTTCGTGGCAAAAGCAAAAATTACAGTAAAGTCGTTGGGCAGACGTAATCGGTCAGCGCTAATTTGCCGGTCTGTTTGATCGCCGTAAAACCGCCGGCCACGTCGATCAGGTTATCATAGCCGCGCGCCTTCAGGATCGAAGCCGCAATCATGGAGCGGTAGCCACCGGCGCAGTGCAGGTAATACGTCTGGTGACGGTCGGGACGGGCCATATTCTGGTTCAGGCTTTCGAGCGGCAGATTTTCAATGCCGACAACATGCTCAGACAGGTATTCGCTCTGGCGGCGGACATCGAAAACCGGCAGTGTGTTATCAGCCGAAAACCGGTCAGCAAAGATTTCGGCCGGGATCGATTCGATGGTGTCGGTCTCACGGTTATCGGCCGCCCAGGCCGCAAAACCACCTTTCAGGTAGCCGATACAGTTATCATAACCAACGCGGGCCAGCCGCAGCACGGCTTCTTCTTCGCGGCCTTCCGGCGTAATGAGCAGGATCGGTTGTTTCAGATCCGTGATCAGGGTACCAACCCAGCCCGCAAACTGACCGTCGAGGCCAATGTTAATGCTGTTCGGAACAAAGCCTTGGGCAAACTCCTGCGCCCCGCGAACGTCGAGCATCAGCGCCTCTTCTTCGTTGGCGGCGGCGTCGAACGCGGCCGGTGATAACGCCTGAGTACCCTGCCGGATTACTTCATCGACAGAGCTGTAGCCCATCTTGTTCAGTACCGCGTTTTTCGGGAAATATTGCGGCGGCGAGGTCAGGCCGGTGGTTACCTCTTTAATAAATTCATCTTTGGTTTGTGCCCGCAAGGCATAGTTAAACAACTTCTGGTTACCCAGCGTATCGGTGGTTTCCTTGCTCATGTTTTTACCACAGGCCGAACCGGCACCGTGACCGGGGTAAACAATGACCTCGTCCGGCAGGGTCATGATTTTCTGATGCAGGCTGTCAAACAGGTGACCGGCGAGGTCTTCGCGGGTCAGGTCGCTTTTTACGGCCAGATCCGGCCGGCCTACGTCGCCGATAAAGAGGGTGTCGCCGGTGAAAATGGCCGTTTCCTTGCCGGTTTCGTCGAGCAACAGGAAAGTTGACGACTCCATGGTGTGGCCCGGCGTATGTAATACTTTAATCTGGACGTTGCCGATGGTAAACAACTCGCCGTCGGTGGCTACATGCGCCGGATAATTCGGCTGAGCGGTTGGTCCGAAAACGATGGTCGCACCGGTTTTGGCGGCCAGGTCGAGGTGGCCCGATACGAAGTCGGCGTGAAAGTGTGTTTCAAAAACATAGTTGATCGTTGCCCCGTCGGCTTCGGCCCGTTCGATATACGGTTTCGTTTCCCGCAGTGGATCAATGATGGCAGCCTCACCGGCTGATTCGATGTAATAAGCGGCTTCTGCCAGACAACCCGTGTACATTTGTTCGATTTTCATGACTGCTCTGTGTTTAATCCGTGTTTAAATTGATGGATCAAAATTGGCCATCCGCACAGGGGGATTCTGTGATGTTTGTTACAGAGGGAATATGATGGTTGTCAGTTGTTTAGTATGATGACAGGCATAAAAAAAGCAGGGGGAAGCCCTGCTTTGTCGTCTGATGATTTACTTGCTGTCTGATAATCAGTGCTGTAATCTGAATTAGCGGAAGGTATAGTTGACGCCGTGTACCTGCGTCAGCAGTTCCTGCGGCCCGTCCAGAATACGGGTGGTACGCGGCAGCTGCGGGGCAACCGGCGAAAAGGCTTTGAGGTATTCCTTCATGACCGTATGCAGGGAGGAACTTGTATTTTGCCCGGCCTGTACACCCTTCATCCTGCATAACATGTCATCCGGATCGCCTTCCCGTTCGCAGGCGCAGATGGTGTAGGTCCGGGCAGGGTCCAGAGGCTGGCCGCCGATCCGGACGGACTGAATCCGTTGTCCGGCTTCGACAAAGGCTTTAAATTCGACTTCCATGCCTTTAAACCGGACTACCCAGCCGCCGAAGCGTTTGGTTGCATCCTGCGCAAATACATTCTGCAACTCCCGTTCCAGCCAGTCGAGCAACTGTTTCCCGGTAGCCTTACCGGTCCGGACGGTGGCATCGACCGGCAGCATGTCATACAGATAGGCCTCCGTAACCGGAACGAGCCCGCTGGCATCAGCTGTGCGTGGCGGACAGAACCGGAAGCCGTTCGATAGGGCAACGTCGGGCTTGATTTTCCACATCAATGCATCTACAATCATCGTGTCAATGGTATTTTCGACCACAAAATTCCGGTAAAGCGGCACTTTGCTGTAGCCGAGCACATTGGTCAGCGCGGCTTTATAGGGTGCTTCGGCATTATCGACAATGCGTTGTACGGCCGGATCGGCCTTGTATTTTTTCGGATCAACCTCAATAAGTTCGTAGCGCTCACCGGTAATACGGCCATCTTTGACCGTAATATCGAGACGACCGATAAATGACCCGAAGGCACCCGGCTCAACCACTTTGGCATATCTACACTGAATTGGCTGCCGGACACGCTCGTGCGTGTCTCCGCCGAAGATATAATCAACACCTTCGGCGTGAGGATGGTTAGCCAGACCGATTTGCTGCGAAAGCCCCAGATGGGCCAGTACAATGATCATATCGCACTGTTCCTGCTGTTTCAGTACATCAACCCAGTACTTTATGGTTTCTTCGGGCTTGGTATATACAATGCCTTTGCTGTAGAGTGGTGATTGCCGGAGCGGCACCAGCGGGTCTGTGTAGCCCAGAAAACCAATTTTTACTCCGAACCGGTTTACGATCTGGTATGGCTGGAAGATCAGTTCGCCTTTTACGCCGTTGCCGGAATCGTGGTGCATGTTGGTGCATACCTTTGGCGCATGCAAGCTCCCCAATAACTGCTGCATGGCTTTTTTGTAATACACGACTTCCCAGTTGCCGGGTAAAAACATATCGTAGCCAAGGGCATTCAGCAGCGGCAGGAGAGCTTTCCCTTCTGTTTTTACGGCCAGCATACTACCCTGAAACATATCGCCGGTATCAATCAGGAGTGTATTGGCCGGATTACGGGACCGGATGCTGTTGATCGCGGTTGCTAAATGAGCATAACCACCGGATTTCCGGAATGTCAGCTGATCATTTTCCCAGAAAAGCTCATCGTGGGCATGGAGCTGGCAGTGGACATCGGTGGTCTGAAGCAAGGTAATTACCCCTGTATTGTTCTGACTAACTTCGGGCTGTCCGGTTATTAAGTGGCTGTCAGCCATGCTGCCGGCCGTAAAAGGTACGGCGGCTGACACGCTGCCAAGCAGGCCGGTTTGTAAAAAAGATCGTCTTGAAGGCATAAGGTAAGGCAGTTTAGGATAAAGCATTGAAGATTTTTATAAACCGGCCTTAATGTAAGCCCAGCCCTGTTCTTGTTTAAGAATCAGTTCAATGACGGCTACCGGTACAGTACCGATGCCTGGCATCAGGTTGCTGAGTGCAAGCTGATGTCCCCGCAGCGTATTTTCGCAGACTACTACGCGGAGGTTCGCCGTTTGCAGAAGGGCTGTCAGTTGGCCGGCTACCACTGATTTGGCGGGTTGCAGCAGGCAGATGCCGGGGCCATGTACCACCACTTCAATCTCAGCGTCCGGCCATATGGCCAGCAGATTCTGCAGGTTACTAATCAGTGCCTTTTGTGAGGGTTGATCGGCTGCAACATACTGAAAAACAACGCGGTGTCCTTGCCCCACATCCGGCGTATTGGGTGGCTCCATCAGCGTGCCGCTACTTTTTTGTTGGTACTATGCGCTTTTTTGAACGCGTCGATTGGCTTATACGGCCCGTATTTGTGCTGCTTTTCAGGAAACGAATCCGCATACGGCCCGAACGGGTGATCGACCGGTTTGCCGGCGATGTTTGGCCAGTCTTTGCTGAGGTCTTTCGCCGGGCGCGGCATCGAATTGACAAAAGCGGCCAGGTCCCAGGCTTCTTCATCGGTCAGCTGCGGCTTGTCAAACGTGGCTCCCAGCGGCATGTTGGCTTTGACATAGCCGGCAAACCGGGAAACGCGGAACAGACCGGCGCCCTGATTGTAGCTGTGCGGACCCCAAAGCGGCGGAAAGGTGTAGCCGCTGCCATTGGGTTTGGCGATGCCCTGACCGTCGGCCCCGTGGCAGGAAATGCATTTTTGCTGGTAGAGTACTTTACCGGCCTCCGGATTGGCCGCACGGTCAAGAAAGGCAAGTTGCCGGATGCCGGACCCGTTCGGGGTTTTGCCTTTCTCAACATCATCGCCGAGGAAATGAATGTACGCCACAATGGCCTTCATTTCGCGGCTGTTGCTACCCAGCGACTTGCCGTTGAGGCTGCGTTCGAAGCAGTCGTTGACCCGCTTCCCAATGCTTTCGACTGAGCCGGACCGCTCGCGGAATTTGGGGTACGTCGAGGCCACGGCCCCGTAATTGTTGCCCCACGGTTTAGTGCCGGCGTCGAGGTGGCAGTTCTGGCAGTTCATGCCGTTTGAGAGATGGGCTACCGAGCCTTTGGGACCGAGATAGGCAGCCGTATTGGCAATCAGCTCTTTGCCGTAGCGGATGAGATCCGCGTTTTTGTTACCGGCAAGGGCGGCTTCGGCGGGTGCTTTCCAGAGCGGCTTTTCACTGTCTTTCTGCTTCGTTATTTTTTTTTCGGCCAGGGGCTTTTCATCGGCTGGTGGCTTGCTGATATCGATCAGATCAAATTGAAGCGCAATGAGCACCAATACCGATAAAAAGGCAAGGCCAACCAGACCGGCCAGCAGGGCTAATGTTCGCTGAAGTGTTTGAATAGTTTGCTTAAAAGCATCATGTGTTAGCATACCTTAAATATAGTTTCTCAAACCTAACGCCTGTTTGTTGCCTGTTCCGTGACAGGAGTCACAAAGGTTGGAATGGGTAGTAAAACCAGAAACCCCCGTCGCGTCGCGGCAACGGGGGGTATCGTCAACCAACTCTGTATTTATAATACATTCTTTCGGGCAATGAGCCGGATGACACAGGCAGACCCGCTATGAAACGCGCCTTCGTTCAGGTCGGTATAGCGTTCGTCAACCTGTAGAATGTCGAGGTCCTTAAAATCGTCCAGCAGTTCGGTCCGGTTGAAGAGCATGTCGGCCTGTTGTGGTCCGCCCGACGAATTGCCGAGCTGCTCCTTATGGAAGGCTTCCAGCACCAGGTAGCCGGACGGTTTGAGCCAGCTGACCAGTTTACGGTGAAATGCCTGTCGCAGGTCAGGTGGTTGATGTACATAAATGAGCCCGATCAGGTCATAGGTATCCGGCTGACCATCAAAGTGCTGCAACGTAGCGATGTCGTAGCGGATACGGGTACAGGCACCGCCGGCCAGTGCCAGTGCTTTGGCCTTTGCGGCCTCGCTGAAGTCAAAGGCATCGACGGTCCAGCCCCGGAGGGCGGCATAGACCGCATTCCGGCCTTCGCCTTCGGCCGGCAGCAACAACCGCCCCGCCGGCAGTTTGTCAATACACTCTTTAAAAAAAACATTGGGTTTGGTCCCGTAGGCATAGGTCGGGTTGCTATAGCGGGTTTCCCAGAATTCGTTCATTAAAAAAGTCGACCAATACGGGTGTATCGCCTTTTATGATATCACCAAATGTTTGTTTTTTCTGTGTTTCCATAACGGTTACGGATATTTTTTGAAAAGTGGCTGAACAAAATCGGCTAACAGATACCCCATCGTTCCGCCCCAGAGCATCATGGTTTGCCAATGTGACTGAATCGGGCAATGTCCGGTCAGGCAGCCGATCTGATCCCAGTAAAGAAACCCGCCGATGGCGCCTGCAATAGCACCCACAACGGACCAGCCGTTAATGAACTTCTTCATACGGGATGTCCTGATGGGTTTCGTCCGGTTTCACCGAACGGCGGGGAGCCGGTACACCACAGCCACCGGTCGCACAGCCAACGTTCAGGATGGCCTGCATCAGGAACAACCCGCCGAGCAGGCCGAGGACCGGCTGCCGATCAACAACGGCACTCCATAGCACCAGACCACCTGCCACCAGCCGGATAATCCGCATCATATCCCAGTTTTTTACGTCAATCATGGTTTCCAGATAGTTTTCAGAAATAGGTTATACTCTTCCTGTCGTTAAAACATCGTTTCCTTAACAATAATATACACGCCCATCACCAGCACAAACCAGCCGAATGCGCGTTTCAGTTTCTCACCGGCGATAAACTTCGACAGGTAAGAACCGACAAAGATACCGGCCACGGATAAGGCCGTAAATTCGAGCAGAAAGGTCCAGTCAACAGCCATGTTGGAGAGATCACCCAGAAAGCCGATCAGCGATTTGGCCGCAATGATCAGCAGTGACGTGCCGACGGCCATTTTCATCGGCAGCCGGGCCAACAGGACCAGGGCCGGAATAATCAGGAACCCACCGCCCGCACCGACAAAACCGGTCAGGGTACCGACCAGCGCACCTTCCAGCGCAATCAGCGGCAGGTTAAAGGTAACAGGGCCTTCCGCTTTAGCTGTTTCTCCTTTTTTGTCACGGATCATGGAAAAGGATGCCGCCAGCATAATGAGGGCAAAGAAAATCATGATCGCCACACTTTTGCTCAGAACAAAAGCTCCGCTGCTGAAAACAGGGTCCGGAATGGCCGGGACCACATATTTACGGGTCAGGAAAACGGCGAGGAACGACGGAATCGAAAAGACGAGCGCGGCCTTGTAATTGACCTGCTGCTTACGCATATAGTTGACCGACCCCACCAGTGAAGTCGTTCCGACCACAAACAGCGAATAGGCTGTTGACATCACCGGATTAATTCCTAACAAGTACACTAAAACGGGCAGGGTAAGAATGCTGCCCCCTCCGCCGATCAGTCCCAGACTAACTCCGATCAGGATCGATGCGGAAAAACCTACTATCTCAATTGTATTCATAATCTGCCGTATTTTTCAGCAAATCACGCCATCCGCAAGCCCCTTTTCCGTGATAATTGTTACACAGAGCCGGTTTTCGGAAAATCAGCGGAGTTTTCGCGTCCGGTTCGTCCGGATACCGAAAGGCAGATACAGGGGGCAGGTACTGACCAGACTGGTGAGCAGCAGGATACCGGCGGCGATGAACCCAACAAGATTCCAGACGCCGGTCAGAACGTCGGCAGCAGACAAGACGATCAGGAGAACGGCCAAAGCAATACGGATGTAGCGGTCGGTGGTACCAATGTTCTTTTTCATGGCTTCTTTTTTTGTTTCTAAGAAAGCCTGAACTGGGAAAAAACTCTGTGACAATTATCACAAAGCACCGCTGTTTTTCCTCATACATTCGCCGTTTTCGTATCTTGATCACCCATAGAGGTATTCACTAATCCCGTTTTGTTATGCGCAATTTCCTTTTTAGCCTTATTGGCCTGCTGATGGCGGTGTCGGTCAGCGCTACGGCTCAGTCGACGTTCAATGGCGCAGAGGCCACAAAGAAAAAGTACTATGCCGTTTATCAGCTGAATTCTGATGACGAAGCCAAAATCAAGGCAACCCTAAAAAACATGCAGAATGCCCTTTCTGACCCCCGGCTGAAAGACAAGCTGGAGCTTGAACTGGTCGTGCATGGAGGCGGGGTCGCTGCGTTTAAGAAAGGCAGTCCCTTTGAACAGACGTTGACGGAGATGCAGAAACAAGGGGTGTTACTCGTACAGTGTGAAAACACGTTGCGGGAGCGGAAAATCAGCAAGGATGAGCTGTTTCCGTTTATCTCATTTACCCCGAGCGGAAACGGCGAGCTGATTATCCGTCAGCAGCAGGGCTGGACGTATGTGCACCCCTGAAAAAATATCAGCGCAGGAAAACTCGTTCCTGCGCTGATGATATACCCCGGGATTGTAAGCCTCTTTTTCCGCAAAAAAAATCTATGAATGCGTATGGGCCTTCGCCTGATCAGGTTTGTAGCTGACAAAGATGTTAATCCACGTGCGGCGCGCTAACCGGAAAAAGAACGGAGTCAGGATAATAAGCGCCGGCACAAGGCCAATCAGATAATACGTCAGGTCAATTTCAAGAAGCACATTAAACAGCACAAACGAGCTGATGATAAAGGCTACATAAAACGCGTAGCTGACATACATAGCGCCAAAGAAAAAACCAGGTTCGGGCTCAAACCGGAGATCACAGTGGCTGCAGTGCGTATGCATTTTGTCGAATCGTTTCAGGTCGTAGGCATTGTTGCTGATGAAGAAATCACCCTCCTGACAACGAGGACATTTATTGAACAGAATGCTGTATAATTTAGTCCCTTTTAACATGGCGTTGGCTCGTTTTATCGTTAAAAAAGCGTAGGTCTCTTTGATTGAATCAAAGGTAACTACTCTGAAAACAGGATTATGTGATTTATATCACACTGGATGGCTTCCGGTAGTTTTTTTCTTCCGGAAGCTTTTACCGGAGATGAAACGCATATAAACGTATTGAATATGAAACGACGTACTGCCCTTAAAAGCCTTTCGGTAGCGGTTGGCGGACTGGTTAGTCTGCCGGCCTGGGCCACACAATGGAACACCGCTTCCGTGGGTACCAGCCCGAATATGACGGCTGCGAATGAGGCCCTGCTGGCTGAAATCGTAGAAACCATCATTCCCGAAACGACGACACCGGGCGCAAAATCACTCAACGTTCACCGCTTTGTCCTCCGTATGATTAACGATTGTTACGGCGAACCTGTTCAGACAACGTTTCAGCAGGGATTGCTGAAAACCGACGAACTGGCCCGGCAGGCTTACGGAAAAGACTTTCCGGCCTGTGATAAAAAACAGCGCACCGACCTGTTACTCGGCATGGCTGCTTCGGCCGAACCTGGCCAGAAACAGTTTGCTGATCTGGTAAAAGGGCTGACCATCCGCGGGTATACCAACTCCGAATATTACATGGTCAATGTGCTGAAGTACAACATGGCCCCCGGCTACTTCCACGGCTGTGTTCCGGTTAGCTCACTGACGCCGGTCAGTGCCAAATAATCCATCAACAATCGTTCAACCTTCGTATTTCATGGCTTTTCTGACTATAGATTCTCTTAAAGACCGGACCTTCGATGCTATTGTGATCGGGTCTGGTATCAGCGGTGGCTGGGCTGCCAAAGAGCTTACCGACAAAAAACTGAAAACGCTCCTGCTCGAACGCGGCCGGGATGTGCGGCACGTAACCGACTATCCGACCACGATGATGTCGCCCTGGGAGTTTGAGCACCTGAACCAGCTGCCGAAAGCCTATAAGGATGCCAACCCGATTGCCAGCCGGTGTTATGCACTCAACGAAGACACCACTCATTTCTTCGTGAAGGACGCCGAACACCCGTATATTCAGGATAAACCGTTTGACTGGATTCGCGGCTACCACGTTGGCGGGAAATCGCTGATGTGGGCGCGGGGTACCCAACGGTGGTCACAATACGATTTCGACGGACCGGCCCGCGATGGCTTTGCCGTTGACTGGCCGATTGGTTATCACGACATTGCTCCGTGGTACAGCCATGTCGAAAAGTTTGCCGGTATCTCCGGCAACCGCGACGGGCTGGCACAACTGCCCGACGGCGAGTTTCTGCCGCCGCACGAGCAAACGTGCGTAGAAAAGCACTTTACGGCTCAGATGAGCAAACGCTATAACAACACGCGGCCGGTGGTTATCGGCCGTTGTGCGCATCTGACCAAACCGCAGCCGATTCACCTGAAACAGGGGCGGGGGCAGTGCCAGCACCGGAACCTGTGTCAGCGGGGTTGCCCGTATGGCGGGTACTTCAGCAGCAACTCATCGACGATTCCGTGGGCGTTGAATTCGGGTAATCTGACGCTGCGGCCGCATTCGGTGGTGCATTCGATTATTTACGACGAGGCCAAAGGCAAGGCAACGGGGGTACGGGTGGTTGATGCCAACACCAAGCAGATGACGGAGTATTATGCCCGCATCATCTTCGTGAACGCGGCTACCGTCAATACAAACCTGATTCTGCTGAACTCGACCTCACGGCGCTTCCCGAACGGGCTGGGCAACGACAACGGCCTGCTGGGTAAATACGTGGCGTTTCATAACTTCCGGACAACGATTTCGGGCGAATATGAAGGATTCCAGGACACGACTACCGACGGCATCCGCCCAAATGGCAGCTATATTCCGCGTTTCCGGAACGTGTTCAAACAAGAGACAGACTTCCTGCGCGGCTATGCATCGGGTTTCAGCGCCACCCGCATGACCTATAACGATACTGCCGGCATTGGCGAGGACCTGAAAAACAGCCTGAATACGAAAAAGTACGGCGTTTGGCGGGTAGGCTCGCACATGATGGGCGAGACGATTCCGAAGGAGTCAAACTTTGTGACGCTCGATAAGACACAGGTGGATGCCTGGGGCGTACCGCTGATCCGGACCAATGTGGGCTACGACGACAACGATGAGAAGATGATTAAGGATTTCCACGAGCAGCTGACCGAAATGTACACGGCGGCAGGTTTCAAGAACATCCAGACGCACGATAAACCGGAGAAAGCGCCGGGCCTGGACATCCACGAGATGGGTGGCGTCCGGATGGGGAAAGACCCGAAAACGTCGATGCTGAACAAATGGAATCAGTTCCATAACTGCAAAAACGTATTCGTCACCGACGGAGCTTGTATGACCAGCAACTCTACCCAGAATCCGTCGCTGACGTTTATGGCCATTACGGCACGGGCGGCCAATTACGCCGCCAGCGAATTCCGGAAAGGGAATTTGTAATGGTTTGACAATCGTAGAGACAAGGCATGCCTTGTCTCTACGTCTTATGAACCCGAATTACGCCTTTTTCAGCGTCGACGGGCAAACGAAATCGGTGGTGGTAAACCGGCCGGTTTTCTGGATAGCCCCGAAACCGCCGTCAATGTCGATCAGGTTATCGTAGCCCCGTGATTTAAGAATCGACGCGGCCATCATCGACCGGTAACCGCCCGCACAGTGGATGTACATGGTTTCGTCTTTCGGGAATTCGGCCATCAGTTCGCTGATGTAGTCGAGCGGCAGGCTTTTGGCGCCGTCGATGTGTTCGGCCGCAAATTCGCCCGGTTTCCGGACGTCGATGACCGTAACCGGCCCCTGATCCATACGGTCGGCAAGTTCAGCGGCAGAAATCGAGGTGATGGTATCAACCTCTTTACCGCTTCCGGCCCATGCCGTAAAACCGCCCGCCAGATAGCCCAGTACCTGATCGTACCCCACGCGGGCCAGCCGGGTGAGGGTTTCTTCAACGTTTTCCGGTTCACAAACCAGCAACAGTTCCTGACGGACATCCGGAATCAGGGCACCTACCCACGGCGCAAATTGTCCGCCCAGGCCAATGTTGATTGAGTTCGGAATAAAGCCTTTAGCAAACACCTGAGCACCCCGCACATCGAGCACCACCGCACCGGTTTCGTTGGCCGCTGCCTCAAAGGCGTCCGGGCTCAACGGCTGTGCGCCACGGCTCAGTACGGTGTCAATACTTTCGTAACCCTCTTTGTTCATCAGTACGTTTTGCGGGAAATACTTCGGCGGAGCGAGCAGGCCGTCCGTAACCTCCCTGATGAACTCGTCGCGCGACATATTGGCCCGCAGGGCATAGTTGAACAATTTCTGGTTGCCCAGCGTATCGGTCGTTTCCTTACTCATGTTCTTACCGCAGGCCGAACCCGCACCGTGAGCCGGATACACGATCACGTCGTCGGGCAGGGTCATGATTTTGTTCCGGAGCGAATCGAACAGATAACCGGCCAGGTCGTTCATGGTCAGATCCGATTTCTGGGCCAGATCGGGCCGGCCGACATCACCGATAAACAGGGTATCGCCGCTGAACAGAGCTTTTTCTTTACCGTTTTCGTCGATCAGCAGGTAACAGGTCGATTCCATCGTGTGGCCCGGCGTATGCAGGACGCGGATTTTAACCTTGCCGAGGGACAGTTCTTCGCCGTCGGTAGCAATATGGGCTTCAAATCCGGTTCTGGCATTGGGGCCATACACGATAGGCGCACCGGTTTGTTTGGCCAGATCGAGGTGTCCCGACACAAAATCGGCGTGGAAGTGCGTTTCCAGTACGTATTTGATCGTTGCCCCTTCTTTGGCGGCTTTCTCAATGTATGGTTTTACCTCTCGCAGCGGATCAATAATGGCTACTTCGCCTTCCGATTCCACGTAATAGGCACCTTGTGCTAAACAGCCCGTATAAATTTGTTCGATTTTCATCGTAGTGATCTCTTTAAAGGTTGACGCTTGTTCAAATTGATAAGCAAATCAACGAAAGTTCGTTTGTTGGTTCCGTGATAATTGTTACACAATCAGGATGGTACTACAAAATTTCAATTTTATTCCGGGAAAGCTTCACGTAGCCGATCTTTTCCATCTGCTTCAGCAGCCGTGAAATCACTTCGCGGGAGGTCGCCAGTTCATTGGCAATTTCTTCGTGCGTAATCTGAAGTACCGAACACTGGCAGCTTTGTGCCTTCTTTTTCAGGTAAGCCAGCAGCCGTTCATCGAGTTTCTGGAACGCAATGCTGTCGATGGTAGCAATCATATCATCGAAACGGCGCTGGTAGGTCTTAAACACAAACTGCTTCCAGGTTGGAAAGCGGCAGATCCATTCTTCTACTTTCTCGACCGGAATGGCAATCAGTCGTGTTTTTTCTTCGGCGACGGCCACAATTTCGCTTTGCTTTTTCTCCAGACAACACGTCAGCGACATAGCACAGGAGTCGAGGCCGCCGAGGTAGTAAAGCAGCGCTTCACGCCCTTCCATATCGGGCCGCATGATTTTTACCGACCCGCTGAGCAGAATCGGTACCGACCGGATATAACTTCCCGGCCGGATCAGATAGGCTCCTTCTTCTATTTCCTGATAAATACCAACACGGGCAATTTCGTCGATCAGGGCGGGTTCGAAGCGTCCTGTCAGCCCGTCAAGTAAGGACCGGTTCATAGGCACTGAATGGTTGATAACTGGATACTGGATATTGAATAACCGGACGTATGAAACCGGATACCGGCTAAAGGATTCCGGGTACATTTATCAGTTGAGGAACGGGAAAGCGGTCTCATAAAGTTCTGTCAGTTAAAAATGAGTTAAATTCCGATGGCTCCGGATAGGGTGTGGCTTATTCTGCTGTTACCTGACTAACAAATAAAATGAGTAGCGGCAGGCGGTTCCGTGATAAATATCACACGGCGCGCTCACCGAAAAAGGAGCAGCGGGGCGGGATTAAAAAACAAGCTTTCTGTCTTTATGATGTAGGTACAAATGTCTATTGAATGTGCAAAATAGACGACAAATTCGTAAATTTTAGGACCGGATGCTGAATCATGTGATGTATTCCGGAAAAAATTGACTTTTCGCTGATTCTTTCTGTTAAAAAGACGGAAAGCCGGCAACAGTCTCTTCATTAACTCAATTACCCTATGAATTTAATACGTGCTGCCTTACGCAAACCGATTACCATTCTGGTAGTCGTGATGAGTTTGTTTTTCTTCGGTATCAAAGCGGTCCGTACCATTAAAATTGACATCTTCCCTAGCCTGGATCTGCCGGTCATTTATATCTCCCAGCCATTTGGGGGGTATACGCCGAATCAGATGGAGTCGTTCTTTGGCAAGCAGTATGTGAATCTGCTGCTGTATGTATCGGGGGTAAAAAGTATTGAAACGAAGAACATTCAGGGGCTTACGCTGCTGAAACTGACCTTCTACGAGGGAACGAACATGGCACAGGCTGCCGCCGAAGTGTCGGCCTACTCGAACCGGGCCCAGGCGATCTTTCCGCCCGGGTCGCAGCCGCCCTTTATCCTGCGCTTCGATGCCTCCACGCTGCCGGTCGGGCAGCTGGTCCTGAGCAGTCCGAAGCGCACCAACAACGAGCTACAGGACATGGCCAACGTCTATGTCCGGTCCGGTTTCAGTTCGATTCCGGGCCTGGTAGCACCGGCTCCCTTTGGCGGTAACTCACGAACGGTCGTGATCAAAGTCGATCCGGAACTGCTCCGTTCGCATAACCTGACCCCCGATCAGCTCGTGGCGGCGCTGCGGATCAACAACACGGCTACACCCGCCGGTAACGTTCGGGTCGGCGATCTGAACTACTTCACGCCGGCCAACACAACCGTTAGGAATATTGAGGATTTCGGGAAAATCCCGCTCTACACCGGAACCGTACAGAACCTGTACCTGAAAGATGTGGCGACGATTGAAGACGGCGCCGACATTACCCAGGGCTACGTGCTCGTCAACGGTAAACGGTCGGTTTACCTGCCCATCACCAAGTCGGCCGATGCGTCGACGTGGGAGGTAGTGCAGAACCTGAAAGCCGCCATTCCGAAATTTCAGGCGCTGCTGCCCGAAGATGTAAAGCTGACCTATACGTTCGACCAGTCGGTTTACGTCATCAACGCCGTGGAGAGTCTGATGACCGAAGGGGCAATCGGAGCGATCCTGACCGGTCTGATGGTCCTGCTGTTCCTCGGCGATGCGCGCGGGGCGCTGATCGTTATTATTACCATTCCGACCTGTATTATTTCGGGCGTTTTGTTCCTGTCGCTGTTTGGGCAGACGATCAATATTATGACCCTCAGCGGGTTGTCGCTGGCTATCGGAATTCTGGTCGATGAATCGACGGTAACGATTGAGAACATTCACCAGCACATGGCTATGAATAAACCCAAAGCGCTGGCCATCTGGGACGCCTGTCAGGAAATTGCTTTTTCCAAGCTGCTGATTCTGTTCTGTATTCTGGCGGTATTTGCGCCGGCGTTTACCATGACAGGGATTCCGGGGGCGCTGTTCCTGCCGCTGGCACTGGCCATCGGGTTTTCGATGATCACCTCATACCTGATGTCGCAGACGCTGGTGCCGGTGCTGGCCAACTGGATGATGAAAGGCCATCAGTACGCCGGCGGGGATAAGAAACAAGGCGGGGCCGCGGGGCATCTGATGCATGCGGGTCTGAAAGACGGCCGGTCGGCACACGACGAGCTGCTCGACCAGAAAGAACTGCTGGCCAACCGGCTTGATATGGACGGCGACGGTAAAATCGGGCTGTTTGAGCGCTTCCGGGCGCGGTTCATGCGGTTTATGGAGCGTATGCTGCCATACCGGCGGCCAATCGTCCTGATCTACATCGTTGGTGCACTGGGACTGGCCGGTTTCCTGATTTCCATTATCGGACAGGACGTGTTGCCGAAAGTAGAGTCGCCCCAATTCCAGGTACGCCTCCGGTCTCCGGACGGAACGCGGCTGGAAAAAACGGAGAAGACCATGCTGAAAGCGGTCGACATCCTGCAACAACTGGTCGGCAAGGAAAATATCGAGATTTCATCGGCTATGGTCGGTATGCACGGGTCGCAGTTTTCGACCAGCCCGATCTATCTCTTTATGGCCGGGCCACAGGAGGGTGTGTTGCAGGTCAGTCTCAAAGAAGGCTATGAAGGCGATATGGATCAGCTGAAAGATCAGTTCCGGGGCAAAATGAAACAGATTCAGCCGGATGTAAAAATGTCGTTCGAACCAATCGAACTCACGGACAAAATTCTGAGCCAGGGCTCGCCGACGCCGATTGAGGTCCGGTTATTGGGCAAAAACAAGCAGCAAAACGAGGAATATGCCAACAAGGTCATCGCCAAACTGCAGAAAATCCCGTACCTGCGGGATGTGCAGATCGGGCAGTCGACCAAATACCCGACCATCGACGTAACGATTGACCGGGAACGGGCCGCGCAGCTGGGAACCGATATTTCGGCCATTTCGCGGTCGCTGATTGCCTCGACCTCATCGTCGCGGTTTACCGAAAAAAGTGTCTGGATTGACCCGAAATCCGGTCAGAGTTATAGCGTACAGGTACAGATTCCGGAGAGTAAAATGGCAAGCGTCGATGACCTTGGCGAGATTCCGGTCCTGCCGAATGCGAACCGGCCGGTGCTGAGCGATGTGGCCACGCTGCGGACGGGTACAACCTACGGCGAAAATGATAACGTGGGGGCCATTCCGGTGTTATCCGTGACGGCAAACCTGTACGAAATTGATCTCGGCACGGCGGCCCGTGAGGTACAGAAAGCCATTGACTCACTGGGTGAGCTGCCGCGCGGCCTGACCATTAAGATACAGGGCTTGAGCCAGGTACTGACCGAGACGCTGGATAGTCTGCAAACGGGACTGATTACAGCCATTATTGTGATTTTTCTGATGCTGGCGGCTAATTTTCAGTCGTTTAAGGTGTCGCTGGTTGTGTTGTGTACCGTACCGGCAGTGTTGGTCGGTTCGCTTTCGCTGCTGCTGTTGACCGGCTCAACGCTGAACCTGCAATCGTACATGGGTATGATTATGTCCGTAGGGGTGTCGATTTCCAACGCGGTCCTGATGATTACCAATGCGGAGGAATTACGGCTGCGGAACGGCAATGCCCTGTTATCGGCCAAAGAAGCGGCTTCGGTGCGGTTACGCCCGATCATCATGACCAGTGTGGCCATGGTGGTGGGGATGATTCCGATGGCAAGCGGTCTGGGCGAAGGCGGTTCGCAGACCGCTCCGCTGGGTCGGGCGGTAATCGGCGGGCTGATTGCTTCTACCTTTGCGGCACTTTATATTTTACCGTTGGCGTTTGCCTGGGTGCAGGCCAAAACAACGACCCAATCAGTTTCACTGGATCCTGAAGACAAAGAAAGTAAGTTTTATATTCCTTCATCGTATGACTCGGCTAATTGATCGATCGTTTTATAGCCTGATGGCTGTGGGGAGCTGTTTAGCAATCAGTACAGCCGTATTGTCGGGGTGTCATACCTCAGAAAGTAAGGCAGAAACATCCGAAACCGTTGAAGCACCGGCAACTACTGAGGTATTTGCCCTCAAAAAAGGACAGCTTACCACGGAACTGCACGTGCCGGGCGAACTGGTGGCGTTCCGGGATGTTGATATCTATGCCCGTGTAACGGGTTACATCAAGGCGCTGTATGCCGACATTGGCAGTGAGGTGCGGCAGGGGCAGTTACTGGCCCTGGCCGAAGCGCCGGAACTGAGTGCACAGGTAGCCTCGGCAGAGTCGCGGCTGAAAGCGCAGGAGGCGGTGTCGATTGCCAGTAAAGCCAATTATGAGCGGATTCTGGAGGCCAGCAAGATGTCGGGGGCGGTGTCAAAAAATGATGTCGATCAGGCGCTGGCGAAGCGGAATGCTGATCTGGCCCAGCTCGAAGCGGCCCGTTCGTCGTACCGTGAAGTGGCCGATCTGCGGAAATACCTCGAAATCCGTGCCCCGTTCAGCGGCGTCATCAGCGCGCGGAACGCCAGTACAGGGGCCTATATCGGACCTGCCGGAAAAGGGTCGGAGTTTCCGTTGTTTGTCCTGACCGAACAGCAAAAGCTTCGTCTGGTGATTTCGGTGCCGGAGGCCTACACCGGTTATGTAGAACCGAACGACGGCGTATCGTTTACCGTCAAGGCGTTCCCCGACAAGAAGTTTTCGGGGCAGGTGAAGCGGCAGGCCGGCGCTCTCGACAAGCGGCTGCGGTCGGAGCGGGTAGAGGTCGATGTGATGAACCCCGATAAAAAGCTGTTGCCGGGCATGATTGCCGAAGTGACGTTGCCGCTGCCGACACGGGGAAGTACGTTTATTGTGCCTAAATCGTCGGTCATCAACTCGACAACGGGTACATTTGTCATTCGGGTGGTCAATCAGAAAGCCGAATGGGTGCCGGTACGTAAGGGTCTTGAAGCCAACGACAAAGCCGAGGTTTTCGGCGAGCTGCACGAAAACGACCAGCTCGTAACAACCGCAACCGAAGAGATAAGAGACGGGAGCACGGTGAAAGTCAAATAAGCACAGGAGATAGATACACATCTTACCGGTGGGTTCAGGAATAAAGAATCGTCTTTATTCCTGAACCCACGCACTCGCGGAAACCGCCCGACCATTGCATCCGGCTATCTGGTAATCAATGGTGATGGTTCATTTTTAACATATCGTTATATTTTCTCCCCTTTTCACACCATTAAGTTTTTTTGTGAAACATTTCCGTGAAACATCCTTGGATTATCCGAAAGTATCCGGCATCTTTGGGACTGCAACGAGCTAATACAAATGGGTAAAGTCATTGCTGTCGCCAACCAGAAGGGGGGAGTCGGAAAAACAACTACCACGATTAATCTAGCGGCTAGCTTAGCCGCTCTGGAGTTTCGGACGCTTATCGTCGATGCCGATCCACAAGCAAACTCCACGTCGGGCCTGGGATATAATCCAAAGGAAATATCAACCAGCATCTACGAATGCATGGTCGAAGGCGTTGATACTCACGATGCAATTATTCAGACGGATTTTCCGAACCTGGATCTGCTGCCGTCACATATCGACCTCGTCGGTGCCGAAATCGAAATGATCAACCTGGGCAACCGGGAAGATAAAATGAAAGATGCGCTGGACGAAGTCCGTCAGGAGTATGATTTCGTGATTATCGACTGTTCACCGTCGCTGGGTCTGATTACGATCAATGCGCTGACGGCCGCCGATTCGGTGATTGTACCGGTACAGTGCGAGTACTTCGCGCTTGAAGGCCTGGGTAAACTCCTGAATACAATCAAGATCATCCAGTCGCGGCTGAACACACGGCTGACGATTGAGGGAATTTTGCTGACCATGTATGACCTGCGCGTGCGCCTGTCGAATCAGGTGGTCGGTGAAGTAACCGCGCACTTCCAGCAAATGGTCTTCAATACCATCATTCCGCGTAACATTCGTCTGAGCGAATCGCCGAGTTTCGGGGTGCCGGCGCTGGCACAGGACGCAGAAAGCAAGGGAGCTATCAGCTACCTGAACCTGGCCCGTGAAATTCTGACGAAAAACGGCATGATGCCGCATGACCAACCGGCATAAGCATAAGGCAGGGAGCGAACCGGTTCTCCTGTAATAATCGATTTAATCAGGGGCTTACGAGTGCCGTTTCAGGGCAGAAATCGTAAATCATACATCATTAATTAAATGTATGGAGACATTGAATAATAAAGCACCAAACAAGCGGATGACGGGTTTAGGGCGGGGACTCGGTGCGCTGCTCCAGGATAGTGATGCGGTCAACCGGCAGGCCAAGCCATCGCCTTATGAGACCATCAGTACCATGAGCGAAATCTCAATCAACCAGATTGAGACCAACCCGTTTCAGCCCCGTACGCGGTTTGACGAAGAAGCCTTACAGGAACTCGCCGAATCGATCCGTGTGCAGGGCATTATCCAGCCGATCACAGTCCGGCAACTGGAAAAAGACCGCTATCAGCTGATTTCGGGGGAACGCCGTCTGCAGGCCTCCAAGCTGATTGGCATGGTCACGATTCCGGCCTATATCCGGATGGCCAATGACCAGCAGATGCTGGAAATGGCGCTGATCGAGAACATCCAGCGTGAAAATCTTAATTCCATAGAAATTGCCCTGAGCTATCAGCGCCTCATCACAGAGTGCAGCCTGAAGCAGGAGGAACTGGGTGAGCGTGTCGGCAAAAACCGCACAACGGTCAATAACTACATCCGGCTGCTGAAACTGCCGCCGGTGATTCAGGCGGCTCTGCGCGATAATGTGATCTCAATGGGACATGCCCGCGCCATTATCAACATTGAAAACCCGGATACACAAATCCGTATCTTCCGTAAGATTGTTGATGAAGAATGGTCGGTCCGTAAGGTAGAAGAAGCCGTCCGGAATTTATCGGCCGACGGATCGGAGCTGGTGGCCCGCAAAGTAACCCTGCCTAAAATGGAATTACGGAGCCTTCAGTTTAAACTGTCGTCGATGTTTGGTACCAAGGTATCGATCAAAGCCGATGAGAAACACAAGGGTGAGATCAAAATCCCGTTTACATCACAGGAAGAGCTGGACAAAATCCTGATGGTTTTGCGCCACGACGGAAAATAACAGCAGGAAGTTACAAACTGACATGAAGTATCGGGGAGTTTGGATGTGGATGGTCCTGTTGCTGGCAACCGGTGCGGTTCAGGCGCAGAAAAAGACAGTTGCCGATAGCGTGCGGGTTGGTAATTCAGTGCTGACAGCCGACGACTCAACCGTTGTGAATGCGACCGATACTGTGCGGATCAGCGAGAAAAAAACGGCCGAAATCCGTAAAATCATTCCGCGTCAGGCAACCATCCGCTCGGCGATTTTGCCGGGCCTGGGCCAGATTTACAACGGACAGGCGTGGAAAGTGCCGTTTGTGTATGCGGCACTGGGTACTGAGGTGTATCTGATCGTTGATTTCAATAGAAAATACCTCAAATTTGAATCGGCTTACCGGACCGCCTATGAGGATAAGTCGACCGGCGAAAATGCCAAAACGGCTGTTGTCCGGGTAAAAAGTAACGGTCAGTGGCAGGATATCCGTTATAGTGTCGCTCAATTGAAGACGATTACGGACATTTATCATCGCTATCGGGATCTGAACGTCATTCTGATGGCGGCGTTCTGGGGGCTGAACGCGGTTGAAGCTAATGTGGCGGCTCACCTGAAAACATTTGATATGTCGGATGATCTGTCGATGCAGGTGAAGCCAATCCTGATTCCGAACTTAGCCGGCGGGCCGCCGGTATTGGGGGCCAAACTAACGCTGACGATTAAATAAACGAGGTTTTCGGTCTTTTAGAACGAAACGAAAATAGATTTTACATGAATATTCTGTTGCTCGGCTACGGTAAAATGGGGCGCACCATCGAAAAAACCGCGCTTGATCGTGGCCATCACATTGCCGGACGGATAGATGTCTCTAACCGTCAGGAAATGGAATCTCTCGGCAGCGATGCTGTAGATGTGGTTATTGAATTCAGCTCACCTGAATCGGCTTTCGAAAATATAACCTATTGCCTGAAACGCGGATGGCCTGTTGTCAGCGGAACGACCGGCTGGCTTGACCACCGGGCAGAAGTGGAAGAACTGTGCGAGCAGCATAAGGGCGCTTTCTTCTATGCGTCTAATTACAGCATCGGCGTAAACCTGTTTTTCCGGCTGAACAAGGTACTGGCGCAGTTTATGAAAAATTACCCGTCCTATCAGGTGTTTATGACCGAGATTCACCACACGGAAAAGAAAGACGCGCCGAGCGGAACGGCCATTACGCTGGCCGAAGGTATTCTGGAAAACCTGCCGGGCAAAACCGGCTGGGCCGAAAAAGGACCGGAAGCTGCCGGAGACAGCGTTCTGGAAATTGAATCATTACGCGAAGGCGTGGTGCCGGGAACACACATCATCCGCTACGGCTCGGAGGTTGACCAGATTGAGATTTCACACGTTGCCCACAGCCGGCAGGGGTTTGCCCTCGGTGCAGTTGTAGCGGCTGAATGGCTGGTTGGCAAGCAGGGTATTTTCGGAATGGATGACCTGTTAGGAGAGTAGCAAAGATTGAATTAGTTGAAAAAAAGAAAACGTTGTGTCAGAGGTAAATACAAAACCGCAGATTAAATCGGACAAGCCGAAAAAATCACCAGCCCGCGAGTGGTTCGACTCGATACTGTTTGCTGTTGTGGCTGCTACCCTCATCCGGTGGCTGTTTATGGAAGCGTTCACAATTCCGACGCCTTCTATGGAACGAAGCCTGATGGTGGGCGACTTCCTGTTTGTCAGTAAACTGCACTACGGAACGCGTACACCGCGCACGCCGTTGCAGGTGCCGCTTACTCACCAGAAAATATGGGGAACTGAAATCCCGTCGTTCAGCGATGCGATTCAGTTGCCGTCATTCCGGCTGCCGGGCTTCACCCATGTCAAAAACGGGGATGTCGTGGTATTCAACTTTCCGACTGAAGAGCAGTATCCGCCGGATCTGCGGACAAACTACATCAAGCGCTGTATCGGTATTCCGGGCGATGTGGTCGAAGTGCGTCACCGCCAGGTGTATGTAAACGGAAAAGAATCGGTTAACCCGCCACGGATGCAGCTGTCGTATTTTCTGGATACGACAAACCCGGACCTGAACGATGCTTTCTTCCGTCAGTTCGACATTGTAAACGACTACCGCAAAGGCAGCGAGACCTATAACTGGCAGCCGATTGAGCAATACAACGACTCTACCAAAACCAACGCGCTGGTTGGTTATAAGCTCGTAACGAACGCCGAAACGATTGAGAAATTTAAACAGTTCGACTGGTGTAAAAAGATTGTACCGTATGACGAAAACCGTCCGGAGAAACCATCGCCATACTCGCAGATCTATGGCGGCGCGCTGATGAACTGGACCATTGACAACTTCGGACCGCTGACAGTACCAAAGAAAGGCGTAACCATTAAGCTGGACTCAGTGAATATTGCGCTGTATGGCACCGTGATTCAGAAATACGAAGACAACGGGAAGGTTGAGGTAACACCGCAGCAGATCACTATCGACGGTAAGCCGGTTACGTCGTATACCTTCAAGCAGGATTATTACTTCATGATGGGAGATAACCGTCACAATTCATACGATTCACGGTATTGGGGCTTTGTGCCGGAAGATCACATTGTGGGTAAAGCGGTCTTTATCTGGATGTCCATTGATCCAAATCCGGAAAGCTTCTGGAATAAAATCCGCTGGAACCGTCTGTTCCGGATTATTGAGTAAGCAGAGCGGAATTAACGCATACAAAAGGGGCGGTGGATGATCCACCGCCCCTTTCTCTTTTACGATATCCGGCCGTTTACCAGTCAATCTCCGGCAGACCCTGTGCGCGGAGGTATTCGTTTGCCTGGCTGAAATGTTTATTGCCGAACCAGCCGCCCCATTGGGCTGCCATCGGTGAAGGATGCTTGGATTTGAGCACTAAATGCTTCGAGGCGTCGATAACGGCGCCTTTCTTTTGCGCATAAGCGCCCCATAGCATAAAGACAATATGTTCTTTCTGCTCCGAAAGTACTTTGATGGCCGCATCGGTAAAGGTTTCCCAGCCCTTACCCTGGTGCGAACCTGCCTGTCCGGCACGTACGGTAAGCGTGGCGTTCAGGAGCAGAACACCTTGTACCGCCCAGCGTTCAAGGTTACCGGATTTGGGAACGGGAATACCCAGATCGTCCTGGATTTCCTTAAAAATATTGATCAGCGAAGGCGGTTTGGTGACTCCGTCGGCTACGGAAAACGACAGGCCATTTGCCTGACCTTCACCGTGGTAAGGGTCCTGGCCAAGGATCACAACCCGTGTGTCATCAAAACTACATTTATCAAAAGCATTGAAAATAAGCCGTCCGGGAGGGTATACGCGCTGGGTACTGTATTCGTGTCGGACAAACTCAGCCAGCTCCTGAAAATATGGCTTGTCGAATTCAGGTTGAAGCCGTTGTTGCCATGACTCGGCGATTGCAACTTTCATGGGAATGCGTGAAAAAAAACGTTTGCTGCTTGCGAAAGTAAACTAATCAACCTAATTTTCGTTTCAAGGTTGTCAAGAACGGCAAAAATTTATGGTTTCGGCAGTTACAGAAGGCATAAAGGTTAGCGTAAGGACGGAATATCAGGCCGAATACTCAAGCCCGCTTCAATCACATTACGTATTTACCTACCGCATCACCATCGAGAACGCCAGCGAGTACACCATTCAGTTGCTCCGGCGTCACTGGACAATTTACGATTCAAACGGAACCGTTCGCGAAGTCGAGGGCGAAGGCGTGGTCGGGCAACAACCGGTGCTGGAACCCGGCGAAGTCCACGAATATGTTTCGGGCTGCAACCTGCGCTCCAGCATGGGTAAGATGATCGGGCATTACCTTGTCGAACGCATTATTGACGGAAAATACGTCAGCGTAGCCATTCCTGAATTTACCATGGTGGCTCCGTTCAAGTTGAATTAAACGCTTCCACGTTGATTATTCCCTATTTACGGTACGTAGTTAAGGCCGGGAACGAGCACTCCCTGCATTCTCCCTTTTTATTTGATCTGTACCGGCAAACCATCCGGCCTGAAAGAAAAAGCGCTGACGAGCCATTTTTCGGGCACATAGAAGCACTGCGGCGCGAATTAAAACAAAGCCGCGAAGAACTTTCAGTCGTTGATTTAGGCGCCGGTTCACGTCTGACGCCGGCCGGCACGCGGACGGTGGGCGCCATTGCCCGTCATTCGGCAAAATCGCCGGCCTATGCGCAACTGCTTTACCGGTTGACTCAACGGTTTCAGACGCGGATAATTTTTGATTTAGGGACATCGCTTGGCCTTACAACCGCCTATCTGACTAAAGGTGCAGATAAGACCGGAGGCTTCGTAACCAGCTTTGAGGGGTGTCCGGCAACGGCAGAAAAGGCACGTCAGCATCTGACCCGGCTCGGGTGTAAACATGTGGAGGTGATCATAGGCGATCTGGCCGTAACCTTGCCGGAGCGGGTGGATAAGGTAAAGCAGCTGGACATGGTTTTCTTCGATGCTAATCACCGGTATAGGCCTACTGTTCAGTATTTTAATGTATGTTTATCCAAAAGACATAACGATTCTGTGTTTATCTTTGATGATATTCATTGGTCGGACGAAATGGAGCAGGCCTGGGCAACGATTAAAGACCATCCGGATGTAACCGCAACGGTAGATCTCTTCGGCGTAGGACTGGTTTTCTTTCGTAAAGAGCAGTTGAAACAACACTTTACCCTGCGTTTCTGATTAGCTTTTCACATGAAGCATCTCTTATCTTATCAAATCGCCCTGGTGGGGGTTGTTGGCATGGCTATACTCGTCGGATCATGTCAGCAAACCGGCACGGATGCAAAACCTGCCGATGAGTCAAGTTTCGGACTCATGCAGAAGAAAATCCTGACACCTTCCTGCGCGACGGCCGGTTGCCATGCATCGGAAAAGGATGCCGCGTTTAAACAGCACGGACTCATTCTGGCTGAAGGTGCAGCATACCAGAATCTGGTCGGTGTTGCACCCGCCAATACCGATGCAAAGGCGGATGGCTACCTGCGTGTCAAAGCGTTTGCGTCGCTGCAAAGCCTGCTGTATTATAAGCTGAACTTCGAGCCGGCACACCATGCTACGAAGCAGTATGGTAATCCGATGCCGTTGGGTGGCGATGCGTTGTCGGTCGGTAAAATTGAGTTTATCCGGCGATGGATTGAAGCCGGTGCCCCGAAGGAGGGTAATGTTGTGGATGCAGCGCTGCTGGATGATACCACACCGAGCTACGTAACAGCGCCTTTTGAGGCATTACCGGTACCGGCCGCTACGGAAGGGCGGCAGATGAGCCTGCCACAGTTTACCGTCGCTCCGAATTTTGAACGGGAGCTGTTCATGCGCCGGATGGTTGGCAATACCGGCGATATGTATGTAAACCGTATCCAGATCAAAATGCGGCCAAACAGTCACCATTTTGTGGCCTATTCCTTCTCTAACGCGTCGTATCCGCCGCTTGATCAGGTGCGTGATCTCCGGAATGCGGACGGATCGCTGAATCTGACAACCTTCCTGACGATGCAGAATCACGTGTTTCTGGCTGGCAGCCAGTCGGCAAGTTACGATTATACATTCCCGGCCGGAACAGCACTGCTTTTACCCGCAAATACATCGCTGGATATGAATTCGCACTATGTCAATAAAACGACCGCCCCGATTCCCGGCGAAGTGTCTATGAACCTGTACTCAGTGGATAAATCAAAGGTGCAGACGGTTGTGCAAACGCTGAACCTTGCCAATCAAAGCCTGAATATCCCCGCAAATTCGCGGGTGACGCTGTCAAAGACATTTACCTTCAGCAAGCCGAGAACCATTCTCGCCCTGACCTCGCACACGCACAAACTGGGCGAGAAGTTCGTCATTAAGATTTATGGCGGTACGCGGAACGGGGAGGTGCTGTATACGGCAACAGACTGGGAGCATCCGGACATTCTTACCTTCAAAACGCCGGTTACGCTCAAAGCAGGAGAGGGCCTGATGTCAGAAATCACCTACAATAACACGACCAACAAAGCTGTCGGCTTCGGGCTCACCAGCGAAGATGAGATGGGGATTATTTTCGGCTACTTCTACGAAAACTAAGCGCAAAAAAAGTGGTGGCACGACTTTGAGTAGTGCCACCACTAAATATATATCAGTAGAATTTAACTACTGTCTGTTTATTGCTTACCGTGCTACTTCAACATTCACACGACGACCTTTGATCGTATTGCCTTCCATGGCATCCAGGACGCGGCTTACGGCATCATTCGGTACATCAACGTACGTGAATTTGTCGTAGATGTCGATGTGGCCAATGCTGTTGCCCGGAATGTTTGACTCACCGGCAATCGCGCCGACAATATCACCCGGGCGAACAAAGTCCTTACGGCCGATACTTACGAACAGACGGGTCATGTGCGCTTCACGCTCGCGTGGTTCGCGCGGCTGACGGCGGTCTTCTGAAGGACCCCGACGCTCACCACCGCTGCGTTCGCGGTCACCGAACCGGCCCCGGCGGTCATCGCCGCCAAACCGGCTGCCTTCACGCTCACGGTCGCCGAAGCGGCCCCGGCGATCATCACCACCAAAGCGGCTGCCTTCGCGCTCGCGGTCGCCAAACCGGCCACCCCGACGGTCATCACGGTCACCGAAGCGGCCGTTGCGGTCCTTACGGTCTCCGCGGCGGTCTTCTTCCAGTGCCAGGTTCTGATCCGAGAACTCGTTTTTCTCAATACCCATGCTGCGTTTTACCAGCGCCGATACAACCTGTTCGGTCGAGAAACCGGCGTGTTGCAGTTGCGTCAGTACATCGTCGAACAGCGACAGATCGTTGCTGGCTTCGATGGTCTGCTGCAGTTGCTCAATGAAACGGGCTTTCCGGATACCGACGATATCTTCGAACGAAGGAATTACGCCTTTATCCACCTTAACCTTTGTATACGTCTGGATTTCGCGGAAACGGAATTTCTCGTCACGGCTTACCAGTGAGAACGCACGGCCTGATTTGCCCGCACGGCCTGTCCGGCCAATCCGGTGTACGTAATATTCTTCGTCGAGCGGAATGTCGAAGTTAATAACCGCATCCACATCGTCAACGTCAATACCACGGGCTGCTACGTCAGTAGCGACCAGGATGTTGGTTGTACCGGCACGGAACTTCGCCATAACGTTGTTCCGCTGCGATTGGCGCAGGTCACCATGCAGGCCTTCGGCCATGTAGCCGCGGATCTGCATATCTTCCACGATTTCATCGACTTTGCGCTTCGTATTACAGAAAACCAGCATCAGCTTCAGGTCGTACATGTCGATCAGACGGCACATTACTTCGGCTTTTGCTTTTGGTTTAACTTCGAAATAAACCTGCTCAATATTCTGGTTGGTCAGTTCTTTCTTAACCACCTTAACCAGTACAGGCTCTTTCTGGAAGCGCTGCGTCATGGCCATAATCGGCTTCGACATGGTAGCCGAGAACAGAATCGTCTGACGCTCTTCCGGCATATCTTCCAGAATGCTTTCGATGTCTTCGCGGAAGCCCATGTCTAACATTTCATCGGCTTCGTCGAGGATCATCATTTTTACGTTATCGAGCTTCAGGGTGTTACGTTCCATGTGGTCCATAACACGGCCCGGTGTGCCGATTACGATATGTACGCCACCTTTCAGGGCACGGATCTGGCGTTCGATAGAATCACCGCCGTAGATGGCTTCAACGCGGAGACCGCGCTTGTGTTTCGACAGTTTGCGGATTTCGTCCGCTACCTGAAGGGCCAGTTCACGCGTCGGGCAAAGCACCAGCGTCTGAACCGAACGTTCAGTGATATCAATCATTTCAAGGGCAGGGATACCGAATGCGGCGGTTTTGCCGGTACCGGTTTGTGCCTGACCAATTACATCACGTCCTGATAAAATGTGTGGAATGGCTTCTGCCTGGATGGGTGACGGGGTAACAAAGCCCATGTCATCAATGGCGCGCTGCAGGTCATCTGAAAGGTTCAGGTCGTGAAACGTACGTTGATTCGGGTTGTTCAAAGCTTTAGGTTGTTCTGTAAGAACAGGTTGGTCCAATACGTCTGATTGGTTTTGTTCCAATTCGATCATGATGTTATAAATAATAGGAAAAACATCCCAAGCAACAGACAATCCTGCCTGCTGACGGTACTGATGAACTATGCTTTGCAGAAATATACCCAACGAGTTGCCCCACCTGATTCCCCAAGGCCCTAAGCCTAAACCCTTGCACGAAATTGACCGTGCCGAACCATTTTAAGACCAACAGTGAAGTGATTCCCCTACGTATTGATAGCCCACAGAGACCGTCGGATCATCCGTACCGGTTCTGTCTGATAAAATTGAAGAACTGAAAGTAGCAGGAAAAAACAATGGTTTTTTCGTTACGCCTTTCTTCTTTTTGACCGAGATAAGAAAACAGAAGCTTGACGGATGTCGCTTGTAAAACTTTTACAAAAGTAAGAAGAAACTAATAAAAAAGCAACTATGAGCTTTACAAGATTGCATTATTTTTATTTTTTAGCCCTTATACTGTATTCTCTTAGCCGGAAAAATTTGCACTATCCGGCTAAGAGAAAAAGTTTATATGGCTTAAACCGGCAGAAGCCGAACATCTACGGCAATATCCTTGCCTTCGGCATTTTTACCGATTTTAAATTCTACTTCGTCTTCAATCTGTAATTCGTTAAAATCCGAGTCGATCAGACTGGTATAATGAAAAAACAGGTTATTCGGCGGGTAGTTGATAAATCCGTAACCGGTCTTCAGGCTCCGGATCGTACTGATTCTGCGTTCCTCCGGATCGGCATCCGGCAGGTCGTCATCGAACGACGAATCCTGATCAAAGCCGGTCGTCAGCAGTCCGCCGGTGCTGGTTGTGCCGGGTACCGTAAAGCTCGTACGGGGCTGTTGCTTGACAAACAGGTTCTGGACGTCGGGATCGTTTTTACGGAGCCGGTTGTCGATCATCTCATGCATGGCTACCGGATACGATACTTCAGCCAGCAGGTCCTGGGAGGTACGGGTAACGAGTTTTTCGCCCTCATCGTTGAAGAACTCAAAATCCCAGCTCAGGACCATTACGCGGGTCCCCAGCGTATTTAGTTTACGGATAAGTGGAACATAGTCGCCGTCGGCAGTAATTAATACTAATACGTCAAATTTTTTATAAAGTGCCAGTTCAAAGGCCTCCAGCGCCAGCCAGACATCAATTCCTTTTTCCTGCCGGAAACCCTGATATGTTTTTACCGGCAGATAGTGGGTTACGACCCCTTCGGACATCAGGATGTCATCGAAAAGGCGATCATAAAAAAGCTGATTGCCGCGTTGATGCGCTTCATGTGCGTTCAGGCGGCCCCTGAAATAATGGGCATCTACAATCTGGCAGAGCCGTACATCCGTGTCTTCTTCTTCTGAAATCTGGCGGCGGATGAATTCGTGTAAACCGGAAATACTTATTCGACTGCGACGTTCGTGAGAGTAGTTATAGTAATTGCTGACGTGTAAGAAATAATTACCATCGTAAAAAACTCCGATACGGGTTAACCCATGACGAGTGTTAGGCATGTTTGTTTTTTTATCTATTATTTTATTTACAATTTTTCTGTTTTTACAACCTATTAGGATGACTTATCAGTATGGACAGCTATTGTGGCGTGATTGATAGATAGACACCGGATAAGAATAATACTGTAACAATCAGCGTAGTCTTACTGCTGGTATAAACGATATTGTATAGCGCACAGCGTGCAGAAATCCGTAGTAATAAACGCAAAAATACGATGATTTTCGCAGTAATTAAAGCGGATAGGTATCTTTGCCTACTCGTAGAAAAACTGCACTATGCGCAAAGTATTATTCATAGACCGCGACGGAACGTTGATTATTGAACCCCAGTCTGACTTTCAGATTGACTCTCTGGAAAAACTTGAATTCATTCCCGGTGTTTTATCCGCGCTGCGAAAAATCGCGGAAGAAACTGATTACGAACTGGTAATGGTAACGAATCAGGATGGTCTCGGAACCGATATTTTTCCGGAACCGACCTTCTGGCCGGCCCACCGGAAAATGCTGACAACGTTTGCCGGCGAAAATGTCCGTTTTGCGGCTGAACATATTGACCGGCATTTCCCGCATGACAATTCAGCAACCCGTAAACCGGGCACCGGTATGCTGACCCAATACATGACCGGAGAATACGATCTGGCCAATAGCTATGTGATCGGCGACCGGATGACGGATGTTCAGTTAGCTATCAATTTAGGGGCCAAAGCCATTCTGTTTTTACCACCTAACCTGTCACAAACTACGCAGATGGCTGATATTACCGGCCTGACAGACGTAATGGAACAGACGATTGCGCTCAAAACCGGTAGCTGGCACGCCATTTATGAGTTTCTGCGTTTGCCGGCCCGTACAGCTTCTGTAGAACGTAATACGAAAGAAACACAGATCCGGATTGAGTTAAATCTGGATGGTACCGGAAAATCATCCATGAAAACCGGTCTGGGGTTCTTTGATCACATGCTGGATCAGGTAGCCAAACATTCGGGCGCGGATCTGACGATTGAGGTAAACGGCGATCTGCATATCGACGAACATCATACGATTGAAGATACGGCGCTGGCACTCGGCGAAGCGTATCGCAAGGCCCTCGGCGACAAGCGGGGCATCAGCCGGTATGGTTTTCTGCTGCCGATGGATGAAGCCCTTGCACAGGTAGCTATTGACTTCTCCGGCCGCCCGTGGCTGGTGTGGGAGGCTGAATTCCGCCGCGAAAAAATCGGGGATATGCCGACCGAAATGTTCTTCCATTTCTTTAAATCATTCTCAGATACGGCTTTATGCAACCTCAATATCAACGTGGAGGGCGACAACGAGCATCACAAAATTGAAGCCGTTTTCAAGGCCTTTGCGAAAGCAATTAAAATGGCCGTCAGCCGGAATATTGCTGAGATTGATAACCTGCCCAGTACAAAAGGGGTTCTGTAAGGGGGATAAACTTTCGAAAAAGGCAGGCGCATAAGGTTGCAAAACCACTCCTCATTGCCGTACTTTGCCAAAAAAACAACCTGGTTCAGATTATGGATTTGTCAACTCCTTTAACGCTCCTGTTCTATGCTGTTTTGTTAACTGCCGCATTCATTACTGGCCGTTGGCTGCAACGCAAAGAGCGGAACTACTAAGCATAAGCTGGTTCGCAAACAGCCCGTTTCCGTGGCTGTTTGCGGGCTACTTGGCTGTAACACATTGTCGTTTTTACGCCTATGTTCAGTGCACTTGCCCGTTGGTTGTTCGGGCTGTCCGGCTGGAAAATTGCCGGTAATATTCCTCATATTCCTAAGGGGATCTGGGTTGTCGCTCCGCATACGACAAACTGGGATTTTCCCGTCGGCGTCGGTGTGCGTGCCGAACTCCGGATCTGGATACAGTATCTCGCCAAAAGCCAGTTATTTACCTGGTATGCCGGCTGGTTTTTCCGCATCCTTGGCGGTAAACCGGTCTACCGGAATAAATCCAACAATCTGGTCGACGCTATTGTCGATATTCTGAACAGCAATCAGCAGCTTCACGTGTGCATCACACCGGAGGGAACCCGCAGTAATGTGTCAAAACTAAAGACCGGCTTTTATTACATTGGGCTTAAGGCAAACGTTCCGCTGATTCTGACTGGTTTCGATTACCCCCGCAAACTTGTTATCCTGAGTGAGCCCATGTATATGACAGGGAACTATGAGCAGGATATGCGGGCGATATATGATTTCTTCCTGCAGGTACAAGGCGTCCGGAAAGACTGGTTACAGCACTACGCCGAAACAGGCGAAATCAACTAACGGATTACATTCACCACATTATCCAGCCAGACCTTCCGGCCGTTACAGTTCCAGTGCGAATCGCCGGTGGCATACACCGGTTCGCGGCTGTTTTTGTACGACGAATACACATCAACGACGGGAATTTTTAAACGCGGATGCCGCTGAATACGCTCAATCAGGTGATTATAGGTCCCGCGTGACGGATCGAGAATACTTGCCTTATTCGGAATAATTGACAGGTAAACGGCATCGAAACCGGCTTTGCGGTAACGCAGGGCTACATGATTCAGGCTATCAACCAGACGGCTCACCTCTTTATCCCCCAATGGTGCAAACGACGAATTAAGCACTTTGGACGTATCTACATCCAGATCAACAAAGACATGCTGCCGGTCTTCCGATAAGCCGACTTTCGGGCTAAAGCGGTCAAAAAGACTGAGCGTGAGAGACGCTTTTAATTCCTTTACCCATAAAAACAAATCCTGACTGAACAGGACTGTTTCGAGCCGCTCCTCAATGCCTTTTGACTGAATCTGGTCGAACAACTGACGACGCCACGTTTTCGTACGTTCTTCGCCGGTGGCTGTACGGGTTGTATCCTGGACGACGGCCAATGACTGCACCGGCCGGGCAAAGTGTTCGCGGAAATGACGTTCCACACTCTCCAGAATCAGCACATTGTATTTACTTGTATCAAGCTTTACCTGCAGTTGATTTTCCCAGTGTACCCGCCGGTAATAGCTCACCGGCAAACCGGCACCCTGAAAGGCTGCCTGGCTCAGGCGTTGAGGCTCGCTGAAACTGTCACCAATGATGTACAGTGATACGGGGCGCGCAGCCGAGTCTGTCTGCACCGGTACGGGATCGTTACAGGGAAGCTGCGGTTCCTTAAACTGCGGCAGACTGGAGAGCCGGTACAGATCGCCGAAGCGGTAGTCATCGGCAACAAATCCGGTCTGATACATCCAGTGCATAACGGAGCCGGAGCAGCCGCCCAGCCAAAGTATTGATGCTGCAAAGATCAGACTATAGCGAATCAGTTTAGTCATTATCGTATTCGGATCGAAAAGAGCTGAACCGCTTTGCTGATTCCGCTCAGAATGTACAACTCCCCCGTTTGCTCGTCGAGCTGAAGTACCACGGGGAAATCACTCGGTATGGGCCGGTCGTTGATTTTTCGCCGGTTCAGGGTGTAAATATCCGTAAAACCGCCGGATTTAATGCTGATCAGTTCCACGCCGGTGCCTAGCCGATGGTAACGGACATTACTTTCACCGGGCTTGAGGCCACGAATATCCAGCTGGAGATTGCCTTGCTGATCCAGAATAGCGGTTTCGGTATCGGTTGTCCGGAGCAGCAGCCAGTTTGTCTGGGCAGCATCCGGGAAGAGCCGGAACGATCCGTCACGGATGGGCCTGTACAACTGGCTACGTCTGGCAATCAGGCCGTTCGGATGTAGCTCAAGGACCTCACCTTGTGTTGTGACCGCCTGCATCATGGTACTTCCTGCCGGTTGCAGGACGGGGCTTACAAAGGGTTTATCAACGCCCTCAAAAGTCAGTTTTGCCGGAAAATGAGTCACATACGTACCGTCATCGTGCCAGCGGTGCAGCGTTCCGTCGGCCTGCAGGGCCAGAATTTCCATGCCATTACCCTCATCGATCAGCTGAAAAGGCAGGAGCAACGGGCCCGGATGCGGATTTCTGACCAACCTGATAAAGGCTTTCTTCTGTCGGTCAAGTGCGTAAATATGCCCGTCCTTGTGGGCCGCCAGCGCAATCAGGCTGGATTGCCGGCTACCCCGCGGGAGCAGGAGCAGGGACGGGTCGATACCGGCGGGCAGGGCAATGCTTCTCAGTTTAACCGTTCGCGCATCCGGATTCGGGTCGGCGACATATAGCTTCCGGGCGGTCATGAACAGGTATTGTAACCGGCCGTTGCTGAGGTAGTCAGCCGCAACAATATTGCTGCGGATCGCTCCGTCCGTAGTATCCTGTACAATTTTATCGCCTTCCGGTGTCACCAGAACAAACTGACCGGCGTTGTTCTGGGCGTAAAACTGGGCCGAACCGTCGGCGAGGTTACCGGAAACGACCGGGGCTGCAATCAGCGGGGCATTAAACTCAACACGCCGGCGCAACAACAGCCTGTTCAGGACGTTGCTGCCCGATTGCCGGGTGGAGCGTCCCAGAACGAGCGTGGACTGTACTTTTTCATTCCCATAGCTCGCCTGATACACCATGTTTTCAAGGTTATTCAGTGAAGCCGCCGAATAACCGAGCAGATTGCGCCACGTAATGGGCCAACTAGTCGGCAGGGTGGTCTGTGACCGGTTCACACGGACGAATGCCGTAAAATTGGCGGGACGCAGAATCTGGTTTAACAAACCAAGCTGACGCGGGTCAGTCGCCCAGACGGCTTTGCGGTCAAGCTGCTGTAAATAGTCTTGCATCACATCTTCGCCGTTGGCAATGAGGAGGTAATTGCCATGCTGGGTAATCCAGCTTTGCGGAAAACCGCTGAACAGATTACTGAAGAGTGAGGCCGGCAATTCAGGCACATTGATCCGGAGTAGCTTGTGTTTCAGAAAAGTTTTAACCGTTGACGGCCCTTTGGCACCGGTCAGGAAGGCCAGGTTCTGAAATTCTGTCGACAGCTTCCTGAGATCTTTCGCTTTCAGGATAATTACTTTCCGGTTGGCATTAACAGCCGATTCGAGCCGGCAGAGAATAACATCCTGACCCAGTGCATTAAAGAAACCCGGTAAATCTTCTTCCAGTTTTTCGATGCGCTCCTGTACGGATTTGTTGGCGGTAGAGCCCAGGACACGCGCCATCGACTGACCGAAACGGGCCGGATTACTCAGGCCAAGATGATAAAGCACCGCAGTAGTCTGCGGGATGACATCGCCGCTGGTGATACGGACAGGGGTCTGGTCAACAAAAATATTCGCAATATCCTGCCGGTCGCCGATGTCGTCGGCGGCATAACCGATCAGGTGGGTCCGGCTGGCCGACTGCCGGAACTGAAGGCTGAGTTTTTCAGGCAGGAACAGGTTAACCAGCGACCGTTTGGCTTCCGGTTGCTCAAAGAGCGCCTGCATGACTTCCGGCCGGATGGACAAACCAGCCACATGATCGGCGTCGATCCGGAAATTAATTTCCTGCTCACTGCGCGGCAGGGTTTTATGCAGTGTCCGGATCACATTTTCAACCAGTACCCCCGACGAACTGCCGATCAGGAAATGTTCGGTTGCGAAAAAGGTACCATATGACTGGTTGGTAAGACTGACCAGTTCCTGGATCCGTTCGCCGGAAAACGAGCGGGCCAGCATCCGGTACTTATTCGGGTCGGGGTGGCGTATTTTTTCGAGAAATGCCGGATCGCTGGTCAGATCAAGGGGAATGTAAAAAACGAACCCCAGCTGTGTTTTTGAAATCGGGTGAAGCGAATACCGGACAACTTTTCTGGCCAGAAAAGCCCGTGCGGTTGCGGTGTCAGCGGCTGTATAAAAAAAGCGTTCCAGGTTCTGGAGTGCTTCCTGGAAGACCGGTACATTCCGGAGCGGCATCTGGGTCCGCAATGCGCGCCCTGAAACCGGCGCCTGTAGCGTCTGGCTGTCGAATACGAGTAAGGCATCTGCCGGTATCAGGGCTGACAGCGACCGGGGTTTGGCTATGAACTGCTGATAGCCTGCCCAGGCCAATATCGCGGCTAAAACTGCGCCAATACCAATCCAGATACGTTTTTTCATAAGCAGCAAAAATACGACAATGACCTTTAATCAAGGGCGGAAAGAATCGCACATACGCCCTGATATTTATGAACAGGTATAAAAAAACGAGACAGGTATGCCTGTCTCGTTGCAAGGTATTCAGTATAGGAATTATTTACCCCACATCGCGTTGGCTGTTTCGGGGAAGAACAGGGTCAGCTCCGGCACTTTTGTGACCATCCGGCTGGCCCACTCCACACCCTGCATCAGCGAATGATCCTGATTGCTGACTTCATATTTCCAGGCTCCGAAGCGGCCGCGTGAATAAATGCTGAACGGCTCCAGAGCAGGTAATACGTCTTTCAGAATACCGTCGCGCTCAACGGAAGGAGTAGGATACCCATATTCAAAGGCGACATGAAAAGTAGATACCACGTCATCCGCCGATTCAATAAGCTGGTCTTCAATCAGGGCCTTAATAGTGTCCTGAATTAGGGTTTCGCGGTCAACCGGTTTGGCGGTTGATTCACTGGTTTCGGTCATCAGCGACCAGTATTCGCCGTCGGCCGGTACGTTGTTCGGGCTGTAGTTCGAGAACACCGTTACCCGGTAATACGGGCTGTTGGCTTCCGGGAAATACATCCAGCACATTGTTTCCAGCGATTTTTTCGGTTTGCCTTTGAGGCCGATACCGACCACATTCGTCGATGAATGTTTCAGACCCTGGGCTTTTTCGGTTACCGTACTGTCCAGTCCGTCAACCAGGCGCGTGAAAATATCGACCGGCATCGTATTGAGCAGGTGTTCGTATTCGATCTCTTCGCCGTTGGCAAGGGTCAGTTTTTTGGCCGGTGCATTAACGCTGGTAACGGCGGCGTTCAGTTTAATGTATTCGCGGCCGACCAGATCACCGACGGATTCCCAGATACCGCCTGTTCCGCCGTGTTTAGGAAACTGAAACGTCGAGTTCGGTCCCCAGGAGTAATCTTCCTGATTGAAGATAATATTTTTGGTTACCCGCGCCAGGTCAGTCACCGCCACGCGTTCCCCGACCCAGACTGCGTTCATTTCTTCGGCGGGGTAGGCCCAGACCTTGAAATTGTAAGGGAACATAAACGTGTCGGCCAGACCAGGTCCGAACGTTTGCAGAATCCACTCGCGGAAGTTAGCCGGTTTGCGGTTGACCGGGAATTTATAATTCTGGATAATGCCTTCGAGGCATTTCCACATCGTTTCCGGCTTCAGGTACTTGATGTTATTCTGGAAGGGATACGGCACAAACCGGTCTTCGATCCAGACCCATGATTCACGCTGATGCGTCAGCCAGCCGTCTTCGCCGAGGGCTTTGCGCATCAGATCGTCAAAATACGAATAGTGAGAAAACTGAACGTGGCCGCCAACGTCCCAGACAAAGCCCTTTTCGTCGACGAAGCTTTTGGCTAAGCCACCGATACGGTCTTCTTTTTCCAGCACGATAAAGTCTGTAATACCAAGCTCTTTGAGTCGATATGCTGCTCCTAAGCCGGTCGGGCCGGAGCCAATGATCACATATTTATGCTTCATGATTATAAGGTAGTCACCGGTTCAGGCTGGCGTATTGCCTTGACCTTACGGTTTAGATCCAGCCGGAACTGTGCTAATTCGCGGAAGCTCTGCATGCACACTTTCAGCAGCTTCCACTTCAGAATAGAGACGGTTCCTGTCTGGCGTTCTTTGTGCGTAATGGGGATATCAAACAGATTACAGCCGGCTTTCTTCGCCATCACGGCCAGGAAGATATTCGGTGCAAACGGTTCCGGGTCCGGCAATTGGGCCAGCAGTTTTTTCAGGAAACTGCCTTTGATCAGCCGGAAAGGAATATTGCTGTCAGAGATAAAGGTTCCGTAGATAGCGGCAATACTATATTGCAGGATCCGCGTGATGATCAGACGGGCACCGGCATCGTGACGAACCTGCCGGTATCCCAGAATAAACGGGGATTCATGGCGTTTGGCCCAGAGCTTCATGAAGTCATCCGTAACAAACTGGTCGTCGCTATCTGTCTGGAACACGTACTCAGAGTCAAGTGCAACCGCCTGCCGGTAGCCATTCACAACGGCATTACCGTGGCCACCGTTTTTCTGGTTAACGACGAACAGCTTAGGGTATTTGTCTTTGATCTGATCCAGGATTTCGCCTGTACGGTCTTTTGAGCCGTCGTTAATCACGATCAGCCGGGTATTATCTGCGGGAAATTGCCGGTCTAGCATACCGGTCCATTGCTCAACAACAAGTTCGATGCACTCTTCCTCATTATAGGCCGGCATCACGATTGACAGCAAAATACTCATCTGGTCTCTGGAGTACGATTGGCTCCGCTTTTGGATACACACCAATCGGGTGTACACCATCGAAGAACCCTGACTCTTTTATCTATTGATAATGATTGTGCAAATATAGCTAATTGTTAGCCGTAAGTCTGTGAAGAAAATTGGACTTTATCAAGCGGCCGGTTCCCATAACCTTACTATTCCCCTTACTTAATACGAAAATTTATCTTTCAGCGAGTTAACAGGCTTTTCGATGATAAACCACGATAACGTTGCCAGTAAAACCGTTAACCCGTAGAAATAACACAATTTTACCATTGGTGTACTTGTCAGGAAAGGCAGGAGGGAGACTGCTTTATTCCAGACACGTAAGGTGATATAGGTGGGCTGTGTATGGTAATAATTGAAAATCAGGTTATGGAAAAGGTACAAACCATAGCTGATCTGGCCCAGATAGACGCTCACCCGATTGGTTAGCAGTAATTTAACCGGGCCGCCGAAGCCAACCACGGCCCGGCCGATCAGAAACATACAGAACAGCGAGGTAACAAACCGGTCCGTAATGTCAGTAGCGATATTACGGGAGGCATTATCCGCCGTTCCCGGCAGTATTTTCATCAGGTAGATATTCAGGGCATATAGTACAAAACTGAGGAGCAGCAGTCCGTTGCTGGTCACCAGTCTGTTAAATTGTTCGCGCTTGTTAACCATCAGCCAGGCCAGTATGCCGCCCAGTCCGAAGGCGTCGAGACAGGTAGGCATCAGTACGAACTGAGCCATCCAGGGGGCCTGCGTTACAAACAAAGCAACCCGCAGGAGGAACGAAGCGGCAATCAGTGTAAACAGTGTCCGCAGCAGGTACCGGCCCGGAATGAAGAGCACCAGAAAAGGGAAAAAGATATAAAACTGTTCTTCGACCGCCAGCGACCATAAGTGGTCAATAGCACCCAGCCAGGTCTGATGAGCCACGATCCAGATATTCTGGGTATAGGTCATTAACCAGCCGAACGCCATGCGTACCGACTGGAAGTTGATCAGGGTCAGTACGAGAATCGTCAGGTAATACACCGGGAAAATGCGCAGGCTCCGGCGGATAAAAAAGGCTTTAAGCGAGTGTCCGTGTCCGCGCCCGAGCCGTTCATCATGCTGCTGGCTGGTGATCAGGATGCGGGTGATCAGAAAGCCGCTCAGGACAAAAAACAGATTTACCCCGAAATAGCCCAGCGGTAACTGATTTTGCTCCCCCAGCCAGTGGTCGAACATGACCAGGGTGACGGCAATAAACCGTAAACCATCCAGCTGAACAAGGTAGTTCTTCTGTTTTTGAATTGTGTCTATGGACTGACGGGCATTCGGCTGCATAGCGACGTGTTAAAGCGAGGTAAAAATAACGGTTCGGCTGGTCATGGCAAGCCGGATCCGGTGATTCTGCCGGGTCAGGATACCGATGCGGTATTGGCCGGGCTCCAGCTTTTCCTTAAGCACCTGGGCGTAAAAATGGCCGGGCGTAAAATACTGGTCAAAACCGGTGATAGCAGCCGGAGCAGGCCGCACCGGCCGGGCCGGAAACAGATAGGTATGTTCCGGACTTTTAAAGAGCAGATACGATCCGTCGGTGGGCTGATCAACGGTCGGGTTAATGGCGTCATCTTTGGTGATGTTGTACATAAACCGCTGCTCGCTGAAGGTATTCAGCTGTCCGGTAACGGGGGCTTGTAACAGGTATTTGTTCGTCAGAACCGGTACTTCCCCGATAAAAAACGGCTGTTCGGTCGGCTTAAATACGCTTTGTATGGCCAATTGCCGGTCCGGAGGGGTGTTGGCGAGAAAGTTGAAGTATTCAGCAACCGTGCGCCGGTGCTGGTTGATGATTCCTTCGAGACAGAGGTAATCTGATAAAAGGCTTTGTACAATTACCAGGGCACTGATGAGACCAATCGGACGGAGCATATACGTTCTGACCGTGTGAAGCCACAGCAGATAGATAACGCTCAGGGCAAACGGCGAATAAATCTTATAGCGACCCTGCAGCATGTAGGCTGGCCCTGCGAAACCAACCCTGGAATAAACCGTTATGGCGGTAGTTGCCAGTAGAAACAACAGGCAGCCAAGGCTAAACGCCAACAAGGGTGTTTGTTGGTTATGCTGCCAGGTCTTGCGGTATCGTATCAGAAAATACAGGGCTGAACCCACCACAATGGCGCCTAACAACATAGTCAGCCACAGCGGGTTTTCATAGCCCAGTGCGGCTGAGCCTGAATACGGATACGGATCGGCAAAGGCGCCCAGGAAAACAAAAAATGCCTTGATCCAGTCGATAAACGGGTAGTTGAAAGGCGACGGGAAAAACGTAACCCGATTGTAGTTTGCAAAGTAGCCCGCCAGTGAACCTGCGGTTACCAGCCCCCAAAGCAGCATAAACCGCCACTGCTTCTGATAGGCGAGAACCAGCAAACCGGCAATCAGCACAAGAGCGCCGTTGCCGCTGGTAAAGGTAGCGATCACGCCCAGTCCCAGGGCCAGAAACCGGCCGGTAACTGTATTTTGTGCCAGTACAAAAAAAGCTCCGGCTGCAAACGCCAGAATCCAGAAGTTCTGGATCGAGGCCATGCCCCAGATCAGATTTTCGTGCGACTGGAGGGTAAACAGTAAAAATGGTACGGGCAGGAAATACCCCAGTGGCAGACGTAACTGTTTAAAAACCGCTGTTAAGATACCCGGCAGGATCAGCAATCCGGCAAAGCCGATAAACGGCAGATGCGCATAATTAAGCGATCCGGTAAGTTTTGTATAAGCCGCAAAGATGATTCGGGTCCAGACAATGCGGTGCTCCCAGTGCTGGTCGAATAAATGGTTGATTTTCTGCCGCAGCGATCCTGCTTTCAGATTGAGCAAATGTTCCTGTACCAGATAGTCATCCCAGTAAGGCAGGTTGACGGCATACCGGCTGATTGTCCAGAGCAGGATGCTTACCGGAACGAGCATCAACAGACCGTAAATGACTTGTGGCCAGACTGGTACAGGCCGTTGCATGGGGCGCGAAAGTAGATCCGTTTTAACCATAGACGAGTTACCAGTTCTTATCGATATCCTTTTTGACAATGACCTGTGCTCTGACTGATTGACCGGTCGGGTGGCGTTCAATGCGCCCGTCCGGCAGTACGATCAGGCGTTCAACCTGATAGGTCGCCGTATCCAGATAGGCTTCGGCTAGCTGCGCTGTAAATCCCTTGCCAAATACCGGAGCGATTCCGAAGCGGGCTTTCCGGCCGGTGTTCAGTGCCGGCGTCGTCTGATACAGATAGAGGCGTTTCGGCGAACGCAACAGCACATAAGTATTGGCATCTTTTCCCGTCTGATTCTGAAAAGACGTATCGCGGATGGCAATCTGCTCATTTTCCCTGGTCAGGGAAGCAAACGGTACAGGTGTTCCCCCGGCAGGTTGGTATAACTCCTTCAGAAAAGCGTCGTAGAACGCCGGGGCATTATCGATCCAGCGGGCGGTGGTGGCGTCAATTTTCGAGACAGGTTCATTAGTGGTGTATGTCCAGTTGAATTGGTTCGTTGTCATCCATTGCCGCCACCAGATGGTCTCGTCCAGAAAAGCCGGATAGGATAACCCGCAAAGTACTGCGCTGAAAAGTAACCCGGACAAGCCGACCGCTTTCTGTTGCCAGCCAGTGGTTTGACTGACCCCATAGATGTACAACACAACCAGGAGCATGAGCGAATACATTTTGTACCGGCTGGTAATCAGCAGTTCCAGACCAAATCCTGCCCGTGCGCGTACGACAATGGCTGCCGTTCCGAGTAAGAAAAAGGTGGCTGCGATAAACAGCAACTCTGACTTCCGGAGAGAGAACGGTGCCTTTACGGATTTGCGGGCGAGTTGCGCTAACAGAAATAAAGTCAGTAACACGGCGAACCCGCCAAGCAGGAGCGAAGTTTTGAAAGCATCGCCAAGGGGCAGGGCTTCTCCGGCCGCCCCGTTAAAGGCCAGCCAGCCTTTGAAAATAGCCGCTATGCCAGCCTTTGCTGCGGGATTGCCGACCGGCTTTTCATAACCGAGGAAGTACAAGCCGATGCAGATTACGGCAATGCCCAGCCAGTATCCAGCCTGCTTCCAGCGCATTTGCTGCGCCAGCAGCACAGTACCGATGGGCCAGATTAACAGACCGTTGCCGCTGGTTATGGTGGCCAGAACAGCCATGAGAACAGCCGTCACCAGCGATTGCTGATAGCATAGAGCGTAGATTGACCAGAAAAACCAGAGTACAACGGTGAAGTTCTGAAGAGCAGCCATGCCCCAGAACATGTTTTCCCACTGAGACAGGTTGAACAGCAGAAACGCTACCGGAGGTAGAAATAATAAGCCGGTGGTCCGGCTTGTGTCCGCTTGTTTTTTCAGAATCGCGGCAAATACCCCGACCAGACCAAGCAGGCTGAGGTTGCCGATAAGCATCAGTGTGCGGAAATCAAGTTTACCGGCCAGCGTAAAATCAAGCCAGGTAATGAACCGGTCATATACAATCCGGTGCTCGTTATGCTGACTGAAAAAAAGTAAAACTTTATCGGCAAGGCCGGTGGTGGTATCGAGCTCAGAGAGAAAAAACTTTAGGGCATGGTCATCCCATTTGGGGATATTAAGCGCATGCTGCGCCCAGACATACCAGAAAACAGCAATCGGGAGAGCCGTTAGCAACCCTGCTAAAACCAGCTCTAGCGGTCGTGAACGGGCCAAGAGTACAAGGTTTTAGGCCCCTTCCGGCAGGAAAGGGCCTTACGATAATTAGTTCAGAAAATTGGCTAACTGCCGGGCAATAGTAGCGGCATCCAGCCCGGATTGCTGCTGGTGATACTGCTGATTCCCGTATAAGCCATCCGGATAGCCCTGAGCCGATAAGCTGACAAACTTGCTTGGGGTAATGCCTTTTTCGAGCAGTTTCACCGACAGTTGCTGAGCCAGCCCGCCGATGGAAACATGTTCTTCTACGACCAGCATAGGCTTACCGCTCCAGCTGCCCGCTTGTTCCTCAGGCAGGGAAAGAGGCAGGTTTGTGGCGGTGTAGACGTCAAACCGGCCGGCCAGTTCCTGATTAGCGAGTGCTTTCAGGGCATTGGCCGCCACCGGACCAAGGGCAACAATCGTTCCCTGTGAGGCGTCGCTTTTAACGATGTGTTTGAATGTGCCCAGTCGTTGTGCCCCTTCGGGTGTACCCGGACCGGCTCCTAACCGCAGATATGCCGGACGTGCTTCGGCCACAATCTGTTCCAGCATCGGCTCAACCTCATCGGCAAAAGCCGGGATGTAGGTATTGACGTTTTGCAGGCTGCTCAGGCAGGCCAGATCTTCAATCGCATGGTGAGACGAGCCCATAATACCATAGCCGTACCCGCCGCCGTTACCGACAATGAATACAGGCATGTTATGCAGGCAGACATCGTTCCGGAACTGCTCCAGACACCGGTAAACGGCAAACGGGGCAATACTGTAAACAAAGACTTTATATCCTTTGTAGGCCATACCGGCGGCTACGCCTACCATATTTTGCTCAGCCACGCCTGCGTTAATAAAACGCGGACCCATAGTGGACTGTAAGTTTTCCAGTGCGCTGTAGCCAAGGTCTCCCGTGATGAAAACGATTTTTTCGTCTTCACGGGCGAGGCGTTCCATAGCGGCAGAAAATTCTTTTCTCATAATTCGAGTCAATTGCGCAGATGGGCTGTTGTCTCGCGACAGGCAGCTACCGTCCGGCTATTTAGATTTCCTATGCTCAATCAATGTACTGATTTCGGCAGCCGTTTTGTACACCTTAATGCCTTTCTGCACGCGTGTACGGATAAACTTCGGCCGCTTCTTGGTCTCTTCAAAGATTTTACTGATGTATTCACCGAGGAACGAAATACCCAGCAGGTTAATTCCGCCGAAGAACGTTACCAGAATAATAACCGTTGAGAGGCCGGCCGGTGTTTCCGGATAGAAGATAAACTTAGCGAGAATCTGCCAGAGAATACCCAGAATTGACAGACCGGTCAGGGCAAAGCCACTGTAGACCATCAGTTCGAGCGGAACAAAGCTGAACGAGAAAATAGCTTTACGGGCCCAGGCAATGTTTTTCCGCCAGTTATTGGTCGAAACGCCGAACAGGCGCTCCGGCCGGACGTAATTCACACCGATCTGTTTGAAACCTACCCAGGCGCGTAACCCGCGCAGGAATTGTTCGGTTTCGGGCAGGTTAACCAGTTCCCGCACTACTTTGCGGTCAATAATCGAGAAGTCGCCGGCGTCGGTTGGTATGTTGATGTACGAAAGGTTCTTGAATATCCGGTAAAAGGTCTTGTAAAAGAAATGCAGCCACGGCTTCATTTCCCGCTGCACGCGGACACCGTAAACGACATCGTAGCCTTCCTGCCATTTTGTATACAGCTGCGGAATCACTTCCGGTGGGTCCTGTAAATCCCCGTCCATGAGCACAACCATGTCGCCGGTCGAGATTTCCATGCCACTCAGGAAGGCCGACTGCGATCCGAAGTTACGGGAATGTTTAATGGCGATCACATTCGGGTCTTTGGCGCAGATTTGTTCAAGAACCTCGTCGGTATTATCGGGCGAATTGTCGTTTACAAAGATAATCTCATACCGGACCTTCATGTCGTTGAACGTCTTTACGAGCCGCTCATACATGAACGGAATGGCCTGCGCATCTTTGTAACAGGCAATAATCGGGGTAATAACCGGATTGAGCGAAGGCGTTTTGAACGCCGGTAAAACGCGGTCTTCGTAGTTACTGGCTTTCTGCCAGGCCGCAGTTTTCAGCAAGCCATCCGCCAGACTGGTGGTAGCTTTCCAGTTCAGGTCCGTTTCGGCCGCTGCCGGATCACCGTACCATTCGGCAAGGTCCCAGTTGCGGTTATTCATACTACCCCAAACCGGCTCCGTTTTGATGGAAAACGCCTCACGGGTCACTTCAACCAGATCGCGCATCGTCGTTTTCTTTCCGGTGGCGATGTTATAGGAACGGCCCGAAATACCGGACTTGACGTGTAAAGCCGCCTGTACGAATGCATAGACACAGTCATCAATAAACACAAAATCGCGGCTGATGTCGGGAGATACCAGTGGCGGTAGTTTGCCCTGGTTCGCTTCTTCGACCAGTCTGGGAATCAGCCGGTCGGGCTCTTCCCAGCCCCCGTAAATGGAATATAACCGTAAATTGAGGGTGTTCAGGTTATGCAGTTTCGCGTAGTATTCGAGCACATAGGCGCCCGATACTTTTGACACGGCATAATGGCTATTGGGCTGAACCGGATCAGTTTCTTTCGGGGCTGTGCAGTTAAACCCATATTCTGAGCTGCTGCCGGCATGGATATATACCATGTCGGGTGTGCAGTTTTCCAGAATATTTACCGTTCCGATGACATTGGTTTCGTAGGTAAGCGAAACGTTTTTCTGTTTTGAGTATGCGCCGTAAGCGGCCAGATTGAAAATGGTTTTCGGCTTATAGCGGTCAAACGTTTCTTTTACTGAATTGATGGAGGTAATGTCACAGTGGACGATATTTTCCGCCGGTACATCCAGTAATTTGAGCCGCCAGGCTTTGGTTGCGTCATGCGTGAGCGCATAAACATCAGCCTGACCGGCCTGTTGGCGAGCTTTAAATAATTGTTCGAAAAGATTGGCTCCGATAAAGCCGCTGGCCCCGAACACAAAAACAGGGCCGTTTAATTTGAGGATAGCGTCGTGTAGCAAACCAGCAGTTGAATTGGTCATTCAGGACGCAATATTACAAGAATTGCCCGTAAGTATTATTAAAAAATTGGACTTTAGAGGGAGTGGCACGGGTGGAGCAATCTGTTTCAGCTTTTCCTGTTGACTTGTCAGAATAAGCGTTTGTACTTGCCGAATATCGGCTAACGGCTTCCCGATTGCCCTGAATGCGCCGATAACCTCATAAAAACACGGATCAACCGACGCAGAAGAGGCTCAGATCGATCTGCATATTGGCAGGCAAAAGAACAGGACCATTTATGAGCAAATGGTCCTGCGTATTTGTTAAATCAGATCAGAAGTAGCGCGATTTTACATCGTCTATCGCCTGAGCGTACTGATCCGGTGACATTGGCAGATAGTGCCATTCCAGGCGGTCTTCCATGTACGAAACACCTTTGCCCTTAATGGTATGGGCAATGATTACTTTCGGAATCCCGTTCTGACGGGCACTTACCTCGTCAATGGCACTGGTCAGCGACTGAACGTCGTGTCCGTCGGCTTCTACAACGTCGAAACCAATTGCTCTCCATTTTACCGGATCAGCGGTGTCGCCCAGTACTTCCTGTGTATAGCCAAATCCCTGTAACCCGTTTTTATCGATCAGAATAATCAAATTATCCAGCCGGTTCTGGATCGCAAAATGGGCGGCCTCCCAGGTTGTACCTTCATTGGTCTCCCCATCCGACATCAGTACGAAAACCGTGCCGTTTTCTCCCGTAAGCTTGTTAGCCTTGGCAATGCCCGTACCGATCGGCAATCCGTGGCCCAGCGAGCCGGTCGCAAACGGAATACCTTTGTGCTTATTGGGAGCAGGGTGCGCGGGTAGAGTCGTCCCGTTGTGGTAATAGGAAGCGAGGTCGTCGTCCGTTAATTCCCCAAGATGATGCAGACTGGCGTATAAAGCGGCTGCCGCATGGCCTTTTGACAGAATAAACGTATCCTGATCGCGCTTACGGAGCACCAGCGAGGCCGCTATGATGTCAATGCAGCTGAGAGAACAGCCAATATGACCGGCGTGCGCCTGATTATATAAATCAAGTACTTTGAGCCGCAGCTGGCCGCAAAGAGTTTTTGTATCGATCGCTTCTGTTACCAAAGTAGTAGTGGTTTCCCGTTGGTAGAATTAGAAATCAGCCGTAGCGGTGATGCCGCCCGGCTGTTAATATCGGACGTTCTTCAGGTCAAAAATAGTGATTTTCTGGCCTGTATTACCTTTTACCAACACAATTTTGTCCCGTTCATCAGGATCAACCCGCTGGATATAGGTAGCGTTTTCCGGTAAATACACATTCACCAGTTGGGCATCTAACAAAGCGACGGGCGAATAAGTTTTGTCGATTTTTTCGTCGTAAATTATCCGCTTCATGTTGGGATACAGGATCGTATCCCCCTGCGCATATTGCCGTTCAAGCTGTTTGGCCGAATACCAGTACGGATTCTCAATCCGTGGCTTTTCGAAATAAGTGTATTTCCCTTCTTCGCCCGCATAAATGTGTCCCAGCAGCTGAATCACAAAGTAAAGCTGTAGCACCAGCACCGCTGTAACCGGAAGACTGAAACCACGTGGCAGCCTCACTAATTGCTTTAATCCCATCGCAATCAGAATACAGACGTATGGGAACGAAAATCCTGAATAGCGCTGGGTAATCCCGAACGTATGGCCTGAACGCCACGACATAAACAGAAGGAAGCACGTCGGCACAAACGCCAGCATCAACAACAGGAATACCAGTCTTTTCTGTTGATCATCCGTTTTTGTCAGTACATAAAAAACAATCAGGTAGATGACCGGCACAGCAGCGGATAAAACCAGAAACCGCAGCGGCACAACCGAATAAACCGGCAGGCCGGCCAACAGAATCAGCGCCGGAACCAACTGAAGCCAGACCGGCTGATTGTCGGAGCGTGAAGTCAGAGACCGGTGCAGTAAAAACGTAAACGCGCCGCCCAACAGCAGGGCCAGGGCCGAGTTTCGCAGGCCGATCAGTGCCCCGCCCAACCCGTTTGTGAAAATAAACAGATCGGCAAAAATCGGGATGGCCCGTTTGGCAATGTTCGGGATTGTGGCTGGTAAAATCATACCGAATGGTGATCCCAGCGGGTTCGTTTCAGCAATGTTTTTATAGAACTTCGCCTGATAGGCCAGTGTCTGGAAGGTATACTTCCCGCCGCCGAAAATAAACCAGAGTGAAACCAGACCTAACCCGATAACGGCGGTTGCAGCGAGGGTGAACCACGCATTCCGGTTTCGTAAGTAAAAGAGGGCGTAAATGCCATGACAGAGAAATACTGTTACGGTCAGGTAATGGGAGAGGACCGACAACGCGAAAACCAGCCCGTAGCCAAGGTACAGGCCAACGGGTTTTTGCTGTGGTGACTGCTTTACCCGTTCCATGATCAGCAGAAACAGATGCGTGGCCAGCAAGGTCAGAAAGAACGACATCGAGTAGTTGCGGGCCATCTGGCTGTATGCCACAAAAAAAGGCTCGATGGCTGCCAGCCCGCTGCTGACAAGTGCCAGACTATCAGACTTAAAATGCCTCCGCACAAAAACGAAGAGCAGCAATATGGTAAAGGTGCTGAATAATACCGACGGCAGCCGCATGGAAAGATCGCTCAGACCGAATACTTCCATCCACGCCCACAAAACGGCATAATAGGAAGGGCTGTTACCAATGTCGCCGCGAATGTTGGCTTCCACAAAATCGGCGATGGTTTTGGGTGACCAGAACTCCTGTGGGGTGAAGTATTTCTTAGTAAAAACGTCCTTCTGATTGGCGCCTTCCAGACAGACGCCCTGGCTGATCAGCAGCGTTGATTTTTCGTCGAAGTAAATGCCATATTTGCCGGCATTGTGAAGTCGTAAAAAAAAGGCGAGCAGCACAATGCCACTCAAAACGATGAGAACGTTTTGTTTCGTTAAGCTGAACATGCGAAAAGTATTGGGTGGCAAAAATACCAGATACCTTGCCGTAAGCCAAATCCGGCCGTAACCTCTTAGGCTACGGAAAGCAGCTTTGACCAACGGATGGCTGGTTTGACGGGAAATTCGGGGCTTTGGGCAAAGGTACTACATTTTCATAATCGTGAACTCGACACGACGGTTCAGGCGACGTTTTTCTTCCGTTTCGTTGCTGGCAATCGGTTTACTGGGTCCCCAGGCCTTTGTCTGAATCCGTTTTTCGGTAATCCCTTTGCTGATCAGATAGTCTTTCACGACCCGTACCCGGTCTTCGGCGAGTTTCATGTTGGGTGCCCATTCGCCCTGATTATCCGTATGACCTTCAATCAGAATCTCCATGTCGGCATACTTGTTCATCATATCCACGATACGGTCGAGCTCAACATTGGCCCCTTCCAGGAGGTCAAACTTGCTCTGCTCGAACAGCACCTCCCGCATGACAATTTTCTGGCCGGGCTGAATCGGAATCATGTACAGATTGCGTTTGATGTCGCGGAACCGCTTGTCTTTACTGAGATCCAGCGTTTCACTAGCCGGGAAATAGCCTTCCTTGGTCGCTGTCAGATTATAGGCGCTTTGCGTGGGGACAATCATTTTGTATTCACCCGTTTCAGGGTCATACTCCACTTTGGTGATTTCCTTATTCTTATCCTGTAACAGGCCCGTAGCAACCTCTGATGAGACCGGTTTCTTACTTTGTGCATCGAGCACCTGCCCCGAAATAATGGCTACCGGATCGGGTTTGATGGCCGGAAACAGCTTCAAGCGGAAAATATCATCTTCGCCCAGTGAATTGGCCCGGGAACTCAGATACGCGAAGTCGCCGGATGCCGGAATGGTGAAATAACCGTCCCACTCAGGGGTATTAATCGAAGGCCCCAGATTCTCCGGAGTCGACCAGTTGGTCCAGGTATCGTCCTGACGGCGGGTAACGAAAATGTCGCCTTTGCCAAAGCCGGGGAGTCCGCCTGAGGTAAAATACAATGTACGGCCGTCGGCAGCCAGGAAGGGAGAGCTTTCAAAATCAGCGGTATTGACCGTGGCACCAAGCGTTTTCGGCTCCGTCCAGTTACGGTTACTTTGCAGGAACGATACATACAGATCGCGGTTGCCCTCGGTATCTTTCCGCTGAACGGCCAGAATCATAGTTTTGCCGTCAGGCGAAACGGTGAATTCCAGCTGGTTGTCTTTGTGCAGGTTGTAATTGTTAGTGATCCGGCATTCGACCGGAAACGACCAGCCTGCTTTCGTATGCGTTGATTTGGAAATACCGAACGCCAGCCCGCCTTCGGGTTTATAGACGTTGATCAGGTAAATGGTACGTCCGTCGGTCGACATACCGCTAATGGCATTGTCGCCGTCATTATTGATCGGCCCGCCAATGTTAACGGCCTCGCTCCAGACACCGCCAGACTCCAGATTCGAAAACCAGACATCCTGCTTGTTGGGACTGCCGATGTTATTCTTGTTGAAGTTACGGGTAAAATAGAGCGTTTTGCCATCGGGGGCGATTACGGGGGCAACTTCCTGTCCCGTGGTATTGATGGTTTTGCCTAAATTTTCTTTCTGTAAATCTTTTGGCGTGCCTTTTGAGACGTTGACTTCAATCGGCAGCGGAGTGGCTGCATTGGAAAGGCCGATGGCATCAATCTGATTCGGACCTTTCAGGGCGCCGGTGTTCAGATAGACTTTTACCTGGGCAATGCTCAGGGCGGTATCCTTGAGCATCACGTAGAGCGCAGGCTCAGCGCGGGCAGCAGCATTGGCCTGGTAAACCGGATGTTCGGTCCCTTTGGCGTCATAGGCAATCACCCGGATAACAGCGCCCGGGTTTACGTTTTCGGCAATGATGATCTGCCTGGCATTCATAGGTTTATCAAAACCTACGTGAATCCATTCTTCATTCGGACTATCCGGATAGAGCGGTGACCACGCGCAAACCGATTCACCGGTCTGAGGCAGTTTGCTGGGCCGGCCAAGCGCCTGTGAAGCCTTGTATTGCTGGCCATACACTTCGCCTTTCCCTTCCGATGAAACACCGATAACACGACTCGCCCACTGTACCGTTTGCGCAGAGACACCCGTACAAAACAGCCATAGACTTAAGCTAACCAAAACACCTTTCATGCGCATGCAAAAACCAACCACAAAAATTGTGCGGATTAAGTTAGCAACAAAACCCCACTTTATGAATACCGCTTTTTATTTTTCAACGGCCCGGACCTCCCGATATTTTTTGGACGGTTCCCGGAAAGGATTAACCTCTATTTATACCTTATAAATGGTTTGGTGTACTTGCATTGGTCAATCAGTAATATTATCTAATTTACGCCTTTCATTGCAAAAAATTAACTTTCCTGATGAAACTAGTAACCCGCGTTCAACTTTCCCTCATGATGTTCCTGATGTTCTTCATGTGGGGAGCCTGGTATGGCCAGATGAGTAAATACCTCCTGACACAACTCAATGCAACCGGCGATCAGGTCGGTAATGCCTATACGGCTTTCTCACTGGCGATGATCATTGCTCCGTTTTTCATGGGAATGATCGCCGACCGCTATTTTGCTGCTCAGCGGGTAATGGGTGTCCTGTGTCTGGCGGGCGCTGGGATCCTCTATTTCCTGATGAAAGAAAACAACCCTGATACATTCTTTTACCTGATTCTTGCCTATTGCATCACCTTTGCGCCGTTGCTGGCCCTGTCAAATTCAATTGCCATGCAGCAGATGGTCAGTCCCGAAAAAGAGTTTCCGGGCATCCGCGTGATGGGTACAATTGCCTGGATTCTGGTAACGAACATTGTCGGCTACTATGGTTTCGGTGACAAAGCACAAATTTTTGAACTGGCCATGTACGCATCAGCCGTTTTGGGTGTATTCTCGTTCTTCCTGCCGAACACACCGCCGAAACAAACCGAAAGTGCATCGGTTTCGCAGATTCTGGGTCTGGATGCCTTCAAACTTTTTAAAGACCGCTCATTTGCTATCTTCTTCCTGTCGTCGGTTCTGATCTGTATTCCGTTGTCGTTTTACTACGCGATGGCCAACCCGTCGCTGACGGATTCGGGCATGACCAATGTGGAAAACAAAATGTCGCTGGGGCAGGCATCGGAGGTAATTTTTATGTTGCTGATCCCGTTCGCGTTTACACGCCTTGGCGTAAAGAAAATGCTGATCGTCGGGCTGGTGGCCTGGATTGCACGTTTCCTCCTGTTCGGATATGGCGATGCGTCAACGAGTGAGTGGATGCTGTACATTGCCATTCTGCTGCATGGGGTCTGTTATGACTTTTTCTTCGTGACGGGCCAGATTTATACCGATAATAAGGCCGGTGATAAGATCAAATCGTCGGCACAGGGGCTTATTACCATTGCTACCTATGGTATAGGCATGGGTATCGGATCAAAACTGTCGGGGATTATCCTCGACATGTATACCGCCGCTGACGGTACGAAAAACTGGACATCCGTTTGGCTGGTGCCGGCTGGTATCACCGTCTTTGTGTTGCTGCTGTTTATTTTTCTGTTCACCGACCGCAATAAATCCGTTCCGGCTGCCAATGAGATGGTTGCCCGGGAAGTATAGGAATGAAACTGCTTACGTATAATCTGAACGGCATCCGGTCAGCCATGAGCAAAGGGCTCGTGGACTGGCTGGGTGTCCATAATTTTGATGTCCTCTGTTTCCAGGAAGTTAAAGCGACGCACGATGTGGTCGATCTGAAGCCGTTTGAGGACCTTGGCTATGGCTATCACTGGCATGCGGCCGAGAAAAAAGGATACTCGGGCGTGGCGACGTTTTCGCGCGAAAAACCGGAGCAGGCTGTTTTAGGCTGCGGCTTACCCCATTATGATTGCGAAGGCCGGATTCTGCGTACGGACTTTGGCGACATTACCGTCTTAAACTGCTATTTCCCGTCGGGAACCAGCGGCGATCTGCGTCAGGACGTTAAAATGCAGTTTCTGGATGAGTTTTATGACTATGTACAGGCGCTGAAAGCCGAACGGCCAAACCTGATTATTGTAGGAGACTATAATATCGCCCATACCGAAAAAGACATCCATGACCCTGTCCGGAATAAAAATACGACCGGCTTCCTGCCCGAAGAACGGGCGTGGATGACGAAGTGGTTTACATCCGGATTTACCGATAGTTTCCGGCTGATGCATCCGGATGCGGTTGAATACAGCTGGTGGAGCTACCGTGCCGGAGCACGTGCCAATAACAAAGGCTGGCGGATCGACTACATCTCGGTAAGTGATATAATCAAGTACCGGATTATCGGGGCAGGGCACTTCCGTGATGCCGTCCATTCTGACCATGCCGGTGTGTGGGTGGAACTGTCAGCAAGTTGATTCGGTTAGTAGACTATTAATACTGCGTAACCGTAATTATTGTCTGATTTTCTGATTAATGCAAACACAGCTTAAAGAGCTTTTCGAGCATTTTGCCCATCCCGGGCGTATTGACTGGATTGGTATCCGGCCGGTCCGCCGCGGCGAAATCCGCGAAATGGACGCCGTAGAGGTGACGACTGAAAAAGGTATTCTCGGCGATCACTACAGTGGTACAAGCGGTAAACGCCATGTGACGCTGATCCAGTCGGAGCACCTGCCCGTTATCGCGTCATACGTCAATATGGATACCGTAACGCCGGACCTGCTGCGCCGGAACATCATGGTGTCCGGCCTGAATTTACTGGCCCTGAAAGATCATAAAATTCAGATCGGAGCCGACGTGATTTTACAGATAACGGGTGCCTGTCATCCGTGTTCCCGTATGGAGCAGAATCTGGGGCCGGGAGGCTATAATGCGGTTCGGGGACATGGCGGACTGACCGCACGCGTGCTTCAGAGCGGGACAATCCGCGTGGGTGATCCGGTGGTGGTACTTTAATTCGTTTCGGGGTCGGCTTTAATCCGTGAGCGCGACGGCAGATTGCGGTAGCCGACCCTGTATAAACGCTCCCGGTTTTGCAGGGTAACAATCAGATCGTAATCTTCGGCCACCAACAGGTACTCATCGTTCAAATCACAAAATTCAATAAAAGCGTCGGTTTCGGCGGCTGTGATGCTGGTTGCCTGTTCAATGAGTAACCGCAAACGCTCCATGGCCAGTTTGTGACGCTTATACTCCTGCATCAGGGCAGCGGCCTTGCGCTCGCCTTTGGCCCGTTTACTGAATAATTCGTAGAGTAAGGTAATTCCGGCCCCATCGGCAACACGGTCAAAAGCCTGTTCACCGGTTACTTTGCGCGAGGCCACCGGAGCCGTCAGCTCCTGCTGGATTTCACGCTTCACTTCTTCGTATCGTTTGGCCGTAATCGTTACTTCCTTGAGCTCATAAACGCGGTCCGGAAGTTTGGGAAGCGGGCGTGCATTAATGACCGGATTATCGGTGCCGTCCCATTTAATACCTACGCTGCCATAGGCCTGATGGGTGAAAATCAGGGAATCACCAGTGAGTGCGGTAATAAAAAAACGCCCGACAGCATTGGTCCGGACCCGTTGCCGCGTCCGTTTATTCGTCACCATACCCTTATCGACACCTTTGCTGTCGTTCCGGTCAATGACTGTCCCAATCACATATTTGCCCTGAGCGTAGCCCGATTCTATGGAGCCAAAAAGCCCCGGCAACAAGAGAATCAAAATCTGTAAATACCGCATGAAGAGCGAATTTACAGTTTATCGGCTTGCCGGGGCATTAGTAGGCTGTTAAAAAAGCTAAAAAACGATTTCCGGGAATAAAGCCTGTAGCCGGTCAACCGACATTTCGGTAAAATCACGGATAACATCATTAACCAGCGGACGCAGGACTGCTTCTGGTTCGGTTGTAGCAACCCCGACCACCCGAGCTCCCGAAGATGTACCTGCTTTAATGCCGGTCAGAGAATCTTCAAAAACTACACTGTCAGCAGGAGTTACCCCGAGCATGTCCATCGCCTTCAGGTAAATTTCCGGATCAGGCTTGGGGTTGATAACCAGTCCTTCGTTCAGCAAAGCGTCGAAATAGGGCTGGAAGCCAAGGGCGTCAATCACAAAATCAAGATTTTCAACCGGTGCCGAGGTCGCGACGGCTGTTTTTATACCGGCGGCTTTCAGGCTTTTCAGAAACGCTTCCAGACCGGCAACCGGCTGGACAGCATCCTTGTATAACTCGCGGAACAGCGCTTCCTTTTCATAAGCCAGCTGCCGTGACTCTTCAGTTGTAAGCGGTTTGCCGTCGAACAGGTGAGCAATAATATGATTGTTATGCTTACCGGAAATGTACTCGACAAATTCGTCGTCGGTCAGCGATTTGCCGTAGCGTTCGTAATATTTCCGCCAGGCAATCTGGTGATGCGGATTGGTATCGGCAATGACACCATCCATGTCAAAAATGACTGCTTTCATGTTTAGCTGAGGTTATTCGTGAAGGGTTACTTTGCGCGAGAGGGCAGCGGCGACCAGCAGCATCAAAGCTACCAGACCAAGGCCGTAGACCAGCCCGTATGATTCAGAAACAAAACCAATGACCGGCGGACCGGCAAGGAAGCCTACAAAACTGTAGGTAGCAAACGTAGCCAGACCGGCTGCCGGCGAAATGTCCGGGATTCGCATCGATGCTGCATACAGAATTGGCGCTCCCAGTGAGCAGCCGGCACCCAACAGGGCAAAGCCAAGCAGACTCGTTGCGGGGAAGGGCAACAGAATAGCGAGTAATAAACCGCTTGCAGCTACCAGACCGCCAAGCAGCAGGATGCGCTTTGAGCCAATGACCGGAATAATGGCGTCGCCCAGAAACCGGCCTAGGGTCATGGTCAGTGAGAAACTGGCAAAACCAAGGGCCGCGATCTGTTTGGTTGCGTGTGCATTGTCGCGCAGATAAACCGCACTCCAGTCGAAGGCTACCCCTTCGCCCATCGAAACGGCCAGCCCGATGAGGATCATAATCATCAGCGCCAGATTAGGTTTGACAAACGACGAGCCGGAACTCCCGACAATCTGTCCCGGAATACTGACCAGCGTTGGCCGGATCAGAAACGTAATCAGCACGACAAACAGAATCGACACCAGCATATGGGCCGGCGGCGGAATGTGAAATGAAATGGCCAGACCCGCCAGACCTGACCCCGTCATGCCGCCCAGACTCCACATCCCGTGGCAGGCTGACATGATCGAAATCTTTTCTTCGCGTTCGACGTTGGTGGCTGCCGTATTCATGGCCACGTTGATCAAGGCATTGCACATACCCACCATGATCAGACCAAAGGTGAGTACGACGGCGTTCGGCGCATTAATCGGAACCAGCATGCTGAAACACAGGGCCAGAACAGCCACGAAGCACGAGCGGGCTTCACCCAGTTTGCCGACAATCCAGCCGGTCATCGGGTTCATGAGCAGTAAGCCGACCGGCAGGCCGAAAAGCGTCAGGCCCAGCCCGGCATCGCTCAGATGCAGCTTATCTTTTACGTATGGTATATGACTTACCCAGCTTCCGAAAAGCAGGCTGTCGGTAGCAAACACAAGGCCAACCGCACGGGCTTTGGCCGATGACGTAAATGTATGGAGGTTGCGGACAAAGCGATTGCCACGCCAACCCATGGTTGAGGTAACCGTATTCATGACGCAAAGGTACTGTCCTGTTAGTGATTCAGCTTATACTGCATTTACTTCTTGTAGTGCTATATTTGCATTATGGAATTGTTATTTTAAAGTATATAATCAATTTTGCATTACATCCTGGAATAATACTATGCGTCTTCAATTTGAAAAAATAGAGCCTGAAATCGGCAGTTCGTTTAAGGCAGTTCATCATAGGGAGCCGAACAGCTGCTGGGTATTCTGGCATTACCACCCTGAATATGAAATCGTTTACCTGCCGTTCGGAAACGGGAAACAGCACATCGGTCAGCATATATCAACTTACGAAAACGGTCAGCTTCTGTTCATCGGCCCGAACATCCCGCATCTGAACCTGAGTTACGGCGTCGAGCATAAGTTTGAGGAGGTGGTTGTTCAGCTGCGGGAGGATTTTCTGGGTGGTGAATTTTTCGGACGACCTGAAATAGCGGCCATCCGGCGTTTATTTGAGCGGGCAAAGCTGGGATTGTCTTTCGGTCCGGAAACGCGGCAAACGCTGGGGCCGAAGCTGATTGAATTACCGACATTAGCGCCATTTGAGCGTATGCTGAGCCTGCTGGCTATTTTTCAGCATCTGGCTACCACAACGGATGTGACACCGCTGCACGCTGAAGGTATTTTGTTCGACCCGAGTCCCCGCGAGCAGGAACGCATCAACCGGATTTATAAATACGTGGAGGTCAACTATACCAAGGTAATAAACCTGGAAGAAGTAGCAGAAGTAGCCAGTCTGACAGTACCGGCCTTTTGCCGGTACTTTAAAAAAGTCACGCAGATGACCTTTACGGAGTTTGTGAACGAATATCGGGTAAATCAGGCGCAGCGGTTGCTGCATAGCTCGCGGACGGTTGCTGATGTGGGCTTTGCCGTTGGTTTCAACAACCTGTCGCACTTCAATAAAACCTTTAAGGCGGTGACCGGGCAGACGCCTAGCGCTTATCGGGAAGAACTGGTGTAGTTGCCTGCCAGCCTGTCTGCAACACCTTTGACGCTGCTTTGCCCTGCGGGCTGAACTGATCGCGTTCGCGGCCACGGTGCGTATCCTGCATAAACCATTTCCAGACAAATCCGCCCGCAAACCAGGGCTGTGGCCAGACACTTTCCAGAAATGCGGTGTAGGCATTCGCCTGAATCGTTTCATCGGGTGTACAGGCTGATTCAGACTCCCAGGGTTTTTCTGTAGAAAATGCGCAGGACCTATACCCGAATTCAGTGAACAGAATGGGTTTCTGCGTTTTGCGGCTAAAGCCGGAAAGATCGCTCAAATGACGTTTCCAGCCTTTAGCGAGCTGCTTAACGGTAGGTTGTGCTTCGTCAGAAAGCGGGAAGTAGGCATCTACGCCAACGTAGTCGAGATCGTTCCAGAACGGGATTTTTTCGTACCGGTCCCAGTTGGCCGCGTAGGTAAGTTTCCCTTTATACTGCTGCCGTACCTGGCCGATGAGACGCTTCCAGAACTGAGGCCGTGCCGTCGCAAAACGGTCCAGTTCGGTGGTAATGCAATAGAGATCGACATGCAGTGAGTCAGCCATTCGGGCAAAATCAAGAATATACTGGCTGTAATCGTTTTCAAATGCCTGCCAGTCTTCTTCTTTGTCAAAGGACAGATCAAGGTGGGAGCCACCCATCATCCAGACATGTGGTTTCAGCATGACCTTAAGGCCCTGTTCGCGGGCCAGCCCGATGGTGCCGGCGACCCCTTCCGGAGTTTCTCCCCACCACTGACCGCCGCGTCCCTGCTCTTTGCGGTTACCGAAATAATGAAACCGGGCTTCGCCTTTCCGGCAAAACCCATACGGAACGATGGCGATCCATTCGCCTCCGATGCGTTTGACCTCCGTCAGACTGTTGGTTTCCGGTTTCCGGGGCGGGGCAACCAGATTTATCCCTTTCAGCTTTTCGCCGGTGTATACGACATCAGCCGCTGTCTGGCAGCTGAACAGGCAACTCAATAAGAGAATAAGCCTAAGCATAGGGATAAATCCGGTTATGAAACGGGTTACTGTATCTGACGTTTTTTGCCCTGACTATCTGTTACGTCAATGGTTTTCACCGTCGGTGTCAGAACCATCATCCGGCCGGACTGTGACATAAACGACTGTCCGTACGGAAACTCAACTTTCTGCTTCTGTCCGTTAGCATAAGTGACCAGGGCTGAGGCGTCTGTTGGCTGGAGTTTAACGATGCGGGCCGGTTTCTGATCCTTGAAAACACACAGCCGGCCACGGTTTTGTGTCGCAATCAGCAGCTCATGGCCTTTGGCGTCGGTAAGCTGAGCCAGACCTTTAGCATTGGCCGGTACAAAGAATCCGCTGGTCGCCATTGCTTGCGGCGCAAAGCCGCCTTTGCCGTCCCCCTTAAGCCATAAGCCGTTTAACGCGTCATACCGCCCCATCAGTACTTCGCCGCTGTAGTCATTGCCGACCAGTATCACGTCCAGATTCCCGTCGCGGTCAACGTCGCTTGCGACCATACCGAAGATCGGTGCGAGCTGGGCCAGTGTCGGCAGCGGTTTAATGACAAATGTGCCGTCGCCTTTGTTTTCGAGATAAGACGACTGGAAGTAATTGGCTTCCAGTACCAGTGCTTTCTCCCGTTCTTCCGGTTTCAGTAACTTGTCAATTGTCGCGGTTGTAAAATCCTTGTAGTACGGAAAGCGGGCACGCATGGAAATCATCTGTTTGATCAGGTCTTCACGGCCATGGAAGGTATATTCCTGCATTTTGCCCGCCTCATCCGGTATATAGATGGTTGGGATAGCGTCATAAAAGCCATTATTATCAAAATCGGCGGCATAAATCCGGGCAGGTTGTGCGTCACTGGCCCGCATGCGCGCGTTCAGTCCCAGGTTACCGGCAATGTAATCAACATCTCCGTCGTGGTCGAAATCACCGGAGACAATTGAGTTCCACCAGCCTTTCTTTGCGCCCAGTATCTTATCGTCTACTTTAGTAAGCTTACCTTGCTGGTTTTTCAACAGTGTTAACGGCATCCACTCACCGGCCAGGAGTAAATCCTGCCAGCCGTCGTTGTCCACATCGGTCCAGAGTGCATCGCAGACAAGACCAATATCTTTGAGATTGGGCGCAATCCGGGCTGTGACGTCAGTAAATTTAACCTGACCGCCTTTTGAATCATTCCGTAGAATCAGGCTGGAGACCGGTTGCGGATAGTGATCAGGCTCAACCCGGCCACCAATAAACAAGTCAAGGTCACCATCGCGGTCGATGTCGGTTGCTTTCACACAGGATTTACTGGAGAAAACCGGGGGCAGGGCATTGACTGCCAGTGTAAAGTTGCCTTTGCCGTCATTGAGGTACAGCCGGTCCATATACACGTCTGTGCCGGCATTGCCTTCTATGCCACCGCTGGCAATGTACAGGTCAAGATCACCATCCCGGTCGACGTCGAGCAGCAAGGTTCCCATGTCTTCAGACTGCTTTTCAGGGTTAGGCGAAGGGTCCCGCAACGCCGATTGTGTAATCGGTTGCATTCCACCGGATTGAGCTTTTACTGTAGGGGGGTATAGAGGCTTCTGCGTGAACTTACCGGTAGTGCCCTGGAGGAAAAACGTACCCTGATGGAAGCGCGAGCCACTGACAAAGAAGTCGTCCAGGCCGTCGCCATTGACATCGCCGACCGCAACTGCCGGCGCAAACTGAGATAACTTATGGGGTAAGAGTTTTTGTACGTTATAGTCGATATACTCCGGCTCCTGATGGGTGAAATTGATGCCAAGGGAATCGGTTACTTCGCTGAAAAGTGGCTGCCTATCAGCTTCCGGTACTACCTTTTCGGTCGCATCCTTGCTGTTAGCGGTCAGAATCTGATTCACTTTAACGTTCCGGAGCGTTTGTTTTACCTCACCGTTTCCGGTCGGCCAGATAATCCGGACTTCGTCGATGGTCTGCACATTTCCTAAACCAAAATGGGCAGATGGTTCAACTGTCGACAGATAGCCGCGATACGGGCTGTGTTCATAAACCTGCTTACGGGCCTCATTGGTTTTAGGGTCGTGGTAATAAAGCTCCACAATCGCGCCTAAGCCCATGCGGTTTTGAGCCGGACCGACAAACTTCAGGCGCAGGTAATTGGCATTATCCGGTTTGCGTTCGACCAGGTTGTTGCGGTAAACAAAGGCTGAATCGTTGATATTGTTTACGACATAATCCAGGTCACCGTCGTTGTCGAGATCACCGTAAGCCGCTCCGTTTGAGAACGATGGCTGCTTTAAGCCCCATTTCTCCGTCACGTCGCTAAAGGTCAGATCGCCGTTATTTTTAAAGGCATAATTGCTGATTTTCACCACCGGAATCTGCGACAGCATGTATTCTTTGGTAGATACTGACGAACTGTTTGCCCGGAATGAAATAAAGTCGCGGTCGGTAATGTCTTTCGGGAAACCATTCGTAACTACCAGATCCCGGTTACCGTCGTGGTCAAAATCAATCAGGAGGGGAGACCAGCTCCAGTCGGTTTCGGCTACGTCGGAAAACAAACTGATTTCGCTGAAAACCGGGGCACCTTTTTTCTCCTTGCCTTGTGCCGGGCGGTTACCCATATTGAGTTGCAGCGAATTGCGTACATACTGATAACCAAAGTTATATTCTTCGTTGTTCAGGTAAACCTGATAGTTGCTGGGGCCCATCAGCATTTTCTTGCGGTAATTGTCGCGCGGAAGCATATCGACGGCCACAATATCTGCCAGACCGTCGTTATTAATATCAGCCACATCGTTGCCCATTGCCGAGTTACTGGTATGTTTCAGATATGTCTGCCGCTGGTCTGTAAACGTCCCGTCCTGGTTGTTGATATACATCAGGTCGTCAGACAGGTAATCATTGGTAAAAAAAACATCCGAGGCAGGAC